>JBBDXC010000010.1:0-148861 GCA_040902555.1 Dehalococcoidia bacterium
CCTGGGGCGCCGTCCGCCCCGGCTGATCCCACGCCGGGCGTGATCGCACGCCCGCCCACCCGACCCGCACCGCTCGCCGGAACCCCGCTTCAGTCGGTGGAGTCGAGGTCGAGCAGCCGGAACTCCGCCTGCGACACGAGCGCATCGTTGCCCGCGTCCCGCGCCGCCGCCAGCGCCTCACCCAGCAGCTCGCGCGCCTGCATCCGGCGCACGTCCGCGTTCGCCGCCGTCGCGTACTTCAGCTTCTCGTCCGCCCGCACGATCAGGTCGAAGATCTCTTCGGCGTCCATGGCGTAGGTCTACCGCAGCGGCGCGTGGCCCGCCATCCTCTCCCACCTCCACCTTCGCGGCCTGCGGGTTTGCGCAGGATCGGGCCGACGCCGAGGATGAACGATCCGTGACCGCCCGGGGAACGTTCGCGGGAACCGCTTCACGGGTCGGCGACGTCGGACGACCCTTGTCGGCGGGGCCGTGGCCCCCTCACCCCCCCCCAGGCGCGCTGGCGGCCGGGTGTGGGGTAATTGGAGCGTGCGTTAGTCGTGGGGCTGGCGGTGGACGAGCTGGGCGGTCGCCTGCGCCAGTGGGCGCACGACGATCTGGTCGACGTTGACGTGGGGCGGCCGACTGACGACCCAAGCCACGCACTCGGCGATGTCCTCGGCGACGAGGGGCTGAAAGCCCTCGTAGACTTTGGCCGCCGCCTCTTCGCTGCCGAGACGCACGACGCTGAATTCGGTTTCGACGGCGCCCGGGTCGATCTCGGTGATGCGGATGGGCTCGCCCAGCAGCTCAAGCCGCAGCGTCTGGGAGATGGCGCGGACGGCGTGCTTGACGCCGGTGTAGCCGGCGCCACCCTTGTAGACCTCGATGCCGGCGATCGAGCCGATGTTGACGATGTGGCCCTGGCCGGAGGCGCGCAAGGCCGGAAGCAGCGCGCGGGTGACCAGGCCGAGGCCAAGGACGTTGGTCTCCCACATCGCTCGCCAATGGTCCTCGTTGAGCTCGGCGACTGGTTCGAGGCCGAAGGCGCCGCCGGCGTTGTTAACCAGGACTGACGCGCGCGGGATCCTGGCGGCAAAGGCATCAACGCTGGCGCTGTCGCGGACATCGAGGTGCAGGGCGGTACCGCCGAGCTCGGACGCCAGCTTCTCGAGGCGGTCCAACCGCCGCGCGCCAACGACCACCGCGTAACCATCGGTAGAGAGGCGGCGGGCCGTCGCCTCGCCGATGCCGCTACTGGCCCCGGTGATCACGGCGACGGGTCCAGTGGAGCCGTCAGGCCGGGATGTCATCGTTCAACCCGGGATGGATTGTACCTTCACTTCCGCCCTTGGAGCATTCCACGGAGTACTCAGGGCGCGGGCGGAAGGACAATCGCTTCAAGATCGATGTCCGGCACCTCTCCCGCCGGCGTCCAGGCCGACGTTGCTGGATCTGGCATTTGCGACTGGGGCTCCGGCGTGGGTTGGGTTTTGTAGTCGCCGGAGGGGGCGGTTTCACGCGCCAGGAGGGCCGCCAGGTCCAGGGCGCCAGCCGTCGGGTCGCCACTGGAAGGGCCAGCGCAGGGACGCAAGTCCTCGAGGACGAGCGGGGCGCTGCTGGTGAAGCTGTTGTCGGCGAAACAGTTGCCCGACCCATCGCCATCGGAGAGACCGAGGTCAACCAGGCGCGAATCAGAGACGTGGTTGCCGCGGACGATGTTGCCTTCGTTCGGCCAGAACTCTGAATCAAGCCATGGGATCACGCCAATTCCGCCAATGTCGTGATCGAAGACACGATTGCGCTCGACCACATTGTCGACCCCGCCGGCGATGAGGATGCCGTTGCCCTGCGTGACCCTGAGGATTTCGGTGACAGCGGTCTCGATGTTGCTATTGGCGTAGACGAGGTTGCCGACAACGGCGACTGCACGCAGTGGGCCTAATTCCTTGCGGTCGCTGCTGGTGAGAGCGATTCCGGCACGGTTGAAGCGGAACGTTGACTCCACAATCGAAAAGTCCGTGGCGTTGGCGCCCGAAAAACCGAGGCCGTTATGCTCACTGACCACGTTGCGGATGACGATGTCGCACTGTTCGCATCGCCCAACGTAGAATCCGCCATCGGCGTGGCCCGAAGCGTAGGAGTGTTCGAAGAGACCGCGCCGGGAGCCAAAGCTGTTCAGCCCGTAATAGCCGTTGTTGTGGGCGGTCAGATAGGACCCCCGAAAACCATCCGCGTAGAGCCAGAAGAAGCCGTTGATGGTGTAGCGCCGGGCAGTCATGTTCTCTATGGCCACGCCGCTAGCACCATCCACCTTGATCCCGTTCGACAGCTCGTAGCCTCCGTCGAGGATCACTTCGTTGCGATCGAGGCCGCGGAGCACGAGATCGTCTGTCGTGACAACGACATCTTCCTCGTAAAGGCCGGGCGAAATAAGGACGAGGTCGCCGGGCTGGGCGGCATCCACGGCCGCCTGGATCGAGTCGTACTCGCCCGGTACGGCGCGCACCTCTTCGCGAGCGGGATCGGCGACCCCTTGTGGCGCTGATGTCCCCGTCGGGGAGGCTGCTGTTGCTGGTGTGCCTGTCGGAGTGGCCGCTGCTGGAGGGCCATCGTCATCGTCGCCGCAGGCCGCTAACGGCGAGAGGGCGAAGAACAGTACCAGTGCCAGAATGCTGGGTGTAACGGTGTTGACAGGCTGCGAGTATGGAGCCAAGCTTCTCTCCTCTCCCTCGGGCGACGCGGATCGTCAGGCCGGGACAACGACGGCGCGGCTTATCTTGGTCTGGTCGCCCTGGCGGTTCTGCCACTCGGCCTGCTTGAAGGCCTCGTTTATGTCAGCCAGCGGGAACTTGTGGGAGACCACGCGATCGAACGGGTAGCGGCCCTTTGAGCGGACGAGAAAGTCCAGGGCTTTGGGTATGACCCATGGGTCGTACATGATGACGCCGACCATCTTCTTACTGCCCCAGACGAAGAGCGCCGCGGGGTCGATCTCGACCGTGTTGCCGATGCTGATGTTGCCGATCTCAAGGTAGGTGCCGCCGGCACGCAGCATCGACATGCCCTCAGGGATGACGCTAGGAAGTCCGACGAACTCGCCCACGACGTCGGCGCCCTTGCCGCCGGTCAACTCCATCACCCGGCCGACGCGCTCCATCATGTCGGTGGTCTGGCTGATGTCGATCGTCTCGTCGGCACCGAAGTCGCGCGCCATCTTCAGGCGGTCAGCCACGGCGTCGATGACGATGACCTTGTCTGCCCCCATATCCTTGGCCACGGCGCAGGCGTTCAATCCGAGCCCGCCGGCGCCCTGGACGACCAGGGTGTCGCCGAAGCGCAAGCCGGCCTGGTGCAGGCCGAAGATCACCTGCGAGAGCGCGCAGTTGACCGGCGTCACGACTTCGTTCGTCAGCTCATCGGGGACTTTGAAGACCCAGTGATTGGGGTGGAGGTAGTAGTACTCGGCAAAGGCGCCGCTGAAGCGGGTGTAGCCGCTGCTCATCTTGGCTGTCTTGTTGGGGCAGGCGGCGAACTGGCCGTGTAGGCAGGACCAACAATGCAGGCAGGGGTAGAAATAGGCGTAGGCGATGCGGTCGCCCTCCTTGAGGGGCTGGCCGAGCGAGTCCGTGGTCACGCCCTGGCCGAGGGCGGCCACCTGCCCCACCATCTCGTGTCCGCCGGTTCGGCCGACGAGGCCCGCCCAGACCGGCGAATCGCCACGCCAGATGTGGAGGTCGGAACCGCAGACCCCGCCCATGCTCACCTTGACGAGGATCGACCCGGGCTCGAGCTCGGGGACTTCGACCTCTTCGATGGCGTAGCCCTTCTGCGGGCCCTGGTAGATAGCGGCCTTGCCTGTCTGAGCCATGTAGAGCCTCCTGGATTGATGTGTGACGGTGAAGGGTAGTGTCCCGAGGCAGACGCCCCGGCGTCAAGCGGCGCCGGGTTAAGCGGTGACCGCCGGCTCACGCTCAAGCGTGTCGATCTCCTCCAATTGACGGCGATCGAACCTGGAGAGGGCGAAGCCGAGGGCCACGACGATGACGCCAACGACCAAGAAGACGAGCGAGTTGCGCAGGAAGAGGAAGCTGATGTCGGCCGCGATATCGCCCAGCCCGTCGGAAAGGGTGTCGTCTTCGCTGGACGTGGCGCGATCGAAGACGAAGCGGATCAAGAGCGAGCCCGCAACGGCGATGACTCCACCGAGGATCATCGCCGCGCCCAGGCCGCTGAGGCGGCCGCTGCGCCGCGTCAGGAGCAGCAGCGCGGCGGCGAGGAAGACGCTGACCCCGCCGAAGACCGCTGTTAGCTGCAGGAAGCGGTCGTGAGCGCTCTCTTGCATAACTTCAATGCCAAAGCGCACAAGGCCGGGCGTTGAGAGGTCGTCGAGCAGGCCGGAACTCGGCCCGTAGGCCTCAACGCCGGTGGCATAAGTCAAGTCTGCCGCGCGGTCGAGGATAACATCGCGCAGCTCGTCGCTCCCCAGCTCCGCGGCCTCCTCTGCGGAAAGGGTTATCGGCAGGGGGTATCCCGGCAGGGCGACCCGGCCGCCGTCGTCGGGCTCGGCTTCACGGATGGCTTGGAGGTTGTTTGCCAGGTAGCGGTCGACCTCGGTCAGCTGTGCGGCGATGCGGCGGTTGACGTCGCTGGCGGACTCCTCGCGGGTCAGCACCCAGCCGCTGAGGGCACCGATGAAGCCGGCCAGAGCGATCCCCAGCAGGATTACGTTGAGCACCTTCCAGGGCACGCGGCCGGCGGTGTCCGGTTGGAAGCGACGCTCCCGCGCCGGCGGCGGGGCCACGTAGGGAGCTGCGGTGCGGGCGAGCGCCGGGTCGGCGGCCGCCGGCAGCCGGTCAAGCTCCTTAAAATTCTGGTCGACCTCGTCGGCCATCGCCTCGGGCATGAGGTCGAGGTAGGGTTCTGTCTTGCCGTCGCGCGGGCGCTCGAGGAGCGAGGGGTATTCGTCAGGCGAGACCGCGGGTGCCGGGCGCGATGGCCGCGGCTGTGTGGGCGACGCCGCGGGAGGGGCCTCGAAATATTCATCCCTCGCGGCCATCTCCTCCGCGTCTGGAATCACCGGTGGAATCGAGGGCTCGGCCGCTTGCGGGAAGATGGGTGGGGCCAGGGGCACCCTCCGCTGCTTCTCCGCCTCCTTGAGGATGTCGGAGAGGCGCAGGCGGGCGCTCGTCGTAGATATCTCCGGAGTGGGCTGCGGTGGCGGCAGCTCATCCGCGGCGCCGGGTGGGAATATGGGCCTCTCCGCGGCCTCCGTTACCTCGGCTGGCCGATCATGATCAGCAAGACCGGTGCTGCCTGCCGGCATTTCATCAGGAACGGCCATGACGGACGCGGGTGGTTCGGGCTGGATCGCTTGCGGCTGCGGCTCGGTTACGGCCGAACGTGGGGTGGCCTCGATGGCCTCCTCGACCGCGGAAGGCTGGATCAGCGTTGGTTGCTCGGCCTGGACCGAACTAAGGTCATCGCTTGCGGTGATTGGCAGGGTCGTCTGTTCGTTCAGAGGCTCGGCGGTTTTGCGGGGGCGCCTACCCCTCTTCTTCGGAGCCGCCTCGGCTATCGCCTCGGCCGTCGGGACAGGAGGAAGAGGGATGGGGTATTCCGACGTTTCTGGCGCTTCGGTTTGATCCGACGGCATGTCCGCAGGGATTTCCTCGGCCTCCGGCTCGGGAACAGCGGGGGCAGCCGCGGGAGGGATCTCGGTGGTGTCAATCGGCTCAGCCGGCGCAGCGTACGGGCGGGTTTCCGTCAGCTCCCTGGCGTCAACGTCGGCGGTACCGTTGACCGCCTGCGCGTCGTCGGTGGCTTCCGGCGCGGGCGTAGGCTCGGCCTGCCGCGACGGCTTGAGCCAGGGAAGCGGGTTGCCGCCACCGTCGAAGGGACTGGACGCCATTTAGCCCTCCACCACCACTGTGCCAGCCAGGATGTCGTGCAAGCCCCGGCGCTCGGCGTCGAACAGTGAATAAATGAAGCCGCCCACGCCGGCCAGGGCTATGACGAGGAAGATGCCGATGGTGACCGTGAAGCTGCCGAAGTCGCCACTGGCCGCGTCGAAGAGGACTATCGCGGCCCAGAGCGAAAACAGGGCGATGAAGACGAAAATCGAGGGGATGGCCAGCGCCAGGTAGCGCAGGAAGGCGCGTGACAGGCCGAGCTTGTAGCCGTCCCGGCGGACGACCCTGATCGAGACGATCATCTGGCCGATTGTCTGCCCCGCCGAAAGCCAGAGGCCGACGTAGTAGAGCAGGGTGAAGAGGATGAAGGCGGGAACTATCGGGATCACGGCCCAGATCGCCCAGTCGGGAAGATCCTCCTCGCCCGAGTCTGTAGCGAAGACGAGGGGGAGAAGAAAAAGGGCAATGAGCAGCAACAGCACGCCGGCGAGGACGAGCAGGTCGAGCAGATAGGCCACGACCTTAGCTTCAAAAGATGCGTAGGACAGGCCGTAACGCGTGTGTTGCCTTGCCTGGGCTGCGCTGACGGTCAAAAGTTCAGGCTCCGGCTGGACGAGAGTCCGAGGGCGATTATAGGGAAGCCCACCTTCTAGGGGATAGAGATAACGGACTGCGCGACCGGCGGCAGCTCGTCCTCGGCGGCTTCCACCAGCTCCAAATGGTATTTTTCGTCGCGCTGCAGGATCAGCTTCATACTGGGCTGGCCGAAGGAGAGCAGGTGCAGGTCGTGACGCTCGCCCAGGCGTTTCATGATCACCTGGATCACGCTGAAGGCCTGCGCGGTTACCTCGTTCAGGCTGAGGTCGTGGCCGACTCTCGACTCGAGGTCGGACTGTGCGATGGAGCGCAGCCCGAGCCGGCTGAAGGCGTCGATCAAGAGCCCCACCTCTACGCCGCGGCCGGCGAAGATCGGCATCTGCTCGACGGCTGAGCGGCGAATGGCGTGCTCGCGACTCAGCGGCTCGACCACGCCGGACAGCTCGGGGAAGAAGAGGTTGAGCAGCGGGCGCGCGGTGAGCTCGGTGATCTGCATGCGGCCGTCGCCGAAGTCGGCGTCGTTGGCCGTCTCAGGCCGCTGGTAGAAGCCTTTAACGTACTGCAGGCCGTCGTGCGTCAGCAACGGCCCGACCACGCCGTAGACCATGCGCGGGTGGATATTGCGGATGTCACCCTCGAGCCAGGCCACGATGTCGCCTTTGAGGTGGCCGAGGCTATTCCAGATCGCTCGCCCCGGGCGGGCCCCCGCCGGGCCCCGGCCGTTCCTCGATAAGGTCGCTGGAGCCTCCGTAGCAGAGCTCAGAGGAACGCCCTCCTGGTCGAAGACGACCAGCTCGTCGAGCAGAGCGTGGCGTTCTTGCAGCTCGGCGCGCAGCGTCTCCACGATGTTGGGCAGGGCGCCGCGGTCCTCAGACGCCATGACAGCGAGGCTGACCGTCAGCCGGGCGCGGCGCTTTGCCTTGACGAGCAGGCCGATGTCGCTGAACTCGCGGCAGTGGAAGGTGTTGTCGGCGAACCAGCGGTCGACGAGCACGTTGATGCTGGGGGCTGGGGCCTGAAAGATCGCAGGGTCGGGCGGCGTCCCGGCCTTAACCACAACTGTTGTGCACGAAGCCTCCGCTGCGACACGCTCGGGCACCTCGCCGAGGCCCTCGCCGGGTTGCCCGCTGGCCAGGGCGGCGCCGAGGACGAGCAGGTCGAAGCGCTGAGATTCCTTGACGATGGTCTCGCTGACTTCCTCCGTGCTGACCGTGTGCAGGTGCAACCGCGGGTAGTCGCGGCAGCGCGCAAGGAGCGACTGGAAGAGGCGGTGCTCGCGCTGGCGAGCCTGTTCGCCGCTGGACGGCCGTTCGACATGCATCAGGGTGATGTCGGCCCCGTAGCGGTGGCCGATGCTGAGCGCGAGTTCGAGGGCCAGCTCGGCCTGAGGCCCGCCGCGCGCAGCGACGAGGACACGCCGCCAGTCGCCCGCCTCGCCGGAGCGAAGGAAGGCGGCATCGCAGGGTGGCGACGACGCGAGGTCGGCATCGTCCTTCGCCCCGCTCTGCCCCGGCCAGCCGACGACCAGGAAGGATGCGGGAGCACTGCGGACCGCCGCCCTGACCCCCGCCGCAAAGGACGGCGCGGTCCGCACGATGGTGCGCTCTCCATAGAGACCTGCCTTGCGCACGGCGGTACCGATGCCGCGGCGCAGCTGGCGAGCGCTATGAGCGTCGCGGCCCGCGTCACCCGACGCCGCGACCACACCGAGCACGATCAGCTCTTGGTCGGGGTGGGAGGCACGCATTGCACTGTTGGCAAAGTTAAGTAGGGACTGCGCGTCCTCGGCGCTACTCAGGGCAAGAATGACCCTGTACGTTTGCTCTCCAGCTCCCAATCCAGCCGCCACTGCACTACCGAGCGAGTTGCGGGAACCGGACGGGCCGTGCACCCGGCGGCTCCTGAGTTCAAGCATAGTCGGCCCCCTCTGTCGTAGAACCATTGTGTATGCAGGACGGACGGCGCCAGTTCCGGATCGCGGTGTTGGCATTTGCCCTCTACCTGGGGACGCTCGCCGGCGGTACGCTCCTGCTGGCGCAGACGCTCGGGGCGGTGGGCGGCGGGCAGGGCTTCAGCGTCCCCCGCTACGAGGTCGATCACCTGCTCGGTCATGGGCTCTACCAGCTCAGGGTCGCTTTTGGCCTCGAGAATCGGTCTGACGGAGAAGAGCGAGAGCTCATCCTCGAGTTCCTGGCGCTGACGGCGGAGGCGCGCGACCTCGCCGAGGCCGACGCCACTGACCCACGGATCGACGCAGTCCTTGCGCGTCGCGACCAGATCGAAAACGACGTCGAGGCCGTCCTCGCGGGCTATGTCGCCGACGCCATCCGTTCGGCCGGCCTGACGACGGAGCTCCCGCTCTTTAGCTCGGCGGAGCCGGTCTGGCCGCCCGTCGCCCTCGAGTTTGAAAGGCCGCCGCGAATCCTGGCGGTTTCCCCCCGCGACAGGATCGAATTGGTCAGCTCGGACCTGCTCGACCCGGACCTCGAAAGTGCAGAGGCCATCGAGATTGAGCAGCGTTCCGAGGACGATGGTTTCTCCGCGCTTGTCGAGGACATCGGCGGGCTGGGCTCCTATCCGAGCAACGTCCGGCCCGGCCTCTACTACGAGCGGCTGCTGACCCTGATCGCCCATGAGTGGATGCACCACTATCTCTCGTTCTATCCCCTGGGACTGACTTACTTCGACAACGCGGAATCACGAATTTTAAACGAGACGGTGGCCACACTGGTTGGCAACGAGCTCGGCGACGAAGCCGTGAGGCTGCATCCGATCGAGGGCGCCCCGGCGCCGCCGGCGCCGACGACCACGATCGACTTCCGGGGCACCATGCGCTCGCTGCGGCTGGAAGTGGACGACCTCCTGGCTCAGGGGGACATCGCCCAGGCCGAGGCGCGGATGGAAGAGGTGCGCCAGCAACTCGCGGATGAAGACATTTTTATCCGCCGGATCAACCAGGCTTACTTCGCTTTTCATGGCAGCTATGGCGACGCACCGCAGTCGAGCAGTCCGATTGGACCCCTGATCAATGAGCTGCGAGAGGCGTCTGCGTCACTCGCCCGCTTTGTCGTGCTGGTGCGGGAGATAACGACCGAACGCGAGCTGGCCAGGGCAGCCGACGCGGTTCAACCTGACTGACCCCGCTTCTATACTCGTCAGACATCCAGCACCCGGGAGGTATTTGTTGGCGCTCAGCTCCGACGAGGTACGCCACATCGCTTCGCTCGCCAGGCTCGCCCTCGCCGAGGCTGAGGTTGAGCGGCTGCGCGAGCAGCTCTCAGGCATCCTGGAGCACTTCGAGCTCCTCGGCGAGCTTGATACGAGCGGCGTTGAGCCGACGGCCCACACCCTGCCCCTGACCAACGTGATGCGCGACGACGTGGCGAGGCCCTCGCTCAGCGTTGAGGACGTCCTATCCGTGGCCCCGCGAACGGAGTCTGCGTACATCCGCATCAGGGCTGTCTTCGAGTAGTGGAGCTGTTCGAGCTCAGCGTCGAGGAGGCCGGCCGCCGGCTGGCGTCCAAAGAGGTCTCATCGGTCGAGCTGACCCGCGCGGTCCTTGAAAGGACAGACCGGGTCGAGCCTGGCATCCGTTCGTTCATCACGCGCACGCCGGAACTGGCCCTGGAGCAGGCGGCAGAGGCGGACCGGGCGATCGCCGGCGGCAGGGCCGGCCCTCTGACCGGGGTTCCCATGGCGCTGAAGGATGCCCTCTCCACTGCCGGCATCCGCACGACCTGCGGGTCGAAGATACTCGAGAATTTCGTGCCGCTCTATGACGCCTTCGTCGTCGCGCGGCTGCGGGAGGCGGGGGCGGTGCTCGTCGGCAAGACGAACATGGACGAGTTCGCGATGGGCTCCTCGACCGAGAACTCAGCCTACTTCCCCACGCGGAACCCGTGGAACAAGAACCTGGTGCCGGGCGGATCGTCCGGGGGCAGCGCGGCCGCTGTTTCCGCCGGGGAGGCGCTGTTTGCCCTAGGCACGGATACCGGCGGTAGCATCCGCCAGCCGGCAGCCCTGACGGGGGTCGTGGGCATGAAGCCGACCTATGGGCGGGTCAGCCGCTACGGCGTCGTCGCCTTCGCCAGCTCGCTCGACCAGGTGGGGCCATTGACGCGGACCGTGCGCGATTCTGCGCTCGTCCTGCAAGCAATTGCCGGACACGACGACGACGATTCGACCAGCGCGCCGCTGGAAGTCCCCGACTTCACTGGCGGGCTCGACGGCGGCGTCCGCGGCCTACGCATCGGTGTGCCCCGCGAGTACTTCCCCGACGACATGGAGCCCGGGGTCCGCGAGGCCGTATCGCAGGCGATCAACGTCCTTGTCGCTGAGGGAGCCACGGTTGACTGGGAGGTTAGCCTGCCCAGCACGCCCTACGCCCTGGCGACCTACTACATCATCGCCCCGAGCGAGGCCTCGGCGAACCTGGCCCGCTATGACGGCGTCAAATACGGCTACTCCTACCAGGAAGGCAGGTCGATGTGGGAAAACATGGAGCAGACGCGGGGCCGCGGCTTCGGGGCCGAGGTCAAGCGCCGTATCATGCTCGGGACCTACGCGCTGTCGTCCGGGTACTACGACGCGTATTACGTCAAGGCGCAGAAGGTGCGGACGCTTATCCGCGCGGAGTTCGACGAGGCCTTCAAAACCTACGACGTTCTGGTCTCGCCCACTACGCCGACCACCGCCTTCCCCATCGGGGCCAAGGTCGACGACCCCTACACCATGTACCTGAACGATGTCTGCACGCTGCCGGTGAATATCGCTGGTCTGCCCGGGATCTCCGTGCCCTGCGGGCTGGTGGACGGCCTGCCGGTGGGCCTGCAGGTGATGGGTAAGCCCTTCGACGAGGCCACGATGCTGAGGGTTGCCCACACCTACGAGATTGCCGCGGGGTTCAGCGCGCGCCCGCCGCTCTAGGCAGGCTGTCTCCGTGGGCGCCCTGCCTCCACGGGAGTCCTCCTGAGCTGAACCTTGACGCGGTAATCTCGCGGTTCCATGCTTGGAGCCATGTCAAACAGGTCCCCCACGCGGGGTCTTTCTCATACCGCCCGCAGCTCTTCTCCTTGCGATCGCGTTCGCCGGTTCGCAAGCGGAACCGGTTGAGACAGGCCCGTTCACCTATGTCAGGTCGTTTACAAGCACGGATGGCGCTGGGCCCAACAGCATGGGCACGCTCACGCTCACCTGCCTCCCGAGCGACGACATGCTCGGGGGTGGCTTCTTTGGCGTAGGACCGGGCACACACGTCCGCGCGAATCTGCCGCACTCCTTAAACCAGTGGAAGGTCTCGTGGCGGAACGACTCGACCGTCGACAGCGTCGGTATCCGGGTGCTGTGCATGTTCAAGGGAATCATCGGCGGCGACAAGTTCTTCGCTACGGAGTTCGGGCCGGGTAGCAGCATCGGCGCGACGATGACGCTAAGCGCAGCCTGTGGTGACGGAGCGACCCTGCTCAGCGGTGGCTGGGACCTCCTCGACCCTGCAAGCTCGATTTCGGCCTCCAGGCCGGGAGCCGGTACGAAATGGCAGGTCAGTTGGCGAAACGGCGCCTCCCCCGACAACATCAAAGTCAGAGCATTTTGCTTCACCTCGTCGGGAGGGCCGAACCATGTGCTCGAACAGGAAACCGGCAGGGGTGGGGCGGGGCCTGGAGAGGTCGGCGCGCTGACCACGGACTGCTCGGTGAGCATTCTGATCGGTGGCGGATTCTCCGGGCTGGCGCCTGGATTCCCGCTTATGACCAGCGGCCCTTATGACTCCAACAGCTGGCGCCAGCGCTGGCTGAACGGTCCGCTGGCCGATCAAGTGACGAACTGGCTCGTCTGCCTGGATTAGTCCAGCGCAAGACATCCGCCCGGCAATTCCGCCTCTGCTTGACTTCTGTGGTTGCGCTTCTCAGGCTCAAGCCAGTGAGTGACATACTGAAGGCCCTTGAGAAAGACGCACGGCTGACGCCGGAGCTGCTGGGCAAAGCCATTGGCCTGTCGGAGTCAGAGACGCGCGACAGGCTGGAAGAGGCCGAGAAACAGGGCGTCATCCTCGGCTACCGCACGATCATCGATTGGGACCGCGCCGGCGAGGACCGCGTGCAGGCCTGGATCGAGCTACGGGTGGTGCCACAGCAGGGCGTCGGCTTCGACGCTATCGCTGAGCGCGTCGCCCGCTTCGATGAGGCGCTTTCGGTCTACCTGCTTTCCGGCAGCTACGACATCGGCCTGATCGTGGAGGCGCGGACGATGCACGACGTCTCGAACTTCGTGGCCGAGAACCTGGCCACCCTCGAGGGCGTGCAGAGCACGGTAACGCACTTCATCATGCGCCGCTACAAGGTCCAGGGCGCGCAGACCAATCCTCACGACACCTCGGAAAGGCTGCCACTCTCGCTCTGACATGACCTCCGACATAGCAACCCGCAGCTACCTTTCACGCCGGGTGCAGGCGATCGCACCGTCTGGCATTCGGCGCTTCTTCGACCTCCTCGGCTCGCTTGACGGCGTGATCTCGCTTGGCGTCGGCGAGCCGGACTTCGTGACCCCCTGGCACATCCGCGACGCCGCGATCCGCTCGCTCGGCCAGGGCCAGACCCACTACACCTCCAATTACGGCCTGCCCGAGCTGCGTCGGGCACTGTCTGACCACCTCGACGAGCTCTGTGGCCTGCGCTTCGACCCGGCCAGCGAGCTGCTGATCACCGCGGGCGTGAGCGAGGGCCTCCAGCTAGCCCTGACGTCGGTGCTCGACCCTGGCGACGAGGTCCTCTGCGCCGACCCGGCGTACGTGGCCTATCGGCCGTGCACCGAGCTCGCCGGCGGAGCGTTCGTGACGGTGCCGACCGAGATGGAGGGCGAGTTCCGGCTGCAGGCGCCAGAGCTTCAACGCCGTGTCACGGACCGCACCAAGGCGATCCTGCTCGGATACCCCGCCAATCCGACCGGCGCCGTCATGAGTCGGGATGACCTCAAACCGGTGGTTGCGGTGGCCGCCGAGCACGATCTGCTGCTGATCAGCGACGAGATCTATGGCCGGCTCACCTATGGCGCCGAGCACATCCCTGTTGCCTCCATTCCCGGCGCGCGGGGCCGGACGATTACGCTCGGCGGGTTCTCCAAGGCGTATGCCATGACCGGGTGGCGGCTAGGCTGGATCGCCGCACCGGCTGAGCTGCTCGAAGGGATGATGAAGGTCCACCAGTACGTCATGATGTCGGCGCCGACGACGGCTCAGCACGCGGCGATCGAGGCCCTGCGCAACGGCGAGCACGACGTGCAGGAGATGCTGGCACAGTACCGGCTGCGGCGCCGGCTGGTCGTTGATGCCTTCAATGAGTTGGGATTGACCTGCCACGAGCCGGGCGGGGCCTTCTACGCCTTCCCGTCGGTCCGCTCGACGGGCCTCAGCGATACCGAATTCGCGGAGCGTCTGCTGATCGAGGAAAGGGTTGCCGTTGTGCCAGGCTCGGCTTTTGGAGAGGGTGGGCGCGGGCACGTGCGGGCATGCTATGCCGCATCGCTGGAAGATTTGGCGGAGGCCATGAGGCGGATCGGCGATTTCTTGGCGCGCCTCCGCGCCTAGGGCCCGTTCGCGCGGACCGGGCCGCCTTTGGTTGTTGCCGGGGCTTCGCAATCAGACGGAGCACCAGGGCAGAAGGCTCTTGGATACGAAGTCAAGAGATGATATCGGCCGGCCATCTGCCCTACGGCGCCGTGATCGCGACTTCGTCGCCGACTTCAACGACGCCGCCGGCGACCACGATGGCGTATACGCCCACGCTGGGCATCTCGCGGCCCGCTCCCGGGATCATGGGCCGGTTGTGGGTGGCGATGGTGCGCAGGATCCCGGGGTCGGACGGCAGGTCGCCCTGGGCGAGCGTAGTCATGACGCAGCGTGGGCTGGGGATGAGCACCCTCAGGCGCACCTCGCCGATGGCGAGAGTGCGGCCGGCCCAATCGTTCTCGACAAACCCCGTTTGCCCGGATGTTTCAACGAGGATGTTCGGCCGGAAGCGCGCCGTGCTGAACTCGCCCGGAGGATAGAGCTCGCTGAGGCGGGCCAGCGTCGAGGTCGTCACGATGTGGATCGGAGAAAAGTCGAAGAAGGTGCCGGGCGCGGCGCGCGCGATGGGAATGTTCGTCACCGTATCGCGGTGGTCGAGACCTTCCATATCCGGCCAGTACTCGTCCAGGGTTGGAGGGCGCGCGGGGGAAGCATCGAGGGTCACCGCCCGGCCCACAGCAGCGGAGAGCCGCTCGTTGGCGTCGGCGTCCCGGCTCGTGACTGTCGAGCCGTCGGGCAGTGTGATCGCCACGGTGTGGCCACCTGCTCCGTTTGGTTCCGTCAGGCAAACGGCTCGAAACTGGAACATCGTCGGCCACTTGCGGGGGTTCTTGGCGCTGGCCACGTCGCCGGTCGCGCTGTCGACCAGCGCATAGGCTCGATCGCCAGCGATGCCGCGCTCACCGATGCGCGCGGAGGCTAGCTCCTCGCCGAGCATCGATTTCACAGGGTGGCGCCAGAGGTTCGCCACGGAGCCTGCAGGGCCGTCCGTCGTCATGTCCCCCGATTGTCGTCAGCGCTGGACGAGCCAACAAGTCACGCAGGCTCGAAAGAGGTGCGCCCCCCTGTGCTGGCATACAGGGGGGCGCTTTGTTCGCGGAGCGACACCGCAGTTGGGGGCACATCACCGGCGTCCGCGATTGGGACGGAGGGGACGGCATCGCTCGCCTCCGGTACCAGGCCTCTGGGGGTCGGTCCCGGTTGTCCGGCTCTCATAAGTTAGGCCGCTGCTGAGCGGGCTTGATTAACGCCCCTTTGTCGCACGGTTAACGTTCGGTAAAGCGGGGAGCGGCCGCCTCCATAGAGGCCAAGGGCGCCCGCCGCGATAATCGCTTTCTGTGGTCCAAACCTCTCCCCAGGCCCTGATCTCCCGCGGCCTCCTGAAGCTGCGCCGGCGCGGGTCAGCGGTCCAGCGGAACGGCGAGCGGACCATGTCCGCGCTGAAGGCCGAGGCCGAGATCTTCGTCGACCGCTGGGGCGTCGCCCACGTTTACGCGCGGACTCTCCACGACCTGTTCTTTCTCTTCGGCTACGTGCAGGCCTGGGATCGGCTCTGGCAAATGGAGTACACGCGGCGTGTTGCGAGCGGCCGGCTGGCCGAGATCCTCGGCCCTGACCTGCTCCCCGTTGACCGCTTTACTCGCCGGGTCGGCTTCAAGCGCGTTTCGGAAAAGAGTGTGCAGGCGCTGACCGGCGAGGGAGCGCTGATCATCGGTTCGTTTGTCGAGGGCATCAATATGTACATCGGCGAAGCCAGCCGCCGGCCTGTCGAGTTCGAGCTTCTGGGCTACGAGCCCGAACCCTGGGAGGCGTCCGACGTATCCGCCGCTTCAATGCTCGCCGCCTTCAACGTCACGCCAAACTGGGACCTCGAGGTGATCCGCTCGCTCCTTCTTGCATCCGTGGTGTCGCCGGAAGACCTGGCGGCGCTGGAGATGGAAGGCTTCGAAGCGGGGGCCGGCGGCACGCGGTTCAAGGCGGCCGCCGCCGCCCTGGGCGAGTTCCGCAGGGCGATCCCTCAAGCCCTGGGGCCGCTGGGAGGCAGCAACGCCTGGGCAATCGCGGGTTCGCGGACGACGAGCGGCAAGCCGGTCCTCGCCGGCGACCCTCATTTGGCCGCCGGAATTCCCAACATCTGGCACCAGGTGCATCTGAGCTGCGGCGACCTGGACGTGATCGGGGCGGCGATGCCGGGGATACCCGGCGTGATCATCGGCCACAACCGCCATGCCGCCTGGTCGGTGACGGCCGGGATGGTCGACTGCTCTGACATTTTCATTGATGACGGCGACGGTCAGACCGTGCCCGAGGAGATCAAGGTGGCGGGCGCCGAAACCGTGGTCGAGGAGGTCTTCGTCGGCCGTCACGGCCCCGACATCGGTCCCGCGGTTGGTGTCAGCGATAGGAGGCTCTGCCTGAAGACCGTCTTCGCCGGTGGCGACAGCCTGGTCGGGCCCCTGCTGAATATCGCCCGCAGCAAGGACTGGTCGGGCTTCCGCGAGGCCCTCAGCGAGTGGACGGCGCCGGTGCTCACCTTCGTCTACGCCGACCGCCACGGCGACATCGGTTCGCAGCTTGCAGGCCAGGTGCCGATACGAGCCGGCGGCGCGAAGGGTCTGTTGCCCAACGAGCCCGGAGACGGAGAATGGACCGGGTTCATCCCGTTCGCCGAGCTGCCGTCCCTCCACAACCCCGATGAGGGATTCGTGGTCTCGACCAACAACAGGCAGGCGCCCGCGGATTATCCCTATTGGCTGGGCATTGATTTTATCGAGGGGGCGCGGGCGCCGCGGATCGTTGAGATGCTTCGCGCGAGGGAGAAGCACTCCCCACTCGATGTCTCCCGCATGCAGGTTGATGTCGAGTCCGTGCCCGCTCGCCAGATCGTCGCCGCCCTGTGTGGGCTGGCCCTGAGCTCCCCCGCTTGCCGGCCGGCCCTGGACCTTCTCGCCTCGTGGGACTGCCGCCTTGCGGCCGATAGCGCGGCGGCATGCGTCTACACCGGCTTCGTGCGTGAGATGTCGCGCCGGATCGGGAAGCGGCGGTTGGGGGGCGGCGGGGACTTCTGGATGGGCCGTTACGTCAACCCGCTGACGGGTGAGAACGGCTGGGTCTTCAACCAGGCGGCGAAGCTCGCGCAGCTGCTTAGTGAACAGCCCAGCGGCTGGTTCGACAGTTGGGCGGATCAGGCGGAGGGCGCGCTGCGCGACGCTGTCGAGCTCCTTGGGGCGAACCTCGGCGCTGACATCTCGAAGTGGCGGTACGGTCGCCTGCACCGGCTCACCCTGCGCCATCCCCTCGGCGACGGCGACAAAGATGCCCTATTGAACCGAGGGCCCTACGAGGCGCCGGGCGACGCCCAGTGCGTCTTCGCTAACGGAATGCCTGCCGACGGCTTCGATGTGGTCCTCGTGCCGGGCTTTCGACAGGTCGTCGACCTTTCCGATGTCAACGCCGGGCACGCAATGATGCCGGGGGGACAGAGCGGGGATCCCGCCAGCACGCATTACGATGACCTGACGCCCTTCTGGCTGGAGGGGCGTATGCACCGTCAGTACTTCGCGCGGACCGACGTTGTGCGGCACTCGGAGTCCAGCCTGAGGTTGTTGCCAGCCGCTGACTAGCGCTGCCCGTTGACCGTGAGTGTCATGAGGTCGTGGGCGATGCGGACGCTGCCGCTATAGACGGCCGCGGCCTCCTCGGCGATACCCTGCTCGTACTTGCAATCGCGATCGATGTGGGTGAGCATGAGCTGCCTGGCGCCGGACTCGCGCGCCGTGACGCCGGCGTCTTGCGGGCTCGAGTGACCCGTGAGCTGCAGCCATTCGGTGCGGTCCGCCGACGCCGCGGCCTCGTGGATCAAAAGGTCGCAGTTGCGCGCAGCCTTGACGAGATTCTCTGTGAAGCGGGTGTCCCCGCTGACTACCGCGGCGTGGCCGTTGTCGCGAACCACGTAGGCAAAGCAGGCCACCGTGTGGTCGACGGCAACTGCTTCGACCTTCGTCTTGCCGGCGATGTGGCAGGTCTCGCCCGATTCCATTTTGTGCCACTTGAGCCGGCCGCCCATCCACTTCTCAACCCCTGGGAGCTCGTCGTAGATGGAGCAGCGGACGGCTTCGAGCGTCTCGGCGGCGCCGTGGACGGTAAGGCCCGGCGAGGGCGTATCCATCATGGCGAGGAAGAGGGGCGGCAGACCGCCGGCGTGGTCGAAATGGGCATGGCTGAGGAAAACGTGGTTGAGGGAGGAGAGGTCGATGCCTGCACTGGAAAGCTGCCGGAGGACGCCTGTACCACTTGTGGCGTCGAAAAGCAGCGTTTCATCCGCTTCGACAGCGATGCAGCATTGCTCGCGGTCCGGGTTGGCGGCAGCCCCGGTACCGAGAAAAGTGACCTTCATTGTGGCGACGTTATCTTAGCCAAGTTTTAACCGCCTGAGTGTTGCAAATATCGCGTAAGCATATTCGGCTCATATCAACACGGTCAACACAGGAGCCGAACGGGCACTCTGGCGGCTCCAAGCGGCCCCTTTGGGCGATCCTTAGATTCAACTCCGCTATCCTGCCTGTTGAGCCGGCTTCCCCGGCGCCAGGAGGTAATGTGACAAGAATCACACGCGCGCTTCCGATCTGGCTGCTAATAGTCACGTTGGGACTGTCGCTTATTGCGCTCTCCGCCTGCGGCGGCGATGACGATGATGACGCCACCGAGGAAGAGAACGCCACTAACGAAGAAGGCGTCGACCCAGAAGAGGAGGCGGCCGAGCCAGATGAGCCGACCGACCCGTTGGCCGGCGAAGTCAACAACTCGCCCGCTACCGGAGCGGAGTACATCCAGTCTTACAGCACCCTGGCCTCGCAACTCCTTGAGGAGCATCCAAACTGCCAGGGTTCGGTAGATTTTACGGAGCTGAACCCGGAGACCCTCCAGGTTCCGCCGGAATGCCAGGACTACTACCAGGCCTTTGCCGACGGTATCCGGGAGATCCAGCCGCCGGCGAGCTGCGAGGATCTGCACCAGCTGCTGCTGGATACGGTCGAGGCCGTCGCTGCCGGGGATCAGGGAGCGCTTTCGGATCTGTTCTCAAGTAGCGAGGAAGGCACTCAAATCTTGATCGACGCGAGCGTGGCCTGCAGCACGGGCTAGGCGCAGCGACGACTAAGTCCAACGAGGGGCCCCGTCGAGGCCCCTCGTTTATGTTCAATCCATGAGCGAAGCGAAGCCGCTGGCCGGCCGCCAGGCCTTCGTCCTGGGGGCGATCGGCCCGCTGGGCAGGCGCATAGCCGTAGCGCTCGCCGAGGCCGGCGCAACGGTATCGACGACAACGCTGACTGAAGACCCAGGCGAGCAGTTCCAGGCCAACTCGACGTTGAACGAGATGTGGGCGCTGGGCCGCGCCGGCGCAGCCTTCAACGTAGACGAGGCCGGCCAGGAAGAACTGCGCACGGCAGTCGAGCGGGCCGGCGAGAACGCGATCCTCGTGGCTACTCCCGAAGCCGCGGGTGCGGCCTGGGTGCGTGACCTCGCCGAGTCCTCGGAAGGTGGCCGGCTTCTGTGCATCCGGGCCTCGGGCGATGGCTGGGCCATCGAGGTTGCGGGCGGGAGCGAGTCCGCAGAGGACGAGGGAGAACTGGCGGCGCTTGTGGTCAGACGCGCGGCAGCCACGCTGCCGGCGCCCCTGGCCTAGAGCATGCTTCCAGCCTGCGTGCTGGGTAAGCTCGCCAGCGGGGCGCCCTCGGGGCCGGGCAGAGCGGTAGAGCGGAGCCGTCGCTGCTCGTCGAGGCTGGCTACCAGGATGGCGGCGAACAGAACAGCCATGCCGGCGTAGACCCACGGTCCCGGAATCTCATCAAGGAAAACTACGGCGAGGAGAGTGCTCAGAACAGGCTCGCCGAGGATAACCAGCGTGACAAAGCTCGCCGGCAGGTGCCCGAGCGCGTAGTTGAACGACGAGTGGCCGACGAGCTGTGGCACCAGGGCGAGGAGAATCAGCCACAGGTAGCCCTCGGCCTCATCTGGCAGGACCCGCGTCCCGCTGGCGAGCGCGACCGGCACAAGGACGAGCGCGGCGATCCCGTAGACGATGCTGATGAAGGCGAGGAGGGGCAGTCTCGGCCGAACGCTGCGGCCAAAGAGGAAATAGACCGCCGCTGCCGCCGCGCCGGCCAGGGCCAGGGCGTTGCCGGCGATGTCCCCGGACAAGGGGTTGCCGCTGTCGAGGGCGATCAGGACAATCCCCACCATTCCCACGATTACCGCTACCAGCACCAGCCTGCGCGGAGTCTCTCTCAGGATCAGCGGCGACGCCACGGCTACCATAAGTGGATAAGTGGCGACGAGGGTCGTCGAGGCTGCCACCGTGGTCAGGTCGAGTGAGCTGACCCAGGTCATGAAGTGTACGGCGAGAGCCACTCCCGCCAGGGCACATAGTCCCAGGACCTGGCGAGGGGGCCGCGGCACCTGCCCGCGGGCGACTACATACGCCCAGAGCACCAGTGAGGAAACAGCCAGGCGCCAGGCCGCTACAGGGAGAGGGTCAATGTGGTCGAGCGAAAGGCGAATGAACAGGGCCGCGGTCGAGACGGCGCAGAGGCCGGTCGCCATAGCGATGTAAGGTCGGGCGCCGGCTTCGCTCACCTCGAAAGGCTACCAACCGCGTCGCTGATCGAGCTGCCGAAGGGTACGCCCCCCCCCCGCAGCCACCCCTCAACCTCACCCTGCCCTCTCCTTGCCAAGGAGAGGGTTCCGCGTATTAGCAACCTTTAAAGCGTTTGAATCGCGAATGAACAGAATGGATGCGGGCGGGTCAGCGCATGAGACGGCCGTGCTCGACCATCAGGCAGCGGTTTTGGACCACGCCGATGCCGGCCTCGCGCAGCTTTTGGGCGACCGCCTCATTGGCGATACCAAGCTGCATCCAGGCGTACTTGGGCTTGGCCCGGAGGATCTCCTCAAGGTGGCCCGGCACGTCCTCGCTGCGGCGGAAGATGTTAACCATGTCCACCGGCTGATCGAGGTCATCGAGCGTATCGAGAGCCGGTATGCCGAAGACGGCGTCCAAGCCCGGGTTCACCGGTGTGATTTCGTAGCCGGCGTCCTTCATGTACATCGGGACGTAGCCGGCGGCGCCCTGCTCGCGCATGCCGATCACGGCGATCGTCTTAGTTTCCTCGAGGACTTTGCGCAGGTCAGGCTCTTCCATTTGCACCTCGTTAGCTGACGCCGCGGGGGATAGACGGCCCTCCGGATTCTTTGGCGTGGGGAGCGTGTTCGGCGCTGGGCTGCCAGCGCAGGATGGGCTTGCGGGCGGCCGTCGCCTCGTCTAGGCGGCGCACCGGCGAATAGTGCGGAGCCGTCTTGACGACCTCCGGGTCTTCCTCCGCCTCGCGGGCGATCGCCAGCATGGCGTCGCAGAACGCGTCGAGGTTTTCCAGCCCTTCCGACTCAGTGGGCTCGATCATCAGGGCTTCATCGACGATCAGCGGGAAGTAGACCGTTGGCGGATGGAAGCCGTAGTCGATCAGGCGCTTGGCGATATCCAGGGTGCGCACGCCGTGGGCCTTCTGGTTGCTGCCCGAGAAGACGACCTCGTGGAGGCAGGAACGGTCGTAGGGCAGCTTGTAGACGCCCTTCAGCCGCTCCCGGATGTAGTTGGCGTTGAGGACCGAGTTCTCGCTGACCGAGCGCAGGCCCTCGAGGCCGTGGGCGCGGATGTAGGCGTAGGCGCGCACGAGCACGCCGAAGTTGCCGTGGAACAGGCCGACCTTGCCGATGGACTTCGCGGGTGCGGCCAACCGGAAGGCGCCTGCCTCGTCCCGCTCGACGACCGGCGTTGGCAGGTAGGGGGCCAGGTGGCTGCGCACGCCGATCGGCCCCGCGCCGGGCCCGCCGCCGCCGTGGGGCGTGCTCATCGTCTTGTGCAGGTTCATGTGGACGACATCGAAGCCGAGGTCGGCGAAGCGCGCGCGTCCGATGATGGCGTTCATGTTGGCGCCGTCCCCATACATCAGGGCGCCCGCCGCGTGGACCATCTCAGCCACGCGGCAGATCTCCGGCTCGAAGAGGCCGAGCGTGTTGGGCATCGTGATCATCAGCGCGGCGACATCGTCGTCGAGCTGCGCCGCGAGGTCGTCGATGTCGAGGTTGCCGTCGGGCGCCGTCCTGATGCTGGCCACGCTGAAGCCGCACATCGCGGCCGTCGCCGGGTTGGTACCGTGCGCGGAGTCGGGGACCAGTATCTTGTGTCGCTTCTCGCCGCGGTCCTGGAGGTACGCCTTGACCGAGAGGATGCCGGACAGCTCGCCGTGGGCGCCGGCCGCCGGCGCCAGGCAGACGGCGTCCATGCCGGTCAGCGCGGCAAGGCACTCCTGGAGGCGGTACAGGACCTCAAGGGCCCCCTGGGTTGTGGCGTCGTCCTGCATCGGATGGACGCGGCTGAAGCCGGGGAGGGCCGCAATGTCGTCGTTGACCTTGGGGTTGTACTTCATCGTGCAGCTGCCGAGCGGGTAGAAGCCGGTATCGATGGAGTAGTTCAGTGTGCTCAGCGCCGTAAAGTAGCGCACTACGTCGATCTGGGACATCTCCGGGAGGGTCAGATCGGCGCGAAGCAGGTCCTGCGGTAGTTCCGCCTCGGGCACGTCGAGCTTCGGCAGGATGCAGCCAATACGCCCGGGCCGGCTCAGGTCGAATGTCAGGCGGTCGCCCATGTCGGTCTCGAAGGGCTGACGCGCCATCGGGTGGACACGGTCGTGGCCGGGTTCGTGGTTGACCACGCGGGGCCGGTCGAGCAGCTCGCTCAGCGCACGACCTCCTGCATTGATTCCACCAACCTGTCGACCTCCGCCCTGCTGTTCATCTCCGTGACGCAGACCAGGAGGCCATTAGCGAAGCGGTCGCTGACGTCGTAGCCGGCGATGATCCCCTTCTCGAGGAGGCTCGCCTTCAGCTCCGGCGTCGGCAGCGGGCCAGACACCACGAACTCGTGGAAGAAGGTGCCGGAGATCGGCAGCGAGAACCCGGGGATCTCGGCTATCCGGCCGGCGGCGTAGTGGGCCTTGTGGTAGCAGAGCTCGGCCACTCGACGCAGCCCGTGTTTGCCGAGGGTGGTCATGTAGACGGTGGCCGCCAACGCCAGCAGCTGCTGGCTGGTGCAGATGTTTGAGGTCGCGTGCTCGCGACGGATGTGCTGCTCGCGGGTCTGCAGGGTCAGGACGTAGGCGGTCCGTCCATCGACATCGGCCGTGCGGCCGACGATGCGGCCCGGCATCTTCCGCACGAGGTCCTGGCGACAGGCAAAGATGCCCGCATAGGGGCCGCCAAACGACGGCGGGATTCCCAGGGACTGGGCCTCGCCGACAACAATGTCGGCGCCGTAGTCCGACGGCGGGCGGAACATCGCCAGTGAGATGGGGTCGGCAGAGACTATGAAGAGGGCACCGGCCGCCTTCGCGCTTTGTGAAAGGGCTTCGACATCCTCGAAGTAACCGAAGAAGTTGGGGTTTTGGATGGCCAGGCAGGCGTGGTCGGGGCCGAGCTCGACCTGGTCGGGCTCGAGGACGTCGACCTCGTAGCCTTTGCCGGCGGCGTAAGTCTTGATCACGGACTCGAAGGAGACGTGGGCGGTGGACAGGAGCGCGATGCGGCGCCGGCCCGTGACGCTTGCTGCCATCAGGCAGGCTTCGGCGAGGGAGCTGGCGCCGTCGTACATGCTGGTGTTAGCGACGTCCATGCCGGTCAGCTCGCAGATCATCGACTGGAACTCGAATGCGGTCTGTAGGGTGCCCTGGCTGATCTCCGGCTGGTACGGCGTGTAGGCGGTCTTGAACTCGCCGCGATTGATGATGTGCGAGACGACGGATGGGGTGTAGTGGCGATACGCCCCCGCGCCGAGGAAGCTCAACGGCCGCTGGGGCTGTATGTTCTTCCAGGCCAGCCCCGCCAGTTCGGCCACCAGCTCCTGTTCAGACAGTTGCGGCGGGAGGTCGATGCGGGGGTCGCGGCAGTCTTCGGGGATGTCGGCGAACAGCGCGTCCGAGGAATCGAGGCCGAGCCGGTCGAGGATCTGGCGCCGGTCCTCGTCGGTGTTCGGGATGTACGGGTGGCTCACGAGCCGCTCAACCGCTGGCGGTCAGGGCTTCGTAGTCCGCGGCGCTCATCAGCTGGTCAATCTGGGCGGCGTCGGCGGGCGTCAGTCTGAGCAGCCAGCCGCCGCTGTAAGGCTCGCTGTTGACCAGCTCAGGTTGGCGGTCAAGGGCTGCGTTGCGCTCGACGACGTCGCCGCCGATCGGCGAAAAGAGGTCGGAGACTGCTTTCACCGATTCAATCTCGCCGAACTTGGCAAACTGCTCGATGTTTGCACCCGGCTCCGGGAGCTGGACATAGACCACATCGCCGAGGGAGTCCTGGGCGAAGTCGGTGATGCCGATGACCGCCTGCTCACCCTCCATCCGCAGCCATTCGTGTTCCTTGGTGTACTTCAGGTCTGAGGGGATTTCCAAGCGAGCGGCTACCTCCAGCAGGATCGGGGGGTCTCAGGGAATTGTAGCCGAGCCTATCGCTTCAGAAACCGAGGGCTGCCCAGCCTCAGGCGAGGCGGATCACCTGGCCGAGGCGGGCCGATTCGTAGGCGGCGATGGCGACCGCGAGGCTGGCACGGCCCTCGCGACCGTCGACGAGCGGCCGCTCGCCGCCCTGGATCACGCGTATGAAGTGGACGTAGGGGTTGATGAATGCGCTCTTCTCGGGCAGATCCGGCACGACCTTGTTGACCCCGCCGGCGCCGGCGAGATAGACGACCAGCGGCTCTTTGCTGGACTGGCCCAGCACGGCACGCCCCTTCTCGCCCTGGATGACCATCTGCGTGTCCGGGAAGGGCCGAGCCGTCCACGAAGTTTGGAGACCGGCGATGACATCGCCCTCGAAGCGCATCAGGAGGAAGGCGTTGTCCTCGGCGAAGGTGGGCTTTTCGAGGCGCGCGGTCAGCGCGCTTACCTCGGTAACTTCTCTGCCGACGGTCCAGCGCAGAAGGTCGATCATGTGGATGCCGAGGTCGAGCAGAGCGCCGCCCCCCGCGGCCTCCTCGCGCCAGAACCAGTCGGAGCTGGCGCCCCAGGCTTCGTCGGGTCCGGCGTGCATGAAGCTGGCGCGGGCGCTCAGCACTCGACCGAGCGTTCCCTCGGCGACGATGCGCTGGAGCTCAGCGAAGAGGGGGATGAAGCGCAGGTTGTGGGCGACCATCAGGACGGTGCCCGCGCTCTCGGCGGCTGCCACCATGGCGTCGGCCTGCTCGAGGGAAACCGCCATTGGCTTTTCGACCAGGACGTGCTTGCCCGCTTGCGCGGCGGCGATGGCGATCGGTGCATGCAGGGAATTGATCGTGCAGACGTCCACCGCATCGACAGTCGGGTCCGCGACAAGCTCCTCCCAGGTCTCGTAGACCTGTGGGACCTTGAACTCCGCGGCCGCGGAACGCGCTGAGTCGGCCCGGCCGCTGGCCAGCGCCACCACCTCGGTGTCTGGATCGGCACAGAGCGCAGGAAGATGGGCGCGGCGGGCGATCAGGCCGGTGCCGACGAGACCGATGCGGATCTTTGATGGCATAGAAGATGAGTGTGCAACCCTGAGATTTAGCGCGAAAGCAACGCCAACGGCGTGCGCGCGGCCAGAGTCTCCGCGAGAATTAGCGTGGCCCTCGGGAAGTGGCCCCGTCTCCCCGGTACTGTCTGACTCCACCGTCTTGGGGCTCTTGCGGTGGCTGTCATGGTGCCGGCCGGGCGTCCACTTTACCGAGGGCCCTTTGCTTCGGGGCTCTCTGGGGCTCCTGAGCCTCTTTTCAGGGGCTCTCTTACTAGAGACGCAACACCGCGCGCAAACTTGCGCCGCTTTCTCAGGAATTTACAAAGCCCCGAGCCGCGCAAGAGCGGCTATCGGCGGGCGGGTCACGCGGTACTCCTCGGCGTACTCGAGGCCATGGCGCCGGCCGGTGTCGGCAAGCCCCGCGCGCACGATGGCGGCCGCGATCGCGCCCAGGCTGGGTGTCCCCTGCAGCATCGGGACTTCCATGTCCACCGTGGCTGCCTGCAGGCGCCATTGGTGGACCATGTGTCCAAGCATCGTCTCGTGTGAGGCGACCGCCGCGATGACCTTGTCGACCTGTCCTGATACGTCGATAGGATCGGTGACCTCGAGGAGGCGCCGGGCGAAGTACCAACGCTCAAAGACCGCGTGGGGCGCCAGGCCCTCGGCGAAGTGTTCGGGGTGGTGCTTGTCGAACATCGATGTCCAGTAGGCCTCGTCGGCAGCCTGGGCGACCTTGATGTGGTCCTGGTTGTCCTCGTGGAAGGCGCCGTAGGGGTCGAACGACATCACCGCGTAGGGCTTGTGCTTGCGGTAGAGGCGAATCAGCCGCTCGCGGAGCTCGACCTCGCTGGCGTCGCCGAGCGTATCGGTGACGTAGCCCAGCTCCTCGATCTGGTGGACGCCGAGGGCTGCCATGGCGGCCTGGAACTCCTGGGTGTTCCGCCGCTCCGTCTCAGCTTTGTCGAGACCCACCGAGTCTTTGTCATCGTTCGTGGCGCGCACTACGACTCTCCAGCCCTCCTCGGCCCAGCGGGCCACGCGGCCACCGCAGAAGAAGGCAACATCGTCGGCGTGGGCGACCGTGACGAGAGCGGTGCGCTCAGTCACGGACACTCGCTAGAGGTAAGCGTGGGCGACCTTCCGCACGGATCGCACAATGTCGTCGACGTCCGCGTCTGTCATCCGCGGGCCGACGGCGATGCCCACCGACCGGCCCAACAGGTCTTCACTGCGCGGACAGAGCCCCATGTAGTAGCGCCTGGCGGTCGGGTGCAGCTCGCAGTTGAACGGGCAGCCCTTCGACCACGGCGTCCGCTGCTCCAGCACCGCGGGATTCGCGTAAACAGGCTTGCCGCCGTAGATCTGGCCCGCCGGGATACCCTCGGCGCGCAAGGCTTTACCGAATTGGCGGGCCCCTGCTGCATCGCGGAGATAGAACGTGACGCTGCCACCCTCGCCCGCCTCATGCGGCAGAGTTCGCCAATCAACCGGGATATCACCGAGGCGCTGCCTGATTTGGCGGGCCCTCTCGCGGCCGCTGGAGACGATTTCGTCCATCCTTCCCAGTTGCACTGAGGCGATGGCGCTGGCGATCTCCGTGATCCGCAGGTTCGTGCCGATGAAGGGGTCGCCGGAGCTGTGCTCCCTGACGTCGCCCTTCGAGGTAGTGAACTGACCGCCCTGGTCCTGGTACCGAACGGCCCGGTCGAAGACCTGGAAGTCGTTGGTGAGGAGGAAGCCGCCTTCACCGCTCGTTATGTTCTTTTCCAGCTGGAGGCTGAAGGCACCCGCGTCCCCGATGGTGCCGACCGGGCGTCCGCGGTAGCTGACGCCGGCGGCCTGTGCCGCGTCCTCAAGGACGCGGATGCCCCGGCGTTTGGCGATCTCCATGATCGGGTCCATGTCGCAGGCCGCGTTGATCAGGTGGACAGGGACGACGGCTGTCGTCTTGTCTGTGATGTTCTCCTCGAACGACGCCGGGTCCAGGTTCAGAGACTCATCGACTTCGGCGAAGACCGGGACGGCCCGCGCGTTAACCACGGCGCCCACTGTCGCGATAAACGTGACCGCGGGGACAATCACCTCGTCCCCCTCCTCGACGCCGAGCCCCACCAGCCCGGCCTGGAGCGCAGCCGTGCCGGAGCTCACAGCGACGGCATGCTCTACGGAGAAACGCTCGCGGAGCTCGGCCTCGAACCCGCCCGATTTGTCGAGGAACTCGGGGCCGTAGTAGCGGAAGAGCGACCGGCTCTTGAGGACCTCGACGGCTGCATTGAGCTCGTCGTCATCCAGGTAGCCAACACCGTGGGCGGTGTCGAACGATTCGCTGCGCACCGGCATGCCGCCGTTGAGGGCCAGGCGTTCGTCGTCTGCCAATCAGCGCTCCTCGTAAAGCTCCCGCAGCGCATCGAGCGCGGCGTCTCTGACAAGCTTCTCTGAATCCTCGGCAAAGCGGGCAAAGCCGACTTCGTAGCCGCCGTTCGGGAACTCCTCGAGCGGTGGCACATAGCCGATGTAGTCGTTCGCGTACCCGCAGACCAGGAGGCGCTCGACCGGGGCGTCCCGCTCGAGACTCTCACGCGTGGCCACCAGGAACTCGCCGGGCAACGCGACCAGCGCGCAATTGGCCGACAGCCGAAACACCTGCACCTCAACCTCCCGGCGTTCCGGGGCTCGCAGCTGGTGGTAGGTCTGCTGCAGGCGCTCCATGGCCAGCTGGTTGATACGAGGCAGAAGCGGCCGGCGGCCTTTCTGGTCATCCGCGGGGAGCTCCGCAAGTGACTTCTCCAGCTTTTCGATCTCCTCAACGATGTCGTCAAGGGGAGCCAGGTCCCGCTGTCGTAGTTCGACCCTGCGCACAGCAAAACCGAGGGATGCCATCTCCAGGACGCGACCGGTGATGGGCGGTTCAGGAATCTCCTCCGACCAGCTGAGGTTGATCCCCCACTGGCCGCGCCCGAGGGGCCGCATCTCCTGGACGGCGCGGGTGGCCGCGGCGCCGACTATGCCTCCAACGCGGTCTACGTCGTTGAAGTCGTGCGCCATCCAGACGGGATTCACGTCGCCGCAGCAGCCCTGGAGGTAGATGCCGACACCGCCGACGTTCCTCTCGACAAACGCGCAGGCGGCGCCGGGGAAATCGGCTGAGTATTCCATGTTGTCGTGTTCGAGGACAGTCGCGTGGCAGGCGTAATTGACCAACGTCGCGATGGGCATGCCGGTGTCCTCGTTCTCAGCGAGGAGGAGGTGAGCCTCGTGCTGCAGGCGCCCCGCGGGGTCGCGGCGATTCTGGGCAATGCTGTCCAGTGGCACTGTCGCCAGCTTGAGCACCGCGGGAACCGCGTCCGTACGCGCCTTGGCAATCGCCTGCATGACGGTATTCGCCGAGCGCTCCAGGTAATCGTCGAGGCGATGGCTGTAGACCACGCTTGGTCCCGAGTGGGTGTGCGTAGCGGCAACGCAAACGGCCGCGGCCGGAATACCAAGCTCGCCCTCGATTCGCTGACGGACCCGGCGTACGAAGTGGTCTGGGACGCCGACGAAATCGCAGACGGCGATGGCGACTTCCTTGTCGCCGTCGCTCAGGCACAGCGTGCGGACCATGAGGTCGTCGTGCGTCCCCGTGGCCGTGCCCTGCCGCGCGCCGTAGCCGCCCATCGGCAGCCCCGGTGGCGGGGTCAGGGATTTGGCGGTGGCGCCGGCCATCAGTACCAAGGGACGACTCTCATGCAAACCTGCTGAAAGACTGAGGGCGAAGCACGGCGAGCGCAATCACAGTGGGTTTTCGGCGTGCGACGCGCTGGGTCAGGGAAGGGGCAGGTCGGGGCCGTCCAGGAGGCCCCCGCCGTCGTCCTCAGGGCCCTCGCCGGGGTCGGGTGTTGTGTCTGTAACACCTTCGACCTCGTCCACGACGTCCTCGATAGCACTCACCTGTTCGTCGACGGCGTCAGTCAGGTCGTCGGCGGCGTCCTCAACTTCCGATACCACCTCATCGGCGGTGTCGCTCACTTCGTCAGTGGAAACTTCCGAGGACAGGTCACCGTGCGGCAGCTCCCCAACGAGCTCGGCTGAGTCATCAGCGGCGTCTTCGGAGGTGACCGTCTCGTCGCTCGTGCCTGGTCCATCAGGCTCGACAGCGTCGTCCGGCGAGGGCGAAGCAACGGAGGTTTCGGGCGGCGGGGAGGCCGGCTCAGACCCCTGGGCCGCCGCTACGTCCTCGCCTGCCCCATGAAGGACCCGGCCGGGCACAGGCGAAATAGTCATTAGGTCGATGCTGACGCCTCGGCGGTCGACCCGTATTGTGTCGGCGCCCGCTGAGGATGACGTGGCAGCGACGTCGGCACGGTCGCTGGCGGCCTCCAGAGCCGTTTCGGCAGTAATGCCGCCGGCTGAGCTGTCGTTGGTGACAGCGGCCACGCCGACCACGGTGATTACAGCACCCGCGCCGACAACCGCGACCGCCGAACCGACGGCGGTGGCGCTGGTCGCAGCCACGGTGCCACCGGCCTTGGCCAGCCCGGCGGACAGCCGCTTGGCGAGGCCGGCGATAGTGGTCCCCAAAGAAAAACCAGGGAGGAGCAGGGGCGGCAGGAAGCCATGCCAACTGGCGCCCATCTTGTCCTGTACGACCCGGCAACGTGAACAGAGGTCGAGGTGGGTCAGGACGCGCACGCGCCGGCGGTCGCTGAGCGTCCCGGCGGATAGCCCCCTGAGGTGGGCCCGCATCTTGTAGCAGGCCAGGTTGTCGGAAGCCTGGACCCCGCTGAGCACGGAGTCGAAGTTGCGATGGAAGTTGGAGCGCGCGCGGTAGAGGAGCGTCTCGACAGCCGACAGGGACTGGCCAAGCCTTTCAGCGATCGCGCAGTAGCTCTTGCCCTCTATCCAGCGCAGGCGCAGGACTTCTCGCTGCCGGTCCGGTAGCTGCTTGAGGGCGGTGCTGGCGGCGCGGCGGCGCTCATTGAGCTCGGCGATGTCGTAGGGGTCATCGACGGCCTCGAGCTGGCTTTCGTCGGATTCGTCGAGGTAGACGGCGCGGCGGGTGGGCTCTCTCAGTACGCTGCGGCCGCAGTTGCGGGCTATCGTGGCAAGCCAGGAGAAGAAAGCTTCGGGGCGATCAAGGTCAGCGAGGCGCTGGTAGGCCTTGAGCCAGGCATCCTGAGCCGCGTCGTCCGCGATCTCAGGAGGGAGCGACATGCGGAGGCCGGCGAGCAACCTATCGTTGTAGCGCTCATAGAGGCGGCGGTAAGCCCCGTCATCGCCAGCTCTCACTGCTCTGACGAGCTCGGCCGCCGCCAGGAGTTCCGGTTCGGCCTCTTTTACCATTGGCCGGCCTCTCGCCGGGTTGTCAGCATCTGCACTCAAGAATACTCAGCCGGCCGGCGCAAGTTTCGGCGCGCCAGACGTATCTCTACCTCGAAAGCCGCGAACGCCCTGCGCTGCGATGAAATCTCAACGCGAGCCCTGCTGCTGTAACGGTTTTGTTACGCGCAGTCGGGGAAACATTCGCTCAGCCGGTTCGCCGGAAGCTCCGCTCCCAGCAACCTGGGCACGGTTCTCATGGTCGCGGGAGCGGTACAGGATGCTCCCCCATGGAGATCGGCCCTTTCTATTCCCGCAGCAAGCGAGGCTTGGTCGAAAGGCCGCGACTAAACCTGTCGCCCTCATCCCTGAAGCTTTCTCAATCACCTTTGAGGAGCCCTGGTGCGACCAACCCCGCCTGCCAGATCTCTCGCCGCCTGGGCTCGGCCCAACAACGGCTTCGCATACCCCAGCGAAATCGCCTCTTACCGGGCGAGCGGACAAACAAGTCAAACAACTCAAACAAACCAACAACTCGCTGGCGAATCTGAAATGGATGCCGCGCCCTTCAAACAATTCATCCTCTCAACCAGCGCAAGTTTTGGCGGGGATTGTGAGTCTCTAAGGAAAGACCACGCGCCGCGTTGCAAACTGTTCGCCTTTCGACTGGTATTGCAAATTGAAAGGCAGCACGAGAAGGAGTTCGAGGATGGACCATCGAGCTAGAGAACTGTTTGGCGGGGAGGCTTCGACCTTTCCGCTGCGGCGATGGGCGCCGGTTGCCGTGGCCTTTGTCGCGCTGGTCGTCGGCGTCGTGGCTTCCGCGAGCAGCGTGTTTGGCCACGGTGGTCCTAGCGAAGATGGCTCCGACCCCCTGCGAAACACGCCGTTGCCTTGCGAGGTGGTCAACACGCCGGGCCTCACGGCCCGCTCGGCCAACGGCATCGAGCACGTTGCCAACGTCTGCGGCTTCGTCGGCACCGACATCGAGTTCCAGTCGCGAATGGCCAATGACGGCGTCCACGATTACGCGTTCGTCGGGACGATGGGCGCCGGAATGCGAATCTATGACATCACCGACCCGACAACGCCGACATTCGCCGGGGGCTACGCGGACCCGGGCTGGGAGAATGACATCCAGGTCGAGGGCCACCTTGCGGTTGCTACCTTCGACGGACTCGTGGGCGAGGACTCCTCAGCTTCAACTTGCCTGAAGGAGCGTTACCCGGACGCAATGGGGCAGGGCGTCGATGTGTACGACCTGGAGTACGACGCGGCTACGGCGCTATTCAACGTGGTGCTGCTGACCTGCGTGGCGAACCCACCGGGTGGCGCACACAACGTCACATTGAACCCGCGTTCCCAGTGGATGGCCATCTCCAACTGCTGTTCCGACTGGGCGATGGATGTCATCGACCTTCGCCGTATCGAGAACAACAGCTCCCGGACGAGTGGAACGGCGCCCGATGCCAAGCACATCTATCGGCTGATCGATGCCTCGCAGAGGGATTCGTCGACATGTCCGGCCGGGGCGACCTACAGGTGCGTCGTCATCAAGAAGCCGAACGGCACCAACGCCACCGGGCTCTGGCAGCCTCACGACGTGCACTTCTCGCGCAACGGCAAGACAGCTTACGTGGCGGCGATCAATTCGACGTTCATCATCGACGTCAGCCGGGTATTCGAGGGCGTAGTCAAAACGATTGCCATCATTCCTAACATCTCGGAGCCCGGTGGCTTCGCCAGCCGGCACAACATTGACATCTCGCACCAGGCGGACGTGACCGCGGACGGCAAGATCCTGGTCATCTCGGATGAGCGGGGCGGCGGCCTGACCGACCAGAACTGCAATGTCGAGGCCGGCGACGAGCTGGTCGGAGGCCTGCACTTTTGGGCCCTCGCCGAGATCAACGGCGTTGCCGCCTCGCGCGGGGCGTCGCCCTCCAACCCCAAGAAGCTTGGCGTCTACGTCAATCCCAACCCGAACGACCTGGGGGCGGACCCGCTGCAGCCGGCGCTGGATCTTCTCCCGCGCTTCACCTCGGGCTGCACAGTGCACGTGTTCCGCATCGGGCGCAACGGCACGGCTTCGCCAGACGCGGCGGAGATTGAATTCGGCGGTGTCTCCAGCCTGAGTCAGCGCCAGCTGACGACGGCCTGGTACGGCGCGGGCGTGTGGTGGATCGACTTCTCGGGCCGGCCAGACCGCAAGGCCGGTGACACCATCCGGGAGAGCACGGAGACTACGTGGGGCAACACGCTCGGTTGGAATGTGATGCCTGGTGCAAGCACGTGGGCGGCCAAGGAGTACAAGGGCTACATCTTCGCCTCGGATATTACGCGCGGCTTCGACGTTTACCGCTTTGCGGACTGAACGGCGATCGCGACCGAACACAAAGGGGCGCCCCAGGGGCGCCCCTTCTCCGTCTTCTCGATAATCGAACGCGATGGACGCCGAACGCGTTGCCTACAAGGGCTGGCCGAGCTGCTGGAGACTTTCCGATGGGCGCCTTGAGGTCATCGTCACGACCGATATTGGGCCGCGAGTCATGTTCTTCGGCTTTGCCGGCGGCGCCAACGAGTTCGGGGAAATAGAAGCGACGCTCGGGCATACCGGCGGCGACGAGTGGAAGCCCTATGGCGGACACCGCCTCTGGCACGGGCCCGAGGCCATGCCCCGGAGCTACCAACCGGACAACGAGCCGCTGGAGGCCCAGGTCAGTGGTGGAGTGGCAACGCTCACGCAGAGGACAGAGGCGGCGACCTGTATCCAGAAGGAGATCGAGATCAGCTTCGCGGCCGGCGGCGTGGTGGTAAGACACCGCCTCCACAACCGGAACCTCTGGCCGGTCGAGCTGGCCGCCTGGGGAGTGACGATCATGACGGCCGGCGGGCAGGCCATCATCCCTCTAGGCCGCTGGGGCGCCCACGGCGAGAACCTGGCCGCTCGCAGCACGGTGTCGCTCTGGGCCTATACGGATATGACGGACCCCCGCTGGTCGTTGGGCCGCGACTTTCTCCGCCTCAGGCAGGACAGCGGTAACGGCGAGCCCCAGAAGGCCGGCGCGTACGTGGACGAGGGTTGGGCGGCGTATGAACGGGGGCGGCCACCTGTTCGTGAAGCGCTTCGATGTCGTGAGTGGCGGCCGCTACCCGGACCTCGGCTGCTCTGTGGAGGTCTTCACGAAAGGTGAGGTGCTGGAGCTGGAGACCTTGGGGCCGCTGACCGTGGTCGAGCCCGGCAGAGTGGTTGAGCACGTCGAGCGCTGGTACCTGTTCGAGGGCCTGGGGGCGTGCGACAGCGAGGAGCAGGTGGCGGGTGAAGTCCTGCCCAGGGTGAGAGAAACGTCATAGCCTGTCGGAGGATGGCGGCGGAAGGTGGAACCGCTAAACTAGAGCACGCGTGGGCGATTAGCTCAGTTGGCTAGAGCGCTTGCTCGACACGCAAGAGGTCACTGGTTCAAGTCCAGTATCGCCCACCACCTTTTGAATCTGCGTTCGGGGCATTTGGCGCGGCCGTCCATCGCCCGAAGGTGCCACTGCGGTGCCTATTCGCGAGAACCGGGCACCAGGTGCATCAGTGGGGACATAGCTCAGCCGGGAGAGCGCTGCGTTCGCATCGCAGAGGTCGGGGGTTCGAATCCCCCTGTCTCCACCACCCCCCTGCTCGGATGGCCGCCAACGCTGGCTAAGATAGACCTTGTTCGGTGCCCCCGTAGCTCAGGTGGATAGAGCAACGGTTTCCTAAACCGTGTGTCGGGTGTTCGAGTCACCCCGGGGGTACCACTTCCGCCCAGGAACCTGAATCTAATCGGCGGCGGCCGTCGACGCGCCTGAGGCTGCCGTTTAAGCTGGCGCCTTCCAATCCGATTCCTCGCCCCTCATCACCGCCTCCAATGCCAATTTCGCTAGTTCGTCGGTCTCCGACATTAGCTCCTGGTAATCCTTTCCCAGCGCGATGGCCAGTGATCCGAGCTCGATTTTCGAAACTTCTGACGGGTCGGCGGCGTCCTCAACTGTCAGATCGATGTGACAGAATGAGCGGTAAAGCCCCACAGTCGCGTCCATCAGCTTCGTATAGGTGATCACGCGGTCGATGAGTCGAAAGTAGCTTCCCGTCAGATCTGCCGGGCCGGTCGAAACTCTAAAGATCTCATTCGCGTCAGGGAGCGGCACCGCGCCATCGTAACGGAAGTTCTGCACGGGCAAGAGCTGCCCCTGGCGCCTCACGGTGACGGAGATAGGGAAGAAATCACTCGCCGGGGCTTCGTCCGGTCTCATCCCAGTGCTCGCCATAGTCAAAATCTACTCCAGACGGAGCGGCCCCGGCCTCATGGATTGCAAACAACAGGAGCTGCCGCCTTGAAGACGGGAGTACTCCAGTCCATAGGTGTTCTGCCAAGAGCCTTTAATGGGGCAAAGGCGGGCTGACAGTAACACCAGCCGCAGCCAGACGCTCAAGATCCGCACCACGTCCGATCTCCTCGAGGATCTCGGCGGTGTGCTCGCCCAGCAGCGGCGCCACCCGCTGGATGACGCCGGGGGTTTTCGACAGGCGGAAGAGGAGGCCTGTTTGGGTGATTTGGCCGAGCTCAGCGTGGTGGCCGCTCGCGAGCAGGTCGTTGGCGGCAACCTGGGGGTCGTTGAAGAGGTCGAGGGGCGAGCGGAGGCGGGCACAGGGAACCCCGACGCCGTCGAGAAGGCGTTCCGCATTCTTTGAGTCGAGGCCGGCGAGTACGGCGCTTACTGTGGTCGCATCGCTCCGCTCGGGACCGGAGAAACGGGCGGTAGCGAAGTCCTGTAACGCAAGGCCGAGCGCAGACCCTAAAGCCTCCCAATGGCTCGCTTCGCGGCAGGCTACGAAGAGCCAGTGATCGCCCGCGCAGCGATAGGCCCGGTAGCCCGGCCAGGGCCCTTTGGCTTCCGATGGTAAGGTGCGGGGTTCAGGAACTCCCTGGCCGAAGAGGAACTGGCCGGACTGGGCGGCCATCGTGGAGTTGGTCAGCGAGAGGCGGACGTGAGAGCCCTCACCGGTCTTCTCGCGCATCCAAATGGCCGCCAGCGCGCCGAAGGCATTAAGCATGCCGGCGGCGTGGTCGGACAGCGGCACAGCGAAGAAGACCGGGTCGCCGTCGCCGCCCTGGGCGGCCATTGCGCCCGACCGCGCCTGCAGCAGAGGATCGAAGGCCGGACGCTCGGCCAGCGGTCCCGTAAAGCCATTACCGACAACGCTGACGTAGACCAGGCGCGGATTGACCGCCTTGAGCGACTCATAGTCGACGCCGAGCCTCTGGGTGACGCCGGGGCGGTAATTCTCCACGAGCACGTCCGCGCCGCGGACGAGGTCAAGCAGTATCTCCTTGCCCTCAGGGCTGCGCAGGTCGAGGCCGATGCTGCGTTTACCACGGTTCCAGCCCAGGAAGCCGACAGCCATCTGGCGGAAAGGCTCGCCCTGCACCGGCTCAATCTTGATGACGTCGGCGCCCAGGTCGGCCAGCATCATTGGGCCAAGCGGGCCGGCGATGTAGAACGACAGATCAAGCACGCGCAGACCATCCAGTGGACTCTTGAGACCACGAGCAGCTTGCGCCCCTGGTCTGAGCTGCACCCCTGACCAGATTTCCTCGATCGCCCTCTCTCTTGGCACCGGCGCAGCCTTCTTGACGACCGGCTCGTCGGTACCGACGCGGATCGGGACGCCCATCTGCACTGTTGGGCCGAGGACTGGGTCGTCGACCTCGACGCGCATGCCATTGGCGATCACCTGCGGGTCATCGATGAAGGCGCGCCGAGAGCCGACCTGGGCGGCCGGGACGTCCGATGCATCGAAGATGCTCAGCCACTCGCCACAGGGCTTCGAAGCGATGGCCTCGCCGATTACGGCCACCAGCGCCGCCCGGTAATCGGGAGCGACGACGCCCCAGGGGGCGTTTTGGAAGCGTTCATCGCCGACAAGCTCTGGTCGCTCGATGGCTATCGCCATCTTGTTGAAGAAGACATTGTTGCCGCAGGCCAGGAAAATCCACTCGCCGTCGGCGCACTGGTAGAGGCGATAGGCCGGGACGGCGCCAAGCGGGAAGCCACGGGCCAGCGTGAGGCGCATGACAGCACCTTCGAGGGCGTTGACGAGGCTGCCGGTGGTCATCGCCAGGGCGCCGGCCAGCCAAGACACCTCAACGGTCTGCCCTCGACCGGTCGTTCGGCGTGCGAGTAGCGCGGCCATGGCCGCAATAGCACCCAGGAAGGCGGCGCCATAGCTCGCGAAGGGTAGCGTCAGGTAGACGGGCTCCAGGCTGGCGCTCGGCTGACCTTCGAGTAGGCCCGCGGCCGCGGCGGCCAGGGCATCATCCGCGAAGCGGCCGGCGTCGGGGCCGCGCGAACCCAAGGGCGGCAGCCAAAGGTGAACAAGGTGAGGATGTCTCGTGGCGATCTCGTCGGCATCCAGGCTGGCGGGCGCGGCACGTGGGAGGTAGCTGGTCACGAGCACGTCGGCGCATTGCAGCAGTCGTTCGAGCCGTTGCCGATCCTCACTACTTTCGAAGTCGACAAGGCAACCATCCTTGCTGCGGTTCCAGACGTGGAAGCCGGGGAGGCGCCGGCCGGGATCGCCCGACGGCGCGAGCTCGACCTTGACGACATCGGCGCCCTGCTCCGCGAGCAGCATCGTCGCGTAGGGGCCGGCGATCTCCTCGCTGAGGTCGACGACGCGCAGGCCTTCCAGAGGCAGCATCAGCGCAGCACCTCTCCCCCTGGCACCGTCTCCGTCCACCGAGAAGGGGACATGGGCCTGCTACCAGGCCGCGCGCAAACCACGCTCTACCTGCTCTTCACTCAGGACGTGGGCTATGCCGAAGGGGAGGTGGTTCCTCGCGGCATAGTCGGGTAGGGAGCGCAGCGTGGCTTCAGCCGCAACCCACGGGACGCTTTCTAAGGCGATGCCGGCCTGGTCGAGGGCGTCGCGGAGGGGCTCCCAGTTCTGTTCCTGGGCTGCCGCGATGGCAACGATACCGGGACCAACGAGTTCGCCATGTGGAAGCCCCGAGCCAACGACATTTTCCACCGCGTAGGCGAAGTAGTGCTCGCTGCCCTCCTCGGCCCGCGAATGGCCAATGAGGTTGCAAAGCTGCACCTCGATGGCCAGCAGGGACAGGAGGCGCTGCAGAGCCGCGATCTCGCCGCGGCCCAATCGCGGCGCCAGGAGCACCGCCTCATCAAGGATGTCGCGAGCTATCCGCGCGATGAACGGAATCACGTTGCCGCCGCCGAGTAGCTTTCCCTCGGACTCGGCGAAGTGCCAGTCCCAAAGTGCTGTGGCGATCGAGATCACGTCGGCGACGCCGGCCGCGCGAATGTAGGCGGGTGCGGCAGCGAGTAGTTCCCAGTCGAGATAGAGGACCTGGGCGGCGCCCGTCTCGACGTAGGAGACAAAGCCGTCACGGCGAACCCCGCTCGCCGGCGTCAGGAAGGCGTCGACGGAGATTGCGGTTGGGACGCCGGCCAGCGGCAGGCTGTGCTGAAGCGCGGCGTACTTGGCGGCGTCGAAGGCCAGCCCTCCGCCCACCGCGTAGATCACCTCGACCTGGTCGGGCATCTCCCTAGCCAGTGACGCGAAGTGCGCTTCGCTGGCCTCAGTTGGCTCAGCGCGCCAGACCTCGTTTACGTTGAGCGTCCCGTTTAGGGCGGACCAGGCGGCCGGCTGCGTAAAGATGGCAACGTTGTGGTCCTCGCGGATTCGCGAGAGCGGCGTATTTTCGAAGCCTGGCAGAGCATAGATGCGGAGCACAGGTTTGGCTTGAGATGTTGTCATTCGGTCAGCCTTTCCGGGATGACGGCAACTCCATCCTCGCACGGGGCCAGCGTCGCTCGTGCGCCGGACCTACATTCGAAGGCGCGAGTTGTTTGATGGCCGCAGGGTTCATCTCAGATTCGCCAGCCAGTTGTTGGTTTGTTTGAGTTGTTTGACTTGTTTGATCCTCCCCCCTTGCCAAGGGGAGGGGAAAGGAGGGGCCGCCGCCGTCGGATCCGGAGGACCGATGTGGAACCAGCGAACCCCGCCCCGCCATCTCACCCGTGGCCCCCTACGCCGAGGCTCATTCTTCGAATTCCGTAAAGAGAGGGGGTAGAGTGAGCGGTCGAAGATCAGCGTGAAACTGGGCGGGCGTGGATAGTTGCACCGGGACTCCCCAAGGGTGGTTGAGAGAGCTTGAGAGACGAGAGCGACAGGTTTGGTCGTTCTGGTGGCTGCTATTCGCGATCTCTCATCGCGAGCAAAGCCGGGACACCTCTCCCCTAGCCCCTCTCCCGGCCGGGAGAGGGGGACATCGGCGGGGGCCGGCCGGGTTTCACTCAAAGTCGCGTGTACGTCTTGGATGGGACGACGAGGCGGTGTCTTTCTGGGCGGCGCACTGCATCGTCCGCCGGACATCCGCCCCGACAATGCGCGGGACGCTATTTGCTGTCGTCCTCGATGTTCGCCCTGACCATGGCTATAAGCTCCGGGGTGGGGCTCCAGGTCGTGGGTGGCGGCGTGCTCGGCCACAAGCTTCATGAGCTCTTCTTCGCTTTCCGCCCGAACGACGTGCCCACAACCGGAAGCCGGATTGACCTTCCCGCAATCAACAACCATTGCCATCTGATCCGCTCCTTTCGATTCCGATACCAGAAGAATAGGGCGCGCCTGGCTCGGTCAGAAGCAAGCGGTGGATAGCGGCGAGGGGTAAGCTCAGGAGAAAATTGAAGGAAGCGGAATGTACCTCAAGCTCCTCCTCGCGCTTGGGCTGATAGCCCTCGGTCTATTCGAGGCCACCGCCGACAGCCAGGCCGGCCCTCCTCTGTGCGCCGGCAAGGAAGCGACGATCTTTGGTCAGTCGGGCACGATCAACGGCACGACAGGCAACGACGTAATCGTCGGCTCGGCCGCGAACGACGTGATCCTCGGAAGGGGTGGCAACGACACGATCTGCGCCAGCGCTGGCAGCGACGGCCTTAATGGGGGCGCCGGAAACGACAAACTCTACGGACAGGCGGGGGACGATGACCTCCTCGGCGGGGCCGGGACCGATGTCCTGTCCGGCGGTGGCGGTCCTGACCTCTGCAACGGCGGGGGCGGCACGGAGAAGACCATCGGCTGCGAAGTCCTGACGAACCTCACCATAGTTGCCACCGACTTCAACTTTGACATGAACCAGTTCAACGTCCGTCCCAACACGACCGTCAGGGTTGCCTTGAACAACAAAACCAACGGCACGCCGCACAACGTAGCGTTCTACACGGACCCGGCGCATACCGACCTTGTGGCCAACACAGCCCTTGTGCCGGGTCCCGCCGTGCGAGAGATAAGCTTCCTGGCTCCAGAGGAGGGAGTGACCTACTTCTACAAGTGCCAGCAGCATGCAGAGATGAATGGCCAAATGACGACGAACAACGTCTTCCCGCCCTGATCAATCTCCGTTTCCAGAAAGGACCCTTGTGAGAGCAACCATCCTCCTCCTTATGGCCGTGGCCGCGGCGGTCTTTAGCCTGTCAGGCAGCTCAGCCGGACCGTATTACGGGCAGACCTGCGACGGGGATCCGGTTACCAACAACAACACGCCCACGGCGGGCGATGATGTGCTGGTCGGCACTTCTGGTGCGGACAACATCAACGGCGGCGGCGGCCGCGACAAGATCTGCGGTGGGCCGGGCGCCGACCTCCTTTCCGGGGGCGCCGGGGCAGACGAGCTCTTCGGCGAGGGCGGCAACGACCGCCTCTTCGGCGGCGGCGCCGTTGACACCCTGAGCGGCGGGCCCGGGACGAAGGACCGCTGTGATGGCGGGGCCGGGTTGGAAACATCGCTCAACTGCGAGATCTTCACCAACCTGACTGTGAAGACGGCCCCTGGCTTGGAGTTCGCACCCACTACCTTCACGGTCCCGCGGTCCAAGCAGATCAACGTGACACTGAACAACCTCGGCGGGACCCACAACATCGACTTCTACCAGGGCACGGACTCATCTGGGGTCTTTGTGGCCGGCACGGATCTCGCCAACGGCCCGAACATCGACGACGTAACCTTCACGACGCCTTCCGAGCCGGGTTCGTACTACTACGAGTGCGCGCTCCACGGCTCAGGTATGAGCGGCACCTGGGTGGTGCAGTAACCCGCGCGTCAAATCCTGTCGCGGCGACACTCTAGCGTCAGAGAGGAAGAGCCCTCTCTGACGCTTTTCTTTATCCCATAGCCCTCGGCCGCGGCCGTGCACCCGCAAGCAGAAAGGAACAGGCAATCAACCTTCTCACCACAACCCTTGGACAACTCAACATCGACGCGCCTCGCCATTTGGCGGACTCACGGTATGGCCCCTGATGAAACCGGGCCTGCCCGCGCCGCCCGACTACCTGACGCTGGATCAGGCGCTGGCCTCCGGCTTTCTGAAGATCTCTGAGGTCTCAGCCGGCGGTAGCGTGCCGAATTTAAGGGCCGAGAACCTCGGGGCGCGTTCCGTGCTCCTCCTAGACGGCGAAGAGCTGGTCGGCGCCAAGCAGAACCGCGTCCTCAACCTAACGCTGCTTCTCGCGGCGAACAGCACCACCACGATCCCGGTCTCCTGCGTGGAGGCAGGACGCTGGAGCTCGCGGAGCGCCGAGTTCGCCAGCGCGCAGCGCATGCACTTCGCGGCCGGCCGGGCTAAGCGCCAGGAACACGTCACGGAGTCGCTCAATCTGCGCGGCGACCGGCGCTCGCGGCAGGGTGAGGTCTGGGAGGAGATCGCCGCCAAGTCGAGTGAGCTATCAGCGCCCTCGGCGACCGGGGCCATGGCGGACATCTACCAGAAGCACCAGCACACGGTGGACGAGTACACGTCGGCCTTTTCGGTCTCATCCGAGCAGGTGGGGGCGGTCTTCGCCGTCGGAGGCGACGTGCTGGGCTGCGAAGTCTTCGAGCATCCAGATGTTCTCCAACGCGTCTTCCCCAAGCTGCTCGGTAGCTACGCCCTCGAGGCCGTGGGCAAGGCGGCCGGTGGTGAACCCGCGGAGGGCGCGGCGCGAATCTTTCTCGAGAGCGTTGCCGCCGCTAACTACCGCGAGTTTCCGGCCCTCGGCCTGGGAAGAGATATGCGCATATCCGGCGACTCAATCACTGGCGGCGGACTGCTGCTGGACGAGAGGTTCGTCCACATGGCCGCCTTCCGCCAGGCTGGCTCGACGGCACGTCGCACCGCCGGGGCGACCGGCATGGCGCGCCCCAGCCAGCGCGCGCGGAGGCCAGCCTCCGATAGGTGAGCCGTAGGGCACCTAAACTACTGTGTAGTCGCGAGTCTCTCAGACTCGCTGGACTTTGACCGAGACGCACTGTCCACGCCAGATGAAAGGCGCCCGTTAAATGTGTCAGGGAACGCTCTCCCTGCTACTTCTTAAGGCCAACAGCGAGAATCGAGCGGCCGGTGTGGGCGGGCCGACGGCGGGTCTGAGACACCGCGACTACACGAGGGCTCATCGACGAGGTGTCCGCGTGACCCTCAGACGGCGCGGACGCGGTTGGTCAGGACGCCGATTCCGGAGACTTCGGATTCCACGAGGTCCCCGTCCTTCAGCCACTCCGGCGGGGTGCGGGCGAAGCCGACGCCGCTGGGCGTTCCCGTGGCGATGATGTCGCCCGGCTCCAGGGTCAGGCCCTGGCTGAGGACGCTGATGATGGTAGCCACATCGAAGATCATCTGCGCGGTGCTGGCCGACTGTTTCTCAACTCCGTTGACCCGACAGGCGAGCTGGAGCTGCTGCGGATCGGGGACCTCGTCAGCCGTGAGGATGCAGGGGCCGATTGGGCACGAGCCGTCGAGGCCCTTGCCCTTGAACCACTGCCTGTGCCGGCTCTGGATGTCGCGGCTCGTCACGTCGTTGACGATCGTGTAGCCGAAGACGTAGCCGAGGGCTGTCTCAGGAGTGACATCCCGGCACTCGGCGCCGATGACAACGCCCAGCTCAACCTCCCAGTCGAGCTGTTCGGAGACTCCGCGGTGAAGAAGGATGTCACCGCCGGGCGGCACCACGGCCGTGGGCGGCTTGGTGAAGAAGACAGGCACGTCCTGACTGGAGACATCGCGGCCGAAGGTGCGGTTGCCCTCGGCAACGTGATCTGAGTAATTGAGTCCTACACAGAAGATGTTCTTGCGTGGGCGGGGTATGGGGGCCAGGAGCTGCACATCCTTCAGCTTGAGGATGCTGCCCGTCTCGAAGGTCGACGGTTCAGGCGTTTGCTCGATCAGCTCAACCATGTCGGGCACGCTGAGGACGCAGACCTCGCCATCGAGGAGCTCGCCGATCTGGCGGCGGCCGCCGTGGATGAACGATACGAGCTTCACGGGCGTTAGCCGCCGCGTCCGGCGGCGGCGAAGCGCTCGCCGTACTGCTGCTCGTAGTAACGCTTGTAGTCTCCCGACTTGATCGGTTCCCACCACCAGTGGTTGTCTACATACCACTGGACGGTGGTGTCCAGGGCGCGCTCCAGGTCGAATTCCCGCTTCCAGCCCAGCGCCCGCAGCTTCGCGCCGTCCATGTAGTAGTGGCGGTCGTGGCCGGCACGGTCTTCCACCGGGACGATCAAGTCACGGCTGGCGCCGAGCCTATCGAGGATGAACTCGACGACGTAGCGGTTGTTGCAAGGGTTTCCGGCCCAGACGTTGTAGGCCTCGCCGGCCCTCCCTTCGTGGAGCACGAGATCGATGGCCGCGCAGTGGTCTGTGACGAAGAGCCGGTCACGCACCTGCTCGCCGTCGCCGTAGAGCGGCAACGGCTGCCCCTCGATGGCGTTGGTGGTGAAGAGCGGGATCGCCTTCTCCGGATACTGGTAGGGACCGATGGTGTTGGCGCCGCGGGTGATGACCACGGGCAGCCCGTAGCTGCGGAAGAACGATGCAGCGAGCAGTTCTCCGCCCGTCTTGCTGGCTGCGTATGGACTGCTGGGATTAAATGGCGCGTCTTCCCTGGAGGGGTTCTCCGGGCCGACGGGGCCGTAGACCTCGTCGGTGGAAACGTGGAGGAAGCGCTTGACGCCGTTTTCGCGTGCGGCTGTGAGCAGGGCGTACGTGCCAAATACATTGGTGGCGATGAACTCTGCCCCGCTGATCAGGCTGCGGTCTACGTGGCTTTCGGCGGCGAAATGGACGACGAGGTCTATGTCTCGCATCAGGTCGGCCATCTGCGGCGCGTCGGCGATATCGGCCTGGACGAAGCGGTAGCGCTCATCGCCCTCGACGTCTCGCAGGTTGGCCAAATTGCCGGCGTAAGTCAGCTTGTCGACGTTCGTAATGCGCCAATCCGGGTGCCGCTCTAAAGCCCAGCGCACGTAGTTGGAGCCGATGAAGCCGCAACCGCCGGTGACCAGGACGCTCGTCACGGCAGCCTCCCCTGGCTGTGGTCGCCAAGCTGAAGGGCGTAGCTCTCCGAGCCGCCGCGAAGGTGGACAAAGCGCCCGATGATGCTCTCGTTGAAGGGACGATCGCACTCCTCGAGCGTCGAGTCCTGCATCACGATCGAACGGTTGACGACCACGTTTCGCAGGACGCAGCGGTCGTGGATAGACGTCGAGGGCCCCACGATTGAACTCTCGACCAGCGTGTCGCGTCCGATGATGGCCGGCCCGTTGATCACGCTCTGAACCACGCGTGCCCCGGATTCGAGAACGACGGGACCATTTACAAATGACTGGGCGTCAATTTCGCCATCCAGCCGCCGGCTCAAGGAAGCCAGCGCCACCTCGTTGGCCTCGAGGAGGTCATCGAACTTGCCGGTGTCGATCCAGCGGCCCTCGACAGTGGCGGCGCGTACCTTCTTCCCACTATCGAGCAGGCTCTGAATGGCGTCGGTGATCTCCAGCTCCCCGCGGGCAGATGGTTGGATGCTACGGGCAGCGGTGAAGATAGAGCTGTCGAACATGTAGATGCCGATGACCGCCAGGTCACTGACAAACTCCTGTGGCTTTTCGACCAGCCGTTTCACCTGCTCGTGCTCGACCACGGCCACGCCCAGGCCCGTCGGATCAGCGACACGCTTGAGCAGAATCTGGGCGCTGCAGGATTCGTCAAACGTCTCCGTATACGGCGTAATCCCACCGACCAGGAAGTTGTCTCCCAGCATCAGAACGAACGGATTCCCGTCAAGGAAGGCCTCTCCCGTAAGGACGCCGTCGGCAAGTCCCCGCGGCGCTTCCTGGGTTATGCACTCGATACTGGCGCCGAAGGCACTACCGTCGCCCACAGCCGCGCGGATCTGGTCGCCCGTGTCACCGACGATGATGCCAATCTCGGTTATGCCGGCCTCGACCAACTGCTCTATTCCGTAGAAGAGGACAGGCTTATTGGCCAGTGGGACCAGTTGCTTGGCACCTGTGTAAGTGAATGGCCGCAGGCGACTGCCCTTGCCACCGGAAAGGATCAGCCCCTTCAGCTTGCGTGCGGGCATCGCGGTTGATCATAGATGACTACCCGCGCGAGCCCAATCTCAAGATGCGGCCCGCGAATCCTCAGGGAGACGCCTTGCCAAGCACCTCGTGAAGCTGGTGGACGCCGTCCTTGCCCTTGAGCTCGACTCCGAACTGCCCGCCGAAGGCAAAGCTGTCGTCGAGCAGGGTCTTTACATCATCGGTGACGAGGAACCGGGTGCCGGTCTCCTTCACGGCGTCCTGGACGCGAGAGGCCGTGTTCACAACGTCCCCGATAACGTTGAGCGAGGACTTGTTGTAGTAGCCGACCTGACCGATGACGGCGTGGCCCCAGGCGATACCGATTCCAATGCGCAACGGGAACTCGAACTGTTCCTGCGAGAAGGCGTCGAAGGCCTCGGCCGTGGCCAGCATCTGCAAGGCGCAGTTGACGGCGTGCTCCGCCGCGTGGCGCCTGTCGAGATCCTCGAAGAGGCAGGCCATGCCGTCGCCGAGGAAAGCGATGACCTGCCCGTGGTTGAGCTCCACCACTGTGCCCATGCGGTCGAAGTAGCGATTCAGGAGGTGGAGGACATCGAAGGCAAGGCGCTGCTGGGCAAAGTTTGTGAAGCCACGGATGTCGCTAAAGAGGATCGCGACCTCGCGTTCCCGAGCCAGTCCCTCAGGGCGGAGCTCAGCGCCCTTCTGGGCCAGTAGCCGGCGGACGGTTACGTCTCCGTGAGGCACCAGCTGGCAGGCGAGCCGGACATCTTCGCCGAAGCGGCTGATCTTGAGGACCTGGGCCTCGGCCTCGGCGCGAGGCGGGCAGTTCTCCTGGCCGGCCAGGACCTCGACGCGGCAGGTGGTACAGCGGGCTTGACCACCGCAGGCGTGCATATGCTGGAGCCCATGCTGGATGGAGGCGTCGAGGACCGACATGCCCTGTGGCACATCGATCACCAGCCCGTCCCCGAAGTCGATGAGTGGCATGCCCTCACTGAAGCATTGATGGCGTGCTGGAGCAACCCGCGCGGGTTACGAGAGTGAGGCCACGAGCTCGGCGACGGGCTCGTAGCGGTTGAAGGACGGGATGAAGTAGACACCCGCCGCCAGCTCGCGGGCCACGGCGTAGAGCTCCTTGGCTATGGCGTCACCCTCGTGGCGCCCGTCCTCGCCGGCCTTCTTCATGCGCTCGCGGATGTCCTCGGGGATGTCGATACCGGGAAGCTCGCGGTGGAGGAACTCGGCGTGGCGGTAGTTCTGCAAGGGCATGATGCCGACGATGAAGGGCAGCTTGAGGCCCTTGACCCGCTCGAAGAACTGGTAGAGCGCCTCGGGATTGAAGATGGCCTGCGTCATGAAGAACGACGCCCCGGCCTCTCTTTTGCGCTTGAGCAGCTTCAATTCCCGTTCAAAGGATGGCGCTGTGGGGCTAACCGAAGCGCCAATCAGGAACTGGGTGGGCTTGCCGATGTCCTTTTCGGCCCAATCCTTGCCTTCGTTCAGCAGCTTGAGGATGCGCATGAGTCCGGACGAGTTCACGTCCCAGACGCCGATGGCGTCGGCGTAGCCTCCGACCTGAGGCGGGTCGCCCCGCAGGCAGAGGACGTTGCGGATACCGAGCACGTGCGCGCCCAGCAGGTCGCTGTGAATGGCCATCAGGTTGCGGTCCCGGGTGGTGAAGTGGACGATGGCCTCGACGCCAAGCTCCTGCTTGAGCAGGACGCCGATGGCGATCGGGCTGACGCGGGCGCGGGCCATGGGGCTGTCGGCCACGTTGACCACGTCGACGCCGGCGTCGCGCAGGAGGCGCACGCCGTCGACCACGCGGCGGGATGAGATGCCACGGGGCGGGTCAACCTCGACGCTGACGATAAAGCGCCCGGCGGCGATCTTCTCGCTGAGGTTGGCTGGTTCGGCCACGGCGTCCTGCTCGCCGGCCGGGGGCGCTTTCAGAGTCGTGGCTTCGTTCACGCTATAGAGCCTGACGAATACGAGGGCTGGATGCCAACTTGCTGGTAATGGACCGGACGCAACAGACGCTGCAAGTGGCAGGAGTTGGGCTCGCAGACACGACGAACTTCGGCGTGTGCGTGACGCTGACGCCTATCATCGGCGTGACTGGATGCGGGCACATTGAAGCGGGAAGGGCATAAGCGATGGTCACCGCAACATGGACGGTCCTGGCCAGTACCTTCCTTTTGGCAGGGATTTTGGCACTCACGCCGCGAGGAATACATGAGGTTGTCCACGGCTCACTGTCAGAGTGTTTCGTAGACGACACGCTCGTGGTCGACGGCGATCACAGCAGCGCCACATTGTGGATTGGCCCGGATTGCCAAAAGGTAGTCACGTACGACGACGAACCAGGCCCCGAGTGGGTTGGCGCCGCATCTGTCTCACGGCAGGGATGGACGGTGTACCGTGCGCAGGAATGCAGGGCTAGAAACCGTCTCCCCGACTTAAGGGTCGCTGGCGCGACGATAACACGGACAGCCGGAAACGGTTTGGGAGCGCTCCATTGCTAGGGCAAGAAAGGTTCGACTGCCTGCCAGCGCTCCGTAACCGCCCAAGCGGTTTAGCAACAGGCGCGGGCGCTGCCGCCACCTTCGGCGGTCTGGAAGCTGGTGCCGCAGGCACAGCTCTTGACAGCGTTGGGGTTGTAGACAGTGAAGCCGCTCTTCATCAGGTCTTCGACGTAGTCGACCTGGGCACCCTCAAGGAGCGGGGCGCTGTCGGGGTCCATGACGACCTTGACGCCCTCGTACTCGAGGATGATGTCCTCGGTCTCGATCTCGGGGGCCAGCGCCATGCCGTACTGGTAGCCGGCGCAGCCGCCGCCGACGACGAACACCCTGAGGGCGCCCGCCGACATTTCCTTCTCCACAAGGAGATTGCGAACCTTGTCGGCCGCCTTTTCAGTAATAGTCAGCATCGTTACCTCGCGCCGGTGGCCACGACGGGCGGCCGGCTCCATTCCTATCAATTGTATAGTGCCCGCGCAAACCCTGCCGGGCATCTTAAGCGGGGAGCGCCCACGCTGTAGCCTGTATAGCAGACTGCGCCGAGGTGGCCGTGCAACTCAAACAAGTACTTCAGGCGGTTGAGGGCGTGCGACACGTCGCCGGACCAGAGGATGTCGACATCTCCGATGTCGCCTATGACTCCCGCAAGGCGCGCCCGGGCTCGCTGTTCATAGCCGTCCGCGGCTTCGTAACCGACGGCCACGAGTACATCGCTAGCGCGGTCGCCCAGGGCGCCTCCGCGGTCATCGTGGAGGAGGGTCGCGCTGGCGAGTTAGCCAGCAGCCGGTTAAGTCAGTCGATGGCGGTCTACGCGGTCGATGACACGCGGCGGGCCCTGGCGGACGCCGCTGCAGCCTTCTACGGCTTCCCGACCCGCGCCCTGAAGACCGTGGGCATAACGGGGACGAAAGGCAAGACGACCACTACCTACCTGACCACGGCGGTGCTCGAGGCCGGCGGTCATTCGACAGGACTGCTCTCCAGCGTCGAGTTCAAGATCGGCCGGCACTTCGAGGTCAACGGCTCGCAGTTCACAACGCCGGAATCGCTCGAGGTCCAGTCTCTGCTGCGCCAGATGGTCGACGAGGGCGCCGAGTATGCCGTCGTCGAGTCAACGTCCCACGGGCTCAAGCTCAACCGCCTGCGCAACGTCGAGTACGACGTGGGGGTCTTCACCAACCTATATGCCGACCACCTTGATTTTCACCCCGACATGAAGGACTACCTGGAATCCAAGGGTCTGCTCTTCGAGTGGTTGGACAGCTCGGCCGATAAAGGAATTCCGAAGACCGCCGTGCTCAACATGGACGACCCGAACAGCGAGTACCTGCAGGGTCGGACCAAGAAGACCAGCGTGGTCACTTACGGGGTTAAGGGCCGGGCGGACGTCACAGCCCCCGGCGCTGAGCTCTCCGACAGGGGCTCCCGCTTCCGCCTGCAGACGCCCGCCGGCTCGATCAACATCGAGAGCCCGCTGCCCGGCCTATTCAACGTTTACAACTCCCTGGCTGCGTCGGCCGTGGGCTTCAGCCAGGGGGTATCCTTGGAGGCGATAGCGGAGGGACTGCACAGCGTGCGCGGCGTTCCCGGACGCATGGAGCGCATCGAGAGCAGCCAGCCCTTCACAGTGATCGTCGACTACGCCCACATGCCCGAGTCGCTGACCGCCGTCCTGCGGGCCCTGCGCCCGCTGACGATGGGTCAGCTGACGGTGGTCTTCGGTTGCGGTGGCGACAGAGACCCCGGGCGGCGTGGAGGGATGGGCCGCGCGGCGGCCGCCGGCGCCGATTTCACGGTGATCTGCAACGACAACCCGCGCACCGAGGACCCCCTGGAGATCATCGAAACGATCGCCAACGCCATGCTTGCGGCGGGCAAGCACGAGGGCCACGATTTCGTGCGCATCCCCGACCGCCGGGATGCCATGACGTTCGCCTTCGAGAAGGCGCGGGCCGGCGACGTGGTGTTGGTCGCCGGAAAGGGACACGAGCCCTACCTGATCGTGGGCGACCAGTATCTTCCCTGGGACGACCGCGAGGTAGCCCGGGAGGTCCTGCAAGAGCTGGGCTGGGAGGCCACCGCCGCCGTCGTCCGGGCGTAAACCCCGTGCGCGCCGGCGATGGAACGTCCGCTTAATCCCGCCGTGAGCTGCCTGCGGTAGGTGATCACTTGCGGCGGGCGAAAGGTTTCCGCTATGTTGGCCGCAGGAAAGGAGGTGATGCACTTGGATTTAGACCGTAGTCTGGGTCTGGCCCGAGTGCTGAGCCTCCGCGGAATCCGCGGATAGGTTCAGCAAGCCGGGTTAGACCTGGCTAAGAGGGGCCCCCTTCACAGGGGGCCCCTCTTTCGTCCCCCCCTTGGGAGGTCCGTTGCCTGCGACGTTTGACCCCGACCGGTTTCAAGAGCTCCTCGATACGCGCACCCTCGGCCATCCGACCGTCTACCTGGCCAGCACAGCGTCGACCCAGGATGTTGCGCGGCGGCGCGCGCAGGGCGGCGCCGCCGAGGGGCTTCTCGTAGTCGCCGACCAGCAGACCGCCGGGCGGGGTCGGCAGGGGCGCCGCTGGGTCTCGCCACCGGGTACCAACCTCTACTTCACGCTCGTGCTGCGGCCCAGGGCAAGCGAGCTGGCCACCATCGCGATGGCCTGCCCCCTGGCCGTCGTCGAGGGGATCGAGGCAATCACGGCGTTGAAGGCGGGAATCAAGTGGCCCAACGATGTCCTCGTCAACGGCAAGAAGATCGGCGGCATCCTGGTAGACAGCGAGCTTGAAGGCGAACGCGTTCATCACGCCCTGGCCGGCATTGGCGTCAACGTCAACTTCGACCCGCGCTCACAGCCGGAAATCGCGGAGATCGCGACGAGCGTGATGGCAGCCAGCGGGCAAAAAGCGTCACGCGAAGAACTGCTGGCGGCCATTCTCGGCCGGCTGGAAGCTTACTACCTGAGTTCCACAGCCAACGATGTATTCGACGCCTGGAGCCAGCGGCTCGTGCACATGGGAGACGACGTGACGGTGCACTCTTCATCCGGTGAGCTGGTTTCCGGCCGCGCGGAATCGGTGAACGCGGATGGCTCGCTGGTGCTGCTGAAACGCGACGGCGAACGGGTCACGCTGCCGTCCGGCCAGATGGCGGCCGCCTCCTAGCTGTTACCTGCGGCCGCTTTGCCGTACTCTTTGCATTCGTGCGCGTGGTGGTTACCGGGGCCAGCGGGTTCATCGGTTCGCAAATCTGCCGCCGGCTCGAGGCGGCGGGTCACGAGGCCGTCGCCTTCGTGCGCAAGTCGAGCAACCGGCAGCGGTTGCAGGGCTCCGACCTCGAGGTGATGACCGGTGACATCCGCAACCAGGATTCCCTGCGAACCGCTTTCCACCACGCCGAGGCGGTGGTCCACTGCGCCGCGCTGGCCGACCCCTATGCCAATCCGTGGGAGTCGCGGGCAGTCAACTTCATAGCTGCGTTCAACGTCTGTCGCGCGGCCACGGACAGCGGCGTGAGCCAGCTCGTCCAGATGAGCACGGCGGCCGTCTATGCGCGGGATCACCCTCGAGGCGTGCCCCTGCGCGAGGAGGCCCGGTTGGTCAAAGAGCCGCCCGTCTACGACACCTACAGCATCAACAAGGCAGCAGCCGAGGGCTACGTCCAGGACTTTGGTCGGGCCGGCAGGCTGGCGACAACAATCCTTCGCCCGGGCGTCGTCTACGGTCCGGGCGACCGTGTCAGCGCCGCGCTGGTCTCGCTGATGCATCGTGGGAAGTTGATTATTCCAGCCGGCCGGGATCGGCGACTTCCACTGATCCACGTCGACGACCTTGGCTCGGCGGTGTTGGCCGCCCTCTCGAACTCGCCGGCGGGCGCGCGGAGGTACAACCTCGATGGGCCGAGGCCGGTAACGTTTGCCGCGTTTGCCGACGCTCTAGCCCGCAACACGACCCGTTCGAGTGGCAGAGTCCTTACAGAGAGAGTGGCGCACCGATTGGCGTGGGGCTTTGAGAAGTGGTGGCACATCCAAAAGCTCGAGGGACGGCCACCACTGAACCGCTACGCGGTCGACCTGATCACGGCCGATATGATCCTCGACACAATCAGGGGCATAGAAGAGCTGAAGTGGGAACCGGCTGTGAGCCTCGACGAGGGCGCGCAGCTAACCAGCGAGTGGTTGGGCAGCGAGCCGGCCGACCCCGCGGCCGGTTTTCCGCCCCTGGCCTGATCTTGATCGGCCGGGCGCTCTGGTATCTTCCCCTCTGATGACGGTTCGCGTCCTTACCGACAGCACGGCTTACTTCGCCCCTGGCGAAGCGGCGGCGCGTGGCGTAACGATCGTCCCGCTTTACGTGATTTTTGGCGAAACCACCTACAAGGACGGGGTGGAGCTTTCCATCGACGAGTTCTTCGCCAAACTGGTCTCCAGCAAGGATCTGCCAAAGACCTCCCAGCCCTCGGCCGGCGACTTCCACGACGCCTACCGCAGTCTCGGCCAGCCGGGGGTCCAGGTAGCGGCGATCCACCTGTCCTCGCATCTGTCGGGGACGCACAACACCTCGCGCATGGCGGCCGAGCAGATGGCGGGGCATCCGCCGGTCGAGGTCGTCGACTCGCTGACCACCTCTGTGGGCCAGGCTTTCGTCGTTCGCGCCGCCGCTGAGGCTGCCGCCCGCGGCGCCGGCCTCAGCGACGTGACAAGCGTGGCCCGCGAAGTCGCCGCCAAGGTCCACACCTACCTGGCCATCGACACGCTGCAGTATCTCCAGCGCGGCGGAAGGCTCGGGCGGGCGCAGGCTTTCTTTGGCTCCGCCCTCGACGTCAAGCCGATCATCGGCCTCGACGACGAGGGCAAGATCGCCCAGTTCGCGAAGGTCCGCACGCGCCGCAAGGCGCTGGACACCCTGCTCGAGCTGGCCGGTTCCCGGGGAACCCCGCGGAGGCTGGCGGTCGTGGATGCCACCACGCCGGCGGACGCTCAGAGCGTCAAGATCCGCCTCGAGCGCGCCTTCCCCAACACCCCGGTGGAGGTGGGCCGTGCCGGCCCGGTAATTGGCGTACACGCCGGGCCGGGGATGATGGGGATCCAGGTCGAGGAGGTCTAGACGGCAGGCTTGACTTCGCCCGCGGTGCGCAACGAGGCAGAGGAGCGCCTGCTCAGGGTCCTCAAGCAGGAAGAGAGGCGGGGCTTCGACGACCGAGCCGTGATGGGCGGCCTCGACCGGCTGCTCAAGAACTTCGTGGGCCGGCTTGGGCCGCAGTCGGCCTTGCTGCGAGCCATCCTCGATCTCCCACCGATGGGCTACGCCGCCCTCACCCCGCCCCAGCGCCGACATTGGGCCGAGCGAGTCCAGAATCCGCCCGCGGCCGCGAAGGAGGTTGCCGCCGGCCGCAAACAGCCTCGGCCGAGACCGGCCACAGGTGTGCCGGCGGCCATCCACGCCGTGGGCGGGTTGAGCACGCCAATCTCCAGGTTGAGCATTCGCGAGACCACGGCCCAGAAGATAGCCAAGATAAAGCGCGGGGTCGGTCCGCTGGCTTCGGTCTACGACCTGCTCACGCATTACCCTTTCCGCCACATCGACTATGGCCGCCTCGCGAAGGTCGCCACGCTGCAACCCGGCGATAGGGCCACTTTGGCCCGGGTCGCGTCCGTGGACGCGCCGTTTCGTGGCAACCGCGGCCGCCCAGTGAGGGCGGTGTTGACCGACGACTACGGCCGGATCGAGGCCGTCTGGTTTAACCAATCGTGGGTTGCCGCGCAGCTCAAGCGGGACCAGTGGTTCGTCTTCGCCGGCAAGGTCGGCTACTTTAACGGCCGCCTGCAGTTCGAGAACCCCGAGTACGAGCCGGCCAACGAAGAAACCCGCGAGTACATCGACCGCGGGCGCCTCGTGCCGGTCTATCCGTCCACAGCAGGGCTGCCGCAACGGACCCTGCGGCGCGCAGTAGGCCTCGCCCTCAAGGGGTACCTCCAACTCGTTCCCGAGCTCCTTCCGGCAGAGATCCGCCACGAGGCAGCACTGCTGGAGCAGCAGGAGGCTATCCAGTCTTATCACTATCCACAGTCGCTCGATGAGTACACCGAGGCCGAGAAGCGGCTTGGTTTCGACGAGTTCTTCATCAAGCAGATGGTGGTCCTGGCGCGACGGCGCGCCTGGCAGTCGGGAGCGCCGGCGCCCAACCTGTCGCTGGCGCCCGAAATCCTCGAGCGCTTCACGACATCTCTGCCCTTCAGCCTGACCGGCGCCCAGGAGCGCGCGCTGGCGGCGATCCTGCGTGACCTGCGCGGGCCGGCGCCGATGAGCCGGTTGCTGCAGGGAGACGTCGGCAGCGGCAAGACCGTCGTGGCGACGGCGGCGATTGTCGCGGCGCTGGCCAACAGTCATCAGGCGGTGGTTATGGCGCCGACCGAGATCCTGGCCGAGCAGCACTACCAGACCATCTCCCGCCTGCTCGGCGCCCCAGAGACCGCTGGCGCGTTGACCACGGCCGGCAACGATTACCTCGACCGCCCGGTCACGATTGCCCATCTCACGGGCGGGCAGAAGGGTTCGACCAAGAAGGAGGTGCGTGCCGCGATCGCCGCCGGCGAAGTGGATGTTGCCATCGGCACCCATGCCCTGGTCGAGGAGAGCGTGGACTTCGCCCGCCTCGGGCTCGCGGTTGTCGACGAGCAGCACCGCTTTGGGGTGGTCCAACGCGACCGCTTGAAGAAGAAGGGCGAAAGCCCCCATCTGCTGGTGATGACGGCCACACCGATACCGCGGACGCTCTCGCTGACCGTCTATGGCGACCTGGACAACTCGATCATCGACGAGCTGCCGCCGGGCCGGCAGCGCATTGAGACGCGCTACGTCGCCCCGTACGACCGGCCCTGGGCCTACACGTTTCTGCGCGAGCAGGTGCAGGCGGGGCGGCAGGCCTTCGTCATCTGCCCGCTGGTGGAGGAGAGCGAGACGATAGAGGCGAAGGCGGCTGTGCAGGAATACCAGCGACTCTCCACGGAGATCTTTCCCGACCTGCGGCTCGCGCTGCTGCACGGGCGGATGAAACCGGCGGAGAAGGACCGCGTCATGACCGAATTTCGCGCCGCCGACGCCGACATTCTCGTATCGACATCCGTGATCGAGGTCGGCATCGACATCCCCAACGCCACCGTGATGCTGATCGAAGGCGCCGACCGCTTCGGCCTCGCCCAGCTCCACCAGTTCCGCGGGCGCGTCGGCCGTGGCAGCGAGCAGAGCTTCTGCCTGCTGCTCTCGGACGACCCCTCGGACGAAGCGAAGGAGCGGCTTGACGTGGTGGTCTCGACCAACGACGGCTTCAAGCTGGCCGAGGAGGACCTGCGCATCCGCGGGGCGGGCGAGTACTACGGGGTGCGCCAGAGCGGCCTCGCCGACTTCCGTGTGGCTCAGCTGAGCGACGAGGGTCTGCTGGCTACCGCGCGCCAGATCGCCGACCGGGTGCTGACCGAGAACCCGCAGCTGGAAGGCGAGGAGTACGCCGAGCTCAAGCATCAGGTCACCGACTTCGCGGCCAGCCGCAACATCATACTGGCCTTCCACTAAGCTTCGCCCCGCCGCCCCGCCGCCCCGCCCCGACCTCACCCCTAACCCCTCTCCGCAAGCAGAGAGGGGGAACGGCGAAGGGAGCGCCAGGCCTCTGTATGTTGCGAATTGACCCGGAGGTGTGCCGCCGCCTGAGATCGAGTACGCCCCGCCACACCACCCCCATCTCACCCCCTAACCCCTCTCCGCACCCGGAGAGGGGAGTTACCGGGGAAGCGCCCGAGTGACGCCTGCCCCGGCGCCGCGCAGAATCGGAGGGACGTGAGTAAGCATCCGGGCGACTTCTCCGGTGTCGACATCCGCTGGGATACCGAGGACCTGTTCCTGGGCGACCTCGGGCCGGACTCCTTCTACCTCTTCGACCGCATGCTGGAGACGACGCTGGACGAAGTGGCCTCGCGGGATGGGGTGGGGCCGTGGTTCGGGGGGCGCGTCCTGGACATCGCCTGCGGCGCCGCCGGCGACGTCGCCCAGCTCGTCCCCAACGGCTGGGAGGCCCACGGCATGGAGCCGTCGTCGACGATGCTCGGCTTCGCGCGGGAGCGGGAGGCCCGGGAGGGTGGCGAGGTGCGGTTGGTGCGGGGCATCGCCGAAGCGCTGCCCTACGCGGACGACAGCTTCGACCGGGTCATGTGCAAGGGCTCGTTCGACCACTTCGCGCGGCCCAGGGCGGCCATCGAGGAGATAAGGCGGGTTCTGCGGCCCAACGGGCGTTTCGTTATGTCGCTGGCTAACTTCGAGAGCCTGTCCTGCCGCCTGGGGCGGCGGCTGCATCCCGTGATAAAGGCGACGAACGCCGACTTCCGCAACGGCTCCCGACCATACTGGGTGATCCCCGGCGACCACACCTTCAAGGGCGACCTGCCCACGATCCTCCGGCTGGTCGACGGCGTTCTGGACCTGGAGGGCTACCAGGGCGTCTCGCTGATGTGGGCCTTCCCCTGGTGGGTAGGCTTCCTGAAGGCGGTGCCGGACCGGGCCGCGAGCGTGGCGCTGCGCCTGGCCAACCGCATGGGCCGGCAGCACCCTTCGAAGTCCGACGTGATCGTGGCCTCCTGGGTCAAGCGCCCACGCTAGCAGAAGCCGGAAGCGCCCCCGCCCCACCCCAACCTCACCCCCTGCCCCCTCTCCGTAAACGGAGAGGGGAAAGCTCGTCAGGCCGTCAATCAAAAGCTGGGGCCTCCGACCCGAGGCGAATGCCGGCGTCGGAAGACTGGCCGGCCAGCCGGGCGCGGACCAGGGTGTAGGCGATGACGACGAGGAAGACTGAGGCCTGGAGCAGGACAATCGCCGCGCCTGATGCGACATCCCACCAGTAGCTGATGTAGATGCCCATGAAGCCGGTCACGGCGCCCAGGACCGTTGAGATGACCATCATGCGGGAGAAGCTGTTCGTCAGCAGGCGGCCCGTGATTGGGGGCACGACCAGCGTGGCCGCGATCAGCGTGACGCCGAGGATACGCATCGTGGCGACGACGACGGCCGCCAGAATCAGGGCGAAGGCGGTGTCAACCCAGCCGCTGCGCACGCCGTAGGCCGGCGCAACCTCGGCGTCGAAGGTCATGAACAGCAGCTGCTTGTAGAGGACGGCGATCAGCAGGGCTACCCCGACGGCGACGCCGATCAGGATGTAGATGTCGGTCGAGGTCACCCCCAGGACGTTGCCGAAGAGGGCGGCCTCGAAGTTGCGGCTGAAGCGGCTGGCCCGGCTGATGATCGCCACGCCCAGCGCGAAGCTGGCCGTCGTGACGACGCCGATGGCCACGTCGGCGCTGATCTGGCGCTTGCGCGTGGCTAGGTTGATCAGCAGCGCCGAGGCGAAGCCCCAGAGACCGGCCCCGATGTAGAAGTTGATCGAGGCGACAAAGCTGACCACCGCCCCGCCGAAGATGGCGTGCGAGAGACCGTGGCCGATGTAGCTCATGCGCCTGAGGACGACGTAGACGCCGACGAGGCCACAAAGCCCCCCGGCCATCGTCGCCGCGAGGAGCGCGTTCTTGAAGAACTCGTACTGCAGAGGCTCGCTGAAGGAGATGTCAGGCATCGTGGCCCTCGTGGGGGCTCTCGCCGACGAAGACCATGCCCTGGTGGTGGAAGACCACCATTGCCGCCCCGTAGGTGGCGCTCAGGACCTCTGGGGTCATGATCTCGGCGGGTGGGCCCTCAGCGATGACGCGCTGGCTTAGGCAGACGACCCAGGGCAGGTGGGCGGCGGCGGAGTTCAGGTCGTGCGTCGTCATCACGATCGTGATGCCTTCATGATTGAGGTCGTGGAGCAGGTGGAGGACTTCGTCGCGGGTCTTGATGTCGATGCCGCTGGTGGGCTCGTCGAGCAGCAGCAGGCGTGGCTTGCCGACGAGAGCCCGCGCCAGGAAGACCCGCTGCTGCTGGCCGCCCGATAGCTCGCGGATGTGGCGGCCGGCAAGGTCGGCGATCCCCAAGCGCTCCATCATGTGTCTCGCCTCACCGCGGTCTTCCCTCGACGCCCAGGGGACGAAGGGCCGGCTGGACCAGCGGCCCATCAACACGACCTCTTCAACCGTTACCGGGAAGTTCCAGTCGACGGTTTCGAGCTGCGGCACGTAGCCGACGAGCGGGCTGGCGGACGCCACGGCTCGTGTCAGTGAGCCAGACGAGGGCTTGACGATGCCGAGGATGAGCCGCAACAGGGTCGTCTTGCCCGAGCCGCTGGGACCCAGGATGCCCATGAACTGGCCATCGTGGATGGTCAGATTGAGGTTGCGGACGGCGAATATCTTCCCGCCGTAGCCGGCGCTGACGTTGTCGAAGCGGACGAGGGGCTCGCCTTCCTGCCACGCTTCGACGGCGGCCGGGTGAAGGAGGCCGCTGAGCGGGGCGGGGACGGTGAGCGTCATTGTGGGTACTCGGCTCCCGTGCCTTCGATGAGGTTTGCCTCTTCGATCCCTTCCAGGGCGTCCACGTTGCCGCCGAGGGCGGGGATCATGATGCGCATGTTGCGCAGGATGAGGCCGATGTAGGAGTGCTCGGGGTCTCCGGGCTCGCCGGGGAGGTCGTCGTCGCGCAACTCGTCGATGTAGTCGGCGCCACTTTCGGAGGCGATCTGCTCGAGAACGTCGCTGGGGAACTCCTCCGAGCCGAAGACCGCGGTCACCCCTTCGGACTCAATCTGGTCGATCAGGTCGGCGACTTCGCTGGCCGAGGGCTCGCCGAAGTCGGAGGGCTGGACGGCGCCGATAACCTCGAAGCCTGTCTCGAGCGCGAAGTAGGCGTAGGAATCGTGGTAGGTGAGAAGTTTGCGGTTCTCCTCGGGGATCGTCTGCACGGCTTCCTTGACCGCTGCGTCCAGCTCCTCGAGGCGCGCGATATAGGCAGCCGCGTTGTCTTCGTAGTAGTCGGCGTTGACCGGATCGAGATCAACGAGGCTGTCGCGGATTATCTCGGCGTAGCGGATGCCGAAGGGAACATTGGGCCAGAGGTGAGGGTTAGGGGCACCGCCGTCCTCGGGAAAGCTGAAGTCGAACTGGTAATCCTCGGGGGTGATCGTCTGGTCGCCGAGGCTGATGATCTCCGTGTCGTCCTTCTTCACGTCCTCCGCCAGATCGACGGTGGGCTCTTCAAGCTGGAGGCCGTTGACGAAGATGATGTCGGCGTCGGAGAGGATCTCGGCATCCGAGGGAGCCGGCTCGAAGGTGTGAGAGTTGACGCCCTCGGGGACGATGCCGACCAGGCGGATACGGTCGCCGGCGATGTTCTCCACGATGTTGGTGATCGGCGAAACGGTCGTGACGACCGTCGGCACGCGGGCGAACTCGCCGGAGTCGCTCGGCGCGTAGTCGTCGTCATCGCCGCAGGACGCGGCGAGGAGAGAAGCTACGATGAGGGCTGAGCATAGTAACGCGTCGGGGGTTATCCGCAAGAAGGGCCGTCGAGTTAGTGCGCGCCTGGCCCCTCCCCGCCCGACCTCACCCCCGCTGCGGCTGGCCCTCTCCGCACCCGGAGAGGGAGGGGTTCCTGGCAGGGACGCGATCACTGGCATTCGTTGCAGGTCCCGAAGACGGCGAAATGGTCGATGTCCGGCCGGAAGCCGGTGGAGCTGGTGATCTGGGAGCCGAGGTCTTCGAAGTAGCGGTGCTCGAGCTGCTCGATGCTGCCGCAGCGCTTGCAGATCAGGTGGTGGTGGGGCTCCTCGCGGATCCACTCGTAGACGGTCTCCCCTTCGCCTATATCGGTCTCACTGACCAGGCGCAGGTCCTTGAGGACGGTGAGGGTGCGATAGACCGTGGAGCCGTCGACGTAGGCGAACTGGCGGCGAACCTCGGCAAGGATGTCGGCTGCTGACAGGTGGCCGGGAGCCTTGCGGCAGGCGGAGACGATGAGCATCCGCTGAGGGGTAAGCTTGTGGCCGGCCTCTTTGAGGAGGACCGCGGTGGGGTCGTCGGGCAAGTCGCCTCCGAAGGTAGTTGCAACTACTTGCAAATGCTAGTGCTGGTGGCATAGACACGCAATGAAAGCGCCCTGTCACGACAATCACGTGCGCCAGGCCCGGGGCAGGTATCACGATTCATCCGGGAGGTTCGTAATCCCACCGTTGTGATACCTGCCCCTGCGGGGGCGGGCCGGACTGGGCACCGGGGCGGAATGGGGTTCCGGCGGCAGTTGGGTCGCGCCGACGACGGCGCGGCTATTCGACGGACAGGAAGTAGTCGTAGTAGGGCTGGCCGCCGCGGACCACCTGGGCCTCTACGTCCGGAAAGCGGCCTTCGACCTGGCCGGCCAGCGCCGATGCTTCGGCGGCGGTCACGCTTTCGCCGTGGTAGAGGGTGACGAGAGAGCTGTCGGGGCTGACCATGCGGTCCAGGGCGTCGACCACGGCGGCGTCGAGGGCCGGCGTCGAGGCTACGAGGTCGCCGTCGACCATGGCGATGTAGTCGCCCTCGCGCACGTCGATCCCGCTCAGCTTGACCGTGCGCACGGCCTTGCAGACTTCGGCATAGCGGATGGCGCGGGCGGCCTCGCCCATGGCCCGCGCATTCTCCTCCAGGTCCTTATCGGGCGAGAAGGAGAGGAGCGCGGCGATGCCCTGGGGGATGCTGCGCGCCTCGACGACTAGGGTTGGCTTGCCGGCGACGGTGGCGGCCTGGCGCGCCGCCATGACGATGTTTTTGTTATTGGGCAGCACGATGACGCTCTCGCCCGGCGCGGACTTGATGGCCTCGACGAGAGCGGCGGTGCTGGGGTTCATCGTCTGGCCCCCCTCCACAACGCTGGACGCACCCATGCTTTTCAGCACGTCGATGATGCCGTCGCCGACGCCGACCGCGACGACGCTGATCGCGCTCGCGGGCGCCCGTGAGGGCCGCGCAGCAAGCTGCTGGTGCTGCAGCTCCATGTTGTCGACCTTGACGCGGGCCAGCGGGCCTAGCGACGTGGCGTAGGAGATGATGCTGCCCGGGTCCTGGGTGTGGACGTGCACATGCGCGGCGTGCTCGTCGCCGACGACCAATAAAGAGCGGCCCAAGGGCTCCAACTCCGTGCGCATGGTCTCGATCGACAGTCCGTCGGCCTTGATCACGAATTCGGTACAGTAACCGAACGCCTGCTCGCCCTCGTGCAGATCGTGCGCCTGAGCCAACCAGCCTTCGTCGATGGCGCCGAAGTCCTTGCGGTCCCCAGTCGTCAGCTGGATCCCCTGGAGGTAGCTCAGGGCGCCCTCAAACATGACGTAGAGGCCCTGGCCGCCGGCGTCGACGACCCCGGCCTCCTTCAGCACCGGGAGGAGGGCGGGCGTGCTGTCGACGGCGACCCGGGCGGCGCGCACGGCCTCCTCGAGGATGTCTGTTATGTCGTCTACAGGGCTCCCCGACCGGCGCAGTGCCGCCTCGCCGGCGGCGCGACAGACTGTCAGGATTGTGCCCTCCAAAGGGTTGGTAACTGCCTTGTAGGCCGCCTGCGTCGCCTGCCCGAAGGCATCGGCGAGCTCCCCGGGGTCCACTTCGTCCTTGCCGGCCATACCCGCCGCCAGGCCGCCGATGATCTGGGAGAGGATCACGCCGGAGTTGCCGCGCGCGCCCATGAGGGCGCCATCGGCCATCGCCCGGGCAACGGCAGCCGCGCTATCGCCAGAAGCGTCGGCGGCGGCGTCCATCGTGGCGCGCATCGTCAGGAACATGTTGGTGCCGGTGTCGCCGTCTGGGATCGGGAAAACGTTGATGGCGTTGATAGCCTCGGCGTTCTGCTCGAGCCAGTCGGTAGCCGCGAGGAACATCTCGCGGAGCGCGGTGCCATCGAGATGCGAGCGCTTCGGCGGAGCTACAACCAATGAATCCTCCCGGGCCGGCGCTTCTTGTCCGCCGAATGGGGCAATGCTAGCCTCTATTTTGTAAAGTCGGCAATCTACCTCTCCCTTGCCCTCTCGGGGTCCCCGCGCGGTTCACAAGCCGCCGGGGGTTAAGGAGAGGGAATTAATTTTGGTAAGGAAACCCCAATGGCAACTGGGTGTACCGTTTGCGGCAAGACGACGAGCTTCGGCCGCAACATCAGACACAAGAGCTCCGGCCGCTGGCAGCGCAAGGCGCACAAGACCAGCAGGACGTTCCGCGCCAATCTGCAGAAGCAGGTGGTCGACATCGGCGGCGTGCGCCGCCGGCGGGTGATCTGCACGCGCTGTTTGCGGACGCAGATGAAGCAGGCTATCTAAGCCCGGGCCGAACTTCTCGAGACGGTAGAAGCTGATGAGGGGCTCTTTTTACGACTCCACCGCTAAGCGTGCATGGAATCTCGATCACCCTCACCTGGCCTCTCCCTCAAGGGAGAGGGGAGCTGACTCAAGCCTTATCGATCTCGCTGATGTTTCTGTTAGGGCGAAACAGGAACGCCCCCGCGCTGCCCAACCTCACCCCCTAGCCCCTCCCTGCAAGCAGAGAGGGGGAAGAGACTGGCGGCTTTCACGGCGACGCACACCGAATGCGGAGTGCTCCCTGGCCCTAGGGCCTTCCCGGAGACCCAAGGCTCGGCAACAGCTTGCCGCCATTGTTGATCGCCAACAACAGGACTGTGATTACCAGCACTACGACGAGGCTTATGGTCTGGACGGCGGCGTCGCCGTTGCCCAACTCGTCGGCGTGGATGACGTGGAAGATGAAGTGGGGCACCTGCCAGACCAGGCTGCCGATCAGGGCAACATCAACCACGCGCCGCTCCAGGTAGTACGCCGCCAGACCGAGGACCGCGGCCAGCGCCAGGTTGAGGGCGCCGAAGTCACGGACCATGTGCTCGTTGTAGGCCCCCAGGGGGGCAACCCACGAGCGTCCGCCACCGGGAAAGTCCGTATGGAAGTTCTCGGGAGCGAGCAGGGCCCAAAGGCCGGGCAGCGCAGCAAATACTGCCAGGAGGATCAGACCGGGCCGCAGCCAGCGGCGCCCGACGAAGCTCAACAATTTCCATCCCCATTTCCACACCGTGCTGGCCAGTCTACAGCCGGCGATGACCGTCAACATGCCACCCGTCACCGCTCCGCTGTGACAGAGCTACGCCATGTAAGTTGCCAGTCCCTCACGTAGGGAACGGGGCTGGATGCCCAGTGCGGTCTGGAGGTCGGTGTTGTCAACGACGGCGTCCATCGAGGCGAACTCAACGCCGTCAGGGGTTAGCGGTGGGCCCGGGAGGATGCTGGCCACCGATGCAACGGCCTTCATCAAGCCCTTTGGCTGATGAAGGATCGGCCGCTTGCGGCCGGAAACCTCGAGGGCGGTGCGCACGACCTCATCCATGGAGTGAACCTCGGGGCCGCCGATTTCTAGAGTCTTATTCTGAGCCTCTGGACGCTCGAAGCTCTCGGCCACGGCGCGAGCGACATCGTCGACGAAGACGGGCTGGAGTTTCTGCTTCGAGCCGTCGCCGATCACGGGTATGAAGGGCAGGAAGCGACCGAACCCGAGCATACGGTTGAGCGACTTGTCGCCGGGCCCGTAGACCCACGACGGTCGGATTATCGTGAAGGCGACCCCGCTGTTGCGCACAGCCTCCTCAGCGGCCCATTTGGCGCGGAACCAGTGGTAGCGGGCCTCGGGGCCGGCGCCGGCGCCACTGAGATAGACCAGGTACCCGACGCCGGCCTCGCGGGCCACACCGGCGACGGTCTCGGCGCCTTTCTGGTCGACATCCTCGAAGGTGCGGCCGGCGCTCTTCTTCTCCATTGGAAAATTGTCGAAGGCCAGCGAGATCACTACGCCCTCGGCTCCGCGGACCGCCTCCAGGACCTGGGCGGGCTCGCGGGCATCGGCGGTGCGGACCTCGATGCCCAAACCTGGGAAGACCTTGTCGACCTTCGCGGCGTCCCTGCTGACCACAGCGACCGGCTTGCCACGTCCGTGCAGCTCTTTGACGATGGCCGAGCCGATAAAGCCTGTCCCGCCGATGACGACGAACATCTGGTCCTCCTCGCCGGCAACGCCGGCTGATCTCATTCTTAGGCTCGCCGGTAAACGACGCACGAAAGGGGCGCCGACCCGAAGATCGGCGCCCCTTCGGTATCCCGCAGGGAGGACGAGGCAAGCCTCGTCCCTAACAGAAATTGGGCTAGTAGCCGTTCTGCTCGGTCAGGCGGCGCGCCTCGGCCACTTCGGTCGAGGGGCGGAGGAGCTTATAGAAGAGGGCCAGCGAGATGATCGAGGGGACCCAGAGGCCCACAAACTGCGAGGCTTCCTTCTTGCCGATCAGGTAGAGGAACGCGGACGCGACCATCGAGCCGATGGCCCCGAACCAGTAGCCGGTCAGGGGGACCTGCTCAATTGCCTTCGTGGAGTGCTCGGCGAACTGGGCGCCGGTCTTGGTTGCGTCGCGTGCTTCGACTATGGTGTCTGCCATGAATAACCCTTCCTTGTGTTTGGTCTCTCAACCAGTTTCAAGGGGAAGGGATAACAGGCGCGTAGACCTCGGCGCAGAGCCTGACAGACGCATAAAGTTCCGGGCGGAAACCTCACCCCCGGGCGCCCTCTCCGAAAACAGAGGGGGAGACTTAGTTGGCGAGTACCACGCCGATCATCGAGAAAACGGTAACGAGAAAGATTGGCACTCCCAGCACGATCATGAACATTGCGAAGCCGGCGTAGCCGGAGTCGTCGCCTACGTCTAAGCGGTCTTTCACTGGCTGCCTCCTCGTCTTCTTTCGCCGATTCTACTCGCTCCGGCGCGCTGGCACCCCCGACTGGCGAGGGCGACTGTGCTTCTCTCTGACCGGTGTCGTCGGTGCCTGCCACAGGAGGGGAGGGTTGCGCTGCTATATGAGATGCATGGCCCCGATGAGATGCGCAACCCTCCCCTCCTGTTCGCGTGAGACGCCGGTGCCGTAGCTGGTCCCGCGGGCAGCTAGGGCTAGACTGGATGGGGGCTCGTGGAAGCTAAGGGCTGCCGGCGCGAGACTAAAGCAGACCACATCACCCCCTGGGCCCCCTCTACGCACACGGAGAGGAGGAATGGAGTAGCTATTTGATTCGCATCCGCCTCGCCCGCGTGGGCAAGAAGAAGCAGCCGAGCTATCGGCTTGTCGTCTCGACCCAGGAAGCGCCGCGTGACGGCCGCTTCATCGAGATCCTCGGCCACTACAACCCGCTGAAGAACCCCGCTGAGCTCGAGTTCAACGCTGAGCGGACCCGCGAGTGGATCGCCAAGGGCGCCCAGCCATCGGAGGCCGCTGCCAAGATTTTGGCGCGTGAGGGCATCGGCGAGGCCCCGCGGCGGGCGTCGAAGCCGCCAGCGCCGGCCAAGGCCCCTGCTGAAGCGGCCCCCAAGCCAGCACCGGCAGCGAAGGCGGAACCGGCCGCTCAAGCGGAGCCCGCCGCAGAGGCCGAGGCCGCCGCACCCGAGGCTCCTGAACCGGAACCGGCAACCGAAACCGAGGCCGCTCCCGCTGAAACTGAGCCCACAGAGAACCAGGTGGAAGCTGCCGCGCCGGCTGACGGCGAGGGCGAGAAGGCAGTTGAGCAGCGACAGCCATGAAACAGCTCGTCGAATACGTGGCACAGCAGCTGGTCGAGCACCCCGAGGACGTCGTCGTGCGCGAGAACTCGTCGCCCTACCGCACCGTCTACCACCTGACCGTCCACGAGGAGGACATGGGCCGCGTTATCGGCAAGCAGGGACGCATCGCGCAAGCCGTGCGCACACTCCTGAAGGTCGCCGCCACGCGCTCGGGTCGCCGGGTCTCGCTCGAGATCGGCGACTAGCCCCGCCGCCAATGCCCCAAGGCCCAGCTTTCGAAGCCGAGCCGCCCGAAGGCCAGATAGCCGTCGGCAGAGTCGTGGGAGCCTGGGGTATCCAAGGTCACCTCAAGGTCGAAGTCATGACCGACTTCCTGGACCGCTTCCTGCCGGGCGCGAGCCTGAACCTTCGCGGACGCAGTCACCGCATCCTCGACGTCAAGCAACGCCGGCAGCAACTCCTGGTGCGGCTTACCCGGATCGCGACTCCGGAAGCCGCCGCCGCGCAGCGGGGGACGCTGCTGACCATAGACGAGGCCGAGCTGGGGCCCCTGGGCGAAGGGGAGTTCTACCGCTTTCAGCTGGTGGGCCTTGCCGTGATTGACCAAAACGGGGCGGCGCTGGGATCGGTTGAGGAAATCCTCGATACGGGCGAGACGCAGGTACTGGTTGTCCGCGGAGACTCCGGGGAGGTGCTGATTCCGCTCGTCGAGGGTTTCGTCAGCGAGGTTGACCTCGCCAAAGGTCAGGTGGCTGCCGACACGACCGACCTTTAGCCTCTGCCCCTGTACTTCTCTCCCGGCCAGGAGGGATTTTCGAACGCGACAATTTCTGTCGCTTGCATTAGTACGCATGTTCTTGTAAACAGTAAGGTGTAAACCGGAGACGAGCAGAAGGAGTGAAAGACGTGAACGACAGGACCGGCGACAGGACATTCGAGCCAGGAAGGTATTTGCGCAGCTTCCGCGGCAGCGAGTACCTGGAAGTCAAGTGGCGAGTGGTCTGGCTGCGCAGCGAGCACCCCGAGGCCACCATCGAAACTGAGATGGTGAAGCAGAGCGCGCCGACGTCCCGAGGTGAGCCAGGCATGGCGATCTTCCGCGCCCGTGTCGCCATCCCCGGCGCCGGCGAAGCCACCGGCTGGGGGTCGGAAACCTCGAGCGATTTCAGAGACTACATCGAGAAGGCGGAGACCAAGGCGCTGGGGCGAGCCCTGGCCGCCCTGGGCTACGGCACCCAGTTCTGCGAGGACTTCACGATCCCCGAGGTCGAGGCAAACGGCGCCGGGGCGAAGACGACAGGTGCGCCAGATGCGAAGCCGGCAGCCAGCGCCAAGAAACTGGCCAGCGAGCCCCAACTTCGGGCCATCTTCTCGCTTGGCAGGGACGTCCTGAAACTGGACGAGGTGGCGGTCGAAACGCACGCCCGCGAGCGCTTCGGCCGCGAAACTAGCGAGCTCACGCGGCGGGAGGCGTCTGAGCTGATCAGCGAGCTGCGAGGCGACGTAGCGGCCTAGCCGCTGTCGAACCCACTCTCGCCGACCAGCGGCACAAAGGCGCAGTCCCCGAGGTCCTCGGTGGTTGTGCCGCCGCCATAGCGAGTAACCCGCAGCAGCTTCTGACGGCCGCGCTGGCCGACGGGTACAACCAACCGGCCGCGCGCCGTCAGTTGCTGCAGCAGCCGGAGCGGGATCTCGGAGGCGGCCGCCGTCACGACGATGGCGTCGTAGGGCGCCGCCTGGGGCCAGCCGAGGGTTGCGCTCGGCTCGTTGACGCTGACCCTGTAGCCCAATCGGGACAGCGTCGCGGCCGCCGGCTCGCGCAGGGAGGCGATCCTCTCCACACTGAAGACCTCGGCCGCGAGCAGGGAGAGGATGGCGGCCTGGTAGCCGGAGCCGGTCCCTATCTCCAGCACACGCTCGTTTCCCTCGAGCTTGAGGGCCTGGGTCATGAGGGCGACCATGAGGGGCTGGGAGATCGTCTGTTCCTCGCCGATCGGCAGCGCGCGGTCCTCGTAGGCGTAAGGGCGCAGCTCAAGCGGCACGAACTCCTCGCGCGGAACCTGGGCGAAGGCGGCGATCACTCGCGAGTCCGCGATCTCGCGCCCTAGCAGGGCGAGCATGTCGGCCCGCGCCCTATCCCGCCGCTCGTCGCCGCCTGACCTGAACACGAGCCGATCCTAGGCCCTTCATCGGGTTCGACTGTGAGTTGCAAACCTCCAAGGAGCGTATTAGAGGAGCGAGATGGCATGACCACCGCTACCGGGGAGGGTTGCGGTGTTGGTTCGAAGGTCTGACGCCGGCACCATCTGCAACTCTCCCCTACGACCCAATGTCGCGGGGCCGGCATGCTGTCCAGGAAAGCCGTGTGGGGCGCTGCTGGGGACACTAAGCGAGGCGCATTTCTGTGGCCACGTAGACCGTAATAACTGGCGGTCTTATATTCTCAGCGGTTCCAGCCCCGCTTCTTCTATAGGTGGATCCGCTCATCAAGCGCGCCATCCCGTCCTCCGGGGAAGCGCAGCAACCAGTGAGGTCGTGCCATGAGCCAGCAAATAGTCGACACACAGTGCGTCCACCATTGGATGCTCGAGAGTGGGGGCACAGTGGTGGGTGGAACATGCAAGAAGTGCGGGGCGGCGCGGACGTTCGCCATCTCCTATGAGGACCAGCGGCGCAGCTGGTCGCGGCCGGCACACCGCAAGCCCAAGGCTCCCGAGAAGTAGGCCCTGGTGAACCTGGCCGAGCGGCTGGGTTATGGCCCGGAAGAGCGCCTGCTCATCATCCACGCCGACGACGTCGGCTCGACGCATGCCGCCAACCTGGCGACCTTCGAGCTGCTCGACGCCGGCACCATCACCAGCGGTTCGCTGATAACGCCGGCGCCCTGGTTCCCAGAAGCGGCCGCCTACGCCCGGAACAAGCCCGAGACTGACTTTGGCATCCACCTGGCGCTGAACGCCGAATACCCTCAATACCGCTGGCCGGGCGTTCTCGGCCAGGCGAGCTGCCCCTCCATCCACGACGAGGGCGGCTACCTGCCGCGCACGGTCGAAGAGTTGCGCGGCGCCTCGGTGGACGAGGCCGAAGCCGAGCTCCGGGCCCAGATAGAACGGGCCATCCGTGCCGGAGTCGATATCACGCATCTCGACACTCATATGGGCGCTGTGCTGCGCGGGCGCTTCTTTGCGGTCTACGTCAAGCTGGCCATGGAGTACAAGCTGCCATGCTTCATTTGGCCCCAATGGAAAGAGCTGCGCCCCAAAGAATATGCGCTGCTGGAAGCGGCTGGGGCGCCGGTTCTCGACAAAGTCGTTTTCGACACCTGGGAGTACAAAGCGGCCGAGGCGCCGGGGTACTACGAGCGCGTCTTCTCGGCGCTGCCGGCAGGCGTCACGCATTTTTTGATCCACCCCTGCGTGGATGGCGAGGACATTAGGGCCATCGACCCCGAGGCCGGCGAGAAGCGCATCGGCGACTACCTGCCGTTCCGGGCCCCGGGCTTCAACCCACTGCTGGATGAGCTGGGAGTCCGCCGCATCACCTACCGCGAGATAAGGGACGCCTATCGCGGCGGCCGGCTCAAACCGGCGACTCGCTGACCTTCGAAGTATTGGTCGAATGGTGGCAGCGGGGCAGAAGGCTCGCTCGCAACCAATCCTATCTGGCAATCGGCCGGCCATCTGCCCTACGGACGGACGCCACCCTGGCGACATCGGAGGGCGAGGGATCATGGCTTGGCGATGCCCGAGAATGTAAGAAACCGTCGACGCATAAATCATCAGCCGACGGGGTGGCGCAGGGTGAACCTGCAGCAACGGGAGGGGTCAATGTCGGTCGAGCAAACGAAGAAGGTCATCGAGATCGTTGGCGTGTCGGAGGAGAGCATCGCCATTGCCGTGGCCAACGCGGTAACCAAGGCCTCGCAGACGCTGCGCAATCTCGAGTGGTTCGAGGTAGAGCAGATCCGCGGCCGGATCGAGAACTCGAAGCCGGTGTTCCAGGTCACGGTGCGCATCGGCTTCCAGGTCGAAAACCAGACGGTCTAGGCTTTGCGCTCCCCCGAGGCTATCGCCAGGCAGCGTCGCGCCATTGAGGGCACGCGCTGCTCCAGGGTCTCGAAGTAGGGATTGTCCGTCACGCCCAGCTTGAAGCGGGCATAGCTGCCCTCAAGGGCGATGGCCAGGCGCCAGATCGAGAGGATGCGGTAGAAGGGCATGTCATGGACTTCGCGCCCGGTGATCTCCTGGTAGAGCTCGACCAGCTCCTCGCGGCTGTGGAAGCCAGGCTGTGAGGTCAAGCTGAACGGGTCATGGCTGTCCCCGGGGTCATCGGGCTCCTGCCACATCGCGGTTAGCCAGCCGAGGTCGGTGAGCGGATCGCCGAGGCTGGACAGCTCCCAGTCCACGATGGCCGCCGCGGTGGCCGGCGCCTGCGCCTTGAAGATCACGTTGTGCAGGCCGTAGTCGCCATGGACAATGGTGGATTCGGCCGACTCCGGCGGCAGATGCTCGCTGAGCCAGTCGTGAACTTCCACCATCTCCGGCAGGTGGCGGCAGCGCACCATGATGCTCTCGAGCTGCACCATCCTCCGGTCAACCTGGCGCTTGACGAACCCCTGGGGCTTGCCGAAACCCTCGAGGCCGGCGGCCCGCCAGTCCACGGCGTGGACCTCGGCGAGGGCGCGCACCATCTGCTCGCCGACACGCCTTCGCTCCTCGGGCCGGGCAATGAAGTCGGGCTGACGCTCCAAAAGGACGACGCCGGGGACGTACTCCATCAGATAGAAGGGCACGCCCATGACGGACTCGTCGGCGCAACCGAGCACCGTGTGCGGCGCACGAGCGCCCTGGCCGTGAAGACCGGTCAGCACGCGGTATTCGCGCATCATGTCGTGGGCCGACGGCGGCAGCGGGCCGGCGGGGGGCCGGCGCAGGACCCAGCGCTGGTCGCCCCAATCGACGAAGAAAGTCTCATTCGACTTGCCGGCGATGATGCGCTCGACGCGAAGCTCACGTTCCTCGCCGAAGTGGTTGGTGAGAAAGGCGCGCAGGGCGTCGACGTCAACGAGGGGGCGCGTCGCTGCCGTCTCCACTAGAGCGCCAACTCACGGACTTCGTCGCCCGTAGCAATGACGCCCTCTTTGGTGACGCGAGCATAAACTCGGCTCTGGGTGGGATTGAGCTTGGGCGATATGCGGACGAAGCGGCCATCGCGGAAGGAATCTTCGATGTTGGTGCAAGGGGTGGTGTAGCTCGTTATCTCGAACTCGACTTCGCCGGCGGCGTAGCGCTTCCCCGGCATGACGGTGGCCCAGTCGATTCCGGAGATCGTGAGGTTCTCGCCGACGGTACCGGGGGCGATGGGATGGCCCTCCGCGCGCAGGTCGTCGATGAGCTCCATGGAGAACAGGCAGAGGGCGCGGTCGGGGCCGCCGTGGTTCTTCTTGTCGTTGTGGTCGTCACCGGCGAGGCCGAGGCTTCCGACCTGCGCCCGCTCGACCGGAGTCTTGGGTACGGCGCCTCCGGAAACGTTGATTTGCACTACCTGTCCCGTCTGCAATTTGCCCTCCCTGACGGGAGTTTAACGAAACACCTCTCCCCCTGGCCCCTCTCCTTGGCAAGGGGAGGGGAGCGTGGAGTTGCAAGGCGGCCTTAGGCTGATCCCGTGAGCACCGACCTGAATTTTCACCATGTCGCCCTCGGCATCCCGGCGGGGACCGAGAACGAAGCACGGGCCTTCTATGCCGGCCTGCTGGGTTTACGGGAGATTGAGAAGCCGGAGCCGCTGCGCGCCCGCGGCGGGGCCTGGTTCGAAAGCGCGGAGGGTATCCAGGTCCACCTGCAAATCGACGACCCCGACGGGGGCCGCAGCCGCCGCCATTTTGCACTCGTGACGCCGGATGGCTCGAGCCTGCAGGGCCGGTTGGAAGAAGCAGCGTACCGTACCCAGGACGACCCGGATTTCCCAGGCTTCACCCGCTTCTATGTGGACGACCCGTGGGGCAACCGGATCGAGATCCTCACGCCGGATCCCGCCAGGCAATAGCGGTCTGTCTGTGGGCGATGGGCGCGGGCGAAAGTCTCGGCTCCCGATGAATGCGCGGCGACGTTCTCCCACCATTGCGATACCTGCCCCTGCACCAGCTCTGGGTTTCGAGTTCGAAGCTTGGCGAGTCTGAGAACTCGCGACTACACGGAGAATTACTCGCGACCATCCTTGGGCGCGGAGCCTAAGATCGAAGCGTTCGTGCAAACCGCCACACAAGTCAGCGTCCGCAAGATGCTGCTCTCCGACATAGCCCAGGTCATGCAGATCGAGCGGGACTCGTTCCCAGCGACCTGGCCGCAGACCGCTTACCAGCGCGAGCTGACGAAGAATCGTCTCGCCCTCTATTTCGTGGCCAGCCTCGACGGGGCGCCACCCCAGGAAGAGCCCGAGCGCCGCGGCTGGCTGCGCCACCTGCTTCCCGTCGCGGGTAAGCCCGCGGGCGAGCCCATCGCGGGCTTTATCGGCCTCTGGAAGATGGTCGACGAGGCGCACATCGTGACCTTCGCCGTGCGGCCTGAGCTGCGCCGCGAGGGCATCGGCAGCGTCCTGCTGGAGCACGCTTTTCGCTGCGCCGAGGAGCTCGACCTCCCGGCGCTGACCCTCGAGGTCAGGATTTCCAACACGGACGCGCAGGCGCTCTACGAGAAGTGGGGCTTCCAGAAGCTGGGGGTGCGCAAGCGCTACTACTCGGACAACAAGGAAGACGCCGCAATCATGACGACGCAGCCGTTGTTCAACCCGGCGCAGCAGGCGCTGCTGGAGGCGCGGCGGAGGGAGTTGCGGGGCCGGGGGCTCCTGGGGTAGGGGCGCGGGGGTTTTCCCCCGCCTCGCCATCGCCTGTCGGCGCGACGAGCGGCGCCAAACATGCAGGTTTTGCCCTGGATTGCCACGGGTGGGGCAGTTTACGATGTGGATTCGGAAACCTCGGCTGATAACCCCGGCAACCAGCCCCTACAAATGTGTCAACGCGAAGCCTCCTCATGGCGACAGGGGATTCACGATCAGGCGTTGGGGCGGGCGGGTTCTGGCTTCTCGGGAACCTTGCCGATCGTCCGGGAGGCTACCGCGGCCAGCACGCCCAGGGGGCCGAAGCTATCCCGGATCGTGGCGTAGGTCGACTCGCCGCGGACGAAGGAGACCAGCCTGCGCCAGATCCAGGGGCTGCGCTTGAGCACGGCGAGGTAGAGGTTGGGCGAGCGGTGGAATAGGGCGTGAAGGCGAGCGGCCGTGACGAGCTCGGGCGAGAGCTCGCGGTCGACGTCGGCCTGGTACTGGTCCAAAGCGTTGCGACCCGCGAGGAAGCCGGCGACAGCCTTCGCCGCCAGGACGCCGCTGAGCAACGCCGAATGTATCCCTTCTCCCGACAGAGGGTCAACCAGGGCGGCGGCGTCCCCGACCAGCAACACGTTGCCCTTGGCTAGCTGGGCACCAGGGCGGCGGAGCGGCAGCGTGTGGCCCTTGAGGTCGCAGAGGCTCTCGGCCCTGACACCATAGTGGCGGGAGACGACATCCAGCAGCGCCCGCAGTTGGGGCCCGGTCGACTCCCAGCCGCCGACCCCGATGTTGATGTGCTCGCCACGGGGGAACAGCCAGCCGTAGCCGCCGGGCACCGAGCCAAAGTCGAAGCCGAGGGCGCCGGACCACTGCCTGACCCGCGCGGGGTCGACTGCGTTGCCCTCGAGGGCGACCCAGTGCGTCAGTCGGGGTGTCAGGCCAACAGCCCGAGCGACCACGCCGTTGGCGCCGTCGGCGCCGATGGCGACCCGCGCGGTGTACGAGTCCTTAGAAGTCTCAACTGTCGATATTTGGCCGGCGACCGTGACGCTTGTGACCTTCACGCCATCGCGGAAGGTTGCGCCTGACTTCTCGGCCTCAGCGGCAAGAAACAGGTCGAGCTTGCGGCGCTGGGTGACGTAGGCGAGCGGTTGCGCAGCGCTGTAGCTGAACGATGGTTTCTCCTTGTAGCTGAAGCGGGCCTCGCGGATCTCTTGCTCCCAGCCATCGAAGCTGGATGGGATTAGCTCGTGGGCACGGACTGTGACGCCGCCGCCGCAAGGCTTGTCGCGCGGAAACTCGGCGCGGTCGAGGAGGAGGACTTTGGCGCCGCCGGAGGCGAGGAGACGTGCCGCCGTTGAGCCGGCCGGGCCGGCGCCAACCACGACGCAATCGTAGGTTTCCACCCGGTCTAGTTGACCGCCACGACGGCGCCGGCGATCAATAGAGCCTGGGTGAATATTCCACCCAGCAGGATCAGATAGGCCAGGAGCCGCTGCCAGAGGTGCACCAGGAGGGCGGCGGCGATGTCGAGGACGAGGATGCCGGCCGCCAGGTAGGGGATGTGCAGAAGCTCGGAACGCTCGGCCGCCCTGACGACCCCGCCGAGGGATGGGAACTCGACGTTCACGGTCGGGTCGAGGCCCGGATAGACCCAGAACATATAGCCATAGAGGCCGGCGCAGAGCGCCGCGGCGAGGAAGACCAGGGCTTGCGCGCGGCGGTCGAGCCAGAATGCCTGGCCGGCGAGGGCGTTGCGCACGGGCCCGCGAGCGATCTCGCGGACGGCGCCCATGGCCTGGCGGTTCTGGATCTCGCGGGCGAAGAGGACCTGCTCGTGGACACAGATGGCATAGGCCTGGCCGGGCGTGACGACGTACAGCAGCTCGCGGCGCGTGCGGTGCGTCGAGTAAAACAGCGTGGGGCCGATGCCGCGAATTAATCCTTGGCCAACGTGGTGTCCCCACCAGCCCAGGCCCTTGATGCGTGGCTTCTTGACGCTGGCACCCGGCACGAGGCGCTCTATCTGGCCGAGCGGCACGAGTTGGCGGATGGGGCCCCATTGAATGGCGAGGCCGTTGCGGTCAACGATGTAGGCCGTATTGAGGCAGGCCAGGCTCCAGTAGCCGAAGACGATAGCCAGCAGGAAGAAGAAGATGGCAGCCAGGCCGACGAGGAAGCCCTCGAATTCAATCCCGATCGACACCGCGGCGATGGAGACCGCGACCCCCAGCGCGATGGCCCAGATGGTGAGGAGCAGGCCGATGCCAAAACCGAGCCCGCGGGGCGGCCGGTAGATCATCTACTCGGGGTCAGACGCCCACCGCGACGGGCACCGGGACGCACCAGTGCATGTAGCTTGCGTTGTTGCCGGTGATCGCCTCGAAGTAAGTCTTCTGCAGGTGGCGTGTGACGGGACCAACGTCGCCATTGCCAACCGGCCGGCGGTCGACCTCGACCACGGCCGAGACGTGGGCGGCTGTGCCCGTCATGAAGACCTCGTCGGTCGTGTAGAGCTCGCTGCGGTCGACCGCGCGCTCGATGGTTTCGAAGCCGAGCTCCTCGCGGGCGACGGTCATGACCGACTCGCGGGTGATGCCTTCGAGGATGTTCTGCGAGGGGTCCGGGGTGATGAGGCGCTTCTTCTCACGGTCAACCAGGAAGATGTTTTCGCCGCTGCCCTCGGAGACGTGGCCCTCGTGGGTCAGCATGATGGCCTCGTCGTAGCCGTCGAGCACGGCCTCGCTCTTGGCAAAGGCGGAGTTGATGTAGATGCCGGTAATCTTGGCACGGGCGGGGATGCCGTTGTCGTCGACGCGGCGCCAGGACGAGGTGCGGCAGCGGATGCCGCGGTCTGCGTCGAGGTAGGCGCCGAAGGGGGTGACGAAGATCAAGAGGTCGTCGATCAGGCCGTGGAGGCGGACGCCGAGCTCCTCGGAGGACTTGTAAACCATAGGCCGGACGTAGACGTCCTCCTGGTACTCGCAGCGGGCGACGAGGTCGACAGTCATCTCGACCAGATCGTCGACGGAGTAGGGGACGTCCATCTGCATGATGGCCGCGCTTTCCTTGAGCCGCTGGTAGTGCTCGCGAGGACGGAAGATGTAGGCCTGGCGCTGGCCGGCGTTCCAGTTGGCGCGGATGCCCTCGAAGCAGGCGGTGCCGTAATTGAAGGCGTGGGTCATTACGCCGATCTTGGCGTCCTCGAGGGGGACGACCTGACCACGGAGAAAGGCGTATGAACGACCCATAGAGCGGCTTCCTTTCGGAGGTGTGAGGGTTACCTCGAAGCTAGCACAGGGCGCCGGGGGGTTCTAACGGACGGGGATCAGGACTTCCAGTTGGCACTGCGGGATGCAGGGCAATATCTCTTGGCTCACTGGAAGCTCATTTTCCGCCTTCCTAGTCGCCCCTAATTGGCCTTAATCGGCTCTAAATCGTCCTAAATCGCCTTAGTTGTCTCGCGGTATGTCGCTTAATTCGCGTTAGTGGCGACTATCTGGCGTTACTTGTGTTTAAACGGCGCTAATCGGTCTTAGCGAAACTTCGCGCTTGTTTTTTTGGTATCTGGATCGAAGGGAAGAAGCGGAGCGGGCCACCATGTATACAGCCTGCAATGAGAGGGCGACAGGTTGTGTCGCTTCACAGCCCAAGGATGCGCTTAACCTCAGCATGCGAAACCACGCGCCCGGCGCGAATATCCCGCCGGCCTTGCTCCAGCGCTTCAAGCGCCTCGTCTGAAAGTTCTTCGTCTTCCTTCTCGGCATCGGACACGAGGCGGTAGAGGGGGATCGCTTAGCAGCTTCAGCAGCCTCTCGGCCTCTTCGACGCCGCCTTCATGGAGATCGTCGACGAGTTTGTGAAGGTCTGTTTTCGTTACCACACGCCCAGTTTAGTTCCACAGCCGGCGCCGGTAGGTGAAAAACGCCACCCGGCCCCGCCCCTCAACCCTCACCCTGCCCTCTCCTTGCCAAGGAGAGGGTTGGAGTGGAGCCCCACACGCTAGGCGCCGGAGGCTTCGGGTTTGGGGGCATTGCCTTCCATGTCGATATCGGGGAGCCAACTCAGCCAGCTCGGCAGATACCAGTTCCATTTGCCGAGGAGGGCCATGCTGGCGGGGACGAGGACGACCCTGACGATCGTTGCGTCCAGCAGGATGGCGACGGCCATGCCGAAGCCGAACTGCTGCAACATCACCAGGTCGCCGCTGGCGAAGCCGGCGAAGACCGCGACCATGATCAACGCCGCGCCGGTGATGATCCCCGCCGTGCTGCGCACGCCAAAGGCCACCGATTCGGCGTTGTCGCCAGTCTGGTCGTAGCGTTCCCTGATCCGGCTGAGCAGGAAGACGTGATAGTCCATTGAGAGTCCGAAAAGCACGGCGAAGAGGAAGAGCGGCACCCAGGCCTCGACGATGTCGACCTGCTGGAAGCCGGCCAGCTCGTTGAGGAAGCCTTCCTGGAAGACAAGGACCATCAGGCCGTAGGCGGCACCGACGGAGAGCAGGTTCATAACGATGGCCTTGGCGGGCACGACGATGGAGCGGAAGACAACCATCAGGACGAGGAAGCTCAGGCCCAGGACCACGGCCAGCACCACCGGCGTGTAGTCGTTGAGGGTTTGGACGCCATCGATGCTGTCGGCCGTCTCTCCCGTTACGAAGACTTCGGCGTCGGAAGAATCGAATGCCGCTGGGACGTAGTCGTTGCGCAGGCGACGCACAGCCGACTCGGCCGCGTCGTCCTGGGGATCGCCGGTGAGTGGGGCGGTGACAACCGCCAGGTCGCCCGCGTCATTGACTGTCAGGGCGGATGCGCCGAAAGCCCCGTCCTGAGCGAGCTGATCCCGGAGACTCGCGATTCCTTCTTGAACCGCGGGAGCGTTAACGTCACCAGCGTCAATGACGATCTCGACCGGCGAGATCTCGCCGCCCGAGAACTCTGCGGAGAGGACGTTGAAACGGCGAACACTTTCGAGGTCCTGCGGCAGAGTGCTGACCCCGTTGAAGCCGAGGTTGATCGAGAAGTAGGGGATCGTGAGGCCAACCAGCAGCGTCACGGAGGCAACCACGCTGATCACAGGGTGGGCCATGACCAGGCGGGTCGAGCGAGTCCAGAAGCCGCCGCCACCGCCTGTCGATCGGCCAAGGAAGCCGAGGCGCGGGGCGTTAATCTTGTCGCCCAGCAGGCTCAGGACGGCGGGGAGGAGCGTCATGCCGGCGAGGACGGCGGCGAAGACGACGAAGATCGAGCCTGCCGCAAGGCTGCGGAAGATGTTGTTGGGGACCGTCAACATGCCCAGCATGGCCACGATAACGGCGACGCCGGAGAAGGCGACTGCCTTGCCGGCCGTGCCACCCGCGATGGCTATGGCGTCAAGCTTTTCGAAGCCGTTGCGGCGCTCCTCGCGGAACCGCTGGATGACAACCAGTGAATAGTCGATGCCGACGGCCAGGCCAATCGTCGTGACGAAGTTGACGAGGAAGATCGAAAGCTCGAACGCCTGTCCTAGAAGGGCCGCCGCACCAAGCGCGATGACGATTGAAATTGCGCCCAGAAGCAGCGGCACGCCGGCCGCGACAAGCGCGCCGAAGACGATGACGAGGATGATCAACGCGGCCGGGACGCCGAATATCTCGGCCTTCTGCAGGTCACGCTCGGAGGTCTCCGTGATTTCGCGGCCGATGCTGGCGGTCCCCGTGGCCAGCAATTCAAACTGGCCATTACCGGCGTCAGCTTCGTCGATGAGAGTCTCGACCGGAATCACCGCGTCCTCGAGGGCCTCGTCGTCTTCGCCTTCGAGGAGGATAGGCACGAGGAGCGAGTGGCCGTCGGCCGATACCAGGCCTTCCGCCTCCGTCTCGAAGAAATTGGTGGCGGCAATGACGTCAGGCAGGGCTCTAATGTCAGCGACGAGTGAGTCGGCGAACTCTCGGAACGCGGGGTCGTCCGTGGTCAGGGCGGGGCTCTGGACCACCACGATTTCGTCGGGCTCGGGCGAGGAGGTGAGGCGCTCTTCAATCAGGTTGTCGGCTTTCTGGGAGTCCGTGTCGACGTAGGACTGGAAGTCGCTCGTCAGGACGTCGCCGATGCCGCTTGTCAGGTACATGCCGACGACGAGGAGGACCAGCCAGGCGCCGACCGTCCACCATGGGCGACGGGCGCTCAGTGCTGCAAGTCTTGCGGTAAATCCTTGGGGAGCCATCAAATCACCTCTGTTCTCAGTGTTAGTCGCGGCAGAGGGCCGCGAGTTAGCGGTATGTGAAGAGCCTGTTAACGCGGTGCGAAGCGGTCCATGACTTCTTTGATCATCTTGCGGAAAAGCGCCTGGTCGGCCGCGCCATTGAGCTCAAGCGTCAGGGCCATCATGCCCTTCACCGTAGCCAGGAAAAGTAGCGCCAAACCGCGCGCGTCGGCCTCTGGGTCAATCTCGCGCACGCCCTGGGCCTCGCGGATTAGCTGCTCGAGGTGGTCAACGACATATACCCAGCACTCACTGCGTTCTTTGGCGAGGCCGTAACGCTGAGAGGCCAGGGCCATTTCCATCCAAAGGGCGCTGCCTGCCTTGTTGCCGTCCTCCTCGAGAGCGAGGTAGGCAGCGCGTTCAATGGCCTCTCGCGGGGAGCTCGCCCCCTCGCGGGCGGCGGCGAAGAGCTCTCTGCTTCCCTCATGGAACTGGTCGAGAACGCCCTTGAGCACCTCGGTCTTACCCGGGAAGTAGCGATAGATTGCGCCCGCGCTCATGCCGGCGTGGGTGGCGATGTCCTGCATCGTCGAGACCTCGACGCCTTTCTTGACGAAGGAGTCGATCGCCGCGTGGAGGATGGAGTCGGTGCGGGCGTCGACGTGGGCCTGGGTTACGCGGCTCAAGCCTGGCCGGTCCCTTCGACGCCCAGGGTGGTGGTCGAGGCCCGGCACTGGGCCGAGGCCGGGGCGAAGAGGCCGCGCCAGCCCCTGCGTGCGGGCTTCGCGGCGCTGTCTTTGTTCTGCACTGTAGCCACCCTGGCGAAGAGGCGGCGGGCGTCGCGGAGATAAATATCACGGTCCAAAGCGAAGAGCGCGGGGTTCAAAATGTAGTGGTTCAATACCTTCTCCTTACAGTGAATGAACGTCCATTCACTTGCGTGAATGGTCGTTTATCTTGAAAGACGATGTCAAGGGCTGGGAGTGTGACGTTTGTCACACAACAGGGCTGGTTGGCTCCTCGGGCCGCCAGCTCCTTCTGACGTGGTTGTACACGTACCAGCCGACGGCGGCCGCCAGCACGATCAAAATTGGGATGTCCGCCGGGCGCATCCAGCGGCGGAGGTCCTCGTAGTTCTCGCCGAGGATGTAGCCGCCCGCGGCCAGCGCAACCGACCAGGGAAAGGCGCCGGCGAAGGTCAGGACCGAGAAGCGCAAGAGCGGCATGCGCACGATGCCGGCGGGGACGCTGATGAAGGTCCTGACGACGGGAAGGAGGCGGGAGAAGAAGACGATCTGGTCGCCGTAGCGGCGGAAGAGGTCGTCGGCGCGGTCGAGGTCGTGGCGCGAGATCAGGATGTAGCGGCCGTAACGCTCGAGGAAGGGCCGCCCCTTCCAGGCCGACACCCCATAGGCAATCAGCGAGCCGATCAGGTTGCCCAAAGCTCCGCAGAAGCCGGCCAGGAGAAGCCACTCCGGCCCGAGGCCTTTGTCCTCGATCAGGAACCAGCCGGCGAAGGGCATTATGAGCTCGCTGGGGAGTGGGATGGCGGCGCTCTCGATCGCCATGAAGAGGACGATGCCGGGCCAGGAGACGAGATCGTAGCCCCACTCGATGAAGTCGAGCATGCCGTTCTCGATGGAGTGGACGAGGTCCTGGATGGCGTCGATCAGGGCTGGCGGGCTCCCGTCATCTGGTTTCGAGTTTAGCGGGCCATCTGACAGGCGGACGCCCGGGCCGGGTTCGCCGTTCTCGACTTGGGACGTCATGCGCGGCCCGCGTGGCCCAAAAGGTGCAAGAGGCTAAGCGGCAGCAGGCGTTTAGCGCCTAGGCTGAATCCAGAGGTAACCCGCCGAAACAGAATGATCCTTGCCTACGAGCGCCTGCTCGACGTTGACACCACGGCCTTCTTTGTCTTCCTGCTGGCGGCGATGGGCGCCTTCGTCGTCGGCACCACCTTCCACGAGTTCTCCCACGCGGCTTCGGCGCTGGCGCTCGGTGACACGACGGCGCAGCGGGCCGGCAGGGTGACCCTCAATCCTCTGGCCCACCTCGACCCGCTGGGCAGCATCCTCTTGCTTTTCGCCGGGTTCGGCTGGGGGAAGCCGGTGCCGGTGAACCCCTACCAGGTGCGCGGGGGGCTGCAGGGATCGGCGCTGGTCTCGGCTGCCGGGCCGATGGCCAACTTCGTCATAGCGGCAATCTGCACGCTGGCGCTGCGCCTGACGCCGATACCCGTGCGACACCCGTTCGACGCCGGCGCCTACCTGGGCGTCGATTGGACCTTCAACGACTACGCCGGCCTGCTGCTCTCAGCCACGGTCTTCTTCAACGTCATCCTCGGCGTCTTCAACCTTCTGCCGGTGGCGCCGCTGGACGGCTTCAAGGTGGCCCTGGGCATCCTCCCTCGCGACCTGGCCGTGGAGTACAGCAAGACTGAGCAGTACGGGCCGGGCATCCTGCTCGTAGTTGTTTTCGTCCTGCCCTTCATGCTGGGCGTTAGTATCATCTTCCCGGTTGTCCGCTTCCTGTCGGACGTCCTGTTGGGCACCTGAGATGGCAGAAGAAACGACCCCCAAGCAAAAGATCACGATCGTCGGGCTGGGCCTGATCGGAGGCTCGATCGGCCTCGGCTTGAAGGCCGCGGGCCTGAAGAAGATCAGGATCGTCGGCCACGACCGTGACGGCGGCGTCATGGCCAAAGCCCGCAAGCGTGGCGCCGTCGACGAGACCGAGCACAACCTGATCAATGCCGTTCGCGGATCGTCGTGCGTGATCGTCAGCGTGCCCGTGATGAGCATCCGTCGCGTCTTCCAGGACATCGCCTCCCACATGGGGGAGAACAGCATCGTCCATGACACCGGCAGCTCAAAGCTCGAGGTTCTGAAGTGGGCGGCCGACGAGTTGCCGCGCACGGTCCACTTTGTCGGCGGGCACCCGATGGCCGGCAAAGAGGAGGGCGGCATCGATGCCGCCGAGGCTACGCTCTTCAAGGACGCCACTTATTGCGTTTCGCCGCTGCCCAGCGCCAGCCAGGCCTCGGTCGAGGCGATCCTCGGTCTGATCAGCGTGCTGGGGGCCAAGCCACTTTTCGTCGACCCCGAGGAGCACGACCGCTACGCCGCCGCGATCAGTCACATGCCGATGGTGCTGTCGAACGCCCTTTTCTCCGTAGCACGGGGCAGCAAGGCCTGGTTCGAGCTGTCGCGGATGGCCGGCCCGGGCTTTAAGGACCTGACACGCCTGGCCTCGCAGGATCCAGAAATGCAGCTCGACGTCCTGCGCACAAACCAGGAAGGTGTCGTCCACTGGCTAGACCGCATGCAGGACGAGATCACGCACTGGAAGGAGCTGGTCCAGGGCGACGAGGAGACCCTCTTCCAGGCGCTCTACCGGTCAAACCTCGACCGCGAGGAGTACATCAAGGAGGGCCCGAAGCAGGCGGAATTCAGCAGCCGCCCTGAGGTCGCTTCGGGCAGCGACCAGCTCGCCGACATGCTCTTCGGAGCGAGGATGATGCGCAGGATCCGCGAGGTCACGAGCTTCTACGAAGAGAAGGCGAAAGAGGCGCCACCACGCCGCAAGAATTGAGCCGCACTCTCACTCCCCTGCCCCACGTCCGTGGCGAGATCGCCGTGCCGCCTGACAAGTCAATCTCGCACCGAGCCGCGATCCTCGGCTCGCTGGCCGAGGGCGAATCGCGGTTCGAGAACTTCCTCAGCTCCGCCGACACGCAGAGCACACTGGCTTGCCTGCGCCGGCTCGGAGCCGACATCACACAGAACGGTGACACCCTGGCCGTCCGGGGCACCGGCTTCGCCGGTCTAACGGAGCCCGCCGACGTCCTCAACTGCGGGAACTCGGGGACGACGATGCGGTTGCTCAGCGGGGTGCTGGCGGGGCGGCCGTTCCGCAGCGTCCTCAGCGGCGATGAATCCCTGCGGCGCCGTCCCATGGGGCGCGTCGCCGAGCCGCTGAACCGCATGGGGGCGACAGTGACAACGACCGATGCCGGTACGGCGCCGGTGGTTATCGTCGGCGGGAAACTGCACGGGACCTCTTACGAGTCGCCGGTGGCCAGCGCGCAGGTCAAGTCGGCGGTCCTGCTGGCGGCGATCCAGGCCGAGGGGACCACCCGCGTTAGCGAGCCGGTACGCTCCCGTGACCACAGCGAGCGCCTGCTCTCGGCCATGGGTGTGAAGCTCTTCATTGATGACGCTCCGCAAGGAGCGGTGACGGGCCTGACCGGGCCCCTGACCGGCCTAAAGGCGATCGACATGCGAATTCCCGGCGACATCAGCTCGGCGGCGGCCTGGATAGTTGCCGCGGCCTGCCACCCAGACTCTGATCTGCTGCTGACCGGGGTCGGGGTCAACCCGACGCGGCGCGGCCTGATCGTCGCGCTCAAACGCATGGGCGCTCAAGTGGAGATCCTGGAGGAGAGGCGGCAGGGGGGCGAGCCGGTCGCCGACCTGCGGATAACCTCAGCGCCATTGACCGCGGGCGAATTCGGCGCGAGGTTCGTGCCGAGTTGCATCGACGAGCTTCCCCTGCTGGCGCTCGCCGCGACCCAGGCAGCGGGCACCACCACGATTAGTGGCGCTGCGGAGCTGAAGCTGAAGGAATCTGACCGCATCGCCTCGACGGCGCGGCTGCTGCGCGCCATGGGTGCGACGATCGAGCCGCTCGACGACGGCTGGCGGATCGAGGGACCGACCCGCCTCCACGGCGCGGAGGTAGCGACTGAAGGCGACCACCGGATGGCCTTCCTTGCCGCGGCGGCGGCTGTGATCGCTGGCGGCGAGGTTGTGGTCGACGACCCTGACTGCGCGACCGTCTCCTATCCGGGCTTCTGGGACGACCTCGAGCGGCTCGCCGGCGAGGCGGCCGCCGTCGCGCGATGAACCAACGGCGGCTGCTGTTGATCACGATCACCGGGCCGTCCGCCGTGGGCAAGGACTCAGTCTTGAAGGGTCTAGGCGATCGCGAGCTCGGGCTGACGTCCGTCGTCACTGCGACGACCCGTGCCCCCCGGGACGACGAGGAGCACGGCGTCGCCTACCACTTCCTGAGCGAAGAGGAGTTCGAGCGGCGCGTGCAGGCGGGCGAGTTCCTGGAGCACGCGCTGGTCCACGGCGATCGCAAGGGCGTGCTCAAAGCATCCGTCCGCGAGGCGCTGGAGCGCGGCGAAGACGTGGTGCTGCAGGTGGACGTGCAGGGGGCTGATACGATCCGCCAGCTGGTCCCCGACACACTAACCGTATTCATCAAGCCGGAGTCGCTGGAGTCGCTGGCCGAGCGGCGTCAAAGGCGGGGCTCAATGTCGGCCGAGGACTTTGAGCGCCGCGAGGCCGATGCCCGCGAGGAGCTGGCCCGCGCCGGCGAGTTCGACTACGTGGTCGTCAACCGAGACGGCGCGCTCGAGGCGACGCTGGACGAGATTGAGGCGATCATTCGTCGTGAGCGCGAACGGGCTGACCGGCAACCGCCTACCATACCGGACTAGCGACGCCCGACGAAATGGGTCAAACGAAATCGAGGATTGGTCGCAGGCGTGGCGCCGGGGCAGAAGGCTCGCCGGTCACCAAATGCCTTCTCTGTAATCGGCCGGCCATCTGCCCCTACGGAGACGCATGCCTTCGCGACGTTGGTCACAGGCGGCGCTTGACCGGCCCCTGCGAGCGTATGAGACTTCGCTCGCATGCCCGCTGAGATCACACCTTTAACGCCGGCCGACAACGACGAAGCAGGGCGAATCCTTTTCGAAGCCTTCAAGGACATCGCCGACAAGCACGGCTTCCCGCCGGAGTTCCAGTCGGTCCACCGCGCGCGGCGCGCGATTGCCTTCCTAGGGTCAATCGAGCAGAGCGCGACCTTCGCCTCGCGGGCGCCGTGGCTGCAGGGGCTCACGGTGATGGCGACGCTCGACGAGGTCGCCGGAATCGGGCCGGTGGCCGTCGACATCGGCAGCCAGGGGTTGGGGATCGGCCGCAGCCTGATGGTCGCAGCCCTCGATGAGGCCGAGCGTCGCGGACACACGAAGGTCCGCCTGATCCAGGACGCCTTCAACGTCACATCGCTCAGCCTCTACGCCTCGCTCGGCTTCCAGGTGGTCGAGCCGATGGTGACTGTGCGCTCGCCGGCCATTGTCGAACCCATCGCCGGCCTGAAGCAGGCAGGCGCCGGCGATGCCGCCAGCCTGGGCGCCTTGTACCAGCGCCTCACGTCGATCCAGCGGGATGCCGAGATTGAGATGTTGCTGGAACGCGCCGGCGGACTTCTCATCGAGCGGGATGGCGAGATCCGGGGGTTCGTCCTCGGCTTCTCGCCCGACGCCATCACCTTCGGCGCGGCCGAAGACAACGCCACGCTGCTCGACCTGGCGGGGGCCTGGGCGGCCGGCGCCGCCCCCGCAGCCCAGTGGAACCTGCCCACGCGGCATCCGGGCCTCCTGGAGGACGCGATCAAGGCCGGCGCCCGCGTGATCAAGCCGGGCAACCTGATGGTGCTCGGGCCCTATGAGCCGCCCTCGGCGCCACACATGATCTCGTACTGGTACTGAGCGATTGCCGCCGCGGTGGGGGCGCCGGTATATTTAGGCGAACCCTGGTAATTGCTGCTCAAGGCTATGTTTTGAAGTTCGCCCGCCTTCTCCCCGCTGTCGGCCTGCTCGCCCTCCTCCTCGCCTTCGGCCCCGGATCAAGCGTCCTCTCAGGGCAGAACGACGACACGCCCCACCACAACTATGAGCCCGAGCCGGGCGACCGCCTGCCGGACATCAAGCCCGTCGGGCCGGCCCATTTGCCGGCCGGCGAGTGGGAGGTCTTTGTCCAGGACGTCGAAGGGACGAGGCTCCTGCGCTTCGACACCTATACGGCGAACATCGGCCTGGGCCCGCTGGAGGTGTCGTACCGCACCGACGAACAGGATCAGGTCCTTACGAACGTCTGGCAGCGGGTCTACAACCCGGACTATCCACGCAACCGGCGGCGCGTGCGGATAGATGGCGGATTCGAGTGGCACCCAACTCACTCGCACTTCCACTTCAACGACTACGCAACCTATAAGCTGTTCCGCCAGAACCCTGACGGTTCGCGCGGCGACCTCGTAGTCAATGGCGGGAAGATCAGCTTTTTCCTGACCGACGTCTACGATTACGACCCCAACCTCGACCCCGATAACCTTTACCAGGTAGACTTTGGCGGCTTCGAGAACGGCCGCGTCCAGGGCATCTCTCTGGGCAAGGCGGACGAGTACTACTGGGGCCTTGAGGGCCAGGAGCTGGACATTACCGGCCTGGCGGCGGGAATTTACATCCTGCAGCAGGTCTTCGACCCGACGAACCGCATCGCCGAGTTACGCGAGGGCAACAATGTCCTGCGGGTGCGTATGCGCCTGACCCAGGCAGGCACGGTTCGCATCTGCACCCGAGTTGCACCCCTCTGTTAACTGAGTCCGCACCGGACTGATACCCCGCTGTAACCGAAATCGCGCCGGGCCGACCTAGACTCGAATTGCGCCTCCCCGCGAGAACGCAATATCGGGAGAACAACCTATTTGGACGCGCTGAGCCCCGCGCTTCCCTTTCTCGCCCTGTCCGCCGTCTTTATTGCCGTCCTGGCCGTGCTTACGCGGACGACCCCGCCCAGCCTCGGCACGATTCTTAAAGACTGCCTGGGCGTCCTGTCGATCTCGGCCGGGGAACGCTGCAGTCTCATGCTCTACGACGAAGAGCGCAGGCAGCTCATCCCCAGGATGTCGCAAGGCCAGGACAACCCGGAGCGCGCCTACAACCGTCGCTATTGGGACGAGCGCCTGGGAGAAGAGCTCGAACGCACACGAAGGGCGGACTCGACGTTCGCCGTCCTGGCGATTGACGTCGATCACCTCAAGCGGGTCAACGACGGCTTCCGCCACCAGGCCGGCGACGCCCTGTTGCAAGCGGTTGCCAGACCCTCGCTGAGAGCTGCCGGACGCCAGACGTGACGGCGCGCTATGGCGGCGATGAGTTCGTCGCCCTGCTCCTCCCAGGCACCGACGCCCAGGGCGTCGAAGCATTCACCAACCGCTTCCTGGCGAAGCTGCAGGGCCAGCAGGTCGCCTGCGGCGACCAGGCACTGTCGCCGGCGGTCAGCATCGGCGCGGCGCTTTTTCCACGCGACGGAGGCGACGCTGAGAGCTTGATGGCCAGGGCCGACGAAGAGCTCTACGCCGCCAAGTCCGATCGGGCTGTCCAGTGTATCAGTTCGAGGCAGATGTCTCCGCGGGCCGAGCAGGCGCCGAAACCGCCTGGGCGAGCGCGCGAACAGAGCCCGTTCTGCCGATTAACTAGAAGAGTTTTGCGTGGAATTTCCCATTGCTAGCACTTCGGCCTCGCGCGAGGTGACCCGCGGCGACGCGGCTGCGTCCGCGCGGCGGCGGCCGCCGGCCTGGGTGCTCTATCTCCTTGTCGGGGCCGCCGTCTGCCTCGCCGCCTATGGGGGCCCGGCGTCTATCCGTGAATCGGCCCTCCTAAACTCCGCCGTCTACGAGGGCATCGGGCTGTCGTCCGTTGCGGTAACGATCTTCGCCGTGGCGACTGGCCGTGCTCGTCCCGTGCTCCCCTGGTGCATCTTCGCCCTGGGCAACCTGCTGTTCGTTACGGGCGATGTCATCTTCAGCTACTACGAGCTGATCCTTGATATCGAGGCTCCGTTCCCATCGTCCGCTGACCTGTTTTACATCGCAGGCTATCCGGTCATGGCCTTCGGCCTCTTGCGGTTCTTCAGGCAGCGCAATCATGCGCAGGCGGGCGTCGTCGTGGACGCGCTGATCGTGACGGCGAGCGCTGCGTTCGTGGTCTGGATATATCTGATGGCGCCCTACGCCACGAGTGATGACATAAGCCTTCTCGAGAAGGTGATTTCGATCTCGTATCCACTGGGCGACCTGCTCCTGCTGGCGTTCGTCGCCCCCTTGCTGCTCTCGGGCCGCTCGCGCAATGCCGCTTGCTGGCTTGTGGCCGCCGGGGCGAGTCTCGAGCTCCTGACTGACGGGGCATACACCCGTCTTTTGCTAGAGGACGCGTATTACTCCGGCCACGTTATCGACACCGGCTGGCTATTCGCCTATCTCCTATGGGGGGCCGCCGCCCTGCACCCGGCGGCAAGTTACGTGGGGAATGCCGATTCGGCTCAGCAGCCAACGGCCGGAAAAAGCCGGGTCTTATTGCTGGGGGCCGTGTGTTTGCTGGGGCCCGGCGTCGTTGTGGTCGAGGCCCTGCGGGGAGGACAGATTGACCCGCCGTTGTTTGCGGGGGCGTCGGCCGTCCTCTTTTTGTTGGTGCTGGCACGGATGTGGAGTCTGATGGGGCACCTGAGCGCCCTGCAGGCCATGCGCCGCGACGAGCGCTTCCGCTCGCTGGTGCAAAACGCGACCGACCTCACTGCCATCCTCGATGAAGATGGCCGGATCACGTACGCCAGTCCCTCTCTCGAACGATTCACGGGCCAGGACGCCGAGGACCTCTTGGGTATCGACATCTTTTCGCTCCTGACAGCGGACGATGCCGAGCGGCTGAGACCGGCCCTGCACGAAATGCGGCTGGAAGCGGGAGCCGTCGTGCCGACGGAGTGCAGCCTGCGCCAGGCGGACGGAAGCTACCGTCACCTCGAAGTAATTGCTTCGAACCTGCTGCAAGACGGATCTGTGGGTGGCGTTGTGGTTAACGGGCGCGACATTACGGACCGCAAGCTGGCGGAAGTCGAGCTCGAACGGAAGGCGTTCTACGACACGCTGACCGGCCTGCCGAACCGCGAGCTGTTGCTGCAGAGGCTTGAGGAGACGATCGCCGCCGGCCCGGACCAAGAAGACTGTGCTGTACTCTTCCTCGATATCGACAGATTCAAGATTGTCAACGACAGCCTCGGTCATGCGGCCGGCGATCAACTGCTTGTCCAGGTTGGCGAAGCGCTCCGGGAGTACGTGTGCGACGCTGACATGGTCGCCCGCCTCAGTGGCGACGAGTTTGTTGTACTGGCCAAAAATCTGCCCGACAAGGGGTCCGCCTGGGAGCTGGGCGAGCGCCTGCTGAGACGCCTGCGAATACCTTTCCCCCTGGAAAGGCGGGAGCTGGTTATCTCGGCCAGCGCCGGCATAAGTTTCTGTAGCAGCGGCAAAGCGGCCACCGATGTCCTGCGTGAAGCGGACATCGCCCTCCACCGGGCAAAGGCAGCGGGCAAGGACCGCTGGGTCGTCTACGACCACGCCATGGACGCCGGCGCTCTCTGGCAGCTAGACATGGAACGCGATCTGCGGCTGGCCGTCGAGAGCAGCTCGATCGAAGTGGCTTATCAACCACAGGTTGAGTTGGCCACCGGTCGGGTCGTGGGCGTGGAGGCGTTGGCCCGCTGGAATACTCCAACCGGCTGCGTACCACCGAGCGAATTCATTCCGCTGGCGGAGGAAAGCGGCCTAATTCTGCCGCTGGGTCTGTGTGTGCTGGACAAGGCGTGCCGTCAGGTGAAGGCCTGGCGCACGGAGTTGGCGCTGCAGGAGTCGTTCGTGCTCAGCGTCAACCTGTCCGTCAAACAGCTCGAACACAGCGATCACACCGAAGATGTCGTGAGCGTCTTAAAGCGCAGCGGACTCGACCTGAGGTTTGTCCGCCTGGAAATAACAGAGAGTGTCATGGCCGAGGAGGGAGGCCCGGTCGCGGAGAACATAGCGACGTTGCGGGCTCTCGGCGTCCAGCTCGCCATCGATGACTTCGGCACGGGCTACGCCTCCCTGACCTACCTCTGCCGGCTGGCTGTCGACGTGGTCAAGATCGACAGGAGCTTCGTCGCCGGTGTCGACAACGAAGTAAACCAGGCCTCGATTGTGCGGGCCATCATCAGCCTGGCCGGCGCGCTGGGCATTGAGGTCGTTGCCGAGGGAATCGAGACCCAGGAAGAGCTTGACTTCCTGGTCAGCATTGGCTGTGGCCAGGGGCAGGGTTTCCTTTACGCACGCCCGGACGTGGCCGCCAGGATTGGCCCCACCCTATCGGGCCGTCTGCCGCTACCGGCCCCGCCACGGCTAAACCGTCGCCGACCTGGGTCCAACGTCGTGCCGTTCCCACTGCAGATTACCGCGCCACCCGACGCCGACGTCGCTATTTAGCCGCCCGCCGACGGAGCCAGGAAAGTCAGACGATCACTTCTTCGCGCGCCATCATGTCTTCGTGGCGCGGCATCCCGCTGGCCAGGGGCTCGATATAGCGGCGCATCGCCAGGGCGACCGCCGCGCCCTCGCCGGCCGCTGAGGCGGCCTGCTTGGTGCTGCCCTGCCTGACGTCGCCGGCGGCGAAAACACCGGGTATCGAGGTCTGCAAGAGGGCGTCGGTGACGACGAAACCGCGCTCGTCCAGATCCGCTTTGCCCTTCAAGAGCTCGCTGTTGGGGCTGAGGCCGATGAAGACGAAGACCCCCGGCGTACTGAGCTCCGTCAGAGCCCCGCTGCGCGTGTCCTTGACGACCACGGTCGCCAGCTTGCCGTTGCCCTTGAACTCGACCGGCGAAGAGTTGGTCAGGACCTCGATGCTTGGCGTTGCCTCGACTTTTTCGACGATCACCCTGCTTGCCGAGAGCTGAGGGTCGCGGGTGGCGATCGTGACCTTGCTGGCGAACTTCGTGAGGAAGATGCTCTCCTCGGCGGCCGAATTGCCGCCTCCGATCACCAGGACCTCGCGGCCACGGTAGAACGGGCCGTCGCAGGTCGCGCAGAAGTGGACTCCGGCGCCGATGTACTCATCCTCTCCGGGTATCTCCAAGCGGCGATAGGTGGAGCCGGTCGCCACGAGGACCGCCCACGAGCGGTACTCGTTGCCGTCGGCCGTTTTAACGATGCGGTAGTTGCCGTCCTTGCCGAGCTCGACGACCTCCTGGGCGGTGAGGATCTCGACGCCAAAGCGCTCGGCCTGCTGGCGGAGGCGGTCGGCGAACTCGCTGCCGCTCACGCCCTCGGGAAAGCCCGGAAAGTTGTCGAGGCGTGCCGTGACGCCGGCCTGGCCGCCGACACCGCCACGCTCGATGACCAGCGTCTCGATCCCTTCGCGCGCCGCGTAGAGGGCGGCGGTGAGGCCCGTCGGCCCGCTGCCGACAATCACGAGGTCGTAGAAGGGGTTCTTCGCCTTGGTCTGCAGGCCCAGCTTCGCCGCGAGCTCGGCGTTGGAGGGTTCGACCAGCGTCGACCCGTCGCTGAAGACAAGCGTCGGGATGACGTGCTTGCCGTCGTTGATCCGTTCGACGGTGGCGAGGCCGTCAGCGTCGCCGTCGATGTCGACGAACTCGTAGTGGACGCGCTGCTCGCCAAAGAACTTCTTGGTGCGTTTGCAGTCGCTGCACCACAGCGTCCCATACATCGTGATTTCCGTGTCTGACATCCGGACCTCCCTCCACCCCGAAGGGCGTAGGGCCGAGTCTACGGGGGTCGGGATTGTGGTGTCAGGCGCGGTGCGTTAAAGAGCCGGTCTGCGGGCTCTAGTCGCCGCGATCGCCGTGGCCGCCGGGATTCTTGGCCTTGGCCTTGGCTTGGCGTTTGCCTTTGCCTTCTGGTTGTTGTCGCGGGCCAACGAGCGGCCGAGGTCGACCTGATCCTCGGTGAACTTGCCTTCCCCGCTATCTCCGACACGCCGGGCCATGCTGTGCCGGGGCTACGGATTAGTCACATCGGCTTTGTTCGCGACTATGACGGCCAGGAGCTCCTGCTGCTCCCGTTCAGGGACCTTCAGTTCGTCGAGCGCACGGTCGATCTCGGCTCCTACCTCGTTCGAACTCCGCGGAGGTGATGTGGAGATGCCTGTGGGCTTCATCGAGGTTCTTACCGGTGTATTGGAAGGGCCCGCCGGCTTCCTGGGCGATCCAGAGTGTCCGCATGAACTTGAGGGCGGGTAACTTGCCGCTTTCATTCCATTCCTTCAGGGCGGGATTTTGGTTGAGTTTCGGATTCTTGACGATCTCGTCGCTACAGCGATCAACCACCATGGCGATGGCGTTGATGCCCCCCAGGCGCTCGTAAAGGCTTGGACCTGGCATGCTTACTCCCTTGCGCTGGATCGGTTGGCCGAGTAACAAACCGACCTTCGTTTGGCGCTCCGCCGAGGACGCTCGTTCGACGAAGGATGTCTATGCTACGGGCGCTGCGCGAGCATTCGGATTTACGCCCACCCTTGACGCAAGGGAGCGGAGATGGGAGCATTCGCCCACGAAAGGGCATGAAGCGTTCCCCACCAGGAGGTCCCGCGAATGAGCTGGAAAGCCCCACAGCTCCCGGCGGCCGTAGTTGCTGCCCTCGGCGCGCTTACCCTCAGTTTCGTCCCGATCTCAGCGCCTGTAGCACTCGCAGACATCAACGGCCCTTGCAGCGCATCCATCGATAACGAGAGCGTCGGGGGACGAGGCACAGGGCCTACCGACGACCCCATAGAGGTCGACAACGACCAGCCGGTAGAGGTCGCGATGGCCGCCGACCGCGAGGTCGAGCGCCTCGTGATTGACATCGAGTTCTGGGGTGTGAGATTCAATGTCGCGGCGGAGAACGACGTTAACGGGGCGGAGTGGGCCGAGACCATCGATGTCAACGACTACGCAACCTATGGCGCCGGGCTCTATAAGGTCATCGGCGAAAGCTACGACAGCAACGGCAACCTGATCTGCAGCGGTGAGGCCCTGGTAAATGTCAGCGGCAACCCAATCTTCACATTGATCGGCGGGATCTCGGCGACCCTGGCCGTCATGGGCCTTCTCGGGATGCTCAACATCCTGCGCGACTTTTTCCGGGCAGCGTCGATCATGGCGCTGATCCTTCTCAGCCTGGGGATGGTTTCCCCGGCCGGCGGCTACCCAACCGGAGCCGTTGCCGGGAGCGCGCCGCGCGACCCGGGACCAAAGGTCTCATTCAAGTCGATAACCAGCGGCCTCTTCCTTGGGCTGGGTAGCCTTGGCCTGCTGCAGCAGTTCGGCATTTTCTATCCGACTCTTGTCATCGCCATCGCCTTCATCGTCGGCGGCATCGTGTTGGGCGTTGTGCTCTCCTTGCTCAGCTCCGCCTCATACGCCGGCCGCGTTAGCCGGGCGCGAGCGACGCAAGAGCGGCGGGCCTTCCAGGAAAGCGGCGCGGCCGGCGGGCCCGTCGCCGAGCCGCCACCACCGACCGAAACCAGCGACGAGGGACGACCGTGACCAACGATCCTTTCCGCAAAGGCACCCCCGAGCCAGAACCGGAGCTAACCACGACGCCGAGTTCGGCAACCACGAGCGGCGGGACTTTCTGTCGCAAGTGCGGCACCGCGCTGCGCGCCGGCGCGGGATTCTGCCCTTCGTGTGGCGCCAGCCAGGTGCCCACGCAGACACCCGCGGCAACGTCGTCCCCGACACAGGGAATCGCTGCTGGTGCGCCGACGGCGCCGATCTCGACTGTCAAACCACAGGCCCCGTCCGGTTCGGAGATCTGCGTCGTCGACTCCAAACTCATAACCATGGACCGGATTGAATGCCCCACTTGTGGCACGCCCTATCACAGGAGCTGCATCGCCAAATCCGGGGGCTGCTGGACGCCCGGCTGCCACGGCCTCGATGCCGTTGGCGCCTCCGGCGGCGGTTCCGCGCTACCCGTTCTTGGCGGTCTCCTGGCAATCGCTGCTGTCGTCGGCGGCATTTTCTTCCTGCTGAGTTCCGGCGGCGATGACGGCGGCGGGGGCTCGAGGGTCGCCGGAGCCGCCATTGAAGTCGATGAAAACGCGAGCTACTACGCGCAGCTCGAACAGGTGATCGATGGCAGCGTCGAGGCACTGGAGGACCTCAACCGGGATTACGAAGAGCAGACGAGCAATGCGCAGGATGAAGACGAGGAGAGAGACATCTGGATCTCCTTCCTTAGCGAGTACGCCGACGAGCTCGACGCGTTCGCCGGCATCCTCGATGACCTCGATCCGCCAGGCGCGGCGCAGGACGCCCACGACGCCTATATCGAAGCCATTAACCGGGCCAAAGACCTGATAAATGAGACAGCGGACCTCGCCCGTGACAACGACGACCTCGCGGTCGACGAGGTTCTCGAGCTGGCCGCAGAGGAAATCGAGGGCTTCTTTGAGAGCGGCGAGGACGAGGCCAGGGCCTGCGAGGAACTGCAGGAGCTGGCAGACGAGGAAGGCGAAAACGTCGACCTCCAGTGCGGTGGCAGCGACGGGGCTGTTTCCAATCAGAGCGGCGGCGGCAGTGGCGGCGATGACACCGGTGGCGGCGATGACACCGGTGGCGGCGACGACACCGGTAGCGGCGACGACACCGGTGGTGGTGACGACACTGGCAATGGTGGTGACGACACCGGTAGTGGTGATGACAAAGGCAGTGGCGACGACGATGACACGGGCGGCGCCGGCGGCGCGGACGGCGAGGAAGACCGCGACGGAGACGGCTTCGCCGACAACGTCGACGACTGCCTGAACGACCGCGAGAATCCCAACGGCTTCCAGGACGATGACGGTTGCCCGGACTCACCCGGTGGTCCCGATGGCGACCTTGACGGCTTCGCTGACAGCTCCGATCTCTGTGCCTTCCAGGCGGAGAACTTCAACGGTTTCCAGGATGGCGACGGCTGCCCCGATACGCCCCCTGCCTCCGACAGCGACAGCGATGGCTACTCCGACTCGGCGGACTCCTGCGACAGCAGTCCTGAGAACTACAACGGCTACCAGGACGGCGACGGCTGCCCCGACACGCCACCGGCGACCGATACCGACGGCGATGGCATCCAGGACAGCCTCGACTTCTGCGTCTTCGACGCCGAGAACTACAACGGGTACCAGGACGGCGACGGCTGTCCCGATACCGTGGATACGGACTTCGACGGGATCGTCGACAGCCTTGACTTCTGTGTTTTCGACCCGGAGACCTACAACGGTTTCCAGGACGGCGACGGCTGCCCGGACAACACCGACGGCGACTTTGACGGCATCATCGACGGCCTGGACTTCTGCCCGTTCGAGGCTGAGAACTACAACAGTTACCAGGACGGCGACGGCTGCCCGGACATCGCCCCCTCCAGTTACACGGGGTCGATCAGCGTAACGGGCGGCACTGGCTCAAGTCATTCCGTGGGCTCCGGCATCGACTACTGCTACTCGCTGAGCCCGCAGGTGCCGTTCCACTTCCGGGTTTACATCGACACAGTCACGACCAGCGGCTACATCCTCTGGCAGGAGTATGACGACACGGGCTCAGGCGACTGCCTCTTCCTCGGCTATGCCGAATCCGGCGATCAAGGCGTGATCGACGTGCTGATCGAGTTCTACGTGGATGGCTTTTACGAGGCCTCGGCCTCGACCTACTTCTACGTGGTGTCCTGAGCCTGTGGCGGAAGGTGCTGAGGCCAGGAGCTAAGGTAGATGACATGAAGTCCGCATTTGCCATCCGTCTTGCCGGCGCGCTGCTTGTCGCCTTCCTGGTGGGAAGCTGTGGCGGCGGCGGGGGCGGAGGAGGGGGCGGCGACGACTCGGACGCGCCAAGCATCCCCGACCTCTCGACAGACGACTATTTCAAGGCCCTGGAGCGCCTGGGCCAGCGCGCCGACGAGGAGATCGCCGACGCGGAAACAGTCGGGGAGTATCTCGAGGTGATCAGCGTCTACACCGATGACGTGGCGGCGATCAACGTCCCCGCGGATGTAGAACGCGAGCACGAGGACTTCGCCGACGCCGCGGCGCAGGTCGTCGAGGAGGTTGAGGACATCGCGGCGGAGGACGAAGACCTCACCCTGGAAGACCTGGCCGACGATGAACCCCCGGGGCTGACGGCGGCCAAAGAGGACGCAGATGCTGCCTGCCGCGTCCTGCAGGAGATAGCCGACGACGAAGAAGCCGACGTTGACCTCGACTGCGGGGAAGAGGGCGGGGCAGAAGAGACACCCGATGAATCCGCGACACCAGATGAATCTGAGACGCCGGGTGAAACGGAAACGCCAGGGTTCGAGACACCGGAGGGCGACGACGACGGCCCCTCGTCGGATGTGCCGAACGACGACATCGGGGACGCCATCCAGATAGACAGCATCCCGTTCGACGACGAGCTCGACACAAGCGGCGCCACGGCCGATTCCGGCGACCCCGAGTCCGCCTGCGGGACCGCCGGGGCCGCCACAGTCTGGTACAGCGTGGAGCTTGATGACTCGCTAGGAGTCGTCATCTCGACCGCGGGCAGCGACTTCGACACGGTGGTGGCTGTGTTCGAAGAGGCGGGCGGCGACCTCGCGGAGATTACCTGCGATGACGATGGCGGTGAAGGCGCGACCTCGCAGGTCCTGGCCGATCTCGAAGCCGGGACGACCTACCTCATCGGCGTGACGGGCTACGAAGACGCCAGCGGCCTCCTGGTGATCGAGCTCAGTGAGGTGTCGGGCAACGACCTCCTCGGAAGCGCGACGGAGATCACGAGCCTGCCGTTCACCGACAGCATCAATGTCAGCGGCTTCACGACAGGCGCTGACGACCCGTCGGCCTCGTGTGCCCCCGGCCAGAACAGCCAGTCGGCCTGGTATGTCTACACGGCCAGTGCTGCCGGCAACGTCGCGGTATCCACGGTGGGCAGCGACTACGACACGGTGCTGACCGTCTACGCCGGAATCCCCGAGGACGCCAGCAAAATTGCCTGCAATGACGACCCACTCGAGGGTGGTTCGCAGGCCACCCTGTCCTTTACCGCCGCTGCCGGGATGACCTACTACATCGAAGTCGCGGAGTACGGCTCGCCGTCGGAGACGGGGTCGTTGGTGCTCACGGTCCAGTAGGAGCACGCCACAGCCGGTGATGAGGTCGGATATAATCCTGCCCACCCAGATTCTGAACACTGTAGGAGCCCCGTAGTATGGTGTCTTCGGCATTTTGCACGCGCTGCGGAACCCAGGGTATAGAAGGCGACGCCTTCTGCGCCAAGTGCGGGGCCTCGCTCAGGCCCCCGGAGGCCGCCGCAGCGGGCGACGCAACCGTGGTTGCTGGCGCCCCGCCCGCACCGGCTGAGCCCGGCCGCGATCCGTTCGCACAGACGACCGTAGCGAAACCTCCCGCGCCTGCGCCCGCCCCGACCGCCGCGCCCGCGGCAGCCGCAGAGCCGCCGCGCGATCCATTCGCGGCCAGGCCCTCGGCGCCCCCGCCGGCAGCGGCTGGACAAGGCCAGGAGCTGGTCCCCGTCATCGACAGGGCGATGGCCCCGGACATGGCCCGCGCCAACGTCGAGGCGCAGCTGGTACTCGAAGAGCTGAGGGACGGCAAGATCTCTGGAGAGGTCGCCCAGGAGCGGCTCTACCGCGCCGGGCTCGTCAAAGGCGACAAGGAAGCCTGGCTGCTGGACCTGAAGGCCGGCACCTGGGTCCGCTATGACGGTTACGAGCTTGTGCCCCTATCCGCCATTGAGACGGTGGCCTAGGCAGTGACTCCCACCGCCGCCGAAATCGGCGCCATGGAGAGGGCGGCGATTGCCGCGGCGCGAACCCTGCAGGTCGCCGGCGACAAGGTCGCCGCGGCCGCCCGCTGGTTCAGCACCTCGCAGAGCCCCGAGGGTCGCGCTGTCCTCCAGGCGGCCATCGACGCGGCCAAGAACGCCAAGATCGCCTACGACCGCGCTTTCGCTGCGTACCGGGGCGTCGCCGGCAGCCAGATCGCTACGGCACGCATCCTCGGCGGCCTGCGGGCGGCGGCGGCAGCCGACGCCGCCGCCAGCACCGGCGCGGCGGTGGGCTGGGGCACGCGCATCGCCAGCGTGGGCCGCTTCATTGGCGCGGCGCTCTGGCCCCCCAAACCCATACCCTTGATCATCGGCGGGCTGGTCGTCGGCGCGGTTGTCGGCGGCGTGATCTATCTCAATTCAGACAACAAGACGGACGATGCCAACGTGGCCGGCGCCTCCCTGCCTGGCAGCGGCGAGTTCATCGGTCCGGCGCCCGAGAACGGCTGCTACGAAGCAATCGGCCGCGACGCCAACCTCGTTTACGACGACAACGTGGGCTGGCGCAGCAGTGTTTTCCCCGAGCCGATCAGGGCAGAATACCCGGACGACGCCACCTACAACGAAGCGTTCCAGGCCTGGCAACGGCGCGTGCAAGGCGAGGTTGACGCCATCTTCACCGTTGCCCGCCGCAACTGCGACACCGAAACGACGCCGGAAGAGACTCCCGACGACGAGGGGGCTGGCGGGGACGAGGAACAGATCGGCGACGAGCAGCAGAACAACTGCGAAGACGAAGGTGCATCACGCTTCGAGCCGCCTCGGAGCACCGCGCGGGCAGGCGGCCCCGACCCCTGTGAGACCCCTGAAGGGGATCGACCGGATAGCGGTGGCCCCGACGATGGGATTGTCAGCGGCAGGTTTACCAACGCCGAGGACCTGTTCGAGGGCCTCGGAGACTTGAGCATCAATCGCGTTAGCCTCTACTTTCCGCCCGAGGGTGGACGTATCGAGGGTGAGGGCACGCTCGTCTGGGACGACTTCAAGTACGGGGAGTTCTTCTGGTCAATCGGCAACGCTATTGGCGAAGGTGTCGAGGATACCCTCGAGTGCCTCCCTGGAAGCTCGGAGTGTGGCTCGGAGGAAGAGCCCGACGAAGCAATACCGCCGGAGTACGCCAACTGCTTCGCCCGCTTCGCGCTTTACTTCACCTTCGAGGGTGACGAGGTAGAAAGCACGGAGCGATCCGGGACGGTCGAGGTGACCCTCTCGATCGAGGATGTGGAGAACTGCCCATCGGACGCTGTGGGCGGGGAGGGCCAACCTCAGACCCTGAGCTTCAACGCCCTGCTGCAGGAGGGCAGCGGGACCGGCGTCATACAGACGGCTGACGGTGGGACCCTCAACTTCGTCTTCGAGGAGTAGTCCGAGCGTGGAGCCCTAGCTGATGACTCCGACCCCTGCCGAGATCACCGCCCTCGAGCGAGGTGCCATCGAGGCGGCGCGAGCCATGCAGATCGCCGGCGATAAGCTCGGCCACGCGTTGCGCTGGTTCGGCACGGCCAGCGAGGGGGCTGGGGGCAGGAGCCTGCTGCAGACTGCCATCAACAACGCAAGAAACGCGCGGCTCGCCTACGAGCAGGCGTTCATGGCTATCGAGGGGTGGTGGGCGCCCAGGTCGCCCAGGCGAACGTCCTCGCCGGCCTGGAGGCGATCGCCACGGCCGAGGCAGCGGCGGGGGCCGGCGGCGCCGCCGGCGCTGCTGGCTGGGGCGCCCGGATCCTGGGTTGGGGTCGCTGGCTGCTCTGGCCGCCCAAGCCTGTCCCGCTGCTGGTCGGTGGACTCGTCGTTGGCGCTGTGGTCGGTGGCGTGCTTTACCTGAACTCGGATGACGGCACAGACGGCCCGGGCAGAGCGTCCGGGGTGGACGGGAGCGCGGAATTCATCGGGCCCGCACCCGAGAACAGCTGCTACGAGGCCGTCGGGAGTGAGAGTTCCCTTTTCTTCATCGACGGTGTTGGCTGGCGAAGTGGCGTCTTCGTCGAGCCACTGAGGACCGAGTTCCCTGACGACGCGCCTTACAACGAGGCCCTCCGGGCCTGGCGCGAGCGCATCCAGGCCGAGGTCGACGCCGCCCTCGGCGCAGCCGCCCAGGCCTGCGCGGCGGACGGATCGCCAACGGCGGAAGAGACGCAGGAGGAGGAAGAGGAAACGCCGGAGGAAGAGGAAACGCCCGATGAGGAAGAAACGCCGGAGGACGGCCAGGTCGAGCTCACCGGCGGGTTCGATGGCGTCGAAGAGCTTTTCCTCAACCTCGGGCAGATCACAGATAACGCTGTCACCATTTCTGTCCAGCCCTCAGCCGACGGGCCGGAGACGATCGACGGCCAGGGCTTGTTGGTTGTCCGCGAGTTCCCCCAGGGTGAACTCTTCTGGTCAATTGCCAATGGAATTGTTACTGCAGCCGGCTGCGCCTTCACCTTCCGCATCGACTGCAATCCAGAGGAAGCCGAAGTGCCGCCCGAATACGCGAACTGCTTCGCCACGTTTTTCGTGACCCTGGACCTGGAGGGTCAGGTTGACCCGGCGACGGGTAGCGTCGTACCCGCGACCGCGGTCCTTACCTTCGAGTTCGAACCCGACAGTGACTGTCCGCCGGATGTCCTGGGTGAGCCGATGCCCCCACAGGATCTGAGCTGGACCGGCGCCTATAGCGGAGGTGTCCTAACAGGCAGGCTCGAGTCCGAGAATTTCCCCCTGGCCTTTACGGCGCAGTAAGCCCTGGGCCCGGGCGCGACACCCAGCAACGGCGGGGACGTAATCGCCATTTCCTGACGTCTGCTTGACACCACGGCGTATACAGTTAGAAAAGGGAACGATTTCCCTTACTGAAAGGCGTTCATTGTGCCTCAGAACGGCCATGGCAACGGAGATGGACAAGCTGGTGCGGGGCCTGATCTGGCCCCAGTCGGTCCTACCGATACCTTCATTACCCTGGTCTGCAACGTTTTCGAAGAGGAAGGCAAGTGGATCGCAGAGGCGACGCAGATCGACCTCTCTGCATTCGGCGACACGGAAGACGAGGCCAGGGAGGCTCTCGACAAGGCGCTCGATGTCTACATCGACCTACTGATCTCAGAGGGCGCTTTTGAGCGCGTCATGCGGGAGAAGCAGGTTCCCTTATTCAAGCTGCCGGCCGCTAGTGGATCGACCCACGTGGCACCGATTAGCAAGAAAATCCCTGCTGGGGCCGCCTAAATCGTTCCCCTCTGCTCGAGCAAAGAGGTTGTTGCCGCCCTCCACAGAGCCGGATTTGTCGAAAAGGGGTCGAGTGGTGGATCGCACCAGGGGTTCGTCGGTAAGGACGAGGGCGGCCACGAGCGCTATACCGTCGTACAGCTTGGAGCGAGGGAGATTCCACGATCTACGCTCAGGTCGATACTTCGCCAGAGCGGCATCACGGAGGACGCCTTTCTAGCGCTGCTTGGGAAGAATCCTCCTCGAGGCAAAGCCGGAAAGTCGAAAAAGGCCAGCCACCGGCAAAAGGGGAAGTAGCGGCCCTCCCGAGTCTCCGGAGTGAGGAAGGAGTGCCGCCAGGCCGCGAAGGCTAATGCCGCCCGGAACTGCCCGCTAGCTGTAGGGCTTGGCATCGCCACGCGCTATCAACTCTGGCGGTGCGAGCCAACCGAGGCACGGTTGTGGTGCCATACCTGCCATCACGCGCAGGGTTGCTGCCTCCTCCGCATGCGTCAGTTGCGTCCGCCCCCGGTCTTGCACTTCTGCATTTTGTCCGGTTTCCCCGGTCAAGGCGCAGGTCGGCGAACGTCCGACACATGGCTGACCACTTCCTCAAACCGGAGGCGCAGAATCACTTCGCCGTCATGCCAGACTGGGTCGTCCGCCAAGAGAGCGCGCAAGCGCTGGTACGAGCGATTTTGCTCGGGATCGGCGGCATTGAGGCGGTAGAGCTCACGTGACTCGAAGACCGTGACAATGACGACCTCGTTGGGATCACGGTCCAGGCGAAATACCCAGTCACCGATGGCGCCCCGGACATTGCGGCTCTGCTCGTCGATGCGCACCAGCTCTTCTATCTCCGCCCACTTACCCGGCATATGGCGCGCTTGGGCGACGGTTCCATAGCGCGCTCGTGCCAGGTCGCCGCCGGCTTGCTGGAGGAGTGGTTCGACCTCGCCATCGAGCCAGAGCGGATCCTCACTCAAAAGCTCGCGCACCTCGCGATAGCGTTGGTCCTGGCCCGGTGATTGGGCATTGGCGTGGTAGCTTTCCCGCGAGTCGAAGACGACCACCACTATCACGTGTTCGGGCTCGGCATCGAGCCGAAAGACGAAATCGACGATCGAGCCCGAGATGAAAGCCTCAACGCGGTACTGCTTCCGGTTGAGCTCGAGGAACTCGTCAACTCTCCCCGGTTGAACACGCATGTGGCCGACGGTGCCATACATCGCACACCGAATCTAATGCAGCGAGGGTTATGCGGCCCTGCCGGCTCGCGAACGAAGAAACCAGGCCCCACTATCGATCTTGGAGCGGCCGATGGGATTCGAACCCACGGCCCTCTGCTTGGGAAGCAGATGCTCTACCCCTGAGCTACGCCCGCTCAGTGCTTGGGTGAACAACTCCATCTAAGCCACCGGCGCTCGAAGAATCGGTCGCGTCGTTTCGCTCAGGGATCGGACCTATAGAGTACCCTCTCTGAGCTATCGGGGACTTCGGGCATCACCGGTCTGAGCTTTGAGCCGGCCCCTCTGACACCACTAGTCTTCAGCGAAAGGGGCTGCCTTGAAACGAAAATTAAGTTGGTGGAGTTGCGGAGCACTAGCAGTACTGACGCCGCTCTTGGCGCTCGGTTGCAGCGATGACAGTGGCGGGTCGGAGGAAGATGAGGAGCTGTCGTTCGAGATTGAACAGCCAGACGACGGCGCAACGGTCGCCGACCAAACAGTAACCATCCAAGGCATCGCTCCTGCTGGTGCCGAAGTGAGGCTCGAGCGAAGCTTTGCATCAGACGAGAGCATCGCCGCCGACGACAGCGGGAGCTGGGAGTACGTGGCTGAACTCGAAGAGGGAGAGAACGACTTCGAGTTCTTCCTGCAAGACGATGACGACGTAAGGGCTTCGTTGACCGTGACCTACTCGCCTTCGCTAGCCGAGGAATCTACGGAGGTGGCGGCGACCGAAGAACCGGCGGAGGAATCTACTCTGCCAGAGCAGGAGGAGCCGACTGTCGCCGAAGAACCAACGGAGCCGGCGACAGTGGAAAGCGAGCCCGTAATCCCTGGCATTGCGGCGGTAGACGTATACATGAACTTGGAGAATCAGGGCTTCGACTGCGAGGGACCCGATCCATTCGGCGAGCTGTTGAGTTGGGATTGCGTTCTGGTCGACGGAACGACGGAGTTCAGCGCGCGGATCTATGGCATAAGCTCCACAGCGATCCAAGCAATCTCTGCCACCGTCAGGGAGGAAGGTGAAGCCCCGAGCAGCGCCAACGCGGGAGAATTCTTCGGCTTTCTCGCGACTCTGGCCTATGACGGCGCGGAACCCGAACAGGCGAGGGAATGGGTTACCCAGAATATCGACTCAGGCGGCGAAATCACCATTGGTACCGTCGTATTTAGCGTTTTCCCTAACGCTTCGACGGGAAGAACCTGGGAGTTCCAAATGCTGGCGGAAGGTGCAACGCCATTCGACTAGCGACATCGGCATGCCCGCGTTCCCCCGGTCGTGCCCGTGCCGATGGGTGACGTGGAGCGGGCGATGGGATTCGAACCCACGACCCTTTGCTTGGGAAGCAAATGCTCTACCCCTGAGCTACGCCCGCTCGCGGACTGATCCTACAACGGCCGCGCCAAACCCACGCTACTGCGTGCGGCTGCGGCGGCGCATGATCATTGCGATCACCGCCGCCACGAGCTGGGCGACGAACAGGCGGGCCAGACATCCCATTCTTCGAGTGTAGGGCCCGACAATCAGGGGTCAGCAGACGGCGGGCGGCGTTGAATGCCCGGGGAGCGGCGGTGGGCATAGTCCGGCCACCTCACCCTAGCCCTCTCCGCCAGCGGAGAGGGGATCGGCGGAAGGGGAGGGGTCAGGAAGGGAGCAGGCCCAGCACGCGGGCTTGGGCAACAGCCTGCGTGCGACAGCGCACACCCAGCTTGCGGTAGATGTTGTGGACGTGGCGTTTCACCGTGCCGGCGGCCACGACGATGCGCTGGGCGATCTCGCGGTTGGAGAGGCCGGCGGCAACCAGCTGCAGGACTTCGTATTCGCGCTCGCTCAGGTCCTCCACCGAATCCACGGCCAAGGATCGCGCTTCAGCCAGCTTGCCGGCGGCGCGGCGTTCTTCGAGGTCGCGGCGACGGGCGCGCCACTGGGCGCGGTCGAGGTCGATGCGATAGCGTTCGGCGATACGCATGACTACGTGGAGGATGTCTACCAGCTCATCCTCCAGTTCCTGGCTCGTCGGCCTGTAGGCTGACCCCCGTGAGCCCTGTATGGGATACCTGTCAAGCATCGGCGGTTCTCCGTCCGGGGGCCCGTCTCCGGTCCCCTCGCCTCTACGGATTCCGTGAGCAGATCGTAATCCTGCCTGTCAATGACAAACGTCACGGAGTGTGTATCGAAAGATACATTTGCGGCGGCTTATCTTTAAGGTTTCAACCAGCGACGCGCGCTCGGGAGCTCGCGAGACTAGCGCGGAAGCTCAACATATCCCAGAACGACCAGCCGCGGGAGGTGACGTCGCGCAGGTGCAAGTAGATGTCCGCTCGCACAGTCTCGAGGGCTTCGCCCCGGTTGTCGCCTAGCTTTTCCAGCTCGACGATGGCAGCCTCCAGCCGGGCGAGAAGCGCCGTGTGAATCTCATTGGCGCTGCCGCCCGGCAGGACGCCATCCCCGAGGGCGGCTGCTGCCAGCGTGTCGTTGGCGGGGGGCCCCGACTGGAGGGCAACCGCAAGCTGTTCCAGTAGCTCCAGCATCGTTTGAATGTCCGCCGGGAGGTTGGCAGCAGAGGATTCAAGTTCTTGGACGACGGACTCGACAGTCATGACCATCGTCTCGAGGGTGTGCTGGGCGTAGGACGACTGCATTTCGGGGGCGATTACCTCAAGCAGTGCAGCTTCCACGCCGCGTAGTGTCTCAACTGCAGTTGGGCGCATGGTCAGACCCCCATCAAGTCCAGGATTTCCAGTTCGAGGCGATTGATGTTGCGGCCCAGGCTGGCCATTTGCAGAGTGCGCGTCCGGCCCTCGATGAACGAGTGGGCGCCGGTGATGAAGATGACGGCGAGCTTGAGGTTGCCGAGCACCTCCCAGAAGCGGATCGAATGGTCGTCGATCTCGATCTCGGTCGCTTCGGTGTAGAGCCGGTAGAACTGCTCGCGCGGCATCAGCGCACCCATCTGCTCATCGCCGGCCCAGCGCCAGGGGCGCATGCAGGCCCAGCCCACGTCTTCGAGCGGGTCGCCGAGGTGCGCCATCTCCCAATCGAGCATGGCCTTGATCTCGCCCTCGGCGTTGTAGAGGAAGTTGCCCGTCCGGAAGTCGCCGTGGATCAGCGAGATGCGTTGGGCGGGGCGTGGCGGATTGTTGCGCAGCCAGGCAATGCCGGCGCGCAAAACCGGCTGTGGCTCGAGGCTGTCGGCGTCGAGGATTTTCTCCCAGCGAGCGACCTCGAACTCGCCGCACCCATCGAGCGCAGGCTGCTCGATGAAGTCGAGGCCGCGCTCCTTTGGGTCGAGGCTGTGGATGCTGGCGAGGACATCGACGAAGCGCAGGCCAAGCTGTGGCCTGACCGCGATGAACTGCGGCTGCACCAACAGCTCGCCCGGGCCACTCTCGCAGCCGTCGATGCGCTCCATGATGAAAAAGGGTCGCTCGAGGGCCGCGCCGTCGGTCTCCAGCCACAACGGCTCGGGGACGGGCACGCCGTGGGCGCGCGCCGCCTGCAGGACGCGGAACTCGAGGTCGCGCTCGGTTTCGAGCAGGCTGGCGTCGGGGTCGCGGCGGAGGATCAAGCCCTGCTTGTGCTCGGCGCCTTCCTTATGCCAGGAGGCATCGAACGACCACGTCTCGCGCGAGGCGCCGCCGGGGATGCGGTAGAGGTTGCTGACCTCAACGGCGCCGTCGGGCGTCAGCTTGCCGTCCAGGTAGTTCTCGATACCCTCCTTCAGTGCCGTCATGACCGGCACGAGGATAGCCCGGCGGCCTGCTTGGAAGCGAGCCTCGGCCTCAGGCCGGGGCAGATGCGCGGACGGCGAAGGCCCTGCGGATCATAAGGCCGGCGCCGATGGGTATGCCCGCGAGGAAAGCCAGGCCGGCCAGACCACCGATCACGTCGATGAAGAGACCTACCCCGGGAAGATAGAACCAGACCCCCTGGGCGGTCCCTTCGAGGATCACTGGGGCCGGGTCGCCTGCGGCCGCGTCGGCCTTCAGGCTGGCGACGCGCTGGCCGCCCTGGCTGTCGATGCTGATGATGCGCTGGAAGGACCCGTCTTTGGCGATGACATCGTTGACCGCGAGGTCGTCGACAGGCACGGGGCGGGTGATGGCGAGGCTGCCGGCGGGCAGGGCGTCGCCCATGGTTTCCGCACTTACGGAAACCGCGCCGATGCCACTGGCGATGCTGAGGCCGATGGCCGCCACAACAGCCAGGACCGAGGCCAGGCTGGCGGCTACGAGCAGCGAGCGAACCCGCGCCCAGAGGGATTCTCGCCTTGCGTGCTGCGCTCGCAAGCCCTCGCGAACGGCGCCCAGCACGAAGACGCCGCGATCAACCGGGGCCAGCGGCAGGTAGGCCTCGGCACTGAGGCCGCGGGCCTCCTGTAGCTCGAGAAGACGGAAGCGGCGATAGTCCGGGGTGGGGTCGGCTTGCACCGGGCGCTGGACCGTCCAGGGCAGGACCGACTCGCGTCGCCGCGGGCGGAGCCAGGGCAATGTTGGCGAATTGAATACGGCCTGTTGCAGAACCATCGTCATGTCCTTGTGCTTGAAGTGGGCCCGGCCGCCCGGGGTGTTTCAGGCGGTCGAGCCACTTCAGGGGGCTCTCGGCTATGTTTTCGACCGCACGCCCCGATGATTTAGCGCTCGACGAACGAACGCCGTCTAGTGACGGGGGCGGCCAGAGGGCCAGCCCAAAAGTAGGGGGAGATTTCGGACAGAGATGATCCGAGACTTAGATAGCCTCAGAATCTGCCCGCAGGTCTGTCGAATCCGGCACGGGGCCCGTGATTTAGACGAACAGCCATCGCAAAATGCCGCTTCGCTTCACACGAACACCTGCGGGCGGATTAGGGTTCGACATCATGCGGGGGTTAGTCCAAATTCAAAATCCGCCCCTACCCGACGGCGGGCGGCCCGTCACCCCATCGAGGTTTGGTTGTGGTCGGAACGAGAGGGCACATTGCGATGCGCCCCTACATCCGACACCAGCGCCTATTTAAAAGAGCGGGGCGACTTCTACGTAGACCTTGATCGCTGCTTTGTTCTCCGTCAGGTCCTTGAGCATTTGCTCGTAGTTCTCGAGGCCCTTGACCGGCGTGGTCAGGAGGCGGACCAGCCAGCCCGGATATAGCGTCTCAGCTTTGATCAGGTCGCTGACGCCGCTAACGAAGTCTTCGCGGGCTGCGTTGACGCTGCCCGCCATGACCTTGTTGCCGAGGACGAAGCCCTGGTTGATCCGGTCGGTCGGGATCTCGGCCCGGCGGTCCCCGCCCGTGACGCTGGTCAGGAGGAGGACGCCGTTCTTGGCCAGGGCCTCGGCTGCCTCGAAGGCCAGTGGGCTGAAGCCGGTCGCGTCGAGGATTATGTCGAATGCCCCGTCGCGTTTCGCCAGGTCGCGGATGGCGATTTCCGCGGAGCTGGCATACACGCCGCCGATGGCCTCCACGAGCTCGCTATTCAGGTAGGGCGGCGTGCGTCGGGAGTACACGGTCACCTCCAGGCCGCGCAGGCGCAGGGCGAGGGCGGCTAGCAGGCCAATGGTGCCGGCGCCGAGGACGGCGGCCCGCGCGGGCTGCCAGACCTTGAGGCGGCGTTGTATCTCGTAGGCCTGCCGGATCGCCTTTTGCGATACGCTGGTTGGCTCTAGCAGGACCCCGACTTCCCGCAGGGCCTCAGGCAGGGTCACGAGGTAGCGGTAGTCCTCGACGTAGTACTCCGTCAGGTAGCCGTGCAGCAGGTTGATCCCGCGCTCGTAGTAGGTGTCGTCGGTCGTCATGTCCTGGTAGCCGATCTGGTCGTAGAGACTCTTGCCCGGACGGCGGACGCTGGCGACCACATAGTCGCCGGGGCGAATAGACCCAGGCACTTTCGAACCGACCTGTTCGACGCAACCGAAGCTCTCGTGGCCGATGATCAGGAAGTCGTCGCCGGGGGGCGCGGCGCCATACTCGGCATCGTTGATCTCCTTGTCGGTACCGTCGACGCCGACCCGCAGGACCTGCACCAGGACGCCTCGCCCACCCGGCACGTCGGCGACAGAAGGCTTCTTGACCCGTTCGAGGTGCATCGAGTTGGGCTTGCCGGGGTAGACCGCGATCGCCTTCATGCTTGCTCACACCGACGATAGCGCGGCGCGCTGTCACGTCCTGCATTAGCGCGATATTTATGCCGCGGGTCAGGCGCGGCGGAGGACGGCCCGCGCGGGGGCGCCATCGGCGCCGACAAGCCTCAGCGGCAGACAGAACAGCTCATATTCGCCGGGCTCTACCTCTCTCAAGTCAAGGGCCTCCACGATGACTACGCCGGCGGCAAGCAGCACCTGGTGTGTTGGGATTGGCTCCAGGAACGGCGCCACCGAGAGGTAGTCGATACCAACCAGCCGAACGCCCTGCTTCACCAGCCACTGCGCCCCATCCTCGGTAATGCCCACGAAGTCGCGAGAGAACGCCGGCAGGTCCCAGAGACGCGAGTTCCGCGTTTTCAAGAGCAGGCGCTGGGTACCGGCCGGAATCTCAAGCCCGGCCAGTGTGGCGGCATCGATGTCCGTATCCGCCAAGGCCGCATCAACGACGTACGCCGGGCCGATCAGCGCTTCAAGAGGGGCCTGGTCGACGGCCGAGGCGCCGTCGATGAAGTGATACGGCGCGTCGATGTGGGTGCCCGTATGGACCCCCGCCTCAATCCGGCTGATGTTGCAGATACCGCCGCCGGCGATCGAGCTGACTAGCTCAAGCGAGATGTCTGGATCGCCTTCGTAGACGATCATGCCGGGCCGGATGGGGACGCTGATGTCGATCAGTTCCAAGAATACTCAGGAGGCGCGTGCGCCTGCGGCTGATCCCCAGCGCTGGACCTCGGCCTCCATGTCTAAGGGCGCTATAGGGGCGGCGTTCTCGAACTCGCCCCACTGGTCGCGCGGGACCATCCACATGACCTCAAATTCGTTGCCGTCGGGGTCGACGCCGTAGAGCGACTTCGTCGCGCCGTGGTCGCTCTTGCCGACCAGGGCGCCGGCCACCTGCAGAGCAGTGGAGGCGCTGGCGAGGTCTTCGATCTGCGGGACCTCCCAGGCCAGGTGGTAGAGGCCCGTCGAACCGCGCGGTGGACGCTGAGCCTGGGGGCCGAGGGCCAGCAGGCCAAGGTCGTGGTGGTTCGATGAGCCGGCGGCGCGCAGGAACGCCATCGGCTCCTGGCGGGCGACCTCCTGGAAGCCGAAGGTATCGCGGTAGAAGGCCAGCGAACGCTCGAGGTCGCTGACGAAAAGGACGGCGTGGTTGAGTCTGGTAACGGGTATTGCGCTCATCCTTCCACGCTAGCAGGAACAATCGCCCTACCATCGCTGAGTGCTCCGCGCTCTGCTCCTGTTGGCCGGTCAGCACTACTTCGGCAGAAGGGCCCAGGAGGCGATCGAATCCCTTCCGAGGCTTCCTTCGCATGACGGCCCACGGCCGGCTGTATCCGTGATCGTCCCTGCGCGCGACGAGGCGAAACGGCTGCCCCGCCTGCTGTCGTCGCTGCAGCCGCAGATGGCGACCGGAGACGAGCTGATCGTCGTCGATGACGCTTCGACTGACAGCACAATCGAAGTGGCCAGGGAGTACGGGGTGCGGCTCGTTGCTGCCGGGCCGCTGCCCGGCGGCTGGCTCGGCAAGCCTCACGCCTGCTGGCAGGGCTCCAGGCTAGCCAGGAATGACTGGCTGCTCTTCGTCGACGCCGACACGGCGCTCTCTCAGGGCGCCGTCGCTGCCACGCTTGGTTACGCGGCAAAGCAGCGCCTCGACGCGTTGTCGCTGCTGGCGCGGCAGGACCTTGGTTCCCTTTGGGAGCGGCTGCTGGTGCCGTTCGCCTATCGCCACTACTTCGCCGGGCACGGCGCACGGCCGACCCTCAACGGCCAGTTCATCCTGATCAGCCGCCCGGCGTATGAGGCAGTGGGCGGCCACGCCGCGGTGAGAGCAGAGGTGGCGGAGGACGTGGCCCTGGCTGTCGCTCTGGAGAGATGGGGCTTGCCTTATGAGCTGGTCGATGGCCGGCGCTGGCTCGCAGTGCGCATGTACAACTCGCTGCCCGCGATCGTCGCGGGCTTCGGCAAGAACAGTACCGCGTTCCTTGCCCAGCGCCCGCTTTCAGGGGTGTTGACCGCCGCCAGTACAACCCTGGCGTTGGTCCCATATTGGCTCGCGCTGCGCGGCAAGAACCGGCTGGTTCGCCTGGCCGCATTGCTGGCAACGGCGCTGGACATTGCCTCGGCCCGCAGGTTCCAGCGCTCGCTGACGCTGCAGCAAGCCACTACGGAGAGCCTCTTGCAGCCGCTGGCCGGCGTGGTTTTCCTGGCTATCGCGGGCCGCAGTCTGCTGGGCCGGTGGCTGAAGCCTACCTGGAAGGGACAGCGGTTGAGCTGACGTGCAGCAGTTGCTCGCCGCTGGGCAGCCCCTCCGGGAGGGCGTGGCCTCGGCCGCGAGGGCGGTGGAACATCGCCTGCGCCGCCAATTGAGCCTTACGAACCCTTCCGGTGCTCGCCCGATGGTTCAAAGCCCGTGATCGGCCTGCAGTGGTCCTTCGGCCGGCGCGAGCTATGGGCGCGCCGGCATCTCTGGGCTGCGGCCATCCTTGTCCCCACGCTGTACCTCGGTATCGTCGACATCCTCGCCATCGAGGACGGCATTTGGAGCATCAACGAGGACAAGACACTGCCGCTGCGTTGGGGCGGCTTCGTCTTCGAGGAGTGGGTGTTCTTCCTGGCTACCAACACCATGGTCGTACAGACGATCCTGTTGGTCAGTGACCCCACTGTCCGCCGGCGAGCGAGGGGGCTAGTCGGCGTACGATAACCCGGGCCGTCGAGGGCAATGTCGCGGCGCCCTTCGCGCACCGATGCAGGGGAGGGTTGCGCATTTCATCGGAACATTCGGTCTCGTTCAGCAGCGCAACCCTCCCCTTCGTCGCGGATATGGCCAAGGTCGCGGCGCTGGCGAAGGCGATCAGTTAGAGGCAACGCCATCTTCGTCAACAGCTAGGAGCCTGTCCATTTAATGTGCCATAGCGCATAGGCGGATTATCATTTGCCTATGAGACCATACGCTCCTTTCACCACGGCCTCATCGAGTATCAAGACTCCCACCTGGAGAAGCGGAAGAACGGCAACGGCGGCGTCTGGCGCATCCCGCCTACTCTCGACGGCTACAAGCGGTCGCCCCTGCCGCGCTTCACCGTCCAGACTGATGCTGAGCTCGCGCTGATGAGCGCCTTCTTCGAGGAGTGGGCCGTACTGCTGATGCAGGTCATGGTGCCAGGCGCTCACATCACCGTCGCCACCAACCCTCTGCTCTCGACGCGTGTACACGTCGACGCCCTGCGCCGTCGCAGCTGCGCGCGACGTGACTCCGTCCCGCGATCAGCGATGGGCATCCAGTCCGTAGCGATCGAGAGCTGCTCGGATCTGGCGGAGCCACTCTGTGCCCAGTTGGCGTCCGTTCGGGAGTTGGTCGTCTCGATCCCAGCGCCACGTTGCGATCATGGCAAGCATGAGGATCCGGCACTCGCGGAGCAACTCATGGTCAACATCCGGATAGTGCTCGCTGACCTCTTCGGGCACATGGGCGAGGTCGAATTCGATCGGCCCACGGCAACACGTCTCCAGATCTATGAACAGCGGGCCGGTTTTCGTGCTGAGCACGTTGCCTGGGTGCGGTTCGCCGTGCAGCAGCTGCTCGGCGGCGCGGCGGTCGCCGATCGCTCTCCTCAGGCTTCGTAACGTGGTGCTGAGAAGCGCCCGGTCATCGTCGGCGAGCGCCGGAGTGTGGTCGCGGCTTGCAACGAGTTGTTGAGCCTCCGCGACGCGATCCGTGAAGTGCGGCGCCGTGACATCGAGTTTCCGCATTCCGGAATGCAGCCGCTCGAGCGCATCCGCGTAGTCGGCTGGTGAGACCTCTTGAGGTGCCACAGGTTGGTAGTAGGTCCATAGCGTGACCGCGAAGCCGTCACGCTCGTAGACGCGCGGCTCCACTCGAGGCTCAAGAGCAGCCACTGGGCTATCGGTTTCGGCCAGCCGTTGAGCAAGGTCTATTTCGAACTGCGCAACCTCATGTCCTACGTGTGCCACCCGAGCAAGGACGTCACAGGGCAGCACGCGCAGCGCGAGTTTGTTCGAGTTGTGAAGAACGATCGCGTCGTCGACTGTCAGGTCGAGCGCTGCCGCGATGGACGTGGCCGCAGCCACCGCACGCTGGACCTCTGACGCCTCCATCGTCGCCTCGTCCCTCTCCGTTGCCGTCCTGACTGTCCCAGTGATAGTCGTCGTCGTTGATGATCAATAGGCGGGTGTCGTCGGGATAGCCGAGCAACCGGTTGGTGTGACGCTGGGGTTGGCTCATCGCTCCGTCCCTGATCATGTGGTTTATTTAGTCAAACCGGAACCGCAGCTCGATTATTTTACAGGACATGCCTAGCCGAAGGAGATGCTATGCAGGCCCTGCGCGCCATCCGGGAAGGGGCCTTGCGGATCCGCAGGTTGCTCACCGCCCTCGCCGTCCACTGCGCGCACCGTCAGCCGGCCTGATGCGGTCTCCAGGGCGTGACGCCACAGCACCCAGGACTCAGGCGATAGAGGCTCAAGGCACTCAGCTTCGAGCCAATCGCCCTCGTCAACCCTGACCTCGACGCGCTGGATGCCTCGCAAGCCTCCGTAGGCGACACCGAAGGCGACACGGCTGCCATCCGTGCCCTGCACGACGCCGTCGATCCGCGACATCGTTTTGACGACGGCGTCGGCGCTCCAGCCGCGGTCCTCCCAGGTCCCATTCTCGAACTCAGGCTCGACGTGAATCTGGGTTAACCACTTCACGCTCTTGAAGCCGTAGCGGCCGGGGACGAGGAGGCGCAGGGGGCAGCCGTGCCCCTCCGAGAGCTCGCGGCCGTTCATCGCGTAAGCCAGCATGGTGGGGACCTCGAGCAGCTCGCTCAGGGCAAGCGATTCCTCCTGGCCGTCGTCTCCGCGGAAGCGCACGAAAGAGCCCTCGCCAGCATTGGAGAGCAGGTCCCTCAGCGCCACACCGCTAAAAAGGGCCGTACCCATCAAGCGCGAGCTCACCGTGTTGCTGACGCAGCGCAGCGTCGCCCAGAGGTCTGTGCGCGGCATGCCCTCGAGATCACCGAGACTAAAGCGCCTTTCCTCTCCCGCGAGGTCGGTGATCTTGAGGCTCCAACGCGCCTCATCAATTGTCGGGTCGTTGACGTTCTTGCTCATCAGGTAGAAGTCGCGGACCTCATCCACCTCGGGCTTTGGCGCGGCGGCATAGAGGGGATCCCTGGGATGGGGATTCTGCCAGGGGAACAGGCGGCGGCCGCCGTCTTTATCGATGGCCAGGTTCCTGGCCAGCGACACCCCGAAGGTGGTACTCGCCGTTAGGAGGACAGCGGCGCCCCCTAGCAGCGACAGCCTGAGGAAGTCGCGCTTCGATTTGTCGCTGGGCGATACGGACGGCCAGTGCCAGCGTCGGACAACCAGATAGAACACGGCAGCCAGACCGCCTACTAACCAGGCCGAGTTGAGACCGAAGACGTGCGCCGTGGCCGTGACGGCTACCGCCATCAAAGGACCCGCCACCAGGCCCAGGTGTCGGCCTGTGTTGAGGGCGCCGGCCACCAGGAGCGACCCAAACAGCAGCAAGGCGTAGGCGCCTAGCACGGCCGCGGGGCGGGCGAAGTCGCCCAGGTTCTCGAGCAGCCTGTTGGCGAGCGTCGCCGGCGTGCGCGCCATGATTTCCTCGGCCAGACCATTGAGCGGCGGGTCGCCGTAGCCGAGGTAGGCCGCAACTGAAACCGCGAGCAACGAGAGCGAGACAGCGATCTGGGTGTGGCCGCTCGTGCACTGCCAGAGCAGCCAGGGGCTGGCGTTAGAGCTCATCAGTCCAACCCATCGTCACAGCTATGGATACGCCCCGCCATGCCGCTCGCGATGATCATGCCGCGTGGGCAGCCGCGGCTGGCGAGACAAAGGCCGCGACTACAGCGGACGTGGCAGCGGCGGCACATAGCGCAGGCCATTCCGTAGCTGCTCCGCAGATTCCTTGACTAGAAGTTGTGCGACTTCGGCGGCGACCCTCGTCGACGATGCCGCAGAGTACTGACGGGACAGGATTATGCCGCTGTGCCGTCGCTCTGCGGAGGCTCAGGCTACGAAAAGTGCCTCGAAATCGAGCCGATTGAACGAAAACATCGCGCGGTCAGCGTTAGCGGCCCAAGAGAGTTGCTCTTCGTCGGTCCATCCAAGGTGCCCGAGCTCTTGCGCACTCTCCGTGTCGTACCCAACCTGCCTTAAGGCCACCGCAAGACGGGGAGACACATCCTCGTCAAGATAGAGGCGGGCCTTCAAGCCTCGGCGTGACGCACCGCTCGACCATTCTCACCCAACGTCCAGCCGTGGCGCTCAAGCGTCTTTCCCGGGGTGCTGTTCTCGATCTCTCGGTCGATTTCAACTTGGTGATCGTAGTAGTAGCTGATTGCATCGTGAACTTGGGCAAGAGACACGTGCGGATAGGCGCGGACGATGTCCTCGGGGGCGTCGCCCACGCGCAAGAGACCGATTATGAACTCAACCGTGAGGCGCGTGCCAGCGATTCGCGCGCGCCCACCCGCGGTGCCGTCAGTCTTCACCACGTGAGGGTGCTCGGTCTTGACTTCCCTTGGTCGCCTGGCTCGCGTGACCATCGTCAGCCGATTCTAGCGAACTTGGTCGCCCTAGCTTTTCTTGCGCGCGACCAGCGTCAGGTTATAGCCCCAGCGCCCCGCGGGCATCAGGTCGTCGCCCAGTGCGGCGCTGTAGTAGACGAAGGCTGCGCCCGGGTACAACGCTCGCAGCGGCCCGATTCCCCGAGTCACGGCCAAGATCGGCAGGTGGACAAGCTCCGACAGTCCGACTCCCGTGTAGGTGACCCGCTTGACCACGAAGTCGGCGTTCAGGAGCTGGCGCAGGTCGTGGTCCGAAAAGTGGTGATGGTGCCAGCCCGCAGGCACTACCTCACCCGGATCGAAGTAGCGACGCCCAGGTTGTACGAGTCGAGCTTCCGTAGGACGCCGCGGTTTGGCACGGTGAGGACGAGCAGACCTCCCGGCCGCAGCACCCGCGAGATCTCCGCCACCACCGCGGAGGCATCCGGAATGTGCTCGAGGACGTCAAGGCAGAGGAGGCCGTCGAAGGATTGGGCGGCGAAGGGCAAGGCAGTGGCGGACGCAACAGCTCGGCTGCTCAGACCCTTGCCGGCTTTGCTGATCTCGGCTGGCTTCACGTCAACGGAGTGCAGCGCGTAGTCGCCGGCCAGGCTGGAGGTTCCGAAACCGCGCGCCGCCCCCACGTCGAGGACCCTGCTGCCTTTAGGCAGCTCAGCGCGGACGGCTTTGTTGGCCCGCGACCAGCGCGACATCCATCCCCCTCTCAGCCAACGCCCGCGTGACCGAACGCCAGGCGGCCTCCGCCGATGCTTCCGGCCTCAGAAACGCGCAGGTCAAGGTTCCGCCCTCCACTGCGAAGGCCACGGGCAAGAGCACGGCGCCGGAGGCGGCCGCCCGAACCAGCAGGCGCATAGCCGTTGGCTGCGGATCGTGGAGGCCGTCCTTCAGCCCCTGCACGGCACCCTCGGGGAAGACCCCTGCGACCTTTCCCTCGCGGACAAGCTGGAGGAGGCCGCGGGCCGCCCCTCCCGGCTTCTGTGGATCGACCGGGATCATCGACCAGGCGTGCGCGACGCGGGCGAAGGCCCAGCGCGTACCGGGGATGAGCTTCTTGGCGCCCTCCACGCTGTCGCGGTCGTAGTCGACGCTGACCAGCCAGTGCGTGAAATCGCCGCGGGCGCGTGCGACGGCGGCGGTGGCCAGGGCGACCGGCCAGCCGATCCAAAGGCCAGGCCCCTGCAGGTGGTTGGCCACGATGACGAGCGGGCCGCTGCTGGGTATGTTCTCCATCCCTGTAACTCGGGCCCGCGGGCCGAGCTTCGCTTCCATCGCGCGGCAATCGGCCAGGAAATCGCGCTTGCGGCGGTAGAAGACATCGAGGCAGAGTCCGGGGATGATGCGGCTCCAGGGCAGGCGCGGCCGCAGCTCCGGCTTCATGGCTCCAGCTTGAAGGGGGCCGGCCTACGGCGCGAGGTCAGGACACGGCGGCCATGGAGGCTTGTAGCACGCCGAAGGTCCGCAGGAACTCCTCGACCCGCTCCGGGTGACCCTGAATGGCGAGGCCGTGGAGCTCGCGCTCCGCTCGTGGCGTCGTGACGAACCTCATCCAGCTGTCGCGGTCCGCCGTGACTGCCACGTCGGGCGGACCATCGCTGAGCCGGCGTGGGCGCCAGCGTTTGCCATCGAAGGAGACGGCGTGTGACTTGCCGTCATCGAGGTCTATCTGCCACTCGACCGGCTGCGGCAGTTGAGTGCCCTTGCTGTTGTGATAGGTTGCCGTAGCGTAGACGGTCTGCTCTGGGAAAACAGCCTCACCCGGCAGGGGCGGGCGGAGGGCATTGTCGACACCCCAAACGAGCAGGCCTTCGATGACGGGGCCGAGGCCTTTGCCCTTCTCGGTCAGTTTGTACCAGACCTCGCGACGGCCGGGCTGGCTGTCGCGCGTGATGATGCCGGCCGCCTCCAACTCGCGCAGCCGGGCCGTCAGCCACTTGGGCGTGATCCCGCCGAGGTAGCGCATCAGGTCGCTAAACCGCGCCGGCCCGCGCAGAAGGTCGCGCACGACCAACAGCGACCACTTTTCGCCAATTACCTCAAGCGAGCGGGCTATGGGGCAGAAGTGGTGATAATTCTTCGTTCTTGTCATGTGACCTTAATCATCTTAATAGCATCTTAAAGATACTATCTTTAGGATAGTAATACAGGTGGACGCCGGCCACATGGCCGGCACCTCGCCTGGGAAGGAGGACAGAGATGACCATCGCATCTACTGCCGCGCCAGTACTTTGGACCAACGAGGTGACGGGGATACAACTCTCCGATTCGCCCTGGGAGAGGCTCCAGAGGCTGGCGGCCCGGGAGATCGAGCCCCCTCCAGTGGCGCGCCTGATCGGGCTGGACCTCGTTTCGGCCGGGGCCGGCGCCGTCACCATGGCGCTGGAGGTTGGCCCGCAGCACGCCAACCCGATGGGCACCGTACACGGTGGGATCCTCTGCGACCTCGCCGACGCCGCCATGGGCATGGCTTACGCCTCGACGCTTGGCGCGGGCGAAAGCTTCACGACCCTGGAGCTGAAGATCAACTTTCTGCGCCCGGTCTGGAACGGTCGCCTCATCGCTGAAGGCAAGTATGTCAGCGGTGGGAGCAGCGTCGGCCTGACCGAGTGCGACATCAAAGACGAACGCGGCAGACTCGTGGCCCACGCCACGAGCACCTGCATGACACTGCGCGGCCAGAAAGCCGCGGGGAGATAGAAATGACTGACTACAAAGTTGAGCGACTCGCCGACCTGGCCGTCTTCGAGTCGCTGACCCGCCAGGAGCTGGAGAGGCTCGCCGGCGTGGCCGACGAGGTCGCGGTGGCCGCCGGCACCGAGCTCGTCGTGCGCGACGAGGCTACCAACGACTTCTACCTGATCGAGCGCGGGACCGCCCTCGGGACCAACGGCTTCGGAGGCGAGGTGGTGCTGGAGGCCGGCGACGCCTTCGGCGAGATGCCACTGACGCACTCGCACTCGGCGCCCGGGCGAGAGACAATCGTCGCACGCACCGAGCTGAGACTGCTGGTCATCCGCAGGCCGGCCTTCGAGCTCCTGCGCGAAAGCGTTCCCGGCCTGTCGGGGCTGCTGCCGCGATCGATGGAACTTCACGTGGGGACGGCGCCGGCCGGGGTCTAGTAACAGCGGAGGTCAATGTGGCCCGTGAAAAGGGAGCCCCGGCTCAGATCGAGGCGAAGAATCTCGCCGACTACCTCGGCGTGATGACGCAATCCGTGATGCAGAGCGGAATGTCGTGGGAGGTTGTCGAGAAGAAGTGGCCGGGGATGCTCGTGGCCTTCCACGGCTTCGACCCGCAGTGGCTGGCCAACATCAGCCCTGAGGAGCTTGACGCGCTGTCCAACGACACCCGCGTCATCCGCAACCGGCGCAAGATCGAGGCCGTGGTGCACAACGCACGAACCGGCTTGGCGCTGGAATCGGAACACGGCAGCTTCAGGAACTACCTGAACTCATTCGCCAGCTACGAGGACGCCGAGGGTGACATGAAGAAGCGCTTCAAGTTCCTGGGCGACATGGGCGTTTACCACACCCTCTGGATCGTCAAACATCCGGTGCCCGACTACGACGAATGGTGCCGGACGCACGGCCGCGTCCACGAGCATGTTTGAAGGCAAGCGCCACCCGATGAACAGCCACGTCCCCTTGCACGACTCCTATGGCTACCCGACTTGCTGTGGTCGCGCGTGCCTTCTTTTGCCGGGATTCTGTACGCGTCTCAACGACTGGCGGCGTAGCTCGCTCGAAGGATCTCGAGGGTCGTTTCGCGGTCATCACGGACAGCCATGTGCTCCCTCGCGGCGTTAGTTTTGTGTGTGACGCCGCGCATTACGGGGCGATCACGGTACAACGCTCCAAGAATGTTCGCCGTAGAAGGCGGTGTGTATGGGCAGACGCGCTCGTGAGCCCAGTGTACGACAGTCAATTCAATTCCGGCTTCTACGATCGGGCGAAAGGCCTGATCCGCCCGCTTTCGCAAGGGGCTGCCTTCCTGTCCGATTTGCAGCACTACAGCTGGGATGCCATAAATGGCATCGCGACGACCTTTAGGACGATGGCGAAATCCTTCCATCAGCATTGAAGTCGCCCCGTGAGGAGGAGCCACGATGACGGCCGCCGGAATCTTCTCCTGTGGGCTTTCTTCGGTTTCAGCCCATCTTGCCACAGCGAGTAGCGTCACCAGCGCACCCAAACTGAATCCTATGGGGATCACAGGCCCTTTGGCTTTACGAACCTGATCGAGCAATCGCACCACTTTCGGATCGACACTAAGGAACGTGTCGGATGAGCTGTAGTGCCGCCCCGAAGGCCCGTAAGTGTAAGCCCGAGTTCTACCTGGGTACCCGCGGAAACGAACTCTCGCGTGGTTTATCCAGTGCTCCGTGGACGAAGACGCGAACCCGTCGACGAGGAGATACGTTAAGGCCCCGAGTGCTGTTGCAGCTTTCCACCTAGCTGGAGTTCCCGCCGCTTTCGACGCTCGCAAGTAGGCAGTGAGATTAAGTGTTTGGGCCCATTCAATGGCCTCAGCTACGGTGGGGCTCTCTTCGGGCTCTGATGTCACTAGGCGCTAGCTACTCGGAGTGCGCCGCCACTTTTCTGCCTACGGAGTCTCTCGTCAAATTCGCCCACACCAATGACGTATCCCGGCCGCTCTCTTTCAGCGCAGTTCCTCACTGCTGATTCAAAGTTCTGCAGTTGCGGTTTCTCCCCCATGTCAATGAAATCGAGATAAGTCTCGACATCGAATCCGATCAGTTCCATCGCAAGTTCCGCATGCAGCTCATGAATCGCGACTACTTCAGGTGCCGCAGACGAACTGTACAGATCATCGGGGGTGAGCCAAAGAAGGTACACCCCTACTACTGGACGTGAGAATCCCGTCTCGTGGTATACGAGAGCGCCGGCCCCGATCGACAAAGCCGCGTCTTTCAGGCGATTAGCGAAGTTTGTTAAGGGCTCTTCGAGCTCCGGTCGCTTACATGGCGGTTTTTGGACGCCGTTCACCGAAAACGGTGTCGAGCCGTTGGTGCCGATGCGCATGCTAGGCCCCTGGTTCTCGGCTCTGCGCTGAGGCTTCGCCTCGATCTTGCCCTGCTTTGCGCGAGTCCGCGAAGTACTTGCACTCATGTGTGAGAACAGTCGGTCGAATTCAACCTTGGCTTCAGTGGACGACGGTCCAATTAGGAGTCTGCTCGCCGCGGGGGCTTCGTTCGCGCCGGGGGTTTGGCAAACCCAGAAATCACGATCCTATCCCATTGATCGCGGTTGTTGGTTCCTCGCTCCGGCATCTTGTGCGATTCTGGCGATTCAAGCACCTGGAGTCAAATTTTCGTATCTGTTTCATGCTCAAGCCCCCGCGAGGGGATCCTGGCTACACCGGGGTCGACTCTCCCGAGATGGACCCTACTTTCTCCAAATGCATCGCATTCGGCAGTTCAGCGACGACTATGGACCTGGTGACGCGCACGATGCCGCGCTTCGGAGTACCGCTTACCGGGGCTGTACTTAACGGCTCGATCCCATAAGTCCCAAGCCCATCCGACGACTGTAACGTATAGGACCGCCGTAACTCCTGCCGTCGCTATACCCCAGATCACAGGTGTCACAAAGTAACGCTCGAAGGGCTTTTCATGCGCAACCAGTCGGGTGCCAATGGCGTTTGGCAAGAGGTCAACTAACTGGGTAACACCGAGAAACGAGACGGCCGCGTCACCGCCTAAGAGAAGCGCCAGTACACCAAACGCATAGGGCGTCCCCCAAGCAAGGATCTTCAAGCACGCCAGGACGCCCACACGCCCGAGGCGCGCCTCCACATCCATAAAGAGGTCAGGCGCTAAGTGCTGGTTCGTTATGGAATTGAGCACCTCGGCAACGACCTCCTCCGAGTTGTTCCAGTACGTTGCATGGTTCGAGAAAAGGTCGACCTGGTTGTGAACGACGAGCTCGCGATCAACAGTGTGGCCAGCTTGCCTAGCGTAGGGGAGCCGAAGACCACGCTTGTTTACAACCGGATCTTCGAGAGCGCGAACGTCCAACCACCGAATCGCATGTGGAAGCGCCCTCTCGAAACGAAACTTGTCCTCCTCTCTGCGCAGTGTCCAAACCAGATCGAGCGCGCTGCCTACTGTTATGAAATGGAACGTGGGCTGATCTTTCTTCCCGAAGAGCTTTGCGATCTCGCTTGACAGGCGTTCCCCGCTCAACGCCTCATGGGCCACAACACTACCCAAGGAGTGAGCTATGACAAACATTGATATGACTCGGCGTCTCCTACTGGGTTGGTTGAGCGTGCTTATGACCTCGTACACTCGCTCCTCAAACCGGACGCGAATCTGTCCCGATTCCCATGGTCTCCGGAGGTACGCCCAAGCGTCGCCCAAATGTTGCGTAAGGATGTTAACCAGTTTTCGGTGAGACTCGATCAGCCATTGAGGGCTGATCGAGATTGCGGCGATGGCTGCTTCTGCGATCCACATCGCTATGAGCAAAGTGGCGAAAGGTACGAGGAGCAAAGCAACACTTAGGTCGACAAGCGTGCGCTGCAGCGCCAACGCGTTGTCTGCGAACACGTGAAATGCCCTAGCAGCGCGAGCTCGCTGTGGCGATTCGTCTTCCCTGTCCGGCGCAACGGCGGCGTACACCAGTGCGAAAATCCCCCACCAGATTGTGAACAAAGTTAGCCAGAAGACCCTTGCCGCCCGCCAAGCGAGTAGGCCGAGATATGCCATTGGCAGCAAAATTACGATCCCAAAGAGGACCCCGAGCACGACGACGAGGATCTGGAGTACTAACCTCAACGGACCAAGCGGAACGACCTTAGTCGCGACTCGCGCCCATTTGAGAGCTGGGCCGAGTGGGGTCAGCGTTGGACGGATACGAATCCAGGCGAATTCGGCCAAGCCTCGCATGAGCCGGGCGAAAGGCGGAGGACGAAAGGCCAGAGACCAGCAAACTTCCAAGAAGCGAAGCTCGTATTGCTTGCCTTTGCTCTTGAACCAAATCACAAGCTCGGCTGGATCGCCTTCGTCGACCGGGGTTACGGCCAAACTCGCACCCTCATCGATCCGTCTGCGAATCAGGGGCAGGAACTGGTCGGTCGCTTGTTCTACAGTCAAGCCCGAGGAGTGGTTCCCCACACTGTGAACCACCAAACCTACAACAGTGTGATCGACGTCGCGACGGCTCATAGTCAGAGTTCGTGCGTTTTGCGTTGGTGGTCGAGCCCGCGTTGACATCCAGCGGAATGTCACAAGGGCTAGCACCAAGCACAGTAGGGCCGCGGCGCCTTTCTTGTGAGTTTTCATCAAGAGGGGTTTCTCATCGGAATTGCGGTAGCGAATTGCATGCCGCGGACCGCAAGAGCGCACCTCGAGCGCCGTCGCAAGCGTGCTAACCGATCCCGTCTCTGCCAATGGTAGACGCCAATCGCAGCGATGAGCCGAAGCCCGCCGTGCTAAGGAGTCAATTTGGCGGCTAGCTCGGCGGGATCTGTCACCGGCTGCTGGCAGGCATAGTTCTCGCAGACGTAGGCCGTTGGTTTCCCGTCGATTGGTCCGCGCTCTTCCAGAAGCGGTGTAAGATCCTCGGCGCCCGTCGCGGCTACGACTGTGCTCGGCCGGAAGGCACGGAAAACCGTGTCGATGAGGGGCTGACCAGACCCGGCCTCTCCTGGCCAAACCAGGGCCACCTCCTGCCGGCGCGACAGGTAGAAATCCAGCGCGCAGAGGGCGCGGCCGAACCCTGAGGGCGCCTGCCGCAGGTAAGCCACGAGCCCCCGCAGGGCCGCCGAGGCAACGCGCTCGTAATCCGCGTTGGCCGTCAGAGTTGCGAGCTTGAGCAAGACATCGATGGCCACCGAATTCCCGGCCGGCGTGGCGTTGTCGAAGATGTCGCGAGGCCGGGTGACGAGCTGCTCGTGGTCGTGGCCGGTGTCGTAGAAGACCTCTTTGGCAGGGTCCCAGAAGAGCTCGATCATCTGGTCGGCCAGCTCCAGAGCTGACCGCAGATAGCGCGCCTCGAAGGTTGCCTCGTAGGCGGCAAGGAGGCCGTCGATGAGGCAAGCGTAGTCCTCGAGATAACCGAGGAGGCGGGCTCGGCTGGCTGCCCCTCCGTCATCCTTCCACGTCCGCAGCAGGCGGCCATCGGGGCGCATGTTGCCGAGGAGGAAGTCGGCGTTGCGCACCGCGGCTTCGCGGTACCTCTCGCCGTCACCGAGGCCACGCGAAGCGCGGGCGAAGGCCTTGAGCATCATCCCATTCCACGACGTCAGTACTTTCTCGTCCCGGGCCGGGTGGACGCGCTCTTCCCGGGCGACGTAGAGGCGGGCACGCGCTGAGTCGATCACCTGTCGCAGCTCATTGGGCTGCACCCCAACGGTCGCCGCGAACGCTTCAGTCTCAACCCTGACCTCGAGGATGTTCTTGCCCTCGAAATTGCCCTCCGGGGTCACACCGTAGAAGGCCTTGACCACCTCTGCATCGTCCCCGAGGACCTCGTCTATCTCCTCGGGGCTCCAGACGAAAAACTTGCCCTCTTCACCCTCGGAGTCGGCGTCCTGGGTCGAGAAGAAGGCGCCGGAAGAGTGCGTCATCTCGCGCAGGACATAGTCCAGCGTTTCGCGGCAGATTCGCTCGTAGAACTGATCGCCGGTGACCAGGAAGGCGTCGAGGTAGGTCAGCGCCAGCTGAGCGTTGTCGTAGAGCATCTTCTCGAAGTGCGGCACCAGCCAGCGCTGGTCGGTGGCGTAGCGGTGGAAGCCGCCGCCCATCTGGTCGTAGATACCACCGTTGGCCATCGCCCGCAGTGTTTTGAGGCTCATGTCGAGGGCGCCCTGGTCGCGGAAGCGGTGGTGATAGCGGAGGAGGAGGTCGTGGTCCATCGGGTTCGGGAACTTGGGCGCCCGGCCGAATCCGCCGTGCTCGGCGTCAAAACGGGAGCGCAGCTGCGAGACCGCCAGGTGGAGGATCTCGTCGCTGAGCAGCTCGCCTCGGGGGATCAGGCTTTCGGCGGGCGCTATGTGGCCGAGTAGCTGTCTGCCCTGCTGCTCCAATTGAGGCCGCTTCTCGCGGTAGGTCTCGGCAATCGCCTCCAGGAGGCGCGGGAAGCCGGGCATGCCCCCACGGTCTTCGGGCGGGTAGTAGGTGCCGCCATAGAACGGCGTCCCGTCGGGGAGGAGGAACATGGTCATCGGCCAGCCGCCGTGGCCGGTCAAGGCCTGGACCGCCGACATGTAGATGCCGTCGATGTCGGGGCGCTCCTCGCGGTCGACCTTGATGTTGACGAAGTTCTCGTTCATGAGCCGCGCTATCTCGTGGTTTTCGAAGGATTCGCGCTCCATGACGTGACACCAGTGACAGGCGGAGTAGCCGATGGAGAGGAGGATGGGCTTGCCCTCGCTTTGCGCTTTGCTTAGCGCCTCCGCGCCCCACGGGTACCAATCGACGGGGTTGTCCTTGTGCTGGAGCAGGTAGGGGCTGGTCTCGTTGGCGAGCCGGTTGGCCATCTCGGATCGAGGATAGGAGGTTGGGGACGAGGTCTAACGTTCGTCGGTGCGCTTGAGGACGCGGTTCGCGGCGCGCGTGAAGCGCTCGACCTGCTCGGCGGAGCCGCGCAGGTCGCGATTGTAGGATGCCTCGCGCTGCCAGGCCTCTTCATTGCCCTGGGCCATACCCAGGACCTGCTTGGAGGCGCGCAGGGCCTCCAGGGAGTTGGCCGCGATCAGGGTCGCGCAGCCCAGTGCTTCCTCAAGCAGGTCGCCCTGAGGGTAGAGGGCGTTTAACAGCCCCAACTCCAGGGCCTCGTCGGCGGCCACGGTGCGCGCCGTGAAGATCAGCTCACGGGCCTGCGCCGCCCCGACAATCCCCGGCAGGTGGGCGGCTCCCACCACCAGGCCATAGGTCGCCCCAAGGAATTTGAAGCTGCTGGCCTCACAGCCATAGCGGATGTCACAGACCGCCGCCAACAGGGCGCCGCCTCCGTAGGCAACGCCGTTGACGACCCCGACCAGGGGCTTGGTAAAGGACGCCGCCGCGGCGATGGCCCGCTCCGCGCCTCCGCGCGTCTCCGGGTTCAACTGTTCGCCCATGTCGGCGCCGGCGCAAAAGGCCTGAGTCCCGGCGCCGGTGAGGACGGCGACGACGATGGTGTCGTCTTCCTCGGCGCGTTGCAGCTCCTCGGCGATGGCCCCGCCGAGCTCGCGGTTCAAGGCGTTGTGCTTCGTGGGCCGGTTCAGTGTCAGGACAAGGATGCCATCATGGCGTTCGACAAGTAGCTGGTCACTCACCGTGCACCCCCAACGCCCTTGCGCAGCTCCGGCAGGCAGTACGTTACCACGCCGCGGGTCATTGTCATCACGACGTTGAACTCGCTATCAAGCGCCACCAAATCGGCGTCCTTCCCGGCGGTGATGCTTCCTTTGCGATCCTCAAGGCCGATGGCGCCGGCTGGGTTGAGCGAGGCCATCTGTGAGGCGTCCTCGATCCCCGCGATGCCCACCATGTTGGCGAAGTGCCTTGAGAAAGGCAGGACGCTGCCGGCTATCGTGCCATCGGCCATCGTAATCCCGCCTTCCGTCACCTTCACGCGCCAGTGCCCCTCCCCATATTCGCCCGGCTCGAGCCCAGATAGGGCCACGTTGTCGGTGACCATGATCACCTGGTCGACCCCGCGAGCTGAGATGAGGACACGGATCGCCCCTTCGGCAACGTGTTGCCCATCGGCGATGACTTCGGCATCCAGCCGGGGCGCGGCGAGCACGGCGCCGAGGGCGCCAGGGTCGCGGTGGTGCAGTCCACGCATTCCGTTGTAGGTGTGGGTCGAGTAAGTCATCCCCGCCTCGATGCCGCGCATGGCCTCCTCGTAGGTGGCATTGGTGTGGCCGATGGCGGGGCGAATACCTAGCCCGATACACTCGCTGACTACCTCCAACGCCCCCGGCAGCTCCGGCGCTATTGTCATGGTCTTGATTGTGCCGGCGGCCGCCTCCTGCATCTGATGTAGTTCGGACACGGAGGGCGCCCGCAGTTGCTCTGGCATCCAGGCCCCGCGCTTCTCGGGGTTGATGAAAGGGCCCTCCATGTGTATGCCCAGGATTTCGACGGCCCCGGTTTCGGAGCCCACCAGCCGTGACGTCGTGCGCAGGGAGTCCAGCACCTCGTCCAGCGTCTGCCGTCCGCCAAGGCTGGCCAGGCAGCTCGTCGTGCCGGAGCGCGCCATGCGCCGGGCGATCCCGCGGTCGTTCTCTTCAGACTGGCCCCACCACGAGCCGCCGTTGCCGTGGACGTGAAGGTCGACGAAACCGGGGCAGAGCGTTACCTCGCCCAGGTCCACGGCGGTCGCGGGGTCGCCCGCCCCGACCCCAACGACCAGCCCGTCCTGTATTTCGACAACGGCATCGGGCAGGAGGCCCCCGGGCGTTAGGACACGCGCCGCGCGGAGGCTTAGCCCGGCCGTCATCGAGTCTCGACCAGCAGGCGGTCGACCTCGGCAACTAGCTCCTGCTGGCTCGAGATCAGTAGCTCTGGCTGGACCTGCTCGGTGGGTACCTCTTGCCGAAAACGCTGGTAGAGTGCCGCACGCATGCCGACCTGCTGTGGGCCCCAGACGTCCTCGCGCAGGCGGTCGCCGACGAAGAGTGCATCCTCTGGCGCCACGGCTAGTCCGCTCAGGCACTGCTCGTAGATCCGCCGGCCCGGCTTGCGGCACGCTACATCCGACGAGTAGACCGGCAGGTCGATCAGGCGCGCGGCACCGCTGCGGTGGAGGCCCATCTGCAGCGAGTGGCCAGGTGAGAACGTGTTGGAGACCAGTCCGACGAGGAGCCCGCGCTCCTTGAGAGCGCCCAGCATCTCGAGGGTCTCGTCGTCGACCGCAGCCCGGCCATCAGCGTGTTCGACTTCGAAGAACGCCTCGCAGACCGTCCAGGCCAGCTCGGTTCCGGGCAGGCCCATCCTGTCGAGCGTGCGCTCGGTGTAGGCGCAGAGGTGTTCTTGGACGTGTTGGTCGTGCTCGCCGGCCGGCCAGCTGTCGGCCAGCACGGCGCCGAGCGCCTGGCGAAAGCCCTCGGCATGGCGTTGGGCCTCCGGCGCCGATTGGCCGGCAACCGCGAGGCGTGCGGCGATCTGCTCGCGGACGATGGGCCAAACCCGTTCCTCCCACTGGATCTCCCAGAGGGTGTCGCCCAGGTCGAAAATCACCGCACGCAGAGGCATGTTCAAGGAGAAAGTCTAGTGGGGGGCAGGCTCGAGGGTTCGGGGCAAATGGGGGAGCGGCTAAACACTGAGCCGGACCAATGTGTATCTGTAGCGGCGGGTGTCAGCCACCGAACAATTACGTTCATCGGCCACCAAGCTGACACCCGCCCCTCCTTGGCGTGCGCTGGTGCTCGCGTAACCCGAGGACGATGTCAGGTAAGACCGGAGTATGCGTGACACTTTCGGCCATTTTTGGCGAGCTCCGACGGGGCGGGTGTCAGCCCTTGAACCAATGACGTCTGATCACAGATGCTGACACCCGCCGCTACAGGTATGCCTGCCACCGGGCGAGCCAGCGCCGTATTGGCTCCAGGTCCCCGGCGGAGACCCGGCCCTCGCGCACGCGCGGCTCCATCTCCGTCAGCATCACCGAGCCGGCCCAGGCGTAAAAGGGCGCCAGCTCGTCCTCCGCGGGCATCACGCCGGACTCGGAATAGCCTTTGCGATAAGCGGCGACGAGCCGGCCGCGGATGAAGTTCACGAGGGCCTTCATCGGTCCCGCTGGCGCCGGTGCGGCGCTGAGCAGGGAGATGGTCAGGGCAAAATCGGCGCGGGGGTCACCGGCCGCGGCGTTGACCCAGTCGATGACGCAGGTCACTTCGTTGTCGCCGGCCAGGACGTTCAGCGGGTGAAAGTCCAGATGGACGAAGGTCGAGGTCGAGATGCCTCTGCTGAGGAGGCGCTCAACCAGCTCAGAATCGTCGCTGCGGTTGAGCCAGTATCCCGGCGCCTCCTCGCGCAGGGCCTCGGGCGCGGGGAGCCGGTGGAGGGCGGCGTGCGCCCGGCCGAGCATGCGGCCCATCTTGCCGGCCTGCCACGGCTGCTTTTCGAGAGAGGAGATGAGAGGACGGCCGGCGCACCAGCTGATGACCATCGCCCTCCGGCCCTCATAGAGACCCTCGGCCTCAAGGTCAGGCGTGGGGATGCCTGCTTCGTGTGCGGCGCGCAGGGCGATTTGCTCGCGGAGATAGCCCCCGCCGTGGCCCGGTCGGAACAGACGGAGGGCGTGGTCGCTGCCGTCGGCCGTGGCGAAGCGCCAGATCGAGGTGTCCTGGCCGCCGAGGATCGTTTCGGGCGGGTGCAGCGGCTTCATCCCAAGCTCGCGCAGGACGTCGACAGGGTTGATCTCGTCCCTGGCCATCGAGCCATCGTAAAGGGCGGGCGTGTATCGGGCTGAGCGCGGGCGCGATAACCTCGGGCCTGACCAGGGCTAGAACAGAGCGAGGACCTCATGAGCGACAACATCCCCCGCACACCCGGCACCGGCGGACACCCCGACTTCAGCCTGGGCGCCCGCGTGCCGGAGGAGATAGGGCCGGGCGTCTACGCCACTGGCGGGTTTGGCAACTCGGGTTGGGTGATCACGGACGAGGGCGTGGTCGTCATCGATACCGGCCTCGGACCGGGGCCCGGGAAGCAGATCCGCGACGCCATTGCCACGACCAGCGACAGGCCCATCGCCGCGGTCATCTACACGCACGGCCACCACGACCACGTGCTCGGCACGCCCTCATTCGTGGAGGGCGGAACGAGAGTCATCGCCCACGACAACGTGGCCGGACGCTTCGACCGCTATAAGCTCACCCGCGACTACATCAACCTGATCAACGGCATCCAGTTCGGTTTCGACCTGACCGGCCGTACCTACGAGTACGTCTACCCCACCGAGCCTTACGCTCGCGACTACAGGCTGGAGCTAAGTGGGCGCGCGATCGAGGTCTTCCACGGCAAGGGCGAGACCGACGACGCCAGCATCGTCCACGTGCCCGATTGCGGCGCCGTCTTCGCCGGCGATTTTTTGATCGGGTCGTTCCCCAACATCGGCAACCCCTACAAGGTCATCCGCTATGAGCGCGAGTGGTTCGAGGCACTGGAGCGCGTGCGCGCGCTTAACCCGCAGGCGATCATGCCCGGCCACGGCCAAATCTGGCGGGCTGGGCGCGAGATGGACCAGATGCTCGACGACACCATCGCCGTGATGCGCTTCCTCCATGTCGAGACCGTGCGCCAGATCAACGCCGGCGCAAGCGTCGAGGAGGCTGTGGAGCGCATCCGCCTGCCCGAAAACCTGGAGCAAAGCCCTTACCTCGCGCAGACCTACAGCCGCGTTGAGTTCGCCGTGACCAACATCTACCGGCGCTACTGCGGCTGGTTCGACTTCAACCCGGCCCACCTGCTGCGGGTGCCGCGGCGGGAGATGGCGGCCGGCGTCGCCGACCTTAGGCGCGACGACCAGAAGATCATCCAGCGGGCCCGTGAGCTTCACGAGGACCGCCTGCACCAGCAGGCGCTGGAGCTGCTCGACCTGATCCTTCTTCGACATGAGGACGACCGGGAGGGTCGCGAGCTGCGGGCCTCGATCCTCGAAGCCCTGGCCAACAGCGACCGCTGCCTTATGTCGCGTGATGCCTACCTGCACTACCTGCAGAAAGACCGCGAGCTTCTGGCGGCCCAGACTTAGGGAGTGAGCGACTACGACCCAGCCGCCTACAAGCAGTTCGAGCGGGCCGCCTTCAACGCCGTAGCCAGCACCTACGAACTCTGGGAGGAGACGGCCCGGCCTTTTCGCGAGGCCCTGATCGAGCGGGCGGGAATCGCCGTAGGCCAGACCACCTTAGACGTGGCCTGCGCCAGCGGCGGCCTGGTGTTGACCGCCGCCAGCATCGTCGGGCCGGAGGGCAAGGCCGTGGGCGTGGATATCTCAGACGGCATGGTAGCGACGGCTCGACGTCGCGCTGCGCGCCGCGGCGTGCTCAACACCGAATTCAAGCAGATGGATGCCGAGCACTTGGAGTTCGGCGACGCCTGCTTCGACGCCGTCACCGCCGGGCTGGCGATGCTGCACTTCCCGAATCCGAGACAGGCGGCTGCCGAGATGCTGCGAGTCTTGAAGCCCGGCGGCCGGGTGGCCCTCTCGACGTGGGATGCGGGCTCCTATCACGCGCTGATCAGCCACTACGGCGCGGAGATCTCGCGGCAGGCGCCGCCGCCAGGACCGACCAACTCTGCCTTTGTCGGCCAGGGGAAGTTTCCGGCCTGGCTAAGCCACCAGGGCTTCAACGACGTGGGCCAGGAGTCCGTCGAGGCAACCTTTGAGTTCCGCGACGTCAACGACTACATGGAACAGATGATGGGCTTCCCCGGCCGCTCCATGGCCCACTTCCGCTCGCTGCCGATGGAGGTACAGGAGGAGGCCCTGATCCGCACCTTCGACCGCCTGGAAAAGGACTTCCAGGTGGACGGCGGCTACCGCGTGCCGCTGCGCAACATCGTGGCCTGGGGGCGCAAGCCGTGAGCACGCAAGCCGAGCGCACCACCGTCCTGGACGAGGAGGTCACGCTGGCGCCGCAGTGGCACGTCGTCTTGCTGGACGACAACGACCACTCCTACGACTACGTCATTCATCTCCTCGGCGCCGTATTCGGCTATGGGCCGGAGAAGTCCTTCGCCCTGGCGCGCATCGTGGACACGGAGGGCCGCGTCATCGTTTTCACCGGCACGCAGGAAAAGGCGCTGGAGTACCAGGAGAAGATTCACACCTTCGGCGCCGACCCACTTATCCCGCGCTGCAAAGGCTCGATGTCGGCCATAGTCGAGCCGGCGGCCTGACGCTCTGGAGCGGTTCGGCGTAGGATTGGCGCCACCTCAATGCTCAATTTGGCAGCCGCGGTTCTCGTCCTGGCGACGATGCTGCTGGCGATTGACTGCAACGGCCGGGATCCCCTCCCTATAAACCACGAGCGCGCCGCGCGGCAGGTAACGCGGGCGGAGAAGTTCAACGAATATCCGCTGTTCTGGGTCGGAGAAACCTATGAGGGCCTCCCCATAAGCGGGATCCGAGTGGACTCGGCGCGGAGCATTGTCGGGTACGGAACCTGCACACTCCCGCAAGGGGAAGGCGGCTGCAGCATTCCCCTGCAGATACAAATCCAACCGATTTGTCTGCACTGGCCAGCGCGCTTCTCGGCCACGCCGACGGATGTCCCGAGGCCAGACGAGCTGGCGCCCTATACCGTTCGCGGTGTGCGCGCGCGCTCCACTGATGGCGGACTCGAGCTCTACACAGACGAGGTGGCTATCAAGATCTACTACGCGGAAGGCGAAACACGATCCGAGGTGTCCGAGGATGGTTTCGTCAGCGAGCCACCCAGCGAGGAGCTGCTCGAAGTGGCCGAGGCGCTCGTGAGCATCAACACCGGCATCGGCCCGGGCGAGCCTTTAACCCCGGCAAGCGAAGACGCTCTCTGGGGCCGGCTGCCCTGCCAGCAGAATGCCGGCCCTGAGGGCACCTGAGCCGGGACGACCGCCGCGGCTTAGACGAGACCGCTCCATAGCGCGCGCTCCAGCAGGCCCGGATCGATCTCCGCCTTCCGGGTTGGGGCATATGTCCGGCGGACGATCTGCTCCTCCGCCGGCGTGATGTTGGCCGCCGGCGCACGCCGCCACAGCCGGCGCGCCTCCTGCCGGCGAAGCCTGACGAACGCGGGGTCGAGGGCGAGGATCTCGTATGCGCTGATCATTCACTCCACTCCTGCTGAACTGTTTCTCACACCTTGATCCTCGCCACTCGACGCCGGCCCACGGTGAACGGCAGATTAAGTCGGGGATGATTTTGGTCACGTCGCCGGGCCCGAAGTCGCCCGCGCTTAAACTTCCCAGGGGCTTGTCGCCCAGTCGTCCTGCGCACCCTCCGCGGGCATCCACTGCGGCACCTGCATGAGGAGCAGCTCGGCAATCGTGCAGACGTAGGGCTCGTACAGCAAGCGCAGCTTCAGGAGCTTATCCCAGAGCTCTGGGTCGTTAGCGCCGGGCACGGCGTTCTCCTCGAGGGTGGGACGGAGCCGGTCCAGGTCCTCGCGGCTGAGCCGCTCAACCTCGGCCTGGCGCGGCCACACCCAGATCGTCTGCGCCAGGTCCACCACGGCGTGACGTCCGACGCGGAAGGCCAGCTCGGCTTCGCGCCTGACGCCCGGATGGCCCGACACCATCAGCAGCGCGCTCGTGTCGAGGATCGCCGTCAAGCCCGTGATCCACGACTGGTTCTGGTGCTGGCTGCGGAAGAAGGAGAGGATCGGGTAGGACAGGTGGCTCTCGAGGACCTCCGCGGCCCAGCGCTCCCAATCGGAGAGCAGACGGCTCAGAACCTCCGGGTCTTCGGCGGCGCCGTGGCGCCGGAGGAGCTCGCCCGCGGTCGGCGGTGAACCGGCGCGTGCGTCGAGCATTGACACGCTGATCTCACGGCGCGAGAAGGCCTGGTAGAGGACGGGCAGGTAACCGATGACCGCGGCGAGGAAAGCGAAGCCGAGCCCAGATTCAACCACAGTAAGCGTCCGGCCAAAGCCGCTGCCCGGAGACAGGTCGCCGAGCCCGAGCGTGAAAAAGGTCGTCCCGCTGAAGTAGAAGGCGTCGCGCAGAGTAACCTCGCCCGCGGACGCCACGTCCGTGCCTGAGCCCTGTGCAGAAGGGCAAAGCCGCTGATTAGGCCGCCGGCCCACCAGGCGAGGAGCATGATCAGCGAGAGCGGGCCGTAGAAGCCCAGGAAGGTCTCCCTCCCCCGTGGGGCCCATCCGGCGAGGGGCAAACGACCAAATAGCCCAAGTAGCTCGAAAAAAGAGGCTGGCCAGCCACAGCCGGCGGGTGACGCGCCGGGGCAAGATCACCGTCTCGAAGGCGTCCCAGAGGACGAGAACGATCAGGACTGCCCCGGCGACGCCCCATACCCACATGTGGCTAGGTTACCGGGCAGTTGGGTTAGCCAATTAGCTCGAGGCTGAGGTCCAGGGCTTTGACGGAGTGGGTTAGCGCCCCGAGGGAGATATAGTCCACGCCCGTGAGGGCTACCTCACGGGCGTTTTCTATCGTGATCCCGCCCGAGGCTTCGGTCTGGGCGCGGCCCTTCGCCAAATCGACTACCGTGGCCATCTCAGTAGTCGACATGTTGTCCAGCAGGAGGCGTGTGGCGCCGGCGGCCATGGCCTCCTCCGCCTCCCTGATCCGGGTCACCTCGACCTCGACTGAGAGCCCGTTGCGACGCTCGACGGCCCGGCGCACCAGGTCCCCCAAGGACAGTTCCTGCAGCTTTCCGGTGGCCAGGTGGTTGTCCTTGAGCAGGATCGCGTCCGACAGGTCCATGCGGTGGTTGGTGCCCCCGCCGCAGCGCACGGCGTACTTCTCGAGAAGGCGCAGGCCGGGAGTGGTCTTGCGCGTATCGAGGATCGTCACCCCGGTGCCCTCGACGGCCTGCACCACACGCGCGGTGATCGTCGCTATACCGGACAGGCGCTGCATGAAGTTCAGGGCCACACGCTCGGCGCTGAGGATCGGGGCAACCCGACCGGCTACGGAGGCCAGTGGCTGGTCGCTTTGCACCCGCGCGCCGTCCGTGCTGTATTGCTTGAAGACCAGTCCGGAGTCGAGCTCCGCAAAAGCCAGGTAGGCGACGCCGAGACCGCAGACGACGCCCGCCTCCTTGCAGATGATCGCCGCGGTACATCGCAGGTCATCGTCGACCACGGCGCGGGTGGTGGCGTCCTCGTGGGCGTGATCCTCGGCGAGCGCATCGACGACCAGAGGGCGGATGAGCTCCGCGAAGGGCGGATCCAGGTTCACGCCGGCGCCCGGAAGACGATGTGGCGCAGCCAGTTGTCTTTGGGCTCGGGGTAGTCCGTGCGGTAGTGGGCACCTCGGCTCTCGGTCCGCATCAGCGCTCCCTGCGTAGCCAGCCGCGCCCCTAGCAAGAGGTTGCGCAGCTCCTGGCTCGGCCGGTCGGCCGGAGGCGCTGCAACTTGCTCCCAATCCCCCAATTGCCGGTAGGCCTCCGCCAACGACGGCAGACTTCGAACAATGCCGACGTCTCGCCACATCAAGTCTTGGAGGGCAGCGAGAGTTGGAGGTGGGACCCGTTCGGGCCTGACCAGGACGTCGCTCAGTGGATAAACTTCAGCCGTCGGCGATGCCGCAGCACCCGGTGCTTCGACACTGCGCTGCACGGCCCGCTTGGCGAAGACCACCGTCTCCAGCAGCGAATTGCTGGCCAACCGATTCGCCCCGTGAACGCCGGTGTTGGCGCACTCGCCGCAGGCGTAGAGGTTGGGCAGCGTAGTCTCGCCCCAGGTCGTCGTGCGCACACCGCCCATCATGTAGTGCGCCGCCGGCGACACGGGTATGGGCGAAGTCGTGATGTCCAGGCCGTGCTCAGCGCAGTACTTGTAAATCTGCGGGAAGCGCGCTCGCACCTTCTTGGGGTCGAGGTGAGTCACATCGAGGAAGACGTGGTCACCGCCGCTCTCCTTCAGCTCGGTCAGGATTGAACGAGCGACCACGTCGCGTGGCGCCAGATCGCCTAGCTCGTGATAGCGGTCCATGAACGTCGCGCCTTCACCGTTGCGCAGGACGCCGCCCTCGCCGCGGACCGCCTCAGAGATCAGGAAGACGGGCACGTCCGGCAGCCGCAGCGCCGTCGGGTGGAACTGGAAGAACTCCATGTCCGCGACCTCAGCGCCCGCTCTGTAGGCCATCGCCACGCCGTCGCCGGTTGCCACCACGGGGTTGGTTGTGACGCGGTACATCTGTCCCATGCCCCCGGTCGCCAGGATTGTGAACGACGCGAGGTAGGTCTCGACGGCGCGGCTGCGCGTGTCCATCGCGGTTAGTCCCACAACGACGCCATCCTCGACGACCAGGTCGACCGCCTGCGCGTACTCCAGGATGGTCATGCCGGAGAGCTTTGCCACCTGAGAGAGCGTCAGCTCGATGTGGGCGCCGGTGGCGTCCCCGCCTGCGTGCACGACGCGGTTGACGCTGTGCGCGCCCTCGCGTCCCAGGATCATCTCGCCATCAACGGTGTCGAAAGGGACGCCAAGGCGGACGAGGTCGGCTATGGCATCGGCGGCGTTATCGACCAGCACCCGCGCTGCTTCCTCGTCCACGAGGCCGGCGCCGGCGCGCAGGGTGTCGGCGAGGTGCAGATCGGGCGAGTCGTCGTCGCCGATGGGGGCGGCTATCCCGCCCTGGGCCCAGCGCGTGTTGCTCTCCTCGATCGAGCCCTTGGTCAGGAGGAGGACGCTGCCATGTTCGCGGGCCAGGAGGGCTGCGTAGAGGCCGGCGATGCCCGAGCCGACGATGACGTAGTCGTAGCGCGGCATGGACTTAGTGTACTTTGGACACTAACTACAGCGGGATGGCCGTGACAAACATCAACCCGCGGCCGACGGCTTCTCCTCCGAGCACCGCTCCCATCGCCAGGTAGAGCAATCCGGTCGCCGATTGCATGGCGTGAATGCGGCTCGAGCGCCAGGCCATGAAGACGAGGACGAACGAGAAGATCAGCCCCGGCCCGAGCCGCATCCAGAAGACAGGATTGGCGCCCAACGAGATGTCGGACCAGGACGACGTGGGCTCGACGCGCACGGGGATCAGCAGGTTGACGACGATGAGGACGGCCTGTAGGCCGATCACGGCCACGCCCAGGAAGGTCATGTCGGTGAGCGGCTTGTCAGGCAAGCGCGGCGTCACCAGGTACCAGTGGCCCAGCACCATGCCGAGGCTGACGGCGCCCACCACCGCCGCCCCCAGGGCGAAGCTGACGATGGTCGCGGCGGTCCCCCAGGTCGGCGGGGCCACCAGCTGCGCCAGGAGGACCAGTGAGACGATGCCGGCCAGCGACGCGACGGCTCCGAAGGCGATGGACGGTAGCTTCATCTCGCGCAGCGCTGCCACAGCGAAAGGCACGTGCAAGGCCAGGAAGACACCCAGTGCTATACGCACCGACGGCATCAGGTCGGCGTCGAGCGGGTAGCCGTCGAGGTCGTCGACGGCCGTCGTGTTGATCGCGATTAAGAAGGGCAGTGCGGCGAAAGCCAGGAGTATTCCCGCGGTCGTCTTGACGAAGGGCGGCGTCAGCAGCGAGCGCGCGTCCCAGATGACAAGGAGAATGAGGCTTCCCACCGATAGCTCCGTGAGGAGGATGAGGAGGGTGAAGGGCAAGGCCTCGACGTTCAAGCCAGTCTGATTCTAGGCGAACCTCACCCCTGGCCCCTTCTCCGTACATGGGAGAGGGAGGACCGATGCGGGTGCGGGTAGAATCCCTGCGGTGAAGGTCATACTCAGCCGCAAGGGCTTCGACTCGTCGTCCGGCGGCTACGCCAGCCCCATCCTCCCGGATGGCCGCCTCCTCTCGCTGCCCATACCCGAGCCGAGCCGGAAACCGGGGACCGCGATCCCTTATGCCGAGCTCGATGCCGGGAACGAGCGGAGTTACCGGGACGTAATGGCCGAGCTGGGAATCCGCGGGTTCGAGGACAGAGGCGCGCACCTCGACCCCGACATTCGGGCCTCCGTCCAGCCGAGGCCATCCGGCTGGCGAGGGCTCTTCGGCCAGACCGAAGGCTCGCAGACCCACCTGCAGAACGAGGGTATCGGCCCAGGCGACCTCTTCCTCTTCTTCGGCTGGTTCAAGCCCTACGGCGCGGCTCGGGGGCCTTTCTGGGATCCCGCATGGAAGGGCGGCGCCCACGTCATCTGGAGCTACCTGCAGGTCGCCGAGGTCCGCCCGGTCAGGGACGAAGAGGAGAGGGCCGCCTTCCTCGCCGACCACCCGTGGGGGGTGGACCACCCGCACATCCGCGACTGGCAGAGGCGCGGCGGCAACAACACTCTTTATGTGGCCAGCGAACGGCTATCGCTCGACGCGTCATTTCCCGGCGCCGGCGTCCTCGACTTCGCGCCGGTTCGCGTCCTGACCGCCCGCGACCAGCCGAAGCGCTCTGTCTGGCGCCTGCCGACCGCCTTCGATCCCGCGTGCTGCGACCCGCCCCTGAGCCATCACCGCAAGGCAAGCGCCTGGGAGCGGGAGGGCGAGGGGGCTCGGCTCCAAAGCGCCGGCCGCGGGCAGGAGTTCGTGGCGCCGGGGAGCGAGGGGATCGTTGCCTGGGCGAAGGCGGTCATCGAAGGGCAATGAATGGGCGCCGCTACACGACCGGAGGGTCGGAAACACCTGATCAAGCGCCGACGGCCAACACCGAGTTCGTCGCTGCGGCGCTTAGCCGGGGCCGGGCTCCTCGGGGAGTTGGGCAACAAGCGGGGTTAGCAGGGTCATGAGTTCGGGAACGCGTTCGCTGGCGATTATCCAGATCCGATCGACGAGTATGTCCCTGTATTCGTGAGCGAGGACGTTTCGCTGAGCTACTATGCCGATCCAAGGAATTTCGGGGTGAGCGGCTTTGAACTCCTCGGAAATCAGGCGCGCGGCCTGGCCGATCACCTCGATACCCCGCTCCACCGACCACCTGAGACCTCTATCTCTCGCGAAATCGGAGTACCTCTTCCCTTGCAGCACTTCCAAGATCCCGCCAGCGGCGTCGTGCATGTCCCAAACGAACCCGAAGTCGGCGTTGTCAGGCCGCAAAAATGACTCTGCTCGTCGTCAGAATGTTATGGCGCCGGAAGGGGTTCCTCAGAGCCTCCTTCTCAACCAGGTCGACGTCCCGCCCGAATTTCGCCTTCAGTTCTGCCTCCATGTCGAAGAGATCCCAGAGGCTCCAGCCGTCCTCCGGCCTTGCCACCGGTTGGAAGGAGACAAGGAAGTCAATATCGCTTTCCGGCCCGAAGTCGTCGCGCAGCACGGACCCGAAGAGCGATAGCTCCCTGATCTTCCAGCGCTGGCAGAAGTCCTCGAGCCAGTCACGAGGGATATCAATGGCAGGGACCTGCGAAGTGGTCATGCGCCAATTGTCACCCACCAGCGTCGGGTCACGCTGTCGGTCGGCGAGATCAGAGCCCGGCGAGCGCTAGATCGTGCGCTGCATCAGCTGGATCAGGTTCCCGTCGGGGTCGGTTACCTCGAACTGGATGCCGCCGGGGATCTCGCTTGGGCCGTCCACCACGGGCACGCCCTGGGCCTCCAGCTGCTCCTTCGCCTTCTTCACGTTCTCGATCGAGAACACGGGCACGCAGTTGGCCACCCCGTGCTCCCGCTCTTTCCCCCCGGAGTGCAGGGCCATCGTCATCCCACCCGGCAGGTTGAGCACGCTGAAGTGCTCCGTGGCCATTCCCGCATGGAGGCCGAGGACCTCGGTGTAGAACTTCATCGCCCTATCCATGTCGCTGACGAACGTGATCACCATGGGCATCGCGTAGACCAGGCCGGCCATCTTCCACCTCTTCTCTGCTTGGCAGATTTCACGTTAGTTAGAGCGCAGGCGCTGGTCTACCATGAAACCGCCCAGGATGTCAGAAACCAGCCAGCGCTTCCTGCTCAAAGCCCTGCACGAGGCCGGAAACGAGATAGCTTCCGCCTTCTATCGCCTCGACGAGCGGGAGCTCGGCCTGCGCGAGCGCGAGGACGGCTGGACCCTGCGCCAGCTCTGCTGTCACCTGCGCGACGCCGAGCTCGACTACCAGGCCCAGCTCGAGACCGTCCTCAACGGACACCCACGCCGCAAGATCAAGCCGGTCGACCTCGACCTGCTGGTCGAGGAGCGCTGCTACGACGCGGCCGACGTCGAGAGCACCCTCTACGAGTACAGCCGCCTCCGCAGCGACAATTGCTACACGCTGGCCGGACTCTGGGCGGAGGACTGGGAGCGCTCGGCGCCACATCCCTACCGCGGGGCCGTCTCGATCGACGACATTGCCCATGAGATGAACGAGCATGACCTCGAACACATCTGGCAGATCAGGCGCATCCGCGAGGCTGGCCTCGTTGGCCGGCGCTGAAAGGGATCCCCCAATGGAACCAGAGCTGCACACCGAATTCCTCCTCGACCTCGTCGTCGACATCAAGCCACCGGTCTCGACCGGCGCGGGGCCTCTCGGCAACCGGCTCATCTTTGACGCAACGGGTGGCTCGTTCGAGGGCCCGAAACTAAAGGGCGAGCTCCTGCCGAGCGGAGGTGACTGGCTGCTGATGCGGCCTGACGGCGTGATGGAGCTCGACGTGCGCTGCACGCTGAAGACAGACGACGGTGCTCTGATTTTTGCCCACTACCGCGGGGTCTTGAAGGCCGAGCCGGCGATCCTTGCCCGCTTCGCCGGCGACGACCCGCCCGGGCCCGACGAGTTCTACTTCCGGACGACCCCACGCTTCGAAACGGGCGATGAGCGGTATGCCTGGCTGAATAGCGTGGTCTGCGTGGGTATCGGCCGCCCCGCCCACATCCCGAACAAACCCAACCAGGCGACCTACCGCGTCTTCCAGATTCTGTAGGCAAGACACCACAGGCCCAGCCCCAGAGCGCGCTAAAGCGCGCCGCGGCTTCGGTGGCTTACGACGTCTGCTCCCGGCAGGCAGGGCCGTGCGGCGTCGCGAGCCTGTTCCCTCTCCTTGGCAAGGAGAGGGCTAGGGTGAGGTTGAGGGGCGGTGAGGGGCAATCGGCGGTTGAGATCGGAGCGATTCCGGTGGATGGGGCCTGGGGCGGGCAGATTAGGGCTTTGATCAAAGTCCCAGCCCACTGGTATTCGAAATCTGCCCCTCCGACGCTGCGGACGACGTTGCTGTCCTTGCGCTGTGGTCGCTATGCGAAGGCTTGGCGACCTCTGACTCGCTACCATTTCCTCAACGCATGCTCGTCCGACAGGTAGATCTCCGCAGCCGGCAGGAGCTCGAGGCCATGATCGTGCGCCTCGGCCAGGACCCCAGTACCGCCCGCACGCTCTCTCCGCGCGGCCTCAGCCGCGTCATCCACGTATCCCAGATGGAGGCGCGCGAAGCAGCCATTCTGCGCCAGGAGCTCCTCAACCTCGGCGGCGAGCTGGCGCTCAATGACGAGGTATCCCGGCGGCGCTCGGGCCGCACGGACGCCCTGATCCTCGCCAACCTCTACCAGGTCGTGCGCCTGGCGCCGCGGCTCGCCGGCCTCTCAGGCCACCTGCCTGAACTTTCGCGCGATCTCCTGCGGCTGGCCGAGGACTGGGACCAGGCGGGGATGCCACCGCTGGAATGCGGCCGCTTCACGCTGCCGGTGGGCAGCCGCACCCTCGTCATGGGCATCGTCAACGTCACCGACGACTCCTTCGCGGGGGGCGGGCACCTGTCCAACCCGCAGGCCGCCGCCGACCAGGCCTTCCGCTTCGTCGAGGAGGGGGCCGACATCATCGACATCGGCGGCGAGTCCGCCCGTGCCGACGTGCCCGCCGTACGCGACGATGAGGAGATCGAGCGGGTCGTCCCGCTCGTCGAGTACCTGGCGCCGCGCCTCGAAGTCCCGATCTCCATCGATACCTACAAGCCCAAGGTCGCTGAAGCCGCGTTGCGCGCCGGGGCGACCATGATCAACGACATCAGCGGCCTCATGCTGGGCATCGGCACTGCCGAGGTCGCGGCGCGCTTTAATGTGCCGCTGGTCATCAACCACACCTACGAACGCCCCAAGGTGCGGCCTTCCTCGCCTCCGCAGTACGACGACCTGATGGGGGCGATTATCGAATTTCTCGGCGAGCGGATAGAGATGGCGCAAAAGGCGGGCATGCGCTTCGGACAGATCGTCCTCGACCCCGGCATCGCCTTCGGCAAGTCGCACGAGCAGGACCTGGAGGTCATCAGCCGCCTCGGCGAGCTGCGCATCCTGCGCCGCCCGATCCTGCTTGCCCTCTCGCGCAAGCACTTCATCGGGTCCGTGCTCGGCCTACCGCCTGAAGAGCGGCTCGAGGGGACGCTTGCCGCCGCGAGCCTGGGCGTGGCCAACGGCGCTCAGATCGTCCGCGCCCACGACGTTGCCCAGGTAGTCCGCGCCGTGCGCGTCGCCGACGCCATTGCGCGGCCGAGCGACGGCCGCTATCGGCCGAGCGACGGCTCCTGGCCCAACCCGGCCGGCGCCGCCGAGCGGACGGCCGCCCTGACCAGCGTCGGTGACCGCCCGCGCATCCAGGGATCGCGGACTAACCTTTGGAGATGAGCCAAACGGGCAGACGCGCCGGCCTCGTGGTCGGCGGACTGGCCACCGTCAGCGCAATCTTCCTCGCCGTGGCAACGACGGCTACCGCGCGCGAACCACAGGTTAGCGACCGCACCGCGATTACAGCCGCGACGCCCCAGCGATCCGAAAACCTGGACAAAGTCGGCTTCCTGGACCTGGGCGGCTTCAACGCCGACATCTGGTACCACCGCGGATATGCGTACGTCGGCACCTGGGGCAACGGCACCGGCTGCCCGGCCAAGGGCGTCCGCATCGTCGACGTCCGCAACGAAACGCAGCCTGAGCTCGCGGGCGCCCTTGCCGCCGGGGCGAATCCCACGGAGGTGAGCTACTCGGGGACCTCGCAGGAAGACGTGATGGTCTCGCGGATCAACACGCCTTCGTTCAGCGGCGACTTGCTGGCGGTCGGCATTCAACCCTGCAACAAGGGCGTGATCAGCCCCAAGCGCGGCGTCGACCTCTGGGACGTATCCGACCCCGAGAATCCAGTGCACCTCGCCTTCTGGCGCAGCAACTTCACCTCGAACGGCTGGGGTGTACACGAGCTCTACCTGTTCCAGCAGGGCGAGCGTGCCTTCGTCGCCGCGGCGGTCCCCTTCTCCGACAGCGAGCGCGACTTCCGGCTGGTCGAGGTCACGGACCCGACGCAGCCCGTCGAGGTTTCGCGCTGGCGGCTGCAGGACGCCGGGCTCGAACCAACGGGCGGGAACATCTTCGTCCACAGCGTGCACGCCAACCGCGCCGGCACGAAGGTGTTCGTTTCCTACTGGGACTTCGGTGAGGTCATCCTCGACATCTCCGACCCGACGAGCCCCCAGTACCTTGGCCGCACGGTGTATCCGCAAGCGGCAAGTGGCGATACGCACTCGGCCTGGCTGAGCCGGGGTGAGAACTACCTCTACGTCGCCGACGAGGACCTCAGCCCTCAGGACGGGACGTGGGGCTTTCTGCGAATCTGGGACATCAGGAACCCGGCCAATCCAAAGCAGCTGAAGGTATGGAAAACGGCGAACTCCTCGGCGCCCGCGCCGGAAAGCAGCGGTGACTTCACGATTCACAACCCGTTTATCGTCGGACGCCGCGCTTTCCTCTCCTGGTACAGCGACGGCGTGCGCGTGCTCGATATCGCCAACCCGCGCCGGCCGCAGGAAGTGGCCTACTTCGTACCGCGCAGCCAGCCCGATCCCTTCGGCGTCCTGCCGAACGCACCGGAGGTCTGGGGCGTCGTCGCCCGTGGTGACCTGGTCTTCGCCAGCGACATGAACCAGGGCCTCTTCATCCTGCGTTTGGGTGCTGGCGCCGACCGGCTAGACTTCAGCGACCTGGCGCTGCGTCAACCCGCGCCGGCTTTGTCGTTCCAGCCGCAGTCTCGCTCGGCGGGGAGCGCGAACCTCCTCTGCGTGGCCGCCCTGGCCGACGCGGAGTAGGGCGCTAACGTCAGCTAGGACGTTGAGGCCGGGGCGCCGTCGGGTTTGAGGGCGAAGGTCCGCACCGGGAGAGCAGAGAGTGACTCCTCTCGTTCCGTCCCGTTGCTCACGGTCGCTGCGCCGTCTGTGGCGCCTGTTGTCTCAGCCACTCCAGTACCGCTGGGCTTCAGGCGGGCGAGGATGTCCCAGATTGAGCGCGGCTCGCCGACGAAGTAGCCCTGCACGTAGTCCACCCCGTAGTCGCGCAAGAGCTTCACGGTTTCAAGGTCACCCACGAACTCGGCAATCGTCTTCTTGTTCAGGCCACGCGCCAATTCAACCATCGAGCGCACCAGGTGCTGGTCGGTGGCGTCTCGGGGCAGGTTGCGGATGAAGCTGCCGTCGATCTTCAGATAGTCCACGGGCAGGCGCTTGAGATAGAAGAACGACGAGAAGCCGACGCCAAAGTCATCGATGGCGAATTTCAGGCCCAGCTCGTTGAGGCTGCGCATGAACTGGCTGGCGTTGTGCAGGTCGGATATCGCCGCGCTCTCTGTAATCTCGAGCACCAGGTTGTCGGGGTTGATCTTCGTGCGCTCCATCTCCGTCTGCAGCAAGGGCAGGAGCTCGGGGTCAGCGAAGGCCTTGCCCGAAAGGTTTACCGAGAGGCGCAGGTCGCGCCCAAGCTCGCGCTGGTCGGCGATCAGGCTGATTGCCCGCTTCACCACCCAGCGGTCGACGGCGTGGATCAGGCCCGACCGCTCAGCGGTAGGCAGAAAGATTCCGGGGGCTACGATGTCGCCGTCGTCGCCCAGGAGGCGCAGCAGCAGCTCATAGCGGTAGATTTCACCCTTCATGTCGCGGATGGGCTGGCCGTAGAGCACGAACCTGTCTTTCTCCAGGCCTTCGCGGATGCGCTGCTCCCAAACGCGCTGATCGTTCATCTTGGTCTGCGAATCGAGGTTGCTTGAATAGACGCAGGCAAAGTTTCGCCTCGCCTTGGCCTGGTATAGCGCAAGGTCCGCGCTGACGAGCAGCTCCTCAACCGTGGAGCCGTCGTCGGGAATCATTGCCACGCCGATGCTGACCGTGGTGTGGACCGCCTCGCCGTTAACGATCACTGCCTCCTCGCGGATGGCTTTAAGCAGCCGCTCGGCGACACTCTGCGCCGTGTCCTCGTCGGAGTGCAGCACTATGGCTGCGAACTCGTCGCCACCCCAGCGCGAAATGACCTCGCTTTCCCGCAGCTCCCGCCGCAGGACGCTGGCGATCATCAACAGCACCTGGTCGCCGGCCAGGTGGCCGAGGCTGTCGTTGACCGGCTTCAGGCCGTCGATGTCGAGGAATAGCACCGCGCCCTTGCTGCCATAGCGCTTGGACTCCACTATCTGCTGGTCCAATTCCTCTTCGAACCTACGCCTGTTAAGCAGGTTCGTCAGGGAGTCGTGAGTCGCCACGTGCAGAAGCTCGGACTCGAGCAGGCGCTTCTCGCGGATGTCGCGGGCGATGGTCGACAGTACCTCGACGTTGCCACGCGAATGCTGCGAGACGATGACCTGCGAGAGCGGCACTTCCTTGCCGGAGTTGTCGAGGATGGCCGTCTCACCGCTCCACGAGCCCTCCGCGATCGCTGCCGGGATGGCCTCCTCTGTTAGCAGCCGGCTTGCCCACGGCGGACAACACTCGACGAGGTTCAGCTGGGGCGTCCCGTGAGAGTCCGGGATGCCGAGCATGCGACGCCCGGCCTTGTTGAGGTAGATGATCTCGCCGCTGGGCTTGAACGTCGCGGCAACGTCGGTCATGGCCTCGACGATTGGTTCGGCAAGCTCCGCCCCGCGGCGGCGCGTCTGCTCGCGCTGCAGGCGATGGATCTTGACCCGCTGCCAGGCCAGAAGGGAAACAAGGACGACGATTGACACACCCAGTGCGCCGGCGAGGATCACGATCAACACAGAATGGCCTCCAAATTTGAGCTACAGAATGTGACAAGGAATCTCGAGATACTCACGCCGAAAGCCTCGAGTCGAGCAGGGTATCCCAGGGACTTTTTCGTTCGACAGCCCGTCGCCGTTCGCGGTGCCCGCTCAGAGAGGCCGGCAGCACAGAGGCTCCCCTGTTTTCGCCGCTCTCGTCAGGCTTTCCGGTCGCCGGCCCCGGATCTGCCGGCGCCTGCCCGGGCGGGGGACCTGTCCCCTCCTCGAGCCAGCGAGTGAAGTCATTGGGAGCGTAGGGCTCGTCGCGAGGCGGCTCGGATCGGGCCAGCTTTCTGGTGTCCGACGAGTGACTTGAGGAAGGGCTGTCGTCCTCCCACCAATCGGCGGCCTCCGGGCGTGGGTGGGTCCAGGCCTCCACTACATCCCAGGCAGCATCGTCCGCAGCCTCGGGGTCCCAGACGAACTCTTCCTCAGCCGCGGGTTGCGGCGACGCTGCTTCCGCCTGGGTCGACGGCACTGGGGGCAACTCAAAATTCATCCACGGTGAATCTGCCGGGGAATGCGGCGGCGGCGCCGCGGCGGAATCGCCCTCGAGGGGCGCCTGATCCCAGCCAGGGGCTGCCTCGCCGTGGCCAGCCTCGTCGACGTAGTAGGAGCCGCTGTCGATCCGTTGGAAGAGGAGCTCTTCGTTAGCAGGGTTTCCTTGAGGTGCGCTCGCGCGCCCGACCCGACGGACGAACTGCTCAGGTTCCACCGCTGAAGAACCGCCCTTGCGTTTTCTGTTTCTCAATCGGCTGAGGAGGGATACGCCCGTGCTACCGGCCCCGGCGAAGCTTCGAGCGAGCTTGACCACGTTCTGGGACATCTTGTCCCCAGGGCGAGAGAGCACGGCGGGGTCGCCAAGCTGGTTGGCCATCGCCGCGGCCTTGTCGTATGGCACCTGCCAAAAGACCTCGCTGCCGATCGCGGCGCTTACGTCTTCCGCAGAGATGCCGTTTTTGCCGTAGGCATAGTTGATCGCAATCTTTAAGCGCTCAGCCGGAAACGACCAGGACCTCAACAGGTCAAGCGCGTCCTTGGTCCCGCTGACGCTGGTCACGTCGGTGCTTGTCACGAGAAGAGCTATGGAGCACGCCTCCAGCGCCGCGAAGACGAGCTCGTTCAGAGAGCCCGGGGTGTCGATGACCACGTAGTCGAAGGTTTCGGCGAGCAGGTTGACGATTTGCGTGACCTGGCTGGGCGCGATCTCGTTCCAACTCTCGAAAGTGCGTGGGCCGGGCAGCACGCTGATCCCACTTGGGTGACGCGTGGTGAACTCGCGGATGTTGCCCCTGTTCAGGAAGCCAAGGTTGTTAACCGTGTCCAGCAGCGTGAACTCGGGCTTGAGGTCAAGCAGCGTGGCGACGTCGCCGAAGCTGGGGTCCAGGTCGCAGAGGACGACGGAGTGTCCGGTCTCCTGCGCCAACGCCGCGGCGAGGTTGACACTCAGCGTACTCTTGCCGACGCCGCCCTTGGCGCTGAATACCGTGATCACCGTGGCTCGGACGGCTGCGTCGGTCACAGCCGTTGTGCCCCCCAGGGCGCGCCGCTCCTCGTGCTCGAGGACCTCGGTCAGGACCGTTTCCAGCTCATCGGAATCGATAGGTAGCGGTATGTAGTCGCGGGCGCCGCTCTTCATCGCCCGTCGGATCGAGGCGCTGTCTGTGAGAGTCGAGTAGACCACGATGGGCGTGCCCGGCAGGGCGTTCGCGAGCGCCTCGGTCGTCTGTAACGGCCGTTGGGATGGTTCCTCAACGTGAACAAGGATTATGTCCGGGCCGAGGTCAAACGCAGTGGCGGCTGCCTCTGTACCGAGCACAGCCTCACCAGCGACGTGGAACGACGTGCCCTTCACGGACTTAACCATGTCGGCACGCGCTATCGCGTCCTGGTCGACGATCAGCACCTCTGGGTTTTTTGCCATTAGTTCAACTGCCTGCAGCAATTTCGCGGAGCGCTGCTTCTTGAATATTCGGCAGCTTCCAAAGTTTCAAAAGGGTACGTGACGGTCAGCCGTGATAAACCATCATTAGGGAGATGCCCGAATCACCCCACGCCGGCCGTCTCCGCGAGCTTGCCAGCGAGATGCTCGCCGAGCGGCGGCTGATCATCGCCAGCAACCGCGGACCCGTCGAATACGAGGTTGACGAAGGTGGCGACCTCCGCGGGACACGCGGCAGCGGCGGGCTGGTGACCGCCCTGGCCTCGGTCTCCCGTTATGCCGAGCTGACCTGGGTGGCAGCTGCGATGAGCGACGGCGACAGGGCGATGGCCAGGCAGGAGGGCGGCGGCCGCTTCCACAGCCCGGTGGCCGACGAGCAGATGTACCTGCGTTTCGTCGATCTGCCCCGCCGGCAGTACAACCGCTACTACAACGTCCTCAGCAACCCGCTGCTCTGGTTCATCCAGCACTACATGTGGAACACGCCACGGACACCCAACGTCCTCCAGGCCACCTACGACGCCTGGGAGCAGGGCTATGTGCCCGTCAACGAGGCCTTCGCCCGCTGCATCGCCGACGAAGTCGGCCAGGACGATGCGCCGCCCTACGTGATGACCCAAGATTATCATCTCTACCTGGCGGCGGGCTTCGTGCGCGCGGCGATCCCGGGCGCCATCATCCAGCACTTTGTCCACATACCCTGGCCCGACCCGCGCTACTGGGAGCTGCTGCCGCGCGAGATGCGCCTGCAGATCTTCGAGAGCCTGGCCTGCTGCGACTTCGTGGGCCTGCAGACTCAACGCGACGCCCGCAACTTCCTGCACGGCTGCGAAGCCGTGCTGCCGGGCGCCGAGATCGACTACCGGCGCTCCAGCGTCTGGCACCGCGGCCGTCTAAGCTTGGTGCGCGCGTATCCGATCTCGGTCGACGCGCCGGGCCTGGAAAAGCTGGCGAGCTCGGAAGTCGTAGCGGCGTACACCCAGAGGCTGGCGCCGCTATTTAGACACAAGACGATCCTGCGCGTCGACCGCATGGAGCCCTCGAAGAACATCATGCGCGGCTTCCGTGCCTTCGAGCTTCTGCTACAGCGTCACCCGGAGCTACACGGCGAGGTCAGCTTCATCGCCTTCCTCGTGCCCTCGCGCCAGGAGTTGCAGCTTTACCGGACCTACACCGACGATGTCTTCGAAGTCGTCGAATCGATAAACGACGGGTTTGGCACGCCCGATTGGCGGCCGATAACAGTCTTCCACGAGAACAACTACGAACAGGCCATCGCCGGCATGCAGAACTACGACGTGCTCCTCGTCAACCCGGTGATCGACGGCATGAACCTGGTCTCCAAGGAGGGCCCGCTGGTTAACAAGCGCGATGGCGTGCTCGTCCTCTCCGAAGCGGCGGGGTCGCACGAGGAGCTCGGGGAGCACGTGATCTCGGTGGCTACCGGCGACATCGAGGGCACGCAACGCGCCCTCTACGAGGCGCTGATGATGCCGGCAGCCGAACGCAAGCAACGGGCGGCGGCTATTCGTCGGCTGGTGCGCAAGAAGGACATCGCCGCCTGGCTCGAGGCCCAGTTCCGCGACCTGCGCTCACTCGCCTGAGAGTTCTTCGAGCAGCTTCTCCACACTGGCGACCCCCTCGACTGTGTAGTCAGCCGCGTCGGCGACTGCTGGATCCGCCTCGCCGCTGAGCACCGCGACAGAGGCGGTCTCCAGATCGTCATACTCCCGCAGCCGCCGCAGCGCATCGAAAGCCGTGATATCGGTTATGTCGTCACCCATCATCACAGCCGAGCCCAGCTCCCACTCGCGCGCCAGGTTTTCGATCGCTGTCCCCTTAGTGATGCCGAGGGGCGGCCGCAGCTCGACGATCTTCCTGCCTTCGCTGAGCTCCATGCCGCCGGCGGCGCCGGACTTCTCAACCTGGCGCAGGATGATCTCCCGTGCCTGTTCGGGGTCTTCAGCGAGGCGGTAGTGGATGGTCAGGAGGGGCCCGCGCTCTTCGAAGAGCACGCCCGGCGCATCGAGCAGGCTGGAGAGCTCCTGGACAACCTCTTGCACCCGCTCGATAAAGGGCACCGCTTCGGCCGGCGTCACGGACCGTCCTCCGATGAGCAGCGACATCCCGTGGTTGCCAACATAGGCGACGTTGGCGCCCAGGAGGCCCACCATCTCGGCGGCAGATCGGGGGCCGCGACCGCTGATGAAGGTCAGGCGGTCGACTTTATCGCGCACCCTGGCCAGGGCATCCCTGGCTCGCGGCGACACGACCGCATCCGCAGGCGTGGGCGCTATATGGCTGATCGTGCCGTCGATGTCGAGGAAGAGGCCCGAGGGCCGGCGCGCCAGGATTTGACGCAACACGTCGGCCGAAGGGAGCGGCGCCGGCACTGCTCAGGACAGCCGCGGGTGGCGCACGGGCACCAGCTTTAGCGCGTGCTGGCCCGGACTGAATGGCTTCAGGCCGACGTCCTGGAGTCCCAGGGGCAGGGCGCTGGCGACGATCTCCTCGCGGGACACGTGGCGCTCGCGCAGGCCAAGGCCTTCCGTGTCGAGGACAGCCCAGACGATGACGTCGGGCGACATCCGGTCCTGGACCTCGCGCAGGGATTGCTCGAAGAGGCCGATGGTGGCCGGCCAGATAATGACGATGTCGGCCTTTTCGCCGTCGCCCAGGGCGTGGGCGTGCAGGAAGCGCGCGCGGTTCCCCACGAGGTCGCCGAACGACTCGCGGTAGCCCGCGGGCGCGTTGAAAAGGACCACTCGGTGTCCCCTTCTGATGCCAAGCCTGCGCAGCGAGTAGCTATCGAACTGCGGCTCGCCGTCTTGAAGTGCCAGCTTCGCCCCCTGAGGCCGCCCCAGCAGCCCTATACACACGATAAGCGACGTTCAGACGACCTCTCCCCCGTGCCCCTCTCCCAGGCGAGTCGCCTCTGGAGACGTCCCCTTGGCAAGGGAAGGGGAAGAACGGCGGACGGGCGAGTCGAGGATGAGCGTGACCGGCCCATCGTTGACCAGCTCGACTTGCATTTTCGCGCCGAACCGCCCCGTGGCCACGGACAGACCCTCCTCGGCCAGCAACGTTAGGAGGCGGTTCAGCAGCGGCTCGGCCACCGCGGGCGGGGCGGCGGCGGTGAAATCCGGCCGACGGCCCTTGCGGGGGTCGCCCAGCAGCGTGAACTGGCTGACCAGGAGCACTGACCCGCCAACGTCCTTCAGCGATAGGTCGAAGCGGCCAGCCTCGTCGCTGAAGATGCGCAGGCCGGCGACCTTGCGCGCCAGCCAGCGACAGTCCGCTCCGCCATCGCCGATCGCTACGCCAACCAGGACCAGGAGTCCGGCGTCGATGCTGCCGA
>JBBDXC010000011.1:0-32348 GCA_040902555.1 Dehalococcoidia bacterium
GCAACTGGTCGAAGACGAAGACGAACTGCGCCTCGCCAAAGCCATCAGGCTCGTTACAGACCGTCACCACGTAGATGATCGTCCCGCCCTGCGCCACCGTGGCGCCAGTCGCGTCTGTCACCGTCGATGCAGTCTTCGTCACGGAAATGTCCGCGCACTCGAGGAAGATGAACTCCCCGGGAGTCTCTTCGTCGCCCGCGTACTCCGCCGTGGCTACGTTTTTGATGTCGCCACAGGGACCCGTCCACCAGTTGCCGATAACCACCAAGGTCACCGTCGCGCCCAGGAAGAACGGTGTCGCCTGGCAGGCTACCGTCTGGCCGCTGATCGAGGCCGAGAAGTTCGGTACACCCTGAAGCGCTTCGATTGTGCCTGTCGTCAGACAGAACGCGTCTTCGATCTGGAAGTTGCCCGGAAGCACATCGATGATCGTCAGGTTGTCGTCAACAAAACCACCGGTTACGTCGGTTGCCAGGTCGACAACCACACAGGTGACTTCGAAACGTACCTCCTCGCCCAGCTCGAACCCGGCATCAGGGTCGTCGAAACCGAACGCGCTCTTGAAGCAGTCGATGTTGCCGCCGTCAAATCCGACATCCTCAAATCCTTCCGTCGGCGTCGGCTGGCCTGCACTCGCGGTGCCGCCGAAGAGGGCGAACGCCGTTGCGAGACCGAGGAGAGCGGCTACTACGCCGAAAACCCTCTTACTCACTACCTTCCTCCTTGTTTTGTGCCTGCCGAACCTCGCACGCGCGGCAACCGTGCCTGTTTTCTAGTAGCTGGTAACGCGGCGCAAGGCCGGCACGTTAACGCCGCGCGGGGCCGGCCGCAAAATTCTTTTCGCGCGGCCAAAGTGCGACCCCGGCGACGAGCAGGGCGCCCGCCAGCGCCAGCGTCGCCCAGTAGATGCTGCCGTCGGGCAGAGCGTCGTCGCCGCCGAAGACGGGGATCGACTTGTGGGTCACCCAGATCGCCACCCAAACCCCGATCGCCAGCCCCCCACCGAGCAGCCGCTGGCGCGGGTCCTTAATAAGAAAGAAGAAGAGCGCGAGAGCCGCGGCGGCGATCGTCCAGTCGTAAAAGAGGACGTAGGGGGTGGCCAGCAGCGACACGGCGACGGTCGCCGCCGGGGCGAAGTTCCGCTCGCGGGCCCAGGCATTGACCAGGAAAAGCAGCGTGGAGAGGGTCAGCAGGCGGGCGATCAGCGACTGGCCCTCGCCGGTCAGCGCCCGCAGGAAGCCGTCCCAGTTGTACATCAGGTTCTGTTGGAAAACCCAGCCCGGCCGCACGAATGGGCTGTCGGGCCCACCCTGGAGCAGCTTCAGGTTGAACTCGACGTAGTTAACGGCGGCGTCCGGCCCCACTATGACGAAGCCGGCGAGCAGCGCCGCCACCACGATGCCCACGGTCCAGCCCACCGTCTTCCAGTCCCGCCAGTAGGCCAGGAGCGCCAGGGGCAGGACGAGGAACTGCGGCTTGAAGCCGAGCACGCTGAAGGCGACGGCGGCGGCGACGTGGTTCCCGCGGCGCTGCAGCACAAAGCCCGCCAGGAGAGCCAGCGCGTACAACATAGAAGGCTGCGAAAAACGGACCGCGAAGTGGACGATGGGCAGGCTGAGGACCGCCAGGAAGAAGGCCAGCCGCGGCAGGGGCGCCGCCAGGTAGCGCGTCGGGTAGGCGGCGAGGGCGAGCGCGCCGGCGACGCAGAAGAGGAAGGACACTATATAGGGGGCCTTGCCGGGCAGGAGGCTGAGCGGAAGGTAGACAAGCAGGATGCTGGGCGGGCTGCGGAAGTTGGCCGCCAGGGCGCGGCAGGCGTTGTGGGGCCCGCCGCCGGCCGAGAACTCGCCTTCGCCTTCGAAGCGGCCCCGGCAGTACTCGAGGTCGTTGGGCAGGACGTCCTCGTCGTAGAGCTTGTCGCCGTGGCCCTCGCGGACAAGGACGGCGGCCCCATTGAAGTTGGGGAAGTCGCTGTCTTCTTCGTTGTCCCAGCGGCCCAGGGTGTCGGGAAGCCAGCGGACGAGGAGGATGAGCGAGGCAACGACGAGGGCGATCTGGGCGGCCAGGGCGAGCGATTGTAAAAAACGCCGCCAATCCTGGGGTAACTCCGGGGAGGGCGAGGGGGGCGCCGCGGGCTCGGCTTGCACTTCAGATGAGCCTAGGGGCGCTCGTTCCGGGGCTCAACCGGCCGAGAACATACGTAAGGGCACTCGACGTAATACACAAGGAAGCGATAACGTTTGCCTCCCCAACAGCGTTAACAACTGTAGGTGAAGCATCGGGATCGGTGTTCTTTTAACCTATCGGGAGGGTCAACGCGCTCTCGGTCGGGAACGTCGAGGGCTATGACCGCGACGGGAGATTGAATGCCGCCAACGATGCCCAGCCAGGGCGTAAGCGACCTGCGAGAGCTGGTCGAGAAAGCGCGAAGCGGCGATGAAGACGCGATCGGCGAACTGTACGATCTCTACTTCGTCCGGGTTTTCCGCTTCGTTTACGCCCGAACCGGGAATACGCACGATGCGGAGGATATCGCCGGCGAGGCGTTCCTCAAGGTGGTCCGTTCGATCCACACCTTCTCCTTCCAGAAGGGTGGCGAGGGGGGATTCGAGCCCTGGCTCTTCCGGATCGTTCGTAATGAAGTTGTCAACCATATCAGAAAGAACCCGGCGATACGCCAGGGTGTCGAACTGGATGAGGCAGAAGATATTGAAGGACGTGACGACATTGACCGCTCGGAGCTCCGCCTGATGGTGCAGGAGGCTACCAAGCACCTGCCCGAGGCGCAGCGTGAGATCGTCGCCCTGAAGTTCGCCGGCGGACTCGAGTCGAAGCAGATTGCCCAGATCCTGGGCAAGAGCGAGGCCAACGTCCGCCAGCTCCAGTTCAAGGCCCTAAAGAACCTGCAGAAGATACTGGCGACGCGTTTCGCCTACGAACCAGCAATAGAGGCAATGGGCTAGGAAGATGGCAATCAAGGACCACGGATACGAGAAGGCAATGGAGGCGGAGCTGGAACAGGCTCTGACCCAGGCTTTCGACGTCCAGCCCGACCCCTTCCGCCGGGTCGCCATTCGCGCCCAGCTCGTCGCCGAGATACGCGAGCTGAAGGCGACACGGACGGTCCAGGGCGCCCTGGGCACTGCCTACGCCGTCCAGCCCTCCGAGCAGAAGTACGCACACTACCGGCAGCTGGCGATCAACAGCGCCCGCGCCGCGCAGGCCGATAGCGTCGCCCGACCGTCTGTCCTACGCCGCGCACTGGCCTTCTTCTCCACGAGTGACTCCACGTTCGAGCGGCGACTGAATGACTGCATCGACTCGCTGGTGGCCGGCCGCGCCAGCTTCAACGAATGTCTCCAGCGCTACCCCGAGGACGCCGACAAGCTGGCGCCCCTGCTGGGCATGGCCTTCGAGCTTCGCTCCGAGTACGCATCGCTGCCGATGGACAAGCGACTTTCCGGCATCCGCTGGCGTGTCCAGCGGGCCGCCCGCGAGCCGCAGACGGCTCCGCTGGCCGTACCGCAGCGCTCATCCGGTGGGTTCTACAAGAGCCTGCAATGGGCCGCGCCCCTGACCACCGGCGTCGCCGCCGCGTTCGTGCTGGCCTTCGTAGCCTTCCAGTTCGTCGCCAATGATGGCGGCTCGGGCGGTTCACAGCAGGCCAGCAGCGGGCCGCGCTTCGAGCAGGTGAACTTCTCAGCCGTCGCCCGGATCGCAGATAACAACGAGACGCTCGGCCGCTACCGCAGCGCCCTGGAGCGTGTTTCCATCGCTGTTGACCGAAACGAGGCGCCATCGCGTGCGGACCTCGAAGCTCTGCTAGAGCAGAACGACGATCTCCACGCCGAGCTGCCCAACCTGGAGGGCGAGGAGCTGCAGGCCGCCAGCTACTACGCTGAAGTGGCCGCCGCGACCCTGAGCGACGCCGAAGCTCTGGTGGCCGAAGAGGACCTCGACGCACTGGTTTCCAGCCAGGAGGCCGTTGAGGCCAGCCGCGAGGCGATCAGCGAGACGACGATCCCCACGAGGACGGGCGACGGCAACGAAGAGCCGCAGACAGACCCGACAGAGGAAGCCACCCCGGGCGACGAGCCGGACTCGTCCACCGCTACACCTGAGATTGAAGAAGAGCAGCCCGATCTAGGCGAGACGCTCGACGACCACCGCGCGCTCTCCGAGCTGCTCCACGCTGACCCGCCCGTGATCGACGCCACCCTGATTGAGGACTACGTCGCCAGCCTTGACGCCCTGGAAGCTGCGATTGCCAGTGAGGAAGGCGCCGCTGATGCCGTGTTCCTGCAGGAAGTGATCGATCTCCTGGGCGAGGACGCAGTCGCCCTGCGCGACCTCCAGGAGGCCCTGGTGGTGGCCGGCGAACCGCTGCCGCTCGGCTTCATCGAGGCCACCGTCAGGCTGGGCGAGGTCATAACTTCGGCCAACGAAGCCCTAGACCTGCTTGAAGGCGACGAAGCCTCCGAAGAGGCCACCGCCGAGGAAACGGCTACGGCCGAAGAGGCCGACGACTCAGGGTCCACCCCTGAGTAGCTGAGCCTGCACGATAACCGTCCCCTGAGGCGTATCGAAGGCTATCAGCGTTAGGGTCCCGAGCCCTGAACACTCGCCAGACTCGTCGCAGCCGACGTCCGTCGGCAACAACGCCGGCGCTTCGCCCAGGGTGTTGACGGCAAAGACCCGATAGAGGTACTGGATGCCGTCCTCCAGCGTGATGACTATCTCATCGCCGGCGCCCAGGCCGGGGACGTTAGCCAGCAAGCCCTCTTCGTCCGCTGTACGCACGCCTGATCCGCCGAAAACGGCGTTGCCCTGGGTGTCGCCCGGTCGCGAGCTGAACTCGTAGTAGGCGACGGCCTGTGGGTCCTCCGGTAGAGGTATGACGCCGTCGTCGGCCAGCCCGCTGGTGACGATGTCCTCGCTGTCGACGAGGGCGATGGGGATGGTGATGCGGACGATGGGCGATTCGCTCAACGGCGGGAAGGTCGGCACGACCGGCCCCACCGGCTGGGTCTCCTCCGGCGTGGGGCTGCCGCCGGGCGATGGGATAGCGGTCGGGACGAGGGTGGGCGAGGCGTCGGGCGTCGCGTCGATGGTGGGCAGAAATTCGACAGCCGCGTCGGTCTCTTCCTCTCCTACCTCAACGGCGATGGCGATCAGGGCGACGATGGCTATGACGACCGCCGCGCCGATGGTCGCCAGCTGCATGGGCGGCTGGGCGCGGAGCGAGGCGATGAGCTGGGATAATCGTTGGCTCAAGCGGGGCTATCTTCCAATCTGCTAGTCGTTTTCAGGCTGGGTAGGGAACGGTATGGGCTCTGGGGTCGGGTCATCGTCGTCGCCGGGACCGATTATGACGCCGCCGTCGTCATCACCGCCCGGGCCATCGCCGCTGTCGCAGGCGTTGCCGATGTCGTCCCCGTCATCATCCTCCTGGGCGCGGTTCGGCTGCAAAGGGCAATTGTCGAAGATGTTGATGATGCCGTCGCGGTCGAAGTCGCCGGTCGGGTCTTGCAGGACGAATGGCGGCAAGAACCCGCCATCTTCGCCGCAGAGCGGACTCGTTTCCTCAGGCGGCTCCTCGTCGGAGATACCCACTACCGTTAGGCCCTCGGGGAACGCGCGAAGGGTGTGGGTCTCGCGGAACTCCTCGGGTACACAGTCTGTCGCCAGCATCTGGTTGCGAGTGTCGATTGTGTAGGAGGTGCAGGACTCGTCGTCCTCGGCTTCCTGGGCGAAGGGGCGGCTGCCGGCGACGAAGAGGTCCTCGACGACAGGGTCGCAGCCGCCGCCGACCGCGCCCCGCTCAAGGCCTTCGGGCTCCGCGATCGCCTGACTCGGCCGCCCGGCGTGGAAGAGGTTCATGAACTCGCGGAAGATTAGGCCCGCCGTGTTCGATCCAAAGACGTCCTGCTCGGCCCCGAACTCTTCATTTCCGGTGTTACCTACCCAGACGGCGACAGCAATCTGGGTCGAGTAGCCGACCACCCACGTGTCGGTGTTGCCGGTTGCGTTGCGGCCACGTGCCTCGGCGGTACCTGTCTTGCCGTGGACCGCACCCACCTGCCCGTCGATCTCGAAACCGAGGGTGCCGGTCGGCAGGCGCAGGATGTCGCTGACGAGGTAGGGGTACTGTGGCGGGATCACCTGCTGAAGCGTGGGCGTCGAGAACTCGAAAAGGATGTTCCCTTCCTGGTCTTCCACCTTCAGGACCGCCACCGGGTCCAGCGGGCGGCGTAGATCAGGCGCGGTTTCGTACGGGGTGCCGTCTGTGTAGGGAGTAGCCACCGTTGACCAGTCGAACGATGATGGGATGCCGGCCATCACGCCGTTGTTGGCGAAGACGGAGGCGGCGTAGGCCATGTCGAAGGGCCTGACCTCGCAACCACCAAGCGTCATGTCGTAGGCACAACCGATGTCCTGCAGTTGAATTGTTACCGAGCCCTCCACTTGCTCCCCGTCACCGTCGGGATCGCAGTAGTTCTTAAGGCCCTCCGCAACGTCGCGGGGACAGAAGACCTGGACACCGTTGACGAGATCCGTAATGCCCAGGCGATGGGCGTTCTGGATGATCGAGCAGTCCGGCGTGATCGAGCCCGGGCAAAGCATGAAGGAGGTAAAGACTGCAGGTACGTTGATCGAAGATCGCAGCGCCTGACGCACCGTGACCTGTCCGCCCGGCGGGCGGCCTCCCGCGTTGCGAGGGCAATAGGTGTTGGCGTCGCCTTCCTCGGCGGTTTCGAAGTCCCCGTCGCAGTCCGAGCCCGGCTGGGAGATCTGGAGCTCCTGGTTGTAGACGCTGAGGCCCGGGCTCCAGTTCGGGTACTGATCAGAGCCGCTGGCAAAAGCGCTGACGTACGTGAAAAGCTTGAAGGCGGAGCCCGGCGATTGCCGCGACTGCAGGATGTCCGCCTGGCCGTCGATCTTCAGTCCGCGGGAGTCAAACTCGGCTGCGAAATCGCGGCTGCCGACGTAGGCGAGGATCCTTCCGGTGGAAGGCTCGATGGCTATCAGCGCTGCATTATTGGCTCCCACGGTCGACTCGAACGTCAATGAGTGTTCACGCACCATGCGCTCGGCCTCGAGCTGGAGGGGGTTGTCGAGGCTGAGGGTTATGCTTAGGCCGCCCAGGATGTAGGTCCCGCCCTGGCTGATGACACCGTCGCCGTTGAGGTCTTTCTCTTCCGGGTCGAGCTCGCTGTTACCGTTGGCGTCCTCGGTGTCGAAGAAGCCGTCGCCGTTGAGGTCGATCCCCTGGTCAAGGACGCCGTCGCCATCGATGTCCGCACCGATCTCGAGCGTGCCATTGCCGTTGAGATCCTCGCCTTCGTCGAGCTGCCCATTGCCGTTGACATCTTCCAGGGGGTCAATCACGCCGTCGCCGTCAACGTCCTCGCCGGCGTCCAGGACGGAGTTGTTGTTCCTGTCTTCGCTTCCCTGCCGGAGGACGATCTTTTGGTCGCAGGTGTCGGCGAGGGTATCCGGGTTGCCGTCCCAAATGTCCGCCGGCAGGTTGAGCTGCCCGGCCTTGCACATCCTCTCGATGACGTCGGGGAGAAAGCTGCGGACAAAGTGGAAGGAGTGATTCAGCTCGGGCCGCAACTGCACCTCGGCGATGCGCTCGGTGACCGTACCGGTCCTGTTTTCGAGCAGCGGATGAGACTCGTTGAAGGCCGCGTCTGCCTCGGCTTGAGTTATGTAACCGTGTGTGACCATCAGGTTCAGCACGTCCCGCTGGCGCTGACGGGCAGCGGCGGCGTTGCGGACGGGGTTATAGCGGATGGGGTCCTTGGGAATGCCGGCGAGCAGCGCAGCCTCGCCCAGGGTTAGCGCCGAAGCATCCGTGCGGAAGTAGCCCTCGGCGGCGGCCTGGATGCCGACCAGGGGCACGCCGTAGGCGTCGTTGCCATATGAGATTGAGTTGATGTACAGTTCGAGGATCTCGTCCTTGGTCTTCTTCTTGTTGAGCTCCAGGGCGAGCACCGTTTCCTTGAGCTTGCGCTCGACCGAACGCTCGCCGCTGATCAGCTCCTCGCGGAAATAGAGGTTCTTGACCAGCTGCTGGGTAATCGAGCTACCGCCGCTGCCCTCGAGGAAGCCGGGACTGTTGCCGAGACCCGAGTTCTCCCAGGCAGCCCGTAGAAGTCCCTCGATGTTGACGCCCGGGTTGTCGTAGAAGCTGTTGTCCTCGGTGGAGATCGTCGCTGTGAGAAAGAACTCCGGCAGCGACGTCAGAGGGACGGGGTTGCGCAGGCCGGCGTCCGGGTCCTTGTACTGGTAGAGGAGGGTGCCGTCGGAGTTGAAGATCTTGGCGCCCCCGGCGTTGAGCTCGTCGATGAATTCCTCGGGGTCGCGGTAGTCGTCGGCATAGCCGTTGTAGGCGCTGCTAACGACCAGAACGGCGGCCAGAGCGGCGGCGCCGATGATGCCGACGATGCCTATGCCGAAGAAGGCCCAGTACGGCGGCGGCGAACCCTTGCGCTCGACCTGGCGGCCGCGACGCGCCATGCGCCGTCTGGCGGAAACACTCATGGGCGGACGCAACCTCTCAGGGACATACCTCTCTTATCAACGCATGGGGTGGCCGCGGGGTTTGGACGGCCATGTGGGGGAAGGCGGTGGCGGGCTGCAAGGAGCAACAAATCGCGGGTATCTAGCCGAGGATGATCCTAGCCCCGTGGCCGCGCATGGACAACCGCTCAGTAGGACGAGACGTTCAGCTCTTCCATGCGGCCCGTGATCAGGAAGACGACGCGCTCGCAGATGTTGGTGGCCCGGTCGGCGATCCGCTCCAGGTTGTGCGAGACCCAGATCAGGTAGGTTGCCCGCTGGATCAGCGAGGGGTCGTCGATCATCCGCTGCAGCATCGAGTGGTAGAAGCTGTCGTAGAGCTCGTCGACGCCGTCGTCCAAGCTGCAAACCCTGCGCGCCAGCTCGGGGTCGCGGTTGGCGAAGGAGTCCAGCGCCTGACGGAGCATCGAAGTGGCTTGCTCGGCCATGTTCTCGAGCTCCGTCAGCGGTTGAAGCCGCGGCTCGCCTTTGTGCATCAGCACGATCTCGGCGATGCCGGCCGCGTGGTCGCCCATGCGTTCCAGGTCCGAGCTGACGTTGAAGACGGCGGCGATGACCCTCAGGTCCGAGGCCATCGGCGCCTGCAGGGCGACGAGCTCCAGGGCGCGCTCCTCGATCTCGAAGCGCCGGCGGTTGATCTCGCCGTCGTCGCGGATGATTTGCTGGGCGGCGCTCTCGTCCTGGCGGACGAGGGCGTCCATGGCGCGCCTGATCGCCTTCTCGACCATGCTGCCGAGCAGGGTTACGTCGTTCTGGAGGTCATCCAGGTTTTTGTGGAAGGTCTGTCGTGGGCCGGTCATCAGAAATTACAGCTTCGTGGGCTCAGCACCTGTGAGCCGGAGGGCTGGGCCAATGATAACCGCCTAGTAGACGGACACATTGAGCTCCTCCATCCTGCCGCTGGCCAGGAAGACGACGCGCTCGCAGATGTTGGTCGCCCTGTCGGCGATGCGTTCGAGGTTGTGTGAGACCCAGATCAGGTACGTGGCCCGGCGGACGAGCGAGGCGTCGGCCCTCATGATCGTGAGCATCCGCCGGTAGACGACATCCTGGAGGGCGTCGACCCCGTCGTCCTCGTCGCAGACTCGCCTGGCCAGGTCTGCGTCCTGTTGCAGGAAGGCCTCGAGCGCCCGGCTGAGCATGCCGAGCGCCCTCTCCGCCATCTCTTCGAGGTCGTGGAGGGGGCCCACGTAGCCCTCTTCGCCAAGCATGACGACGATCTTGGCGATGCCCTCGGCGTGGTCGCCTATGCGCTCCAGCTCCGAGGCCAGGAGGAGGACGGCGGCCAGTGTGCGCAGGTCGTTGGCCAGGGGCTGCTGGCGGGCCATCAGGTTGAGGGTCTTCTCCTCGATGGCGAAGCGCTTCTCATCGATGGCGTTATCGTCGTGCATGATCCCGCGGGCGGCGGGGACATTGCGCTCGCGCAGAGCATCCATAGAGCGGCGGATGGCCTTTTCGGCCATGCTGCCGAGGAGCACGAGCTCCTCCTGCAGGCGGTCGATCTGGGAGTGGAACCCCGCCCGCGTCGTCACGCGCTAGCCGAAGCGCCCCGTTATGTAGTCTTCCGTCCGCTTGTCCCGCGGGTTGGTGAATATCTCGTTGGTCGGTGCGTACTCGATGACCTGTCCCGCCCCGCCTTCGCCCATCAGCATGAACGCCGTGTAGTCCGAGACGCGCGCCGCCTGCTGCATGTTGTGGGTGACGATGATGATCGTGTAGTCCTTGACCAGCTCGCGCATCAGGTCCTCGATCTTCAGCGTGGCGATTGGATCGAGGGCCGAGCAGGGCTCGTCCATGAGGATGATCTCGGGCTCGTTGGCCAGGGCGCGGGCGATGCAGAGGCGCTGCTGCTGTCCGCCGGAAAGGGCAAGGCCGGACTTATTGAGCCCATCCTTGACTTCATCCCAGAGGGCGGCTTTGCGCAGGCAGTTCTCGATGAGTTCGCGGGTGTTGCCGCGGAAGCCGTTGACCCTGGCGCCGAAGGCGACGTTGTCGGCGACCGACTTGGGGAATGGGTTGGGCTTTTGAAAGACCATGCCGATGCGGCGCCGAACCTCGACCGGGTCGATGTCGCGGGCGAAGATGTCGATACCGCGGTAGTAGACGCTCCCCTCTGTGCGCACGCCGGGGATCAGGTCGTTCATGCGATTCATCGAGCGCAGCAGCGTGCTCTTGCCGCAGCCAGAAGGGCCGATCAGGGCCGTAACCCTGTTGGCCGGGAACTTGATCGTCACGTCCTGGATCGCCCGCTTGGCGCCATACCAGAGGCTGAAGGCCTCGAAGCCCAGGGCCACCGGCTCGATCGGCTCCATGATGCAGTCGCCGCGGTTGGGGGAGCCAATGATGCCGATCCGCTCTTCCTCGCTGAGACGCGGTGCGTCCGGCTGGATGGGGGTCTGGACCTGGTCGTGGACTTTTTGGTCGATCAATGTTGTCACTCCTAAGGACGCCGGAAGCGCTCGCGAATTATGGCAGCGGTCAGGTTGAGGGTCAGTATTCCCATCATCATTACTATGATGCCCGCCGCGGCGTTGGCTTCGAAGCCCTGGCCGCGTGGGGCGATGATCCAGCCGTAGATCTGGATTGGCAGCAGGCTGAACTTGTCGTTGATGCTCGTCGGGTCAAAGGCGGCGAAGGCCGCAGCGCCGATCATGATTAGCGCGGCGGTCTCGCCGGCCGCTCGCGAGATGGCCAGGATGGCGCCGGTCGCCATTCCGGGGACCGCCCCGGGCAGGACGTGGTGCCAAACCGTCTGCAGCCTGGTCGCGCCCAGCGCGAGCGAGCCGTCGCGGATGCTGGGCGGCACCTGCCTGACGGCTTCCTGGGCGGTGATGATCATGATCGGCAGGATCATCAAGGAGAGCGTCAGGGCCGCCGCAAGGATCGTTGAGCCGAGCTCCGTAAAACGGACGAAGAAGGCCAGGCCGAGGATGCCGTAGATGATGCTGGGCACGCCGGCCAGGTTGGCGATGTTGAGACGCACCAATTGGGTCAGGCGGTTGCGGGGGGCAAATTCCTCAATCCAGATCGCTGTGCCAATGCCGACGGGGATCGTCAGGACGATAGTCGTGCCGACCACCCAGATTGTGCCGAGCAGGCCGGCGCGGACGCCCGCCCTCTCAGCGAAGCGCGAGGGGTACGTCGTGAGGAAGTCCCAGCTCAGCCGTCCACCACCCTGTTTCACGATGTCGAAGACAAGGAAGGCCAGGACGCCGATAGCCAGGAGGGTGGCGCCGAGGAACACGTAGCGCGACAGGCGGGAGATGAACTGCCGGCGGGCGAGCTGACCCGAAGCGCGCAGGGAAACCAGCGAGGCGGGCGCGGCGGCGGCCACTACTCGTACTCCTCGCGGAAGCGACGCACGAACCACATGGCGAGGACGTTCAGGGAGAACGTCATGACGAACAGCGTCGCGCCGATAGCGAACAGGGAGGTGTATTGCACTGTGCCGCGCGCGGCCTCACCCAGGCCGACCTGGAGCATGTAGCCGGTCATCGTCTGGACGGTGTCGCGCGGGTCCAGCGTGAGGTTTGGCGTGGAGCCGGCGGCGATGGCGACGATGATGGTCTCGCCGATGACCCGCGAGACCGCGAGGAGGACGGCGGCGATTATCCCGGAGAGGGCGGCCGGGACAACAATCCTCGTGGCTACCTCGAGCCGCGTCGCGCCCAGCCCGTAGGCCGCCTCTCGTAGCTCCCTGGGCACGTTGGCCATCGCGTCTTCGGAGACGGAGGTGATGGTGGGCAGGACCATGACGGCGAGCATGATGCTGGCGGCGAGGGCGTTGAAGAAGCCTATCTGGTCGGTCCCGAGGAAGGGGCGCAGGATGTCCTGCGTCACAAACGTCAGCGCGAAGAATGCGTAGACGACGGTGGGGACGCTGGCCAGGGCTTCGAGGATGGGCTTGAGGATGCGCCGGGTCCGCGGGTGGGCGTACTCGCTCAAGTAGATGGCCGCAGCCAGCCCCAGCGGGAGGGCGATGACCATAGACCAGATGAGGACGTTGAGGGTCCCGACGACCAGCTCCCAGACGCCGAAGGTTGGCTCGTTGCCGATCAGGGGCTGCCACTCGGTGCTGAGGAAGAAGTCGGCGAGAGAGACCTCCTCGAAGAAGCCCAGGGTTTCCTCGAAGAGGACGAAGACGATGAGGAAGGTAGTGATCACGGAGACCGCGGCGCAGGCCGTGAGCAACGCCATCACGATCATTTCGCCGGGCCGCCCCAGGGGTTTTTTGCGGAGCCCCTGGTGGAGCCCGTCGGGCGGAGCCCCGAAAGCTGTCTGCGTCGCCATTTTTCTTGCTTAGCTCCGCCTCTCCATTAGCGTACCAACGTCTTTAGGAATGCTCAGGCGGCGGGGAGAGCCCGAAGATCCTCCCTGCCGCCTTGTTTGCTCAGTCAGTTCGAGCTGTTCCTGCCTAGGGCAGGAACGGCTCAATCTCGGCCACCTCTTCTGCCAGGACATCCGCGGGCAGAGGAATGTAGCCAACCTCGGTGACGAGGGCTTCCGCGTTCTCCAGGTAGAAGTTCACGAAGCCCAGGACCTCGGGGTTCTCGGTGAGGAAGGATTCCCGGGTGTAGATAAACAGCGGGCGGGAGAGGAAGTAGTCCCCGGCCAGCGCTGTATCGATCGAGGGTTCGACGCAGCCGCTGCCGGCGTCGAGCTGCAGAGCCTTGAGGCTGTCGCCCGCGCCCTGGAAGTAGGCGAAGCCGAAGTAGCCGATGGCGGCGGAGTCTTCCTCGACACCCAGGGCCAGGACGTTGTCGTCTTCCGAGGCGGTACCGTCGCTGCGGTGCGCCGGTGCACCCTCATCGGGGTCACCGAGAACCTCTTCGACGAAGTAGTCGAAGGTGCCCGAGTCGGCGCCCGGGTAGTAGAAGATGATGTCCTCATGCGGGAAGCTGGGGTCAACCTCGCTAAAGTTGCTGGCGCCGCCCTCCATAAAGAGCTGGGCAAGCTGTTCGATGGTCACGCACTCCATCGTGTTGTCGGGGTTGACAACTACGGTGAGGGCGTCGATGCCGACCTGGATCTCGACGATGTCGTCGATGCCGGCGTCGGCGCAGGCGGCGATTTCCTCATCGCTGATCGGGCGGGAAGCGTCGGAGATCTGAATCTCCCCCGCGCAGAAGCGCTCGAAGCCGGCGCTCGTCCCGGCGATGCCAACGTCGACATCGACGTCGGCCACGCCGGCGAACTCTTCGGCCACCGCCTGGGTGATCGGGAAGACGGTCGAGGAGCCGTCGATGGATATCGCCCCGCTCAGTGATCCGTAGTCGAACTCACTGGCGGCGCCGCCCTCTTCGGTTGGCTCGCCGACATCCTCGGTTGGCTCTTCGGTGGCATCGTCGCCGCCGGCCTCTTCGGTTTCTTCGGTCGTGGCGTCATCGTCGTCGCCACAGGCCACCGCGCCCATCGCGAGGACAAGCAGAAGTCCGCCGAACAGCAGGCCGGCGTACTTTGCCCATTGCCTTAAAAAGTCAGTCATTAATTTCCTGTGCCTCCTAGGTTGTGCTTGTGTGGTAAGGCCATCCTCGAAGGGCACAGGACTATGAGAGTTAAGCCACCTTTAAGCCGTGTTAACACCCGATTAACGAGATGAGATTGGCCGGGAACCCCGTAAGTTCCGAATCAGCCATCCGCTGGTGCCGGAGATACACCGTTTGTAGGGGCGCATCGCAATGCGCCCTCGCGTTCGTCCTCGAAGGCGACAATGCGTCACACAAACGTGACCACCCGGCCAATTAATTTGATCGGCATGAGAGGGCGCATTGCGATGCGCCCCACGGTTATTCCATGCGTCGATCGGCTTCTACGGACGCCATCGAGTGGCGTTCCACCCCGCGGACGTGGTCGGCGACCTGCCGGTAGGTCCAGGCCCCTTCGGCGGTTTCGCGGTTGAACTCCTCGTCGTTCATCCCCACGAGGGTGGAGATGAACGTCGCCCGGGCCCGCAACCACTCAGTTACGAGCCGCTCCATCTGGGTGGCAGTTGTGTGGCCCTCGCTGCGGGCCTCGAGTATCTGCCCGGCGTGGATGGTCTCGTGGTCGATGTCATTGGTTATCAGGTTCCACAAAGTCCCACCCTGGGCGCAGACGTGGGACGACCCTGAAGCCAGGTCGCCGTCCTGAAGCTGCATGAGTTGCTCGACCGTCGTCAGGGTCGATTCAAGCAGCTCCCGCACCGTTTCTCGCACTGTCTCCGCCATGGTCAGTTCCCCCTCGCTCTCTGGCCCAACCTGGGCCGTCACCGCCCATGCTATCGCGGGAGCTGGGTGGGAGTGCTGGCATCGGTCCCGCGGGGCGCTAGGTCGGGATGACCGGGTTGTAGCAGGCCGTCTTGTGGCGACCCTCTAACTCGACCAGGGCAGGCGCCTTGTCGACGCGGCAGCGAGAGAGCGCCTTGTGGCAGCGCGGCAGGAAGGGACAGAGCTCTTCGAAATCTCCCTCGTCGGCGGGGGGCCGGATCGCGCGGAGGGGACCCATGCGCTCGCTGTCGAGGCGGGGGCGCGTGGCGAGAAGGCCCTCGGTGTACGGGTGGGTGGGGTCGCGAAAGACCTGGGAAGCCGTGCCCTGCTCGACGATGTGCCCGGCGTACATCACGGCCACATCGTCGGCCATCTGGGCCACGACTCCGAGGTCGTGGGTGATGAGGAGGATGGAGGTGCCCGACTGCTCGCGCAGCCGCCGCAGCTCGGCCAGGATTCCCGCCTGCACTGTGACGTCGAGGGCCGACGTAGCTTCGTCGGCGATCATCAGGCGCGGCTCCAGCGCCATGGCGATGCCGATCATCACGCGCTGCGCCATGCCTCCGGAGAGGTGGAACGGGTACTGGTGGATCACCCCTTCGGCGTCGCGGATTCCCATCTTGCGCAGGAGGGCAACGGATTCCTGCTTCGCTTCCTTCTTGGAGATGCCCAGATGGTTGGTCAGGACCTCGGACACCTGGCTGCCGATCGTGAGGACCGGGTTCAGGCCGGTGGCCGGATCCTGGAAGACCATCGAGACAATCCGGCCGCGCATGGCCCTGAGCTCGTTGGGTCGCATCTGCAAGACATCGTTGTCCTGGACGATGACCTGCCCGCTAACCTGGGCGTTGCCGGGAAGGAGCCCAAGGATCGCCAGCCCGACCGAGGTCTTGCCGGCGCCGCTCTCGCCGACGAGCGCGAGGGTGCGGTCCTCGGCCAGGTTGAAGCTGACGCCGCGGACGGCGTCGGCGCGGCCACTTGAGGAGGGATAGGAAACGTTGAGGTCGCGGACATCAAGGAGCATTGGGCGATAGCTCCCTACAGGCTAAGCGCCGAGAGGTCTTGCGGGTCTGCCTAACAACCCCGGCAACCGGCCTCTACGGTGCGCGTCCTTCCCCGCCCAGAACCCTCTCCTTGGCAAGGAGAGGGCAGGGTGAGGTTGAGGGGCGGCGCGGGGGCGGCGCACGGGACGCGAGGGGGTGGCACGACCAGGGGACAAATGGAAGGTGTAACGGCTAGCCCTGGTTGAAGCGGCAGACGACCCGGCCCTGGATCTCCACGTCGCGGGCGTCGACGTAGATCGGGGCCATGGTGGCGTTGGCGGGCTGCAGGCGTACCTTCTGGCCCTCGCGGTAGAACCTTTTGAGCGTCGTCGTCGCCTCGCTGCGGATCCAGGCGGCGACCATCTCGCCATCGCGGACGCTATCTGCCTTCTCGAGGACGACGAGGTCGCCGTCGTTGACCAACGCATCGATCATCGAATCACCCTTGACCCTGAGGGCGAATACGTCGCGGCGGCCGCCGAGCATCTCGTCGGTAAGGTCAATGGTGTCCTCGTAGTCGACCGAACCGTCGGGGACGGGAATCGGCTGGCCGGCGGCAATCGTACCGAGGATGGGGACCAGCGTCGTCCGCCGGCGTTTCGCACCGACCACCTCGATCGCCCGCGACACTTCTCGCCCGCGCTTGATATGGCCGGCACGCTCCAGCGCCTTGAGGTTGTAATCAACCACCGAGGTCGAGCTGATACCGCAGCTGATCTGGATGTCGCGAATGCTCGGCGGGTAGTCGTGCTCCTCGATGAATTTCTCGATGAAGTTAAGAATCCGCTGTTGCTTGTCTGAGAGCTCGGGCAAGTGCTTGCCTCCTGTTCGCCAACGGAACTTCCGTTTCGGACTAATGTTCTCCACTACATTAGTACGCTTGTTCGCCTCGCGTCAACACTCGGCTGGGCGACTCTAAGAGTTATGGAGCCTAAGCTACCGTCTATGCCCCTGGAGGTACTCGACAGAGAGCTGCGTGAGCGGGCCGCCGCCGGCGAAGAAGAAGCTTACGGCGAGCTCTTGCGTCGCTACTTTCCCGCCGCTTACGACTTCGCCGTGCGGCTTTTGGGCGAAGCCGGCGAGGCCCGCCACGTGCTTTCGGAAGTCATGCGCGGGCTCGTTTCGGACCCCTCGCTGCTCGCCAGTGGCGAGAGCTTCCGGGCGCTGATCTTTGCCGGCACGATGCGGCTGGCCCTGGAGCGGCTGCGCGGCCGAAGCGGGCTGGCCTCCGAGGCAATCGTGCTAACGGCTCCAATTAATGAGGCTTTCTGTCGCAGCGGCCTCGCCGGCGTCAACGGGGAGGCCGCGGACCACGGGGTAGCGATCCTTATCTGGCAGGTTGCGGGGTCGCTCGACCGGCGTCAGTTTGCCCTGCTCGATCTCACATTGCGGCAACGGTTGTCGGTCGCCGAGGTAGCCTACATCCTTGGTCTTTCCACACAGGCTGTCGAAGCCACAGTGCGCCGGATGGAACTGGCGGTCGAGGGCGCCATGGCGGCCGTGGTGCTCGGCCTGCGCGGCCGGCGCTGGTGCCACGACCTCGATGTCCTGATGTCCGATGAGGATTCGGCCAGGGTCAGCGACACCACCCGCCGCCGCATCGAGGACCACATCGCCGCCTGCAACCTCTGCACGCAGACCGTCACACGCTTCGGTTCGCTGCTCGCCCTCTATCGCAGCTTTCTCCCCGTGCCTCCGCCGCCCGGCCTCCGGGCAGCACTGATGGGGCCCGTCGCCGAGCTAATCTCTACGCAGAACGCCGCCTCCGCCGAACGCGGAGGTAGCCTCCCGCGGATGGGCGGCAGGCGGATGCCCGTGGTGTCGCCGACCGGCCGCATCGAGCCGGGGCGGGGCGGGCTCGTCGTGGAGGGGAAGATTGCCACGCCCAACCGCCACGAGGGCGTCAGGCTGCCGCGCTTCCGCGCCGCGAGGATGCCACTGCAGGGCCAGCCAGGGGTTGTGGACGATAGCGCCTACGCCTACTCCTACAGCCCCGAGGAGCCGCGCAGAGGCGAGAACCAGCGCACCTTCTACTACCTGCTCGGGGGGATAGCCATCCTCGGCATCCTGGGGCTGGCAGTCCTGCTCTATATCAGCAGGGATGACGGAGCCCCCGAACAGGTTGCGGTGGCCGGCAGCGCCACCAACCAGGAGCCGGCCGAGCCAATCCTTAGCCTGAATGTTGACCAGCTCGACTTCGGCGCGGACGAAGCCGAGCGCGTGCTGACCTTGACGACTACGGCAGACGAGACCACGACGTGGTCGATTTCCAGCGACCAGCCGTGGCTCACGGTAACCCCGGACGCCGGCTCAATAGAACCGGGCGAGACGCTCGCCGTGTCGGTCGCCGTCAACCGCGAGACCCTGGCCGAGGGTCAGCAAAGCGGTACGCTATCGCTGGCCAGCAGCGAGGAGCAGACAGAAATCAGGGTCCAGTTGATCGTGCCCGGGACCGGCCCGACGATCTCGGACGAGCGGCTGGGTGCGCCCCAGGACCCGGAAACAACCGCCCCATACATCTATCAGGCGGGTTGCGAGTCAGTCGAGATCGACGGCGTGACGCTGACGACAGCCTTCGGCGTAACCGCCCTGATCGAGGACCCGTCGGGGATAGCCTCGGTCAACCTGGTCTATGTCGTGGGCGAGGACGAGCCTATCTCAGCCCCGATGGAGGAGTCCTCGTCGGGGCGATGGGAGGGGTCCGTGCCCCCGATCAACCGCAGCGGGCCCATCGTCTACCACATCGAGGCCACGGACAACGCCCAGAATACCTCTACCTCGGCGCCGGTCACGGTCGAGCTGCGCAGCTGCGCTGGCGAGGAAGACAACCCCGGCGGCTAGCTCATCACGCCCGGGCAAATAGGGCTGCTCATGGAGCCGTAACGTTAGAAGCGTTTAGCGCTTCGCTCACCGCGGCTACTACGGCAGACCCGGCCAGTTCGACGGGGACGGTGGTGCGCATGGCACGGCTGAGGACGAACGCGCCCTCCAGGGCGCAGATCACGTAGATTGACAGCTCCCGCGCCCGGTCTTCATGCATTCCAGCAGCCACGAAGCGCTCGGTCGCGGAGGTGATCCAGCTTTCAAAGACGTCAGCCGTCGCCTGTCGGAGAGGCTCATTGCTACTTGCAACCTCGAGCGCGACCGTGGCTATCGGGCAGGCGTCGGCATAGTCCGTCTCGCGGAGTACGGCCGCGGCGCCAGCAAAAAGGTCGCGGTAACCAGTCACGAGGTCAGGGGCGGGATCGACGATGACCTCTATCAGCTGCCGATACATCTCCCCGGAGCGGCGGATGACCTCTTCCCCAAGCTGCTCCTTGCCACGTGGAAAAAAGTGGTAGATCGATCCGAACGGCGCGTTGGCGGCAGCGACTATCTGCTTCAGACCGGTACCGGTGTAACCGTGACGGCGGAATAGCTCCGCAGTAGCGTCCAAAATGCGATCTTTCGTCGTCGGAGCCAAAGATTCCCCCTTGACGCAATAAGTAGAGCGATCTATCTAATAGAGTAGCGATCGCGACCGGTTCGAGCCAGACGCGCCGGACCGACCCGGATGGGAGTTCGCTCGACGAAAGGGGAAAGCATTGCTTGTCAAGGGCCAGGCCACCCGCGGAACCGTGGATACTTCCATCGGCAGTCATTCAAGCAGGCTCGCCATCTTAGGAGGGATTCTGCTGGCCAGCATCCTCAGTACCGCCATCCACTATGCGCACAACTACGTCGAGATCAACCAATACCCTGACCCGTCCTGGATTAGCAACTCCACGACCGGGGCCGCCATCCTCATCTTTTGGCCAATTCTCACCGTTGCCGGCATCGCCGGATTCTGGGTCTATTCCCAACGGAGCTATCTGGCCGCGCACGCCTGTCTCGCCGTCTATTCGCTGACCGGACTGACCACGTTCGGGCACTTCATGGATGGGAACCCGGATATCGACCCCTTTTGGTACGCAACCATCTTCACGGACGGCCTCGCCGGGTTCGCCATCCTGGCTTTCGTAGCCTGGTCGATCCTCATCACAGGCAGAGAGGGCGAACTTCCCCGTGGATAGCTGGCGGCTGCATCGGCATTCGGTGCACTTGCCTGAGAGATAGGCTCTCGCTGTGCTAGCCTTGAGCCACTTCCCGGTGCGTTAGACGAAAGGACGCAGAGATGGCGATTGCACCCGAAATGATGGAGAAACTGCGTACCGAGGCCGAGATCCCGGCCGCCGACTTGAGCTGGCTCGACCTCTCCCAGGCCTGGGGCATCCAGGCCAAACCAGGCCGGCGGGGGCTGACGCTCGACGACATCAACATTGGTGCCTACGGCGAGGCGGCGCCCTCCACCCAGAACTTCGGCTTTGCCCCCCGCGGGGTGGCGCGCCGGCCCGAGGCGCCACGCGTATCCGTGTCCTACCAGGAGAAGGCCGACGTCTGGTCCAAGAACGCCACGCTCCTCTATGAGGAGGCCGTCCAGCGCCAGTGGAGCTCGGCGACAGACATCCCGTGGGAGGACCTGACTCCTCTGTCCGACGACCTGGAGCAGGCGATGTGCCAGTACTGCACGTTCCTGACGGAGGTTGAGTTCATCGCCGGCGACGTGCCCGGCCAGTGGTTGCCGAAAATCTCGCCGGAATACTACGAGGCCAAGCTGTTCCTGGCGAGCCAGATCATGGACGAGGCGCGGCACCTCGATGTGTTCCGCAAGCGCGCCTTCGCCAACGGTGGCGGCATGCGCAAGCAGACGGATGAGAACGGGCTGCGCGCCCTGCTGGACGCCAAGGACTTCACCGAGATGTCGGCGTTGATGCACATCCTGGCCGAGGGCTTCGTACAGAGCCTCTTCCGTATGGGCGAGTACATCGGCCAGACCGAGGTCGACCAGCGCATCTTCCGCATGTGCGCCCAGGACGAATCCCGCCACATCGCCTTCGGCATCATGCACCTCAAGTACGTGCTGGAGACGCAGCCCTGGCGGCGTGAGGAGATCCACAGCTACTTCGACCTCTTCGAGGACGACCTGGCGCGGCCAATCGAAGCCATGGACATGGACCCGACGAACGAAGCGCTGCTTATCCTGCTCGGCGGCGGGCGCGACAAGATCGACGAGGGGATCAAGCGCAGCATGGCCGTCGGCAAACGGCGGGTTAACGAGTACATGCACCGCCTCGAGGTCGCCGGGATGCCGGAGCGCAAGGAGCGCATGAACGCGACGTTCAAGATGATGCTCGAGGGCGGCGCCGGCTAAAACATACCTGCCCCGGGTACCGTCGGAGTGCCTTCAGCTATCCTGCGCTCAGGACCTGCGGAGGGAAAGCGATGGCCATCTCGCCCGAGACACTGGAAATGCTGCGACAGGACCCTGAGCCGCCAGCAGCCGACCTCAGCTGGCTGGATTTCTCTGGCCAGGTAGGGCTCTTCGCCAAGGCGGGCCGACGCGGTATGACCCTCGACGACATCAACATTGGGTCATACGGCGAGGTGCCGGAGTCGACGACCAACCAGGGACTGGCACCTCGTGGCACCACCGCCCGGCCGGAGGCCCCTCGGTCTACAATCGCCTACCAGCAGAAAGCCGACGTCTGGTCGAAGAACGCAACGCTGCTCTACGAAGAGGCTGTGCAGCGCCAGTGGAGCTCGGCCACAGACATCCCCTGGGAGAAGCTGACGCCCTTGCCCGAGGACCTCGAGCAGGCGATGTGCCAGTACTGCACGTTCCTGACCGAGGTAGAGTTCGTGGCCGCCGACGTTCCCGGCCAGTGGATGCCCCGGATCAGCCCCGAGTATTACGAGACCAAGCTCTTCCTAGCCAGCCAGATCATGGACGAGGCCCGTCATCTCGACGTCTTCCGCAAGCGCATCTTCGCCAACGGCGGCGGCATGCGTGAGCAGACCATGGAAATCGGCCAAAAGTCGATGCTCAGCGCGCAGGACTTTTCCGAGATGTCGGCAATGATGCATGTCCTCGCCGAGGGCCTCGTGCAGAGCCTCTTCAGGATGGGCGAGTACATCGGCCAAAACGAGGTCGACCAGCGCATCTTCCGCATGTGCGCCCAGGACGAGTCACGGCACATCGCCTTCGGCGTGATGCACCTGAAGTACGTCCTGGAGACGCAGCCCTGGCGGCGTGAGGAGATGCACCACTACTTCGACCTCTTCGAAGCCGAGCTGGCGACGCCGGTGACGGACCACGTCGACCCAACGCAGGAGTCCCTGCTGATCCTGATGGGCGGCGGCCGCGACAAGGTGGACGAGGGGATGAGACGGATGATCGCGGTCGGCAAGCGGCGCGTGAACGAGTACATGCACAGGCTCGAAGTCGCCGGGATGCCTGAGCGGCGCGAGCGTATGCACCCGAACTTCCGCGCCGCCCTCGATCCCGTCTAGATATCCGGGATATACTGCCGCTATGACAAAGGTACTGATCTCCCTGGATGACGCCCTTTTGGCTCGGATAGATGAGGCCGCTAATCGCGAAAAAATGTCGCGGAGCGGATACATCAGTCAACTGGCCGTACGCCAGTTTCAAGACAAGGACGAGGCCAGGCTGGCCAGAGGAAGGGAAGCGCTCGACAAGCTTGCCGAACTCGGCCGCAAGATGCCCTCACGTGATTGCGACGTCACCGAATGGATCCGCATGGATCGTGACTCTCATTGAAGGTTGCGATCCTTGATTCGTCGGTCCTCTGGTACTGGATAAAGGCAGACGAATCCGAGCAGTCGAAGCACGCCCTACTTCTCCGAGAGGAACACTATTCAGGCGAACTCGCCGTCGTGGTGCCCCGTTTGGTTTTCACGGAGCTACTGAACATCGGCGCTAGAGCCTATCACCTCACGGACCGTTATATGGACGAACTCGCGGAGCACCTCGAGAACCTAGCATTTGACGTCAAGGATCCTCCGCTGCGAGATGTCGCCATGTGGGCTGCGAGCGGTTTGACCGCCTATGACGCCACCTATGTGGCGCTGGCCGTTGAGACGGGCCTTCCTTTGATCACAGACGACCGAGAAATCCTTCGCAAGATTCCACATTCCGCAATTCCGCTGATCCCGTCGGGTCCGTGATAGACCAAGCAGATTGGTGGCGGCGGGCCGTCATTTACCAGATCTACCCGCGCTCCTTCCAGGACTCCGACGGCGACGGCATTGGCGACCTGCGCGGGATCATCAGCCGGCTCGATTACGTCCGCGATCTCGGCGTCGACGGCATCTGGCTTTCGCCCACCTTTCCCTCGCCGATGAAGGACTTCGGCTACGACGTCGCCGACTATTGCGGCGTCGACCCGACCTTCGGGACGCTCGACGACATGGACGCGCTGATCGAGGGCTGCCACGCCCGAGGCCTCAAGCTCCTCCTCGACTGGGTGCCCAACCACACGTCCGACCAGCACCCGTGGTTCCTCGATTCGCGGTCGTCGCTCGACAACCCGAGGCGAGACTGGTATTTCTGGCGCGACCCGAGTCCGGAAGGCGGCCTCCCCAACAACTGGCTGTCGAACTTCGGAGGCCCGGCCTGGACGCTGGACGAGGCGACCCCCCAGTACTACCTCCACTCCTTCTTGAAGGAGCAACCCGACCTCAACTGGCGAAATCCCGATGTCGAGAAGGCGATGCACGACGTCTTGCGGTTCTGGCTCGACCGCGGCGTCGACGGCTTCCGGATGGACGTGATCGGCATGATCCTGAAGCACCCCGAGCTCGCGGATAACCCGCCCAACCCGCGCTGGCTGGAGGGCATGCCCGAGTTCCTGCGCTACCTCCCTGTAAACAACCGCAACTTCCCGGGCGTCATCGAAAAGATTCGCGGCCTGCGCTCGGTCCTCGACGAGTATCCCGAGCGGATGGCGGTGGGTGAGGTCTACGGCACGGCCGAGGAGGTCGCCCAGTATTACGGCGCCGACCAGCTCGACGGCCTGCACATGACCTTCAACTTCAATCTGATCGTCGACCGCTCCTGGCGGCTGGTGCCCTGGCGGGCGTCAGCCATAGCGCAGGTCGTCGTAGAGTCTCAGGCTACTCTGCCCAGCGGAGCCCAAGCCTGCTGGGCAATCGGCAACCACGACCAACCGCGGTTCGTCAATCGCCACAACGAAGACGGCTGGGGCGAGGAGCGCGCCCGCGCGGCCGCTCTTCTTGTCCTCGCCCTGACCGGCACGCCATTCCTCTACTACGGTGACGAGCTTGGGATGCTCAACGGGGGAATCCCCGAAGCCCGGCTTCAGGACCCGGCCAGGTTCCGCGCCCGCGGTCGAGACCCCGAGCGCATCCCGATGCCCTGGGATGCGAGCTCAACCCGTGGCTTCAGCACCGGCGAGCCCTGGCTGCCCTACGGGCCGGCGGAGATCAACGTGGCGGACCAGGACGGCGACCCCTCGTCGCTGCTCAACCTCAATCGGCGGGCTCTGGCCATCCGCAGGGGCGAGGCATCGCTGAATAGCGGCGGGTTCAGGCCGGTAGCAGCGAAGGAAGACCTCTATGTCTTTCAGCGCCGCCTTGAAGGCAGCGCGTCGGTGCTCGTCCTCCTCAACACATCCGTCGAGCCGGCGTCCACGCACATCTCCATCGATTATTCCAAAGTGCTCCTGGCGAGCACGATGGACGCCGAAGCGCGGCTAACCAAAGCTCTTCAGCGGGCGGCGCGCACCCGCGACGGCCAGGTCGAGGTCACGATCCCGGGCCTCGCCGCGGCGTGGCTGACGACCGGAGAGCAGGGCGGCTAGCCGAAGAAGACCCCGGCAACGCCGTGGTAGAGGTCGTGGTCAACCGTCTTCGTCCGCTCGAGCATGCGGGCCAGGGGCACTCGCACTATCTCCCCGCTTTGCAACGCCACAACCTGGCCGAAGGCGCCGTCGTGGACTGCGTCAATCGCTGCGATCCCGAAGCGAGTAGCCAGCACGCGGTCGAAAGCCGTCGGTGTGCCGCCACGCTGCAGGTGGCCCAGGGTAGTGACGCGCGTCTCGAATCCGGTCAGGGCTTCGAGTTGATCGGCCACCGCCTTGCCGATACCGCCGAGCCGGACGTGGCCGAACTGGTCGCGCTCGCCCGATGCTGTCTCGGAGATGCCGCTCTGGGGCCGGGCTCCCTCGGCCACGACGACAATCGAGGCGAAGCGCCCTTGCTCGTGGCGCCTTCTCAGACGCTCGGCCACGGCGTCGATGTCGAACTCCTCCTCCGGGATGAGAATCTCCGCGGCGCCGCTGGCGATGCCCGCATAGGTGGCTATCCACCCGGCATGTCGCCCCATCACTTCCACAACCATCACCCGGTCGTGCGACTCCGCGGTGGTGTGGAGCCTGTCTATGGCGTCCGTGGCGATCTGGACCGCCGTGTGGAAGCCGAACGTGACTTCGGTCTCTTGCAGGTCGTTGTCGATCGTCTTGGGCACCCCGACGACCGCAAGGCCCTCCTCATGAAGCCTGGCAGCCACGCCAAGCGTGTCCTCGCCGCCGATCGCGATCAGGGCGTCGATCTGCTCGCTCCGTAGCGTTGCCATCACCCGCTGTGGTCCGCCCTCAATGGCGTAAGGGTTCGTGCGTGTCGTGCCCAGGATCGTGCCCCCCCGCGGGAGAATCCCACGGCAGGTCTCGACATTGAGGTGGGCCGTGCGGCCCTCCAGCACGCCCTTCCAACCATCGACGAAGCCGACCAGCTCGTCGTGGTAGTGACGTTCACCTTTGCGCACAACGGCGCGGATCACGGCGTTCAGCCCTGGGCAGTCCCCGCCACCCGTCAACATTCCCACGCGCATTGCTTTCACCCCGATCCAGCAGCAGTCAGCGTCCGGCCGCCGCACAAAGGTCGCCCACCAGCAGCTGCAGCGCCAACTCGCCATCGTAGATGCCGGTCTTGGTGTCCTGGTCCGCCTGCACCATCCGTCGATAGCAGCGGGCGAGCAGCGGCAGCGTAAAGCTCCTCGCCTGCTTCACGGTCTTGTCGACCACGTACTGGCTGCGCGTTTCGAGCACGTTCATCAGCTCGCCGCCGGGCACCCTACGGTCCATGGCGTCGCGGGCCAGCGTCAGCAGCCGAAAGTGCCGCGTGATCATGGCTAGCAGGTATTGCGGGGACTGGCCTTCGGCCAGAAGGCGCGAGAGCGCCCCCAGGGCGGCGCTGCGCCGGCCTTCGACGATCTGGTCGCAGAGGGCGAAGACGCTCTGCTCGCGGGCTGTAGCCAGCAGGCCAAGCATCTCCGACTCAGATGGTGGATCTCCAGCCGCGGCGAAAACCGCCAGCTTCTCGAGCTCGTTGTTAAGGGCCCAGAGGTCGTTGCCGCAGGACTCGCCGATGCCCTCGGCCAGCCGCGGGCTGATCGTCACGCCCTTGGCCTTCGCCCGGGCCAGGATCCAAGTCGGCAGCTCGGCGCGGCCGGGAGCCGGAAAAACACGCACCTCAGCGACAGGCTTCATGTCGCGGACAAGCTGGTTCGTGGGAGCAACGTCTTCGTCCAGCAGCAAAAGCTCCGTCGTGGGCGGCATCTCAGCCGCGAATTCGCGCAGGAAGCGCCAGGCCGGCAGTCCATCGTTCGAGCCCTCGCTCGCTTCATCGTCTGCGGCCTCATCCCGTTTACCACCACGCCGGCGCTCGGATCTCTTCAGCAGGCCCTCGACGACCACGAGGCGTGTGGGCGCCAGGAAGGGGACTGTGTTGCAGTGGTTACGAAGTTCCGGCGGCGACACGGTGGCGCCATCGAGGACGACGGTGTTGGTCGACAGCATGCCATCGCTGTCGAGCCCGGCCTTGAGCCCGGCCACAGCTTCCTGGCGCGAGAAGGTGTCGGCGCCGTACCAGAGGCGGATCATTCGAGGTCGACCTTCCAGGCCAGCCAGACGACGAACGTCGTCACAGCGAAGATGGCCAGGCCGGGCCAGGCCAGCGCCTCGAGGAAACTGGCGGCTGCGTCGGCGCCGCGGGAGGCGTCCCAGGCGGCCCAACCTAGAGCCAGGGTCAAGCCCGCAAGGGGCATCCACCATATGAAAGGGGGCTCGGGAGTTGCCGGCTCGACTCGTTGTGCAGGGACACGGCTCTTGCGGGGAGATATCTTCACCGCATCATGCTAGGGAAGCAACCGTCAGCCTGTGTAGATAGGCAGCTAAGATCCTTCGGCGGAAGCTCGATCACCCTCACCTTGATCCTCTCCCTCAAGGGAGAGGGATAGACGGCGGCCCTACCGTTACAGGCCATACCCTTCGCGTGCTTTCAGATAAGGCTCCTGATCCCGGCGGATGAGGTCGGGGTTGACCCCGTTCTCAACGCTCAGCCAGTATGCGAGCATCTGTACCGGCAGGACGTAGAGCAGAGGGGTCAGCTCCTCGGCCACCGGCGGCATCTCGATGAAATGGTCGCTCGCGTCCTCCAGCTCGCTGTCGCCGATCTGCCCCACCGTCAGGGTGGTCGCCCCGATCGTCCGCGCCGCCCTCAGGACGGCGAGCGTCCGTTCTCGTGTGGCGTCCGGAGGCGCCAGGGCAATCAACAGCGAGGACTCGTCCAGCGATGAGATGGGCCCGTGCAGAAAGTACTCCGCGTTAAGTGCGTCGGCCTGGAGGTAACAGGTCTCGCGCAGCTTCAACGACCCCTCCAGCGCGGTGCCCCAGTTGGCGCCCGTCCCTATCAGGAATATCCTGCGCAGGTCGCGCAGAGCCGCCGCCAGCCCGCGCATGTCGTCTGCGTCGCGCAGGAAGGCGCTCACAGCGTCGGGCAGGCGCGCTAGCTGCTCGGCTAGCCCCGGCCGGGCCGATCCGCCTTTTCCGGTAGGCAGCGAACTCAGGAAGGCGGCCAAGCTGGATGTGTAGCTGATCGTGTGCGCCCATGAGACCTCGTCCGCGAAACCAGACGAGAGCACGGTATCGGCCTCGGCGGCGAGGGCGCTGTCGGCGTGCCCGGTTACGGCCAGCGTGGCGGCGCCGGCGGAGCGCGCCTTCTGAACGGCTCGTACGGTCGCGCCCTTGCCGCCGCTTTGAGAAAAGGCGATAACCAGGCTCGATTCGTCGAAAGCGTAAGGCCCTGTCGTTAGCTCGAATGCCTCCACGGCGCGGGCATCCGGGAAGAGGCTTAGGGCCCGCAGCCAGTACTCGGCAACCACGGCGGCGTGGAAGGACGTGCCGCAGCCGGTGACGTACACCCGCCGCCTGCCCTCGAACAGCCCCTCCACCGTGTCGGCTGCGGATTGGCCCTCGTCCAGTGCGCGGCGAAGCGCCTCGGGCTGCGCGCGGACCTCTTCGTACATGAGATAGGGGTGACCCGGACGAATCGGAGGCAGCTGTATCGGCACTGCTCTGAGTGTCGCGGCTGTCTGTGGTTAGGCGCTCCTCAGACGCCGGCGTAGGAATGGAGGCCGGAGATCCAGAGGTTGACCCCAAAGTAGGTGAAGAGGACGGCGCCGTAGCCGGCGCAGAGCATGATCGCGGACCTGTTGCCCTTCCAGTTCTTCAGCCCGCGCATATGCAGATAGCCGGCGTAGATGAGCCAGGTAACGAGGGCCGAGGTTTCCTTGGGGTCCCAGCCCCATGGGCGCCCCCAGGCGTCATTGGCCCACCAGGCCCCAAGGGCGATGCCGAACGCGAGCAACGGGAAACCAACAAGCACCGACTTGTAGCCGATTTCCTCGAGGAGCGACGCCTTGGGCAGGGATTTGAAGCGCCGCCGGCCACCCTGTACCAGGTAGAGGACCCCGGCGCCGAAGGAGACGGAGAGGGCGCTGTAGGCCGTGATCATCATGCCGACGTGGAAGGCCAGGATGCGGTTGGCCTGAAGCGCCGGGATCAGTGGATTGACCTCGGCTGGGAAGAAGAGGCCGGCGATAAGCAAAAGAACAAAGGTCAGCGTCAGGCTCAGGGCACCCAGCGACCGCTGTCCGTACCAGCGCTCGAAGGCGATGTACGCCACCGTGATCCCGAAGGAGAAGGCGACCGTGAACTCCCAGAGGTTCGTGTACGGCGGCCGCCCGGCGGCGATCACGCGCGCCACCAGCGAAACCAGCAGCAATAGTGCCGTCGCCGAGGCCAGGAAGCTGGCCGCCACAGCCAGCGATTGGGGCGCCTTCTCCGTCAGCGAGACGTTCACGGTGCCGGCGTTCGTCTGGGCTGCCCCCACCACCTGGCGTGAGCCGAAGGTATGCGCGACGTAGCAAACAGCGGCCAGCCCACTGCTGACCAGCGCTGCCCAGAACATATCGACCGAGAGCTGCTCCACCTACTTCTTCTCCACGTTGGTCCCGGCGCCAAGGGCCGGCGACCCGCTTTGCTCCGCCGGCTTGGGCGACTGCCCACCCGGCTGGCTTCCTAGATGGATACGTCGATAGCTTTCGGTAACGGTCTTGCCGGCCCAGCGCTTGAGCATATCCTCGCGGGTTCGCTCGCCGATCTGGCTGGTGTGCTTCATCAGAGCGTCGATCTTGGTCGACATGTGCGCCGTCACGTCCACGTGGTAGTCGGCGTCGCGTGTGCCGGCCAGCAGCAGGTCGGCGACACGATGCGGCTCCAGCCCGTCGTCCGCGTAGTCGCGCAGGTAGTAGAGGTGGTCGCGGGAAGCGGGGAATACGGCGTCGACGGTGATCAGGCCGATCGTGCGGTGGTCGGTGTGGTTCAGCCGGTTGGCGAAGGGGTCCCAGGTTATCACCACCGTGGGTTTCAGCCGGCGCAGGAGCTGGACAACCTGTCCTTTGATTTCCTGCGAGTACTCGAGGAAGCCGTCGGGGTAGCCCAGGAAGATGACCTCCTTGAGGCCGAGGACCTCACCGGCCTGGCGCTGCTCGCGCTCGCGGATCGCCGCCAAATACTGGCTGTCCACCTCGAAGTCGCGCGTGCCCTTGTCGCCGCTCGTGGCAAGCACGTACCAGACGTCCCAGCCCTCGGCCGCCCATTTCGCCACGGTGCCGGCGCACATGAACTCGGCATCGTCGGGATGGGCGACGATCACCATCGCGCTCAGGGGCTCGCCCGGCGCGGGCATGGGCTGGGGCGGCGCCGGCTTCTTGCGCAGCGTGGGAAACTTCAAGCCGGCGCGACCACGCTCTCCGCCGTGAGGCTGTTGTAGAGGGCGGCCATCGCCGTGCCGACCTTCTCCCAGGCGAACTCCTCGGCCGCGCGGCGGGCGGCCGCCCCCAGGTTGTGGCGCAGCTCCTCGTTGGCCAGCAGGGTCTCGATGCGCTCGGCGAAGGGCTCCGGGCACCGCCAGGGGATTAGGTAGCCCGTCACGCCATCGCGCACGGTGCTCGTCAGGCCGCCGACGCGCGAGGCCACCACCGGTGTCCCACAGGCCATCGCCTCGACGGCAACCAGACCGAAGCTCTCGTAGTAGGAGGGCACGACGCAGATGTCGGCGGCGCTGTAGTAAAGGGGCAGTCGCTCGTGCTGGACTGTGCCGAGGAAGCGCACGTCACTCGAGATGCCGTAGTCCTCCGCCTGTTGCCTGATCTGGGATAGGAGAGGGGCGGCACGGTCGTCGCCGCCGACCACCAGCAGCGTGAAGGGCATGTCCACCTCGCCCAGCGCTTCGACAAGGAGGTCCAAGCCCTTGAGCGGCTCGATGCGGCCGACGAAGAGAATAATCGGGCCCTCGGCCAGGCCCAGCGCGCGACGCGCCGTAGCCTTCGGAGTTGGTTGGAACAAATCGAGGTCGACGCCGAGGGGCTCGACGATGAGCTTCTCGTCCGGGGCGCCGTAGAGGCGCATCAGCAGGTTGCGTTCGTGGGTGCTGGCGACGACGATGCGGTCGGCTGTGCGGGCAATCAGGCGCTCGACAGCGATCCTCTGGTCGGGCTCACGCTCCGTCCCGCGCGCCCGGTTCTTGACTTCGCCCAGGGTGTGGAACATCGCCACGTGCGGCACTGACCAGCGCCGCGCCAGCTCCATACCCGCGCTACCCGAGAGCCAGTAGTGGGTGTGGATGAGGTCATACGGCGGCTGCACGCCCTGCTCGGCGGCGAAGCGCTCCACTCCGTCGACAAACTGCGGGAGATAGGGGAAGATGTCCTCCTTCTCCAGGTAGCCGGCCGGCCCGCAATCAATTTGGACCAGGCGGACGCCGGGGAAAGGTTCCACAACGCTGGGCGCCTGCGGCTCCGACCGCCGCGTGAACATGTCGACCTGGAAGCCCATGCGGCCAAGCTCGCGGGCAAGCTCGCGGACGTAGACGTTCATCCCGCCGGTCTCGCGTTGTCCGAGCGATGCCATGGGTGAGGTATGGACGCTGAGGACAGCGATCCGAGCCGTTTCGGTCACGCTAACTCTTGACCAGCGAGAGGAACTCAGCGCGGGTTACCGAGTTGTGGGCGAAATCCCCGCGCACGGCCGATGTAACCACACTGGAGCCCGGCTTCTTGACCCCGCGCATCTGCATACAGAGGTGCTCAGCCTCGATCACCACGGCCACGCCGTCGGGCTGCAGGTGCTCCATCAGCGTTTCGGCGATTTGACTGGTCAGGCGCTCCTGGAGCTGTGGTCGCTTGGCGAATGCTTCGACCACCCGCGCCAGTTTGCTGATGCCGCTGACCTTGCCATTAGGGATGTAGCCGAGGTGCGCTTTGCCGTGGAACGGCAGGAAGTGATGCTCGCACATCGAATAGAAGGGGATGTCGCGGATGATCACCATCTCCTCGTGTCCCTCGTCGAAGGAGACCTGGAGGAGGTCGGCGGGGTCGACTCGGAGGCCGGAAAACAGCTCGGCGTACATCTGGCCGACACGGTGCGGTGTGTTCTTGAGGCCCTCGCGCTCGGGGTCCTCGCCCACGGCGAGTATCAGCTGACGCGTAGCTTCTTCGATGCGGCGCTGATCGATGGCTTCGTAGGTGGGGGTCATAGCTGTGGGCGGAGGCGTTACTACCGAAATTGTAGCAATGCCCCCGATTGCAAGCTTCGCCTATTAACCTCTGCCCTGGCCCCTCCCCCGGCCGGGAGAGGGGAATGTTGCCTCAGAAGCCCAGGGCACGCTCCACGCTCTCGAGGTTGGCGTCTGCCTCGGTTGCCTCCATGCCCTCGCGCAGCGCGGTGTCGGGATCCTTGAGGCCGCTGCCCGTGATGACGCAGACGATGCGCCGTCCACTAAAGTCCCATCCGTCGGCAGCCAGCTTGAGCAATCCCGCGAGGGAGGCCGCTGAGGCCGGCTCGCCGAAAATCCCCTCCTCGCGGGCCAGCAGGCGATAGGCCTCGATTATCTCCTCATCGCTGACCGCGTTTATGGACCCGCCGGACTCATCGCGGGCGGCTATGGCGCCCTGCCAGCTGGCCGGGTTGCCGATCCTGATTGCCGTCGCCACCGTCTCCGGCTGGGCCACCGGCTTGCCATCCACCAGTGGGGCGGCGCCGGCGGCCTGGAAGCCGAGCATCCGCGGCTTAATGGAGGTCGCTTCGGCCTGGAAGCTCTCGACAAAGCCCTGCCAGTAAGCCGTGATGTTGCCGGCGTTGCCGACCGGGATACAAAGGAAATCCGGGGCGTCGCCGAGGTCATCGACGATCTCGAAGGCCGCTGTCTTCTGGCCCTCGATGCGGTACGGGTT
>JBBDXC010000012.1:0-67218 GCA_040902555.1 Dehalococcoidia bacterium
TGCCCGCCGACATGCGAGACCGACCCTTTGCTCTGCCCGCCAACGTGTGAAACAGACCCATTGCTCTGCCCACCGACCTGCGAGACCGACCCGCTGCTCTGCCCGCCAACGTGCGAGACAGACCCGACGCTGTGTCCGCCGACGTGCGAGACAGACCCGCTGCTCTGCCCGCCGACGTGCGAGACCGACCCCTCGCTCTGCCCGCCGACGTGCGAGACAGACCCGCTGCTCTGCCCGCCGACGTGCGAGACAAACCCAACGCTCTGTCCTCTCACCTGCGAGACAGACCCGCTACTCTGCCCGCCAACCTGCGAGACCGACCTATTGCTCTGCCCGCCAACGTGCGAGACAGACCCCTTGCTTTGCCCACCAACGTGCGAGACGGACCCCTTGCTTTGCCCACCAACGTGCGAAACCGACCCGACGCTGTGTCCGCCCACGTGCGAGGCCGACCCGCTGCTCTGCCCGCCAACGTGCGAAACCGAGACGCTATGTCCGCCGACGTGCGAGACCGACCCCTCGCTCTGCCCGCCAACGTGCGAGACAGACCCGCTACTCTGCCCGCCGACGTGCGAGACAAACCCCACGCTCTGTCCTCCCACCTGCGAGACTGACCCGCTGCTGTGTCCGCCGACGTGCGAGACCGACCCGACCCTCTGCCCGCCGCCCACCTGCGACTATCCCCCGGCGGTCTGTGCCGTCTGCGAGCATGTGTCCTGGCTGTGTGATCAAATCTGCGAATTGCTGTCCGACGAGTGCGAATCTGATTCAGACTGCGATGACGCGCCGGCTTGCCACGGGCACTCGGACGCGGGGCGTTCTGCGCCTACCGCGACCTGCGAGCTGGAGCCCCGGCTCTGCGACGCACCTGCCGCACCGGTGGTGGAACGAGAGGATCACCCTGGAGTGGCTGAACCGCGGGACAGCCAGCGCGATCACCCGCGCGGCGGCCAGCGTGTGGCCGTCGCCGGCGGCTCGGGCCGCGAAGATCGCGCGCCGGCTACCCCCTCGCGCAGCCGCTGAGGCAATCGCCCCTACGATCTGGGGGTGACGACCGGCGACCTGTGGCGACCCGGTGGCCAACCCACTGATGGCCAGCCGGCGGTACTCCCATCGGAGGTGTCGTCTGGCGACTTGTGGCGACCCGCCAGCCAACCCACTAATGGCCGGCCGGCGGCACTTCTCACTCTCCTGGGGCTGTTCCTAGTGGTTGCTACTGTGCTTCCGCTCGCCCGGCGCGGCGAGTACCGGAGTCCCCGCGAGCGGCTACTTGCCGTTGGCGTCGAGGAGGGCTTTTGCTCCGGGGAGTTCCTCGAGCCCGTCTGGGGGGAGCGCACCGAAAAGGCTGCGCGGGTCTGCGCCTGTGAGAGCAGCGGCAACCCGAGGGCTGTCAGCCGAGATCGCCTCTACTACGGCCTCTTCCAGGTCGACCCGAACGTCCACGATCTGCGGCGCGGAGACCTCTTCGACCCCATCTTCAACAGCGTCTTCTCAGCGGCGCTGCAGTCGCGGGAAGGCTGGGAGCCCTGGCCCGTCTGCGGGCGGCTATGATGCCTTATTCCTCCGCGTGGACCTCGCTGATGAACGAGGGATCGTAGGCCTCGCGCGGATCGATCTCCTCCGTCAACCCTCCGAACTCCAGCAGCACCTCGTAGAGGGCCAGCCAGCGATCCTCGTCGAAAAGACCAATTCCCTCGCCGCCGGCACCTTCTCTCGCCGCCGAGAGCTCGGCCTCGAGCATGAAGCGCATCAACTCGGGATCTTCCTCAGGTCCATAGATCAGGACGATCTCGACGGCTTGGTCCAGGTTCTCCTCGGCCCACTCCATCCCGCGGGTCACGGCCCTCAGGAAGCGCCTCACGACATCCGGGTTCTCGGCGGCGAAGTCCTCACTCGTCACATATGTCAGGCCCAGTGTCGGGATCTCGAAGTCGGCCGCTTCGAACACGGTGATCGGGGTGGCCAGGCGGTTCTCAATGGTGAAGGGCTCGTTCGAGAGGAACAGGGGATAAACGTCTACCTGGCCCTCAACGAAGACACGCGGGTCGAAACCGATGTTGACCAGCTCGATGTCGTCCTCGGTCAGCCCGCTGGCGGCGAGGATGGCGAAGAGGTCGGGCGGGGCAGCGGCGCCCTTGTAGCCCACAACCTTCCCCGCCCAGTCTTCGGGCGAGTCTATGCCGGAGTCGGCCTTGACGGCGTAGCCCTGCTGGCCACGCTGCCCCACCTGGGCTATGGCCAGCAGCGGCAGGCCGGGGTCCGAACGCCTCTGCATGACCACGGCGGCGTCAGCGGTCGTGAACTCGATCTCACCGGCCACCAACAGGCGCACTGCTTCGCCCTGCCCCGTCGTGTCGTGCTCGATGGTGACGTTGAGGCCCTCGTCTTCGAAGTAGCCTTGCTCCTGGGCGACGTAGACGCCGACGAAGGGCAGATTTGCCTGGGCCTTGAAGCCGGCGACAAAGGTAACGTCGGCTTCCTCGACCTCGACGGGGCTCCCCGCGGACTCGATAGTGGGCTCTGGAGGGCTCCCGTCGACATCGACGATCTCGGTGGCATCGCCGTTGGCGGAGTCATCGTCGTCGTCACCGCAGGCCGCGAGGGCAAGCATTGCCATCATGGCCAGGACAATGAGCCGCCCGGCGCCAGGCCGAGCCAGTGCCTTGAAGAAGCTCACGTGCGGCTCGAGGCGTGCCAGCCCAGCAGCAGCCGGTCGGCGATCGAGAGCAGAAGGTTGAGCGCGATGCCCATCAGCGCCAGCACGACGATGGCGGCGAAGAGCGTCGGCAGGTCGAGGTTGGCGTTGGCGACCTGGACCAGCCGCCCCAACCCTTCCGCCGCCCCGAACCATTCGGCCACCACTGCGCCGATTATGCTCAGCGGCACCGACACGCGCATAGCGGCGATGAGGTAAGGGAGCGATGAGGGCAGTCGCAGCTTGCTGAAGACCTCGAAGCGCGAAGCGTTGATCGAGCGCATAAAGTCCAGTGCCGCCGGCTCCACAGACCTGAAGCCAACGATGGCGTTGACCAGGATCGGGAAGAACGAGATCAGGGCTGCTACGGCTATCTTGGGCTCCACCCCGAAGCCCCACCAGATCGTGAACAGCGGGGCGATGGCCACAATCGGCGTCACCTTGACGATGATCGCCACCGGGAACAGCCCCTTCTCGATCAGTCGCGAGTGCGCCATTGCCGTCGCCAGGACAAGCGCTACCGTCGCGCCGATGGCCAGCCCGGCCAGCGCGTTCTTGAGGGTGAACCAGGCGTGGTCGACGTAGAAGTCGGGTCTGTCGACCAGCTCGTCCCAGACCTGGTCGGGCGATGGTGCGATGTAGTCCGGCGTGTCATCTATCTCCACGTAGGCCCACCAGCCGCCCACCAGGAGCCCCAGCGCGACCAGCGGCGGTATCAGCTCCCAGAGGATCGCCACAACCCAGCGGCCAAGCCGCCGCCGGACACCCCTTCGCGGGCTGACTTCCAGAGCGGCGCCGGCGGGGGATCCACCCAGGGCTTCGATGGCCATCTCGTCGCTGCTCACGCGGCGAGCCTCAATGCCTCGCGCAGTGTCCCAATGCAGGCCAGGAACTCGGGGTCATCCTCGGTCTGCTCAGTGCGTGGCCGCGGCAGGGTCACCTCGAACGAGCCGAGTACGCGGGCTGGTCGCGGCGACAGCACGATCACGCGGTCCGAAAGCAGCGCGGCCTCGCGGATGCTGTGAGTAACGAAAAAGACGGTCTTGCGGGCAGCAGCCCAGATGCGCTGCAGCTCCTGGCGCATTGCCTCCCGGGTGATCTCATCCAGGGCGCCGAACGGCTCGTCCATCAGCAGCAGAGGCGGGTCGAAGGCAAGGGCGCGGGCGATGGCCACGCGCTGCTGCATGCCGCCGGACAGTTGGTATGGGGGATAGCTCGAGAACTCCCTTAAGCCCACGAGGTCCAGAAGCTCGCGCACGGCCTTGCGCCCGGCCCTGCGCGTGCGGCCACCGGCGACCTCGAGGGGCAGGTCAATGTTCTTACGAACGCTGCGCCACGGCAGCAGCGCCGGGTCCTGGAAGACGAATCCTATGCCCATCTTCTGCTGCAGCTGCCGAGGCGTCTGCTCGTCGACCATCACCTCGCCGCTTGTGGGGGTGAGCAGCCCACCGATGGCTCTTAGCAGGGTGGACTTGCCGCAGCCGCTGGGGCCGACGATGGATACAAACTGCCCCGGCTGAACATCAAGCGAGATGTCGTCCAGGACGCGCAGCGGCTCATCGTCGCCATAGCTGTGGGAAAGGTTTCGAATGGTCACCTGGCAGGCCGTCATGTCGCCTTCGTAGTCTACCCAGTGGCTGCCGGCCTTGTCGGATATGCCCACCGCCCGGCGGCGAGGGCCGCCGTGCACCCATGTAAGGCGCAGGTGTCGTAGGAGACGAGCTGGCGACTCAGCACAACGCCAGACACCTGCCCGCGGCCTTTGAACAAATCAACTCTGGGATTTAGCGCCGATCTGCGTGCCACGCGAGGCGCCCCTCGCCACCGCCCCCAACCTCACCCTGGCCCTCTCCTTGCCAAGGAGAGGGGATTGGCCGGGGGACGGCGCCGCGGCACCGCGCGGGCTAGCTCAGTTAAAGTGCGCGATTACCTCGTCCGAGATTCGCTTGAAGATCTCCTCTTTCCACGGCCCCTGCGACATGTGGATCACGTGCTCTACGCCCACATCCTGGTACTTCTTGAGGACCTCCCTGACTTCCTCCGGGCGCCCGATCGGGTATTCCTTGCGCGCCTCGGCCGGCGTCAGGCCCGAGCGCCCGGCCACGCCGGCCGCCACCCGGTTGGCCAGGTCCTCGTTGTCAGTGACAACGAGGACGGCCTGGATGCTCTTTTCGATCTCGGCGGGGTTGCGGCCGGCGTCGCGGCAATGTCGCTCGACAACCTCGATCTTGTGCTTGACCTCCGCCGCGGTACCCGACACGTTCATGACGTCGGCGTAGCGGGCGACACTGCGCAGCGTCCGCTTCTCGCCGCCGCCACCGATCATCAGGGGGATGGGCTTCTGAACGCCCGACGGCAGGATCGGCGCCTGGTTGACCTGGTAGTAATGGCCCTGGAAGTCGAGCGAGTCGTCGCCAGACAGCATTGCGCGGAGGATTTGCGCCGCCTCCTCCAGCCTGTCCTGCCGCTCCTTGACCGGTGGAAACTCCCAGCCGAAGAAGCGGTGCTCGGCCTCGTGCCAGGCCGCTCCGATTCCCACCGTCAGCCGGCCGCCGCTGATGTGGTCGACCGTCACGGCCATCTTGCCGAGGAGGGCAGGGTTGCGGTAGGTGACGCCGCTGACGAGGCAGCCCAGGTTGATGCGGCTGGTCGCCCCGGCGAGGGCGGCGAGGGCCGTCCAGCCTTCGAAGCAGGCGCCGTTGGGGTCGCCCATGGGCGGGACGAAGTGGTCATAGGTCCAGGCGCTGTGATAGCCCGTCTGTGTGTCGAAAAAGCGCCAGGCGTCCTCGAGCTGCTGCCATTCGATGCGGTCGATGGATGTCTGAATACCGAACTTCATGCTGCTTCCTCTGGCGGGGTTTCCAGGCTCGTAGGGGCAGATTTTGGACGGAGACGGTGCCTCGGATTGGTCCGGCCCCTAATCTGCCCGACGGCGCATCGATTCTGATAGTAATGGCGAGTGCGTTTCAGGCGTAAACCCAGAACTTGTGGTCGCGGAGCCTGTCACGGAGCCCCGCCGCGGTTGACCGCAACAGGTTTCGCTATCTACGATCCGCAATGGAACCCCGCAAACACCTCTTTTAGCAAGATTTGGCGATATTTTTGACCACTTCAGCCCCCGGCACGCGCGCCGCCCCCGTCCGTTGGGTCAGCCTGGGTAAGGCCTGCCAGCTGGTCGGAGTCAACGAGACAACGCTGCGGCGCTGGGCCGACGCCGGCCAGCTACGCTCCTATCGCACGCCCGGCGGCCACCGCCGCTTCGCCGAGGAAGACCTGCGCAACCTCCTCAGCGGCCGTAGCGTCGGCCGTTACCAGGGCCTCGGGGACATGACGGTCAACCGCATCCGCCGACAAGTGCACGGCAAGGAGGGCGAGGAGGTCGTCTCCAGCATGGCCGAGCAGGCCCGCAGCGAGCTGCGCGACCTGGGCCGCGAGCTGCTGAACATGATCATCGACACCTTGGAGCACCGCGCCCACCGCACCCGCAACCGCGAGACCGCTCAGAAGCTGGGCACAATGTACGGCGAAGCCCTGAAGCGCGAGGGGTTCCGCTTCTCCGAGGCCGTCCGCGCCTTCTCCTTCTTCCGCAAGAACCTCGACGAGACGACTCGTCACACAGTGCGCAAGCAGGGCCTCTCGGCCGACGAGGCGATGAACGCCTACGAGCTGATCTCGTCGCTCACCGACCAGGTTTTGACGGGAATCGCAGACTCCTACGAAAAGGCCCGCACGAAGCGGGCGCAGGCCTGACGTGGGCTACTATCCGATCTTCGTCGAGCTCGAAGGACGCCGCGTGCTGGTGGTTGGTGGTGGAGCGGTTGCGGCACAGAAAATGCGCAACCTCCACCCGGCCGGGCCGGCGATCACCGTCATCGCCCCCGAGCTCAAGGACGAAATGACGCAGTACCACGCCGAGGGCCAGTTCGACTGGGTCCAGCGTGAGTACGGCGAGGGCGATGTCGAGGGCTACGACCTGGTGATGGTCGCTACCGACGACGGCGCCGTAAACAAACAGGTCTCCAGCGAGGCCCGCGCGCACAAGATCTGGGTCAATGCCGCCGACGACATCCCCAACTGTGACTTCATCCTGCCGTCAATGGTGCGGCGGGGGTCACTCGTGCTGGCCGCTTCCACCGGAGGCGGTAGTCCCGCCCTGGCGCGGCGCGTCCGCGAGACGTTGGAGGGCGCCTTCGGGCCGTGGTGGGGCGACCTGGCCGACGTAATGCGCGAGATGCGGGAGGAAACCCGCCAGCGTCGCGTCATGTTTACGCCGGATGCCTGGAAAGAGGCTATGGACCCGACCTTCATGCGCCTCGTCTACCAGGGCCAGCGCGAGGAGGCCAAGGACCGTCTGCGTACCAGGCTTGACGAGCAGGGCTTCGAGCCGCTGCCCGGCAAGCTCCACGAATTCGACCGCAGCAGGGCCGGCGTCGCGGGCGGTGGCGACTGATGCAGGGCGGGATCGTCCAGGCCATCGGCATCAGCCACCGCACGGCTCCCGTGGAGGCCCGCGAGCAACTGGCCGTCGGCGCCCATGAGCTGCCCGGCCTGTTGACGGCGCTCCGCGAGAGCTATGGCACCGGCTATGTGCTCTCGACCTGCAACCGGACGGAGATATACGTTTCGGACGCCTCGGATCGGGTCACAACCGGGGGCTTGGTCGCGCTGCTGAGCGGAGTAAAAGGAGTTGCAGGCGGCGACTTCGCGGACTTGATTTACACCCTCGAGGGGCAGAACGCGGTGCGTCATCTCTTCCGCGTCGCCTGCGGCATTGATTCCATGGTGGTTGGCGAGGCCCAGATCCTGGGCCAGGTGAGGACGGCGATGTCGGCTGCGCACAACGCGGACTCGATCGACCCCACCCTGTCGAAGCTGCTCCATACGGCCATCCGCCTCGGCCGCCGCGCCCGCCACGAAACCTCCATTTCGCGCTATAGCGCCTCGGTCAGCACGCTGGCCGTTCGGCTGGCCCGCAAGCATCTTGGGGGCTTGGAGGGCCAGCGCGTGTTGGTCCTGAGCGCCGGCGAGGCCGGCAAGCTGGCGGCGCGGACGCTGGTGGACTCGGGCGTCGCCGGGCTGACGGTGGTCAACCGCAGCAGCGAGCGCGCCGCCGAAGTAGCCCAGCTGCTGGGAGGGGTCGCGGTCCCCTTCAGCGATCTGGTCAGGGCGCTCAGCGAGGCAGACATCGTCATCAGCTCGTCCGGTTCGGCAACCTACCTCGTCAACAAAGGAATGGCGGCTGAGGCGCTCGCCGCACGCGATGGCAAGCCCATGCTCTTCATCGACATCGCCGTGCCGCGCGACATCGACCCCAGGATCAAAGCCCTTCCCCACGTCCACCTCTTCGACATCGACGACCTGCAGGCCCTGGCTCGCGACAACATCCGCGAGCGCGAAAAGGAAGTGGTCAAAGTAGAGGCGATGGTCGAGGACGAGGTCGCCCGCTTTGCCTCCTGGTGGAACTCGCTCGACGTCGTCCCGACGATCGCTGCACTGAGGCAGCGCGCCGACCAGATCCGCCGGCAGGAGCTGGCCAGGACAATCTCGCGGCTGCCGTCGCTGAGCGACGACGACCGCGGGAAACTGGATGCCCTGACCGCCGCGATGATGAAGAAGCTCCTCCACGAGCCAATCGCCCGCCTGCGTGACCCCGAACGCGGACGTCAGCAGACGGCAGCGGTCCGCTACCTCTTTGGCCTCGACGGCGACGAGGGCTAGCTGGTGTCCCGGGTCTTCGTCGTCGGGACGCGCGGCAGTGCCCTGGCGCTAAAGCAGACCGACATGGCGGTCGGCGCGTTGGGACGCGCTTCGCGCGACACGGCCCATGAGGTCCGCGAGATCAAGACGGAAGGCGACCGCGACCAGCAGACACCACTGAGCGCCGTCGCCGGCCGCGGCGTGTTCACATCCGACCTCGAGCAAGCGCTGCTCCGAGAAGAGCTCGATATCGCCGTGCACAGCCTCAAGGACCTGCCGACGACCGAGACCGAAGGCCTGATCCTGGGCGCCATTCTGCCGCGCGGCGACGTCCGCGACGCCGTGATATCGCGGTACGGGATGTTCCTCCAAGAGCTGCCACCGGGAAGCACCGTCGGAACCAGCAGCTCCCGGCGGGTGGCCCAACTGCGCAGCAGCTACCCGGGCCTCAAGGCCGAGAGCATCCGCGGCAACGTCGATACGCGCATCCGCAAGCTCCGCCGCGGGGAGTACGACGCTATCGTCCTGGCTGCCGCCGGCCTCGAGCGGCTGGGCCGCCTCGATGAAGCAACAGAGATCCTGGAGACAGACGAGATGATGCCGGCGCCCGGACAGGGCGCCATCGCCTTGCAGTGCCGCGGCGCGGACACGGAAACGCTGAACCTTTTGCGAAGCGTCGACCACGCGCCCACCCGCGCAGCTGTCACTGCCGAGCGAGCCGTGCTGGATGTCCTGGAGGGCGGTTGCTCGGTGCCGGTCGGGGCATACGCGAGCGTCGACGGCTTAATGCTCAAGCTCGCCGCCGTTGTCTGCTCTCCCGATGGCGAGACTGTGATCAAAGAATCGTCCGAAGGACCAGCGGCCGACCCTGAGACGCTAGGTAGGCAGCTTGGCGGACGGCTCCTTGAGCTGGGGGCCGCTGAGCTGATCAAACAATTCGCGGCGGCGAGTCCGTGAGCGGCTTCGTCTCCCTGGTTGGCGCAGGCCCGGGAGACGCCGGCTTGATCACAGTGCTCGGCGCTCGCCGGCTGGCGGAGGCTGACCTTGTCGTCTACGACCGCCTCGCGAACCCGCGCCTGCTGGAGAACTGCCGCCCCGAGGCCCGGTTGCTTTCTGCCGGCAAGAGGCCCGGAGCGCCGGAGATGATGCAAGACGAGATCAATCACTTGTTGGTGCGGGAGGGCCTGGCCGGCCGGCGGGTTGTGCGCCTCAAAGGCGGGGATCCCTATGTCTTCGGCCGTGGGGGCGAGGAAGCCATGGCCCTGCGTGAGGCCGGCGTGACGTTTGAGGTAATCCCCGGGATCACCTCGGCCATAGCAGCGCCGGCCTACGCCGGGATCCCCGTGACCCACCGCAACGTCGCCTCTTCGTTCGCGGTCATCACCGGCCACGAGGATCCCCTCAAAGAGACATTGTTCATCGACTGGGAAGCCCTGGCGAAGGGCCCCGACACCCTGGTCTTCCTGATGGGCGTCAAGAACCTGCCCGCGATCACGTCGGAACTGGTACGAAACGGCCGCGATCCGAGCACGCCCGTAGCCCTCGTGCGCTGGGGAACGACCCCGCAGCAGGCCACCCTCACGGGCACGCTCGTTGACATTGCAGAACGAGCCGCCGGGGCAAAGATTAAGCCGCCTGTGGTGACGGTCGTGGGGCGCGTGGTCGAGCTACGCGCTGCCCTCGGCTGGTTCGAAGGGCGGCCGCTGTTCGGCAAGACCGCGCTGGTCACGCGGGCGCGAGCGCAGGCCAGCGAGCTGAGGCGACTGCTCGAAGAGCAGGGCGCGGAAGTCATCGAGCTCCCGATCATCGAGATCGTCGGGCGTGCCGACGGCGAGAAGCTGGCTGATGCCATCGGCAAGCTGACCTCGGGTGCGTACTCGTGGACCGTCTTCACCAGCGCGAACGGCGTTGATGCCTTCTTCGATCATCTCCGTGAAGCCGGCAGCGACGCCCGCGCCTTCGGAGGCTGCCGGATAGCGGCAATCGGTCCGGGGACGGCGGCGGCCCTTGAGACGCACGGGCTGCGCGCCGATGTCGTCCCAGAGGAGTACATTGCCGAGGGTGTCGCTAGCGCGCTGGCCGGCGAGCCCCTGGCCGGACGCCGCGTGCTTCTGCCGCGTGCCGAGTCAGCGCGACGCGAGCTGATCGATGGTTTGACGAAGGCCGGTGCAATTGTCGACGAAGTCACGCTCTACCACGCGGCGAAGCCCTCACAGTTCCCGGAGGATGCCCTGCGCCGCGTGCGCGCGGGTGAGGTCGATATCGTCACCTTCGCTAGCTCTTCAACGGTGCGCAACCTCGTCGACCTGCTGGGCGGCGACATTTCGCCGCTGGCTTCAGCGAAGATTGCCAGTATCGGACCCATCACAACACAGACGGCCCGCGAAGCCAGGCTCACAGTCGACATCGAGGCCAAGGAGCACACCATTCCGGGCCTGGTCGAAGCCATTCGCAATCATTTCTCCCCTCAGGAGGTCACAAGCAATGCTTGAAACACCAGAGCGAGCCAAAGCCTCCGCTCTTCCCCCTCTCCTTGGCAAGGAGAGGGGGTCAGGGGGAGAGGTCGCCTTCCACCGTTTCCGGCGCGTGCGCGGCACGCAGGCCCTGCGCGAGCTGGTCGCTGAGACCCGGCTCGACCCCCGCGACTTCATCTACCCGCTCTTCGTGCGCCACGGCGACAACATCCGCGATGAGATCGCCTCGATGCCGGGCCAGTACCACCTCTCCGTGGACCAGCTGGAACGGGAGGCCGACGACCTGCGCGCCGTCGGCGTGCGGGCTGTACTGCTTTTCGGACTGCCCGCCGCAAAGGATGAGGCGGGCTCGGAGGCCTACGACGACAACGGCATCGTCCAGCAGGCTGTGCGCGCCCTCAAGCGCGTCGATCCCGGCCTCGTTGTCATGACCGACGTTTGTCTCTGCGAGTACACGAGCCACGGCCATTGTGGCGTCCTCGATGGGGAGGAGATCCTCAATGATGAGTCGGTCGAGCTGCTGGCCGCCGCCTCGGTCAGCCTGGCCCGGGCCGGCGCCGATGTGATCGCGCCCTCCGACATGATGGACGGACGGGTGGCGGGCATCCGCGCCGCCTTGGACGCCGAAGGTTTCCAAGCGACGCCGATCCTGGCCTACGCCGCCAAATTCGCCTCCGCTTTCTACGGCCCCTTCCGCGAGGCTGCGGACTCCACGCCCCAGTTCGGTGACCGCCGGGGCTACCAGATGGACCCCGCGAACGGCCGGCAGGCGATGGCCGAGATTGCCGAGGACATCATCGAGGGCGCGGACATGATCATGGTCAAGCCAGCCCTGCCCTACCTGGACCTGGTGCGTGCCGCGCGCGAACGCTTCGACCTGCCGCTGGCCGCCTACAACGTCAGCGGCGAGTACTCGATGCTGAAGGCCGCAGCCGCCAACGGCTGGCTGGACGAGCGCCGGGCGGTCCTCGAGGCGCTGACCGGGATCAAGCGCGCCGGCGCCGACATGATCATTACCTACCACGCCAAAGAGGCCGCCCGCTGGTTGCGCGAGGGTTAGAGTGAAGCCCGACGACCCGCGGGCCCGCGTCGTTGAGATCTGTACCGCTCTGCCCGAGGTCAACGCCCGCGACGGTCAGCACATCGCCTTCGATGTTCGTGGCAAGCGCTTCGCCTACTACCTCGACCACCATCGCGGCGACGGAGGGCTGGCCGTGACCTGCAAGGCCGCGGCGGGCGTGCAGGGCGCCCTGGTCGATTCCGACCCCGGGCGGTTCTTCGTCCCCCGTTATCTCGGTCCCAGGGGTTGGGTGGCGCTGCGCCTGGACGTCGGCGAGGTCGATTGGGACGAGGTCGAGCGCCTCCTGACGGATGCCTACCGGATGACGGCGCCGAAGCGGCTGGCGGCGCTAGTCCGCGAGCCCTGACGGTCCCTCGCGAAGTGGATGCGCCAGGGTTCGGATCCTCACACCTCGAGGTAGGGGAGGGCATGGCCCTCGCCAAGGCACCAACGGCTCGCTTGAGACGCCATCTCAGTTAGGGACAATCTTCTGCACAAGGGCCATACCCTCCCCTACGGCCGAACGGGAACCCCAAAGCCCACGATCCTCCGGCCGGCCAGCGCCGCCGAGGTGGTTCAGGGCAGCTCCACGCGTAGGATGCGCCCGTCGAAGGGGACGCCCTGATACACGCCGGCGTGGCGGCAGCCGACGAGCGTGCCGGCGAACCCCGCGGCCTTCAGGTCGCGAGCCAGGACGCCGCGGGCGGCGTCCCAGTCCACGACCGTGTGCTGCAGCCACGACCTGAGGTCGCGGGGCTCGAGGCCGCGCTCCCACAGCCGGCGCAGCCCTGCCGTGCTCAACACCGGCATGACCTCGCTGTGTACGCCGGCGATGGCGAGGCGGCCTCCGCCGTCGGTCGCGCAGGGCGGCGCGATGCGCAGGTGATGGCGGAAGCGCCAGCCGATGGTTTGATTCAATTGCGCGTCGACTCCGCGCAGGAGCGCCCGCAAAGGCCGCGGCAGCCTTAGCGCCTCGACCGGCTTTTGCAGCTGCCAGCGCATCCGCAGCTGCACCATGCCCAATGGAGTCGCAAACTGCGGACTGCCCAGGCGGGTATCCTGCCAGCCCTGTCGCCGCAGGCCTGCTCGCAGGTTTCGCAAAGCGGCCAGGGAGATGCTGCCGCCAAAGAGCGCGTTGACCGGGTCGATCGCGTGGCCGGCCGCGACGTGCATGAACATCGCAGCCAGCTCGTCACGGCTCAGCCCCTCGACTTCATACCCGCGGCGGGCGGCGAGCACGGGAAGGTTCAGATCGGGCTGCGTAAGAGCCGGCCGGTCCGAGCAGACAAGAAGCGGAGAAAAGCGCAGGTCAAGCTCTTCCATTGGGCAGACCAGTCTATGAGAACATATGTTCGCTAGTCAAATCTGACCATTTCGCGGCGTAGACAGGGATGCTCGATGCTCAGGATGTGGAGACCAAACGCTCGGCCGAGCTGAACGAGGGGCTGCGCAAGCTGCTGCCCGGCGGGGTTAACTCGCCGGCCCGTTCCTTTGCCGGCGTCGGGGGCGATCCAATCGTCATCGCCTACGGGCGCGGCTCCCGTGTCTTCGACGTCGATGGCAACGAGTACATTGACTACCTGGCCGCCTGGGGGCCGCTGATCCTCGGCCACGCGCCGATGCAGGTCGTCGAGATTCTCGACCGCGCGGCCCAGCGCGGGACCGCCTTCGGCGCCCCCAGCGAGCTGGAGTACGAGATGGCCCGCCTCGTCGTCGAGGCCGTACCCGGCGTCGAGATGGTGCGCTTCGTCAACTCAGGGACGGAAGCGACGATGTCCGCCCTGCGGCTGGCGCGGGGCTATACGGGTCGCAGCAAGGTCTTGAAGTTCGAGGGCTGCTATCACGGCCACGTCGACTCCCTGCTGGTGCAGGCCGGGTCGGGCGTGGCCACCCTGGGCTTGCGCGGCGTCGATGGCGTGCCCGATGCCTACGCCGCCGAGACAGTCGTGGCGCCCTTCAACGATATCGCGGCTGTCGCCGAGATTTTCGGCCGGATTGGCGACGAGGTCGCCGCGGTGATCGTCGAACCCTACGCCGCCAACATGGGCCTGGTCCCGCCGGTCGAAGGCTTCCTCGAAGGCCTGCGCCGCCTGACCCGTGAGCACGGGGCGCTGCTGATCTTCGACGAAGTCGTGACGGGGTTCCGCGTTGGCTATGGCGGCGCCCAGGAGAAGCTGGGTATCCTGCCCGACCTGACCTGCCTGGGCAAGGTGATCGGCGGCGGCCTGCCGGTCGCGGCCTACGGCGGGCGGGCCGACATCATGGAGCTGATGGCGCCGGTCGGGCCCGTCTACCAGGCCGGGACGCTCTCCGGGAACCCGCTGGCGATGGCCGCCGGCATTGTCACCTTGAGGACGTTGCAGCAGCCGGGTACCTACGAGCGCCTCGAGACGCTGGGCGCCCGCCTGCAGGCCGGCTTTGAGAAGGCCGCCCAGGAGGCCGAGGTCGACCTGCGCTTCGCCCGCGTTGGCTCGATGTTCACGCCCTTCCTTACGAACGCCGAGGTCACCGACTACGCCAGCGCGAAGCGCTCGGACGTGGAGCGCTTCAAGCGCTTCTTCTGGTCGATGCTGGACCAGGGCCACTACCTGGCGCCTTCGGCCTTCGAGACATGCTTCGTCTCCCTGGCACACAGCGAGGCCGACATCGACGCCACCATAGAGGCGGCGGGGAAGGCTTTTCGGGAGTCGAGATAGCGAACGGCTCGGGCAAAGCTCGCTGACGGTGGGGCCATAACGGTACTCGAACACCTGTGGCAGGTATCGCGGAGAATCCGGCGGGACGTACTCAGACCGCTGCGATACCTGCCCCCTCGTGGCATCCAGGAAGATTTCACGACGACGGCCAGATTCGCCGTGTGTCCCCGATGCCCGGGCCAATTAACCCGGCTCCTCAACTCACGCCGAGCCCTACGACCTCCTAGGTCGTAGAATCGCTTTCGCTAAGCAAATCGGAGGGACACAAATTTGGCAACCAAGGAAGAGTTAGTCTCTGGCATCCGCGAGCAGGGCGAGAGGGCGCAGCGGCTGGCCAGCCAGCTCGACGAAGAGGACTGGCAGCGGGGGGTCCATGAGGCCGGCTGGAACGTCAAGCAAGCATTCTGCCATCTGGCTTCGACGGCGGGCGGCGCGGGCTTCGTCATCAGCGTCGTCAACCAGCAGCAGGCCAGCAGTGGCGAGGGCGCCGGCGGCGGCCCCGGTGCCGGCTTTGACATCAACGAATTCAACACCCACCAGGTCGGCCTGCGCGAAGCCCGCGACCCCGAGGAGCTTCTGACGGAGCTCAGGGATGGCAATAAGACCAGCCAGGAGGCTGTTTCCGGCCTGGACGACGCGTTCCTGGACCTGCAGGCGCGCAGCTTCGCCGATGGGTCGATGGTCCCCGCTCGTGACCTGATGCAATTGGTCATGGTGGACCACGTCCGCGGCCACCTCGACGAGATCGAGAAGATCACGGGAAAAGGCTGAAGCGCCGGGACCGCGGGGTCGTGCCGGTCATCCACGTCTCATCGTTCATCCGCGGGGATGACCGGCCGCCCATAGTCCTCGTCCACGGGTCGGGAAACTCGTCCCTCGTCTGGCTGCCGTGGCTGCGGGAACTGGGCGAGCGCGGCTGGGACCTGCACGCCATCGACCTGCGCGGCCACGGCGCCAGCGAACCTGTAGAGCTTTCAGAGGTCTCGATGGGTGACTACGTCGAGGACCTTGCCAGGGTAGCCGGGGGGCTGGGCAGGGCGCCCGTACTCTTCGGGTGGTCAATGGGCGGCCTGGTGGTCCAGATGTACGCCAATATGCGTACCCAGCTCCCCGCCGTCGTCCTCTTTGCGCCGAGCCCGCCGCTGGCCGTGCAGGGCGAGGGCAGCCGCGCGGAGGCCGCGGGCATAGCCGGCATCGTACGGCCTGAGGACTATGGCGTCGACATCAATGACCGCTCTGGCGGCGAGGCCATGTTCGACCTCAGCGAGTTCGAGGTGGCCGCGGTGCGGCCGGGCCTCGGTTTCGACTCAGGACTCGCGCGGCGGGAACGGAAGATCGGCATCGACGTCCTGCCCCTGGCCGTGCCCACACTGGTGGTTCACGGGGCGCGCGACGCCTTCTTCCCGCCGTCCGTCTGCCGCGAGGTCGCCCGCTACCACCACGGCACAACGATCGAGCATCCAAACGCCGGCCACTGGGGCGTGGTCGCCTCGCGGGAGATCGTCAAGGAGCTGGCGCCGCAGGTGAACGAGTGGCTCGCCGGCGCCCTGCGCGGCCGCTAGCCCCAGCCGGCGCCCTTTGCCCGCTCCGCCTGCACGGCGGCCAGCGCCCGCTGGGCTGCGGACAGGCGTCGCGATACGTGCGTCGGTCCGCTAGCCGGCCGGGCGCCGAGGGTCACTTGAGCTCGTAGGGCGTCCATCTCAGCCGTGGCAGTCTCGGCACGGAGCTGCTCGACTCGGCCACGCAGCTCGTGCTCGAGTTGCTGGATCGAGGAAGCGCTGTAGGTGGACCCGCCGCAGCGGATTCTGAAGCCGTGTTCGTCCTGCACGACTTTCGGCAGACCGCCGCCCGTGAGCCGATGCAGCGTATCGAGCCATCCCATTGGCTAATCGTAAGACCGGCTGCTAGCGCTGCCGGGCGTCCCGCACGACGCGCAGAGCCTTGTCGAGGGCCTCAACCTTGCGGCTGCGCCTCTTGCCGAAGTCGGGGATGAGGATAAGGCTGCCGCCGGGTTGCCGGGCATGGGTACTGGCCGTGTTCCAGTCGACGTACTCGGTGGTGCTCGCCAGGTAGGCCAAAGCGTCGACCAGCTGCTGCTCGAGCCCCTCGATCGTCGGCGAGCGATAAGTCGTCGTCCCGACTGTCATCCGGTAGCCGTCACCCTCACGGTGCAGGGCCGGCCGCCGCAGGATGAGTTCCTTGAGCATGCCGAGCACAGCGGGCTACTCGGGGCTGGCCTCCGCCAACTCCCGGCCGCGCTCGTCCTCCACCGCGGTCAGCGCTGCTTCGAGATCGCCGATGCGGTTCAGCGCCGGCTGGGCCATGTCGGTGGTGGCGATCATCTCGGTGTCGATGCGCGCGACCTGGAACTCCGCGGGTTGCAGGTTAGCCTGCTGCTCCGCAAGCGCATTCCGCAGGTCACCTTCGAGGTCCTCGAGAGACGCCCCGTGGTATTTGGTGCCCGAGACGTCGACCCAGTAGCCGTCGTCGTCGTGATGCACTTCCGGACGGCCGTCGAAGATGTCCTTCACCTTGTCGACGATGCTCATTTGATCCTCCCCTTTGATCGCTATACGCCCGCTTCGCGCTGCCGTTCGTTTTGCACGGCGACGAGGGCGTCGTGGATGCTGCCGGATCCCTCGTCGCCCTCGGCCTCGCTGAGATCACGCAGCTTAGCTTCGAGGTCGCCGAGGCTCGGCGCCCGGTACTCGTTGCCGCCTGCCCTGACGAAGACGCCGTTGTCGTCGCGCTTCACCTCGGGCGTGCCGTCGAAGAAGTCCTTCGCCTTCTCGATGATGTCCATCGGTTTCAACCCTCACCCGCCCAGCGGCGGGTGCCAACCTTTCCCGGGGAGGGAGTCGCTTACAAACATTATCGCCGAGGCCGCAAGGGCTGCGGGAGCTTGCCTCCGAAGCGAATGGTGAAGCTTCTCCAACACTGCCAGATTGGTTAGGCTATCCGCACCTCATAGAGTGCGAGTTCTCGAGTGGCCCGATCTTTCTCGTCGGAAGCTCATAAGGGCAGCCCATGAACGGTGGGGCCGGCAACGACACGCTCGATGGCGGGGAGGGCAACGCCGACGTCTGCGACGGTGGCCCGGGGACGAACACCGCCATAGGCTGCGACACAGAGATCGACATCCCCTGACGCTGGGCGCCGACTGGCGACCTGCTAGCGGAAGAGGTCTTTCTCGGACTCCCTGATCAGTTCGGCCGCCCGCCCCTCGGCGGCCTCGTATTTGTAGCCGCGGACAATTGCCGCGGGCACCTGCTCGACCTTGCCCATCACCAGCTCGGCCGCCCCGGCGATTTCGTCGGCCGCCGCTATCAGCGTCACCCGCAGCTCCCGGCCCTGGGTGTCGCGGCTGCCGATGTAGTCGACCAGCGGGCTCATGCCAGCGACGCCGATGGCCACGTTCGTCTGGCCCACCCGCCAGGGACGCCCGAAGGTGTCGGTAATGACCACAGCCACCTCGACCCCCGACCTCCTCACCAGCCCGGCGCGCAGCGCTTCAGCGGAAGCGTCCGGGTCTTCCGGCAGCAAACAGACCATCGACTCACCGACGACATTGCTGGCGTCGATGCCGGCGTTGGCGCAGATCAGGCCGTGATGCGTCTCGGCGATGATGATCCCGCGCTCCATGCGCACTATGCGCCGGCTCTCGCGCAGGACGAGCTCGACGATGCGCGGGTCCTTCTCCCAGCGGCGGGCATAGTCCACGGCGAAGGGCGAAGGCTCGACACCGCCGAGGTCGACCAGCCGCCCCTCCGCCTTGGAAACGACGCGCTGCGTGATGACAACGATGTCGCCGGATTCGAGCCCACCCGCGGCATCAAGCAAGTAGCCGGCGAGGTCGTCGCCGGGCGCCACTTCCGGGATGCCGGACAGGGGGATTATCTGGATCTCGGCCAACCTAATCCCCCGGCAGTCCGACGACTTTGAACTCGGCGTGCGCCTTGTAGCGCCGGTTGATGCCGATCAGCAAAGCCGTGATGTGCTCCACGTACTGGCTGTTGGCCAGCCGGCCGGCGTCCACGCCCCGCAGGCCCTCGATCTGCTCGACCAGCTCAATAACCCGCTTCCGCGCCTCGGCATCATCGCCGGTGACCAGCACGTCGCTTTCCATGGGGTGGCTGGGGTCATTGAGGTTGATGGCGCTCAGCGTTTGCAAGGCGCCCACCACGGTCGCCTCGGGCAGGAGCGCCTGCGCCTGCTGCGCGGCTGAGCCCTCGGGGACGACGATCGCGCTGACCCCTTTTTCAAACTGCAAAGGGACGACTGTGCTGATGACCAGCTTGTCGGCGATCATCTGGCGCAATCCCGGCAGCAGGTCGGCCTGGGCGGAGTAGGGCACGGTGTTGATAACGATATCGCCCTTCGCCGCGGCGTCCTCATTGAGCAGCCCGCTGACGAGTGCCGCAGTCGCCTTCTCGCGTACCTTCGCCGCTGCCTCCTCAGCCCGCTCCACTGAACGCGAGCCGATGATCAGCTCGTGTCCGGCGATCGCGAAGCGGATGGCCAGCCCTATGCCCTCCGGGCCTGTCCCCCCGATGAATGCCAGCAAGACGGCTCTCTTCCTCGCCTCACGCTGCTAATGCTTCCGGCCGAGGCGGCTTCAGTCCGAAGCGAGCATAAATGGCGGCGGCCGCTAGCGAGAGCGCCACGATGAAGAGCGTGATGCGGACATCGATGACGGTTGAAAGCGCCCCGGCGATGAAGATCGGCAGCAGCGACAGCACGCCGGACATCCAGCTCTGCGTGGCAAAGATGCGGCCCCGCCCTTCGACCGGCGCACGCTCGAGGAGGATAGCCCTCGCCGCCACCCCCACCGTGCCCGCGCCGAGCCCGGCCGGTATGGCGATGAGCATGGCGACAACCACCGCGAAGTCAATGTTGAAGAACGCTGCGATTTCCTCGATCGGCACAAATCCGTTCTCTTCGATTTCATTGGCAATCACGCCACTAACGGCGAAGGCGCCCAGGGCCGCCACGAAGAGCGCAAAGCCGATGCGCGCGGTCGCCGGGTTGCCGAAGAGCTTTCCCAGCCGCTGCGCGGACCAAAGCCCGAGGAAAAGGCCGAGGGCGGCCGGCGAGAAGATATAGACGAGGTTTTCCGCCGACGTGCCGATCACGTCCTCCGTGTACTGAGGCATCAGCACGATCAGGATCGCGGTCGCCATCTCGAGCAGAGTGAACTGGACCATCGCCTGGAAGGCGATCGAGTCAGAACGCAGCATGCGCCAGCCCGCCGAAAGCGCCTCGACGAACTTCGGCTGGGTCCGCTCCTGCAACAGCTCCTCCTTCTTCACCACCAGATCAGTGAGGTTGGGGATGCTGAAGATGAAGTAAGCTGCCGCTGCGTAGAGGATCCCACTGACCAGGTAGACCGGCTCCGGCCCGCCCACGAGCTTCAGCACGAGCGGTGCGAAGAGCACCATGCCGATCAATTGGGCGACGAGGCTCGTCACGTTAAGCAGCGCCATGCCGGAGTTGAAACGGTCGCGGGCGACGATCGAGGGCAGGGCCGAGGTCGCCGCCGGCGATGAGAACTGCTGGACGGTCCACATCACCATCGCGAAGAGGTAGATCGCCCCCACGCTCGTCGGCGCCTGCAGCAGGAGCAGCGCCCCGCCGGCGCGCGCCAGGTTGGCGGTGATCAGGATCGGCTTGTTCGGCAAGTAGTCAACGATCACGCCGGCCAGCAATCCCAGGACGATGACTGGCAAGAGCGAGCAGATGACGAAGATGCTGGTGTGGATGCTGGAGCCCGTCTCGTCGATGACGACGATCAGCAGGGTGTAGAGCAGGGCGTTCTGCGCAATGTTCGCCGTCAGCGTGGAGAGGATGAAGCGGAAGAAGCGGAACTGCTGGAGCAGCGGCATCTCGGCCAGCGAGCGGCTGGTCAGTTCTTCGCTGTACGTGTCAGCGTATGAGCGCTGGTGCCTGCTGCTCGCCGTTACCCTCGTGCCCTCAATCCGAATTCAGTCTACGGGCTGCACAGGCGGTGCCTGCTCCGGTTATGGTGGTTCGGGCCGTCGCAGTTTTGCTCGGTAGGGGAGGGTTGCAGATGTTAATGGCCTCCCTCCTTCGAACCCGACATCGCAACCCTCCCCGGCATTGGTGGTAGGGGCCTCCTCCCGATTCAGCCGCAGCCTTGTCGCACTGCCAGGTCGCCATCGACGCCCATGTTCTCGCCTGCCAACGCCCGGCGGGTAGGGGCGTGTCGCACCCGCCCTCTTCGTCAGTAGCCATCGGCAGAACGTAGATGGGCCAAAGGTGGGCGGATGCAATACGCCCCTACGCGCCCCATCCCTTCCGTAACCGGCCTGTCATTGCGTGTGGGCGAGGCCCTCCAGGAAGTCGAGCATCAGCCGGTTGACCTCGTCAGGGCGCTCCTGGTTTACCCAATGGCCTGCGCCCTCGATCAGTTCGATACGGATGTTTGGCGCCCAGCGCTCTATCCCCTCGAAGGTCTCGACGCCGAGGAAGGCGTCGTCGACGCCCCAGATCAGCAACGTCGGCGACTCGATGACAGGCCACTTCTCACTCTTGCGGCGGATCATTTGCGAGACGCCATGACGGAAGACGGCCCGGTAGTAGTTGATGGAGGCGGTGAGGGCTCCCGGTTGGGCGAGGGCGTCCTTGAAGGCCCGCACCTCTTCCGCAGAAATTGAGCCGGCGTCCGAGAGGCCCGTGAACATCCGGTCAACCGAACGGTAATTGCCACGCCGCATCGCCATCTCAGGAATGAAAGGAAGCTGGAAGAAGCCCATGTACCAGCTGCGGAGGGCCTGCCTGGGCCGCCTGATCGCCCGCGCGAACGGCCCGGAGTGTGGAGCGTTGACGACGATCACGGCCTCGGTCATCTCGGGATACCAGCTGGCGAAGGCCCAGGTAACGCCTCCGCCCCAATCGTGCCCGGCAATGACAAAGCGTTCCCGGCCGAGCCCTCTGACCAGGCCGGCGATGTCGGCCGTCAGGTTGGGCAGGTCATAGCCCTTCGCCGGCTTCTCGCTCAGGTTATAGCCCCGCATGTCCGGCGCTACGACGCGGTAGCCGGCTGCCGAGAGCGCTTCGATCTGGTGCCGCCACGAATACCAGAACTCCGGAAAGCCGTGAAGAAGGACAACCAACCGGCCGTCCTCGGGGCCGGCTTCCACGTAGTGGAGGCGGACGCCATTCGTCTCGGCGTAGTGGTGTGGCCAGGCGTCGAGCATCGTCATGCCAGTAAGGCTAGACGCCGCCTTGTCCGGGCGCTTAGGCCTTTAGGCGCCGGCGCTGGCGGAAGGCCCGTGCCTTCGCCAGGTTCCCGCAGTCGCTCATGCTGCACCATGCCCCGGAACGGTTGCGCGAGCGGTCGTAGAATGCCCAGCCGCACTCATCGTTGCGGCATATCTTCATTCGCTCCCACGTACCCTCCGCTATCGAGTTGTAAACGATGGCCAGCAGGCTGGCCACGGCGGCTCCGCTGCCAGCGCGATGGGACATCAGCTCTGCGTTCTGGGAATCCCCGAAGCGCACAACCAGGGGCGCTTCCCCAGCTAGGCGATTTAGGGCGTGGGTCGCTTCGGTATCCGGCTGGGAACCGTCGTGGTTGGCCAACAGAAGGGAGCCCAGGGCGGCCCGCAGTTCGACCAGTGCCGAGACATCAGCCGATCCCGCGGGTTCGTCGAGCAGCCCCTGCTCCTGGAGCCACCAGCGCATCTTCTCCGGCTCGTCCAAATAGCTATTGGTGCGGAGGAAGTCCTGCACCAACCCCAGCTCGCCGGGGGCGGGCGCGCGCTCAGGCGCGTCCGGGTCAGCAGTAAGCTGCCGGTATTTCGCTTCGCGTTGGGGAGCCCCCATGGCTAACCAGCATATCAACTTAACAGGTTACGAACTTGCCGCCCTTACGCGCTGAGGCGTCCACCTATACAAGGCAGAAGGTTGGCCGGAGATAACGAACGTGTAGGGGCAGCCAAAGGCCGGGCGGTTAAAGCGTCCTCTCATCCACATCGCGTTGCCTGCCCCTCGAAGAGTCGCCCCTGGAGACCTCGTGGCATGCACGGCGAACATGTGTTGATCACGACGGGCGGCTCGGTGAATCCCCCCTCGGCGTTCGGCGTACCCTCGTCGCTAGCCTCCTCGAAGCTCCTCAATGAAGAACTCGGCCGCCTCATCGGCCATTTCCCGCAGCCCGCGGCCCCAGAAGTGGTCCGTGCCCGCAATTCTCACCAGGCGGGCATCCCGCGCGGCATCCACGCTTGGCTGCCACGCCTCGGGCGGTGCGTACTGGTCCTCCCCGCCCACGATCAGCAGAGTGGCCACATCGGGCAGCGGTCCGGGCGCCGGCGGTGAAACCGCGACGAACGCCCTGGCTCCGGAGGCCGCGCCGGCGGCGACCATCGCCCCGAACGAATAGCCCGCCAGCCCCATCCGGTCCCCCACTCCCCCGTTGTCCCGGACCCACTCGAGCGCCCGCTGGACGTCCTCGACCTCGGCCTTGCCGTCGTGGCTGCCGCCGCTGCTTCCCGTCCCACGGAAGTTAAAGCGAAGGACGGAGAGCCCGGAGGAGCGCAGCCTACCGGACAAAGCCACTACCACATAGTTGTCCATGTCACCGCCGTAGAGAGGGTGAGGGTGGCAGACGACAACGGCGCCAATGGCCTCCCCATCGGCAGGTTCGAAGCGGGCCTCGATCCGCGGCTCGCCCGCTACAAAGAAGGTGTCGCTCACGCCCCGTCAGGCGCGCGGCGTCGCTGCTCGGCAAGCTCGCGGGCCTGCTCGACCCAGGAGTCGGTGTCCGCGCCCGGTGGCGGCGCTTCCAGCACCTGGCGCACCTGCTCGCCGGTCAGGTCGGCCAGCTTCTCGAAGGTCGTGATCCCGGCGGCTTTCAGTTGTTCCTCGCTCTTCGGTCCAACACCGCGGATCTCTGTGAGGGTGTCCTGCGGCGAGTCGACGAAGTCTACATCGGGCGCGTAGCGCCCCGTGGGCACCGGCGGCGAGCCCGGCTGGTCCACTGCCGGCCGCGGCCGGACGAGTTCGAGGATGCGGTCGCGATTGGTGGCCAGGAAGCGAGCTGCGACGCCCGCGATCGCGGCGAAGAAGGCCAGCCGCAACAACTTCCTCACAGACGAATTATAAGTTGCCCCCCTAGAGCAGCTTGAGCCCTGCCGCGAAGCGGCCGGTCGGCTCCCCGGCCCGGGCTGAGAAGTAGCGATCCGAGTTGCAGCGCGTGCAAACCGCCACGGCGTGGACGTTCCCAGCTGATACGCCGGCAGCCTCGAGCTGCCGTTCGGCGACGGCCACAAGGTCGAGGTAGGCGCGGTCACCCTGTCCCGGCCGCCACTCCGCGCTCCTTGCGCCGACGCCGCGGATCACCTCAGGGCCTACCTCGTAGCAGCAGATGCCGATTCCGGGCCCGATGCCAACGAGCACAGCCGAGGCGGCTCCCCCGGCGCTCTCGAGCGACGCGACCGTGTTGGCTAGAATCCCAGCCTGCAGACCTCGCCAGCCGGCGTGCGCCACGGCCCCGACATGGATCCGCGGGTCGTAGAAAACCAGGGGCAGGCAGTCCGCAGCCACCACCATCGCCGCGCTCTCTGGTTGGGTCAGGATGATGGCGTCCCCCAGCGTGGTGCCGAGCTCTACGTCCTCCGCTTTGTTGACCACCCCACCGTGGACCTGCCGCCCGATCAGTAGCTCGTCGTGAGCCAGACCTAACCCGCCGGCCACCCGTTCGCGGTTGGTCCGCACCGAGTCGCGGTCGTCGGCCGTCAGGTAGGCCATGTTGAGTGTGTCGTAGGGCGGGCGGCTGACTCCGCCGGAGCGCGTCGTGACGAAAGCGACAAGCGGGAAGTTGTTCAGTTGGCTGAAGGGCAGTTCGAGGGGCGGGTCCATGGTCACCTGGTGAGAGTAGCGAGGAGAAAGAAAAGGGAGGCCCCGGGCTCCGCAACCGAGACCTCCCAAACGAGGCTGTTCAGGGCAGCCTTGCGGCCGCCGGGAACCACCCCGCCGGGCCTAATTCAATCACAAGTCGGGTCTGTAGGGAATGAGATTTCGACCTTTTTGTCCACCCTGGGATGAATTCGGCGTCAAATCTTGCCGCCGGGTTTCGTCGTTGGCCTGGCGTCAGGGGGTCAGCCCCCGGCGTCGCGGCCCGTGAAGAGGGTCGTGGCGCCGCGCCTGATGCCATTGACCAGGCCCCGGGCTTTAATGAACGGCGCGGAAACAGCATCTGCGCCTTTCTCCACGCCGACCTCGACTTTGCTCGCCGTCTCGCGCACCATGGCGATCTTGGGCTTGACCTCGGCCAGCTTGCCGCGGCCGGCCGACAGCACCTTGACGACGAGGAACGAGCCGACGGCCGAGACGACGATGAAGATCAGGAGCACAAGCAAGAGCAGTGAGGCGAATATGACGAACGTCAGGTCGCGCCAGAACTCAAGGTCCACTGTTCACCTTCTCGCTTTGCTGTCCTAATCCTACCGCCGGCCGAAACAAAGAGGCCTCCCGCCGCAGGGAGGCCTCTCGTAGCGCTGGCTGAGGTAGGGCCTAGGCTGGATGGAGCTCGTTGACCTTGGCCCTGGCCGCTTCCTTGTCCTGGAACCACAGCGCGTTGATCGGGGTCCATTCGGCCAGCGCGTCGGGAACGTCGTCCTCGGCGAAAATCGCCGTTACGGGACAGACCGGCTCGCAGGCGCCGCAGTCGATGCACTCATCAGGGTCGATGTAGAGGACGCGATCCTCGTCGCCGTCGAAGTGGATGCAATCCACCGGGCAGACTTCGACGCAGGACTGGTCCTTGACGTCGACGCAGGGGTCCGTAATCGTGTAGGTCATTTGCTCTGCCTCCTCCCATTCATCGGAGCGGGATTTAGGAACAAAACGCTTTCCAAATTGCCCGAATCCCCTGCCCGCCTAGATACTAATGAGACACCTCTACTCAGTACAAGGGGCTGCCGGCCAATCTTCCTCAGCGCCGCCAAAACTGCCAGCGTGGGCGAGATTGTCTCTCTTGCTCCAGCGCTTCTGCCGCTTCAATCTCGGCGCTCTCGGTCAGCGCCCGGGCGGTACGCCCGAAGTCGCGGCGCAAGCCCATCAACTGCCCGAGCAGCTGATCAAAGGCCACCTGGTCCTCCGTGACGCCGGGGAACAGGGAGGCCAGCTCCTGGTCGAACCCGGCCACCATCGACGCGTCGCGCTTGCCGGCCGAGGCCGCGGCCAGCATCCCGTACGTTTTGAGCTCAGGCATCACCCGGCCCAGAGCGCTGTCAAGAAGCAGCACAGTCTGCGGCTCGACGGCGAGGCGAACGCCTGCCGCCTCGCCGCCAGCAGAAGCCTGTCGGTAAACGTCCACCAGCTCCTCACGCCGCCCCGACGTCGCCCTGTCCGACTGCCAGCGCGGGTGCCCGAGCATGTAGAAGACCGCGAGCCTGAGGATCCGCGCTTCACTATCCGAGAGGCTGACGTTGACGGCCATGCAGCAATGCTAAGTAACTGCGCGAATCCCTCGACCCTGGCATCCACGAGATCGGGCTACTAAACCAAACCCTCTCCTTGGCAAGGAGAGGGCAGGGTGAGGTCGGGGCGGGGGGCATGGCAGGACGGAACCAGTCGCTCGAACTTCGGTTCCTATGTTTCAAGCGCCACCACCACGCCTCAAACCTCACCCCCGCTTCGGCTGTCCCTCTCCTTGCCAAGGAGAGGGAGAGAATAGTCACTCCCACTCCGAGCGATGATCTTCGACGAGCCCGCGCCGGACGGCATCCTTGCCGAACCTCTGCCGCAGGCTCGCCAGCACCCCCGCCAGGTTCTCGCGCTCGCCCTCGTCGCCGAAGAGGTCGAGCTGCGCCCCGTCGACGAGGTTGCCGAGGTGGGTGCCAATGAGCCGGATCTCGCGCGGGTCATGCTCCAACTCCCGCGCCAGGAGCGCATCGGCCGCGCCGAAGATGACATCCTCTGAGCCAGTCGCCTGGGCCAACGTCACGCTGCGGCTGATCGAGACGAAGTCAGCGTACTTGAGTTGCAGTGTCACGGTGCGTGCCCTCTTGCCCTGGCCCCTGACGTCCTCCGCCAGGCTCTGGGCCTGCCGCTGAAGGATCGGCCGCAGGTAGGCGGGGTCGCGGGTGTCGGCAGGAAACGTCTCCGAGCGACTGACCGAGCGGTTGGCCGGCCGGCCCTCGTGGATCGAGCCCGCATCGATGCCCTGCGCCCGCAGCTTCAGCTCGGCGCCGTAGTTGCCGAGGTTCCTGGCCAGGAAGTCGTCGCCGAGCGTGGCCAACTGCCCCAGCGTCTGGATGCCGATGGCTTCCAGCCTCTGCTGGGCCTTGGGACCGATGCCGGGTAGCTTGCGGATCGACAGCGGGGCGAAGAAGGCAGCCTCGCCGCCAGGCGCGATCTCGAGCACACCGTCGGGCTTGGCCGCCGCTGAGGCCACCTTGGCGACAACCCGCGAGGGTCCGATACCCACGGACGCGCGGACCGAGATCGCTTCGCGGACCCTCTGCCGCAGCGCCTCCGCCGCGGCGCGCGCTGGCCCGTGGATAGGCTCGCAGCCGGTGTAGTCGATGTAGGCCTCATCGAGGCTGGTCGGCTCGACCCGCGGCGAGTAGTCCTTGAGCACGGCCATGAAGGCCTCGGACGCCTGGCGGTAAGCCTTGAAGTCCGGAGGCACGAAGGTCGCCTGCGGGCAAAGGCGCACCGCCCGCCCCGACGGCATGCCGGAGTCGATCTGGAAGGCGCGGGCCTCGTAGGATGCCGAGAGGACGACGCCGCGGTGCGCGGACGAGCCCGCTACCACGACCGGTTTGCCCGCCAGCTCGGGGCGGCGCGCCACCTCTACGCCCACGTAGAAGGCATCGAGGTCAACGTGAAGGATCGTGCGAGCCACGCTACTAGAACGTATCTTCTAACAACGCGGGGCCGCACGGAAGGGCCTAGTCGGGCGCGGTGGTCGGCGGGACCTCGGGCGTCTCAGCCATGTGCACCTCGGCCGCCTGGTCCATCGTCGGCGGCTCGGAGGGCGTGGGGCTGTATGACTGGGCCTCAGTCTGCTCCATGCGCTTGCGCCAGAACATCAGCCCCGCGGCCACCGCCGCGCCGATCGCGGCCAGCGCTACGCCAAGCTTCAACAACCCAGCGAAGAAGCCGCGGACGCGCCCCATAAAGGTCTTCTTGTGACGGCGCGCGTGGACTTCGTCGATGATTCGGGTCACCCGCTCGTTGACGGAGCTGGCGGTCTCGCCGGTCTTCTCGGCGATGACCTTGACGAGGCTCTCAACGTTTCCCTTCGCCTTGGAGATATCGGCGCTTGTCAGCTGGCTCCAGTTGTCCTGCAACCGGCTGGCTGCCTGTTTGATCGTGTTCTTGTCGGCCATTTCTTAACCCCCTGGTCAGGCCATTCGCACCTCGGTGCGGGCTAGGCTCAGAGTATAGCCGGGTGTTTTCGCAGGAACGATTTCCCGGCTAATCCGGCTGCTAACCTGTGCTCGGGAGGATCTTCAGATGCAGCAAACAGGCGTTCCGGCGGTAGACGGCATTTTCCAGGCGCTGGGCAACCACGACGCAGCCGCGATGTCGCGCTTCTACCAACAGGGCGCCCGCGTCTGGATGGTTGGGATCAAGAACGAGAAGGGCGTCGGCGGCTTCGAGACGCACGCCAAACTCCTGGCTGCGATGCCCGACATGGCGCTCGAGATACACTCCTGCGCCGCCGCCGACGATACGGTCTTCGTCGAGTGGACGCGCACGGGCACCCACAGCGGCCAATTCGAGAACCTGGCGCCGACCAACAACGCCGTTTCGCTACGCGGCGTCAGCGTTTTCACCGTCGCCGGCAGCAAGGTCACGGAAGAGCGCATCTACCTCGACTCCCAAGACCTCTATGGCCAGCTAAGTGTGCCCCGCAAGCGCTCCTCAGCGGTGCGGGCCTGAGCCGAACGTGTTTGAAGCTGGAGCTGCCACTTAGCGTCCTTTTGGTGCATACATTTCCGAAATCCTTGGGGTTACGCGCCTGGCTGCGTGGAGGATCCGTCCGGCAAGGATTAGGAAACCAACCTTTCGCGTGAACTTCGGATAAACTTGACTGCGAATATTTGTTCAGAACGGAGTAGCTGATCTGACGCTGACTGCACCCCCGCTAAAGTTGGAATGGCGCCCCAGCGAGTTACTCCCAGCCCCGCCCGAACAGCAAAGCCGGCTGCGCAACCGTGTCGGGCTCGCCGTCGCCCCCCTCAAGGCGGCGACCGATGTGATCGTTCAGAACCACTACCTCCACCGCGGGCGGACAATGGCCCAAATCGCCTACTGGGTAACCCTCGACGATAAGCCTGTAGGGGTACTGTTGTTCGCCTATCCCCGCCTCTCGGTGACCTATCAGGGGTACGGCCCGATGGAGCTGGTGGAGTTGGCCAGAATGTGGATTGACCCAAGCGTCCAAGGGAGTCGAGTGGTCGACAGCAGGGGTTCGGACCACGCATTCTCCGTCGCTAGCTGCGCCGTTGGAAAGTCGCTAAAGAGGATCCGACAGGACTGGTTCGGAAAGTACCCTCACCTATCCCTAATCCGTGCAGTTGTTAGCTGGGCGGATCAAGTTCACCACGAAGGCACCATTTACAGGGCCTCCAATTTTAGGGAGGTTGGCGTCAGCGGTGGTTCCCTACATGGAAAGGCTCACCGTCCCAATGGTGGTCACGATCAACTCAATCCGGACTATTTGCATCTGAAGACCGCCTTTCTCTATGAGTTCCCGCGTTCAGTGTCGGCTCGCGAAAAGCAGCTGGCGGAGCAATCTTGGCGACTACGCCGGCCCGTCCGGCAAGGAAGGCCGTGGCGCGATAGGATTCGCCGCGACGAGCTCCCGGAGGCGCAACGAAGGCTCGCCCTCGAGCCTGACACCGTGTGACTCGATGTAGGTCCAAGGGATCTTGGGGTTATTTATCTTGATTCCGCGATAGTGAATCTTGCGCAGGCGTTCCAGGTCACCAGCAAACCCCTGCATTCTCAGAGCCTCAATCGCATCGTCCACCAGTGCCTTGTCCGTAGACAAACGGGACTCGATAGTTCCAATCCAGCCTTCCATCATCGGCGGCGAGAGAAAGTACAGATCCTGGGTCACGAAGCCATACTCGGTGTTTTGCCCACGAGCGCAGATGAAATAGGACTGGCGTAGACGTTCCAGGTAGTCCGGTCCTACGTCCCGCCCTGTTGTCACGTTCTTCGTAGTGCAGGTCTTCAGCTCATATCGATTGTCGTGCTCGTCCCGAGCATCGGAACCCATCCGCTTGCCTGAGCGCGACAGCCTCAAGATCTCCGCTAGCTGCAGTTCCCGTGAGTCGTCCTGTATCTGCCTACGCTGAACTACGGCTCCGCCTCCGCTTTGAAAGTCGGTCTTTTCGTTTCGAATCTGGCATAAACAGCGACACGCCCTCGCGAAGTTTAGCCGTTCGGGCGAAAGCCTCCCATCCTCAGCCGGTCCCGCGTGCCGGCCGTGTAAAGGTTCGCCAGCAGGCTGACCAGCGCGACGATCGCCCCGCCGAACAGAGCCGCCCAGAAGTCCTCGACTTCGAATTCGAAGCTGAGCAGGCCGGTGAGCCAGGCGGTCAGCGCCAGCATCGCGGCGTTGATCACCAGCAGGAATAACCCCAGCGTGATGATCGTCAGGGCGATAGTCAGGCACGTCAGCAGTGGCTTGACGACAGCATTTACCGCCCCGAGGATCGCCGCCGCCACGAGGCCCGACTCCAGGTTGCCGAGGCTCACGCCGGGGACGATCTCGGCGGCGAGGAAGATGGCGGCGAAGTTGATGGCGAAGCGCAGGGCCACGGCGAGCAACAAAGAACGCCGGTCGGGATACCCCATCCGGCGCTCATAGACGACCCAGCCCACGCGGGCAGGCTACTTGCGGCGCTTTAGCTTGCGCAAGATGCCGGCGGCGTTTTCGATCTCCTCGGGGGTGATCTCCTCGAGGATCTTCTTGGGGCTTTCGCCGCGGCGCAGGCGACGGCCGATGGCGATGCCCGCGAGTACCAGCGCACTGGTCGAGATCACGGCGACTGAGCCGATGAACTTGCGGTGGCGACTGGCGAAGGCGGGGAACTTCTTGATCGCCTGATGGGCCAGTTGAATGGCCTGTACGGAAGAGCCGTCGGGCTCTTCACCGAATGACGCTGAATCCTGTGGGTCCAAACCTGCTGGCAGCTCCTGGATGTCGATACCGAGGCTCGGCCGGTCACTCAATTCTCTTGCCAATCAATCCCCCTCAATTCCGGCTTAGCACTAGGGATCATAACGAGGGTGCTCTTTAGGAGATACGACAGTTATCCACAGTCGCCGGCGCCTGCGTGTTAGCGTGGACGACCGAAGGCGACAGGAAGCCGGAGTAGCGGCGTGTTGCACCCGCCCTCTTCGCGGGCCAACAGGACGGAACAAAGCGACAAACGACGGTCATCGAAACAGCAGGCCCGCATGGATGCTATGGGTGGGCGGTTGCAAAACGCCCCTACCCGACCGTGATCTATCGTCCGGGCTCGTTATCACGTGGAGCGGATCTGGCGGAGGAGGTTGGCCGTGCGCACCGCTGTGCGTGCGGCGTCGCGGCCGCGGTTGCCATCGCCGCTCGAGCGGGCTACGGCCTGCTCTACGTTGTCCGTCGTCAGGACGCCGAAGACCACAGGTACGCCGCTTTCCAGCGAGGCTCGCGTCAGGCCCTGGGCGACGGCGTGGGCGATGTACTCGTCGTGCCGGGTCTCGTGCTTGATGATCGCGCCCAGGCAGATAACTGCGCCGTAGCGGCGGCTGACCGCCAGGGTTGAGGCCGTGAGCGGGAGCTCGAACGACCCCGGGACGAAGAAAACATCGAGGTGCTGCGGCTCGACGCCGCTGCTCAGCAGGACCTCGCGCGCGCCCTCCAGGAGGCCATCGGTTATACGGTCGTTGAAGCGGGCGACGACGATGGCGACCCGCAGCCACGTCCCGTCGTCGCTGCCATCGAGGACCTCGCCGCCGTTCAGTCGCCGCCGGCCTCAACCAGCAGGTGGCCCAGCTTGGAGCGCTTGGTCTCGAGGTAGCGGATGTTGTGGGCGTTGGGCACGGTCTGGATCGGCACTCTCTCGATGACCTCCAGCCCGTAGCCTTCGAGGCCGGAGCGCTTCTTGGGGTTGTTGGTCAACAGCCGCAGCTTGCGCGCGCCGATGTCGACGAGGATCTGCATGCCGATGCCGTAACCTCGCTTATCGGCGGGGAAGCCGAGCGCCTCGTTGGCTTCGACGGTGTCCATCCCATTGTCCTGCAGGGCGTAGGCGCGCAGCTTGTTGTGGAGGCCGATGCCGCGCCCCTCCTGCCGCATGTAGACGAAGACGCCGTTGCCGGCGTCGGCAATCATCTTCAGCGCCATCTGCATCTGCTCACCGCAGTCGCAGCGCATACTGCCGAAGACATCGCCCGTGACGCACTGGCTGTGCACGCGCACCAGGGTCGGCTCGTCGGGGTCGACGTCGCCCATGACCAGGGCGATGTGCTCGTCGGGGTCGATCAGGCTGCGATAGGCATAGAGCTTGAAGCTGCCCAGGCCCTCGATCGGGATGACGGTCTCGGTCACGCGCTCGACCAGCTTCTCGCGGTGCAGGCGGTAGGTGATCAGCTCTTTAACGGTGAGGATCTTGAGGTTGTGGCGGGCGGCGAAGCGCTTGAGGTCGGGCAGGCGCGCCATCGTGCCGTCGGACTTCATGATTTCGCAGACCACCGCCGCCGGGTAGAGCCCCGCGAGCTTGCAGAGATCGACGCTGGCTTCCGTCTGCCCCGCCCGCACCAGGACACCGCCCTCGCGGGCCCGCAGGGGGAATGTGTGGCCGGGCCGCACGAGGTCGAGCGGGCCGCAGGCGGGATCGATCAGGACCTGGATCGTGCGGGAGCGGTCGTGCGCCGAGATGCCGGTGGTGACCCCCTCGCGGGCCTCGACCGGAATCGTGAAGGGGGTGCCGAAGTGGCTGTTGTTGTCGGCGATCATCGGCAGCTTCAGCTCGTCGAGCCGCTCACCGGTCATCGGCACGCAGATCAGGCCGCGACCGTTGCGGGCCATGAAGTTGATGGCGTCAGGGGTGGCGAACTGGGCCGGGATGGTCAGGTCGCCTTCGTTCTCGCGGTCCTCGTCGTCGACGATGATCACCGAGCGTCCGTTGCGGTACTCCTCGATGGCTTCGTCGACGGTTGCCAGGCTGGTCGGTCTGCGCCGCCTGGTTTCGTCCTTTTCCATGCCGTCTCTCCCGTCTCCGCCGGCCAAAAAGCGCTCCCCTAGAGGGAGCGCCCTGCGTATGGTCGGAGCAGTTGCTCGACGTACTTCGCTACGACGTCTACTTCCAAATTTACGTGATCGCCGATTGACCTGCGCGCCAGGTTGGTGTTCTCCGTCGTGTGGGGGATGATGGCGACCGCGAAGCCCTCGTCGCTGCGCTCGGCGACGGTGAGGCTGACGCCGTCGATGCAGATCGATCCCTTCTCGACGATGTAGCGCAGGAGGGCGGGGTCAGCGCTGTAGCGCAGGATGACGTCCTGGCCTTCCTCGTAGGTGCCGACCAGGGTCCCCTCGCCGTCGACGTGTCCCTGGACGATGTGCCCGCTGAGCCGCTCGCCGACGAGCAGCGCGCACTCCAGGTTGACCGGGTCGCCGGGGTTGAGCTTGCCGAGGTTGGTGCGCCGGTAGGACTCGGGGATGACGTTGGCGGTGAAGGAGGTCTCGTCGGTCTCGATGACGGTCAGGCAGACGCCGTTGACGGCGATGCTGTCGGCCATCTTGGTGTTGCGCAGGGCGCGCCGGCACTCGATTTTAAGGGAGCCCTCGCCGACCTCGCGGACAGTGCCAACCTCCTGGATTATGCCGGTGAACATGAGCCAATCCTAACCAGCGGGCTCAACAACGCGCCCGCTTGGTGTCCCACTGGAAGCGGCCGATGCTTCTGCGACATTAGAGCCGCTTCTGTTCTTCTCCGCTCCACATTCAACCTCACCCCCGCTGCGGCTGGCCCTCTCCTTGCCAAGGAGAAGGAAGGGACTTTGGCGGGCGGGCACACTGTATCTGGCGGAGGCAAGGCACGTGGCACTAAATGTCCTTAATCGCTCTTAATCGTCGCTAAATCGCCTTAATTGGATCAGGCGGCTCGCCTTACTTGCCATTAATCGCCTCTAATGGGCGTTACTTGTCGCTAGTCGCGCTTATTGGGGCTTATCGCCCACACTCCTTGTTTTTTCTCGGTGCTGAACTGGAACTTCTGCGCGCCCAGCGACGGAAACGGGCGGAATTGAACCAAATGAACCAATTGAACCGTTTGAACCAATTGAACCGTGTTCCGTGCCCCCGGCCTGACGGGGCTGGTGCGACTGCTTTGAAGGCCAGCCCTGATGTCTCCACTTCTCCCTTTATGACTGAAGCGAGCGTCAAAAGCTGTCGCGAGGGAGGCACCTTTGTAGAGAAGTTGGGACTACTCGATTATCTTCAAGGAGATGCAGGAGGCAAAGCAGGAGGCAATTTCGATACTCAGCTTTGGTGGCGGCGTAAACAGCGTCGCGCTCATGATTCTCCTTCTCCAAGAGAAACAACCCCTGGACGAGGTTGTTTTTGCAGACACGGGCAGCGAGGTTCCAGAAACGTACGCGTACCTGGAAATCGCCGAACGCTACTTGGCGAACCGCGGGGTGCCGTTCCGAACGGTTACCCGGCGAAACAGGAAGACCCTTCAGGAGACCTGCGCCGAACGCCGTGTCATTCCCTCGGCCGTTTGGCGGTGGACTACGCGGGACTTCAAGGTACGCCCTATCCACTCTTACTACCGAACGCTGGGCAAGCCCATCAACCAATATTTGGCGATAGCTTGGGACGAAGTTGAACGAATGAAGGACAGCCGCGACGACTATATCGTGAACCTGTTCCCACTGGTGGATCGTCGAATCACAAGGGCGGGCTGCGTTCAGATCATCGAGGACGCCGGCCTGCCAGTGCCCGAGAAGAGCGGATGTTTCTTTTGCCCGTTTAACTCACTGTCCAGGTGGCGCTGGCTCGCGGACCGGCATCCTGAGCTATACGAACAGGCAGTGGAACTCGAGGAGGGATCCAAGCACTTCCCGTCGCAGCGTCTTACCGACCAAGTGTTTCGCGCCCGAGACAATGTCACCCTCAGGGAGTTGCGTACACGGTTTGAACAAACGGGGGAGCTGGAGTCTGGCGAAACCGAAGTGTCCCCATGTGGCGGCGAGTGTATGACCTAGTGCCGCTCAACTCCCGTCCCCCCAGAGTGCTTCAACAAAGTCGCGCGACCGCAACAATCGGCGGACGATCGCTTCAAATGGATTTAACGCCTCGGTCAAATACTCACTTGCATTGAGGCAGTCCGTGTAAACTCCCGCTTCAACTTGGCTGCATATCTCGTCCGAATTTCTCACCGCGTCTCGCAACTGTCTCGAATCTATGTCACGGAGTTCTTCAACGAGCTTTTCGAGCTGAAATTTGATTTCGCCCTCGGCGGCACCTTCGAGTGTTCCAGCTCGGACTATGAGATCGTTCAACTCGGCCTGAATCCATTCACGAAACGCCATCCGGCGGCTCACGGTCGCCGCAGTCATGACTCGCACAATGAACTGATCGCGCTCGCCTTGGAGCGACTCAGCCATTGCTGGTTGGGCTCGCCGCCCAGTCTTCTACAACCGATGTCACCAGAGTGCTCACTGACATCCCCCTGCTTAGCGCCTCCGACTGTAGCGTGGAAAACACTTCCGGAGTAACAACTGCAACAATGTGGAACTCGTCGATGACAACAGTTCGGCTCGCAAGCAAATCCTTCTTGGCCTGCTCCACGCTTAGCTCAGGGTGGTCAATCAGGTACAAAACCAATTGGCGTGCCTCTAGCGCGGGAAGGCCGATGATTGCCGTGGCGACTTCGGCTACATCTTGCCTACGCTCACTCTTGGCGAGCTGCGCCAGTCTTCGCCCGTGCTCGAGTTTCAGTTTGCCGCTATTAAACAGGCCCTGTATCGGCTCTGAGAACTGCAGCAGAGTGAGGAACTCTCTCACCATCTCGCCGCTCAACTGCGTTTGGCGGCCGAGTTCCGCATTGGTAAGGTTCCTCTTGTTCTTCTGCCGCTCGAACGCTTTAGCGGTCTTGATGAGATCCTTCTTGCGAGGGCCCTTGGTGTTCGCAATGATCGTGGCTAGATCCTCTGTGTCTTCCTCGTCCACTACTGCGCGCCCGGAGCGTCCGAGAATCGTCGCGCCCGCAGCCATTCGATCGTCGCCTCGCGAGCAATATCAGGTGGTTCGAGGTCTAACTGCTTAACGGCCCGATCCATAGGTCCGGTCCAAGCATCCGGCAGGATGAACGTGATTCTACGGACCTGTTGCTTTTCCTTCGCGCGCTGCCAGATCAGGTCTACTGGACGCCCAGGGAGCTCCTCCGCCGCGTCCAGGATTCGATCTCGTTCGCGCTTCGGTGGCTTGGTCTCCGCAAGTTTCTCGGCGACCGCCACAGCCGTAGTTTCGTCCGGCACCGACATGGAAATGCGTGTCGCCACACTCCGCTGTAGTTTCTTCTGCTCAACCAGCTTTTTCATCGACTCAGGGACTGCCGCGTAAGCGAGCCACTTGCGGACAGTTTGCTCGCTTACGCCAAGGCGGTTCGCCACCGCGGAAATGCTTTTAAGCTCACTCAGAAGGTGTTCGCAGACATCCGCCTTGTCGCGTGGAGGAAGTTCGCGTCTTTGGGCGTTCTCACTGAACGAGATGACTTTGGCGTCGATATCGCTCAGCGGATCCTGTTGAACCCTAGCCGTGATTCGATCCCAACCGAGCTGCTTCGCGGCCAAGAAGCGACGCTGTCCAATCAGAATCTGATATCGCCCATCGTCGGTAGGCACGACGACGATCGGCTGTTGCAATTTATCGAGTTCCATACTGTGGATCAGAGAATCAAGATCCGCTGTAAGATCCCGCCTGCGGACGTTGTTCTCTGACACGTCCAAGAGGTGAATCGGTATCTCTTGGAAATCCCGACTGAGGGATGGCTTGCTGAGCTCGATGGTAGGTGGACCCCCTTTGTTCCTTGGAACAGAGTCTACGACTGATGGGGCTACTTCGGCACGTCCTAGGTCTTCGAGATGTTGACCAGCGCCTACCCCGTGTTCCTCAACCCGGCGGCGATCCCATTTATCGTCTGGAAGACGCCTTTCAGGAGCTCGTCGTGCTCCGGGCTCCCCGCCGGCGCGGCGCGCAGCCGGCGCAGCAGTTCCACCTGGATGTAGTTCAGCGGGTCGACGTAGGGGTTGCGGCGCTCGATTGAGAGCCGCAGCTCGGGCGAGGCTTCCAGCAGCACCGTGTGGCCCGTGACCTGGAGGATCATGGCCAGCGTCCGCTCGTACTCGGCGGCGATCAGGGAGAAGATGCGGCCCCGGATGTCCGTGTCCTCGACCAGCTCGGTGTAGAGCGAGGCGATTGAGAGGTCGCTCTTGGACAGCGCCATCTCGGCGTTGTCCACGACGGTGCGGAAGAAGTGCCACTGGCGGTACATCTCGTCAAGCGGTGCGCCCTCGGCAGCCGCCGCGGTGAGGCCGGCGCCGAGGCCGAACCAGCCGGGGACGTTGGCGCGGCACTGCATCCACGAAAAGACCCAGGGGATGGCGCGCAGGCTCTCCACGGACATGCCGGCCTGGCGGCGGGCGGGGCGCGAGCCGATGGTCAGGTGCCCGATCTCGTTGAGGGGTGTGGACTGGGCGAGGTAGGTCAGGAAGCCCGGCTCCGCGAGGAGTTCGTCGTAAGCGCCGCGGGAAGCGTTGGAGGCGGTGCTCATGTGGCGCGACCAGGCCTCCGGGAGTTCCTGATCGTGGGCCGGCAGGCTGGCCCTGACCAGGGCGTTGACCAGTTGCGAGAGGTGGCGGTAGGCGATCTCGCGGTTGGCGTAGCGCTCCGAGATGACCTCGCCCTGCTCCGTGATTTTGATCCGGCCCCTGACGGTGCCGGGCGGCTGGCCGAGGATGGCCCGGTTGGTGGGACCGCCGCCGCGGGCCGTCGTGCCGCCGCGGCCGTGGAAGACCTCTAGCTCGATCCCGTGCTCGCGGGAGGTCGCGGCGAGGGCGCGTTGGGCCTCGTAGAGCTGCCAGTGCGCGGCCAGGTAGCCTTCGCTTTTATTGCTGTCGGAGTAGCCGATCATGACCTGCTGGCGGTTCTCGCGCGTCCTGAGGTGGGCGCTGTAGACGGGCGACTCGTAGAGCTCGCCCATCACACCCGCGCTGGCCTCGAGGTCCTCGCCGGTCTCGAAAAGCGGGACGATGTCGAGGTGCCCCGCGACGCCGGCGAGGGTCGCCAGTGCCTGGACGGCGAGGATGTCGGCGAGTCCGCGGGTCATCGAGATGATGTAGGTGTGCAGCACGTCGGGCCCGAAGCGGGCGTGGGCCTCGGCGATGCTGCGGAAGGTCATCCACGTGTCCTCCGCCCCAGCCGAGCCGCCGAGGGGCGGGCGGGCGCCGGCGGCAATCAGCTGCAACAGTTGCTTGCACCGCTCGGAGCTATTGGCCTCGCGGTACTCGTCGCCCAGGAAGAGCTCGGCGATGGCCTCGTGGTGGCGGTCGGAGTGCTGGCGGACCTCCATTCGGGCCAGCGTAAGTCCGAAGATTTCGACCTGGCTGATCAAGCCGCTAAGCCACTCGTCGGCGACGCTGGCAGCGCCGTTGGCGCGCAGGCTCTGGTCGACGACGCGCAGGTCGTTAAGGAGCTGGCGGCGGGTGCGGATGCGGCCGGCGGACAGACGCGCCGAGACAAAGGCGATGTGCTGGCGATAGGGCTCCGAGGGGTAACGCTCGCCGATCGATTCCGCGAGGGCAGGATCCTCCCGGCGTTCGTCCTGCAGTGCCCGCGCCAGGGCGTCGCTGATGCCGACCTCGTCGTCGGATTGGCTCAGCTGGTCGAGCAGCCGGCGCAACTGCTTTTCGTAGTGTTGCCGCGCCTCCTGGGAGGCAATCTCCAGCGCCTCGATGGTCGTGCGCGGCGTGACGAAGGGGTTGCCGTCGCGATCGCCGCCGGCCCAGGTGCCGAAGCGGAGGAGGCCGCTGAGGTCCCAGCCGTCCTCGCCGGTGGCGGCGGCCAGTTCCGCGCCGAGGTCGCGCTCTATCTGCGGCGCCACTTCCAGCAGCGTCTCGGTCAGGAAGTAGAGGGTGTGGAAGACCTCGTCGGAGACTGGCGGCCGGGAGACGCGCGCCGTGCGCGTCTGCCAGAGGCCGACGATGGTGGCGCGGGCGCGCTGCGCCTGTCGCTCACGCTCACGTGGGAGCAAGCCCTCGTTTTCCAACGCTGTGAGGACTTCGGCGAGCGTGCGCAGCTTGGCCAGTACGACGGAGCGCTTGGACTCGGTGGGGTGGGCGGTGAAGACGAGCGTCGCGCGCAGGTGCTTCACTAGATCGCGCTTCTCCGCGGGTGTCATCTCCGCCCTGGCGACGTGATCCGCCGCCTCCCCAAGCGACTCAGACAGGGCGCCGCCGGCCTCGCGGATGCGCAGGGTGCGGACGCGTTGCGCCTCCTCAGCCAGGTTGACGAGCTGGAAGTAGGAGGAGAAGGCCTTGACCAAGGAACTGAGCACAGCGGGCTCGGGTTCCGCGATCAGCGTCCTCAGGGCGAGGGCCGCTGCCGGGTGGCCGGAGCGCCGCGATTTGGCGATGCTCCGCACGCGCTCCTCTAGGTCGAAGAAGGGACGACCCTCGAGCTCGACGATCACCTCGCCCAGGAGGTCGACGAGGAAGCGGATGTCGCGGGAGATCGCGTCCCGTCGTGGCGCCAGCCAGGTGGGTCGCCAGGTCATCGCTGTAGCCTAACCACCGGGGTCAGCCGTCGGGCGTGGCTTCTGACGGCTGGCCCGCGCCCGTGTCTGCTGGGGATTCGAAGGCGTTGGCGTCGGTCAGCGACAGCCTGAGGATGGGGCGCTCGGGGTTGCGGCGCGCGACCTCGTGGAATCCTGCGCCGCGCATGTAGAGAGGCATGGGACCGGTGAAGACGGACTCGTCGTCCTGGCGATGGGGTCCGCGGTCGCGCGGATAGGCCTCCAGCAGGCTGGCACCATGTTCCCTTGCGTAGACAGTGGCCGCGGCGAGCATGGCCTCGGCGACGCCCCGACTGCGGTGTTTGGGGTGGACGAAGAAGCAGACGATGGACCAGACCGGCTGGTCGTCGACCGGCGCCAGGGCGCGGGAGCGCTGCAGCCGGCCGTAGTCTTCGCGTGGCCCCAGGGAGCACCAGCCGATCGGCTCGCCGTCGAGATAGGCTACGAGCCCCGGTGGGGGGCCTGTCTCGGCCAGCGCTTGGAGCGCCTTTCTGTTGCCTGCGCCACGCCCCTTTTCGAACTCATCGCCGGTCCGCCGCCACCACATGCACCAGCAGTTCTTGACGGGCGACTGCGCGGAGAAGAACTGCTCGAACGCGGGCCAGCGCTCGGCTGTTAGAGGCTCGACCTCGAGCCGGCCCAGCAGCCACTCACGGCCCCCCTCCTGGTTCGAATTCACACCTTGATGCTATGACCAAACGAAGAACATGGGCGGGATGGGAGTTACCTTGGGGGAGGGGAATTCTGTGGCGAAGGCCGGCGTAGGCTGGTGGTTCTTTTCAGCACCTGAGCCCCTCACAGCGCGATGACCCTCACGGAGGTGACAATAAGTTGCCACGCGTCCGAGAAGAGACCGAACCTGCCACCCCCTGGGAAGATGTTGTCTGTAGCGCTGATGATCAGCTCGCCGTCGATTAAGAGTCTTACCGAGTTTCCTTCCACCTCGAGGCGATACAGATTTCGCCCCGCCGGCGAGAACGGCACTGTCCCCAGGTCCACCTCGGTTGTGGTCACGTAGGTGAAAAACCCATCTTCATAGCCGTCGTAGTAGACACCGGCGAAGTAGCCCTGGCCATCTCCCAAGTAGCGGGCTGCCATCGTGAATTGAGGGTCATTGTACGAACTCACCGGGCCTTCTCCCAGGATCGCCAGCTCTACCTCCACCGCGTAGTCCGTCAGCCCTGAGGGCAACGGTGGCCCAACGGCACTAAGCTCTCCGTAGCCCCGTTGAGTTCCGTCACAAAGCAGCTCTCCGTTGAGAATCCGCCAATCGCCGCCCAGGCCCCAGCCGTCGCTGCCCGAGCTCCAATCGGACTGATAGACAACCTCACCAGGGGCTGGCGGCTCGGGGGTCTCAACTTCCGTCGGGCTTTGGGTGGGGGAGCTGGTTGGATCAGTGGGTGTTTCTTCGACCCGAGGGGTAGCGGTCTCCTCAGGAGTCCCTGGGTCTTGCGAGGGTGACGTCGTCGCGGACGTCGGGGGATCGGCGGAGGCCATTTCGGCCGGGGCCGTTGGCTCCGGCGGCTTGGAGTCGTCTCCGCTTGCGAGGAAGATCGCAGTGGCGGCCGAGGCTGACATCAAAGCGGCGACACCCGCGAGGACAAGCACCACCGTCCTATCCGCCCGAAGTCGCCCGCCGGGCTTGGCTTGCCGCCCCTGATGCGCCAATTCGGCGGTTGCTGGGCTCGTCGCAAAGCCGGGCGGAATCTGCCGCGGCCCGGATGGGAGATCGGTCTGGTCGATAACGAGTGGTGGAGATACGAGGTCGCCTTCACTAATGTCGAGCTCTGAACCCTCGTCCATTGGGGAGGCTGCGACAGGATTGCGTGGTGGGGGTAGGAGGTCGCTGTCATCAACATCGAACTCTGAACCTTCGCCCATAGGTGAGGCAACGACAGGATTGAGCGGCGCGCCGCAATTGCCACAGAAGGCTGTATCGCCCGGGTTTCCGCATCGTGGGCAGGGTGTCACGCTGGCCTCCCTTTGCTGCAGACGGCGAGGACTGTTTGGCCTATGCGCAGGCGGTCGCCCGGCTGTAGCCTGGCCTGTGCGATTCGCCGTCCATTTACTTCGATGTGCTGGCCCTCCACCGGCTGATCCAACTACCGCGCTCTACCGGTCTCGGGTCACATATGTTGAAGCGATTTTGTCATGCCACCCTTGGCGGTCCGCATCCCACACGATGGCTAGGAAACCGAGGAAGAGGACGACCGCGCTTACCAACTTGCCGATCGTCTCCCGCAGAACCATGCGCCAGAAACCAGCAGGCCTCCCCTGCTGGTCTATCACTCTGAGGTTAAGGACCGCCTTCCCAGCGCTCCTGCCTTGCGACCAGAACGCCAGCTGTACGAGAACATTAAAGGCCCAACCCAGCAAGAGCCCACCAACGAGGGCACCCAGGACAAAAGCGACGAAGTAGATTATCGAATCGAGCACCGCTGCCCAGAAGCGTTGACCGGGATCAGCGAGGTGTGCCACGTGCGAACCATTCATGGGATGCGTCCCAACCGCCCGGGCCGCGGCCGCCCGCTGGCCCTTGCAGCCCGGCGTGGCACAGCGGCCAACGCTGCGGTAGCACGCCTCGTGGTAGATGACCTTGCACCCAGCGCATTGCAGGAGGTCCGCGTGGACGGGGGTCAGGTCGATGGGACAGACCTCGGCCAGGTCAACCTCGATAACCAGGGGAGGTTTCGCGAAGGCCACTTGACTGCGTGGGGGAGTTTGTGAGCGCAGCAGACCTGCGGTTGCTGGGCTCGTCGCAAAGCATGGAGGGACCTGCCGCGCCCCGGCAGGGTTGCGTGTTGGAGATAGGAGGTCGCGCTCATCAATATCGAGCTCTGAACTCTCATCCATTGGCGAGCCGACAGGATTGAGCTCCGCGCCGCAGTTGCCACAGAAGGCTGTGTCGCCCGGGTTTCCACATCTTGGGCAGGGTGTCATGCTGACCTCCCTCTCCCGCCGACGGCGAGGACTGTTTGGCCAATGCGCACGCGGTCGCCCGGCTGTAGCCTGGCCTGTTCGATTCGCCGTCCATTTACTTCGATAGGTTGCCCGTCGACCGCGCTGATCACCAGGCTTTCGGCGAGGACCAGGCGGGCGTGCACGCCGCCCACCGTGTCGTCGTCGGCAATGCAGAACTGCGTGCGCCAGGGGCTGCTGCCGATGAGCGTGAGGCCGCGATCAATGAGGACCTCCTTGCCCTTCATCCTGCCGCTCTCGACGCGGAGGACTACCGGCGCGCTGAGCGCGGCGGCGAAGCCCAGGCACAAACCGATTAACCCGGGCAGCAGAAGGGCGGGCGCCGTGCTGCGTTCGGCTTCGCTGACGCCCTCCGAGCCGGTGACAATCGCTACGGCGATCGCCCCGCCGGCCGCTCCTGCCAGCGCGCCGCCGACGAGCCCAAACATCGCGCCGTTCAGTGAGCGGCGGGCTGCGCCCTGGGCCAGTCCGATACCGGCACCGAAGAGAGCCCAGGCAGGAATCAGCAGCGTCTTTTCTGCGCCGGCGTCGAAGACTGCCTGTCCCAGCGCCCCGGAGCCGGCGCCGGCCGCCGCGCTGATCGGAACGCCGATGAGGAGACCCATAAACGCGACCGCTGGAGATCGGCTAGTCAGGCCCTCATCAAGGCAGAGCACGAGGCCGACGATGGCGCCGTAGGCGGCGCCCCCGAGGACGGCCGCGCCCATGGGCGTTAGCTCGTCCTGCAGCGCAAAGGCAAGAGGTCCCAGGACCGCTCCCACCACCAGGGAAGCAAGCAGGCCGAGCAGCAGGCCCCTGGTGGCGCGGGCGGACGCCAGCCAGACGAGGAAGCCGCTGTCGTCCTCGTCTTCCTCAACCGCCCCGGCAGCGGACGCCTGCTCGCCCTTGCAGCCCGGGGTGGCACAGCGGCCAACGCTGCGAAAGCACGCCTCGTGGTAGATGACCTTGCACCCAGCGCACTGCAGGAAGTCCGTGTGGACGGGAGTCAGGTCGATGGGGCAGACCTCGGCCAGGTCAACCTCGATAACCAGGGGAGGTTTCGCGAAGGCCTCTTGGCTGCGTGGCGGAGTTTGTGAGCGCCGCGGAACGGCGGCGAGGTCGGCCTCGCCGATCACGAGCTCATCTCCGGACCGGCCGGCGGTCATCCGTCTGCCTCGCCCTGGCCCCGGCGCAGCCGGGCTTCGATATCCAGGATCACGCGCAGCGTGTAGCCCGCCCAGAGGAAGAAAGCGGCCATGAACCACGTGGTGATGGTGACAAACAAGAACAGTCCGACCTCGACGTCTGTGTCACAGTTCCCACCTTCGTCGAAGAAGCCGCTGCCGGGCTGATCACAGTTCGCCGCTGCCAGGATTCCACCGATGACGCCTAGGGCGGCGATCAGCCAGCCCATGATCAGGAGCGTCATGACCAGGAACGAGGCGCCGGCGTACTTCGCCCGCGGGCTTGTCTCGCCGAACCGGCCTGGCTCAGGCGTCGCGCGCGCGGGCGGCGGAGGAGGAGGTGGTGTAGCCGGCCTGGCCTCGGCCCGCGGCCACGGTTCACGCGGCTGTGCTTGGGCGGGACCAGTGCGGGTCGCAGCCAGGTCGAAACCGCAACCGAGGCAGTAACGGGTGCCCTGGGAGGGCGTGCCGCAATTGGGACAAGGGGGGCCCGGGCTTCCCACTTCCTCTGGCCGAATCTCGAGTTCGTCGTTATTCATGGGCGTTCTCAATAGATGTAGAAGTAGGTGCTGGCGGAGGCAACCCAGGTTCCATTGACGTAGAAGTCGATTGACATCTCGACCAGCCCGACTTCGTTGGCTTCGGCTAACCAGTTGCGGCAATCGCCTGTGCCCGTGTCGTTCCAATCAAGAACGTAATCACTACGCGATTCGAATTGAGCGGTGAGCCTTACCGAGTAAGGCTGTTCTGGAGATAGGTCATAGCAGAAGGCGAACCTCGAACCGACTGGATGGCTGGAGCCGGCGCCGCCATCGACGCTCACGGAAGCTGAGTAGTGCGGCGGCGGCGTATCCGGGCAGCCATCGCCGTCCTCATAGCCGTTGTAGTTCTCGGCCTGGCCCACGCAACTGTCGACTGAGTCATCGTGCCCGTCGCCGTCGCTATCCACGGGTGGGCTGTCGGGGCAGCCGTCACCGTCCAGGTAGCCGTTGAAGTTCTCAGGTTCAGAGCGGCAGAAGTCGTAGTCGTTGTTTACGGTGTCGCCGTCGTCATCGCCAGCGTCCGGGCAGCCGTCGCCGTCCTGGTAGTCGTTGTCGTTCTCCGCGCGGTCAGGACACAGGTCCCGAGCGTTGGTGATCCCGTCGCCGTCGTCGTCCGGCGGGGGTGGCGTGTCGGGACAGCCGTCCCCATCCTGGTAGCGGTTGTAGTTCTCAGCCTCGCGGTCGCAGTCGTCGTCTGAGTCCTCGTGGCTGTCTCCGTCGCTGTCGACTGGTTCCGGCTCGGCCGGCGGGTCGTCCGCGCCATTGTCGTCGTCCGGTGACGGCGGGGGTTCATCGCCGTCTTCAGAGTCGTCGCTGTCTTCGGAGTTGTCGTTGTCTTCGGAGTCGTCCGAGCCGCCAGAAGTACCCGTCTCTCCCGGTTCCTCGCCGTCCTCCTGGTCGGACGACGAGCCGTCTTCGTCATCTGTGGAGGCGTCTGCGACCTGCGTCGTCGGGGTGTCACCCCCGCCTGATTGCGCCGCGGCGAAGATCAAGCCGCCGATAAGAGCCACCAGAAGCAGGCCAACCCCAACGAGGGGCGCCAGCCAGCCGCTGCCAGGCTGTCCGGCGCCAATCACCAGTTCCTTGGCCGGTGCCACCGCCGGCGCGGCGCCGGTGCAGCCCGGGGTTGCGCAACGACCGACGGCGTTGAAACACGCGCGGTGGTACATCACCCCGCAGGCGACGCACCTTACGCCGCCGGCCGTAACCGGGCTCAGGTCGACCGGGCAGACTGATTCACTGGGTTGATGGGTCATGGGGGGCCTTTCCTCTCTCAGCACGGCTTACGCTGAAGCGAACATGGGCCATGCCCTGATCAGGTTCGAACATAACGTCGGCGGCCCATTCTTGGGAGCGCTGGCTGCCGACCGAAATAACGTGGCAGCCCTTATCGGCTCGGAATTCGGGATACTTGTTTCCGTTTACCCGGAGCACCCACGAGTCCACATCTTCGGGCGACGGGTGGGCCGGGCAGATCTCGAGGTCGCCCGAGCCGACAACCGTGACCCCATCGCCGCCTGGCAAGACGTCTTCGCCGTCCTGTCGCAGGCGGATGCTGGGACACTGGCCACCATCGACCGGGGCACACCTCGCCAGTCCCGACTCGGGGCCTTCCGCGGGTGTATCGGTCGGCGAAGCCGTAGGCGCCGGGCTCGGAGGCTGTTCCTCCGCAATGCCCTCGTTGGCGGGAGGCGTGGTCTCGGTGGGGGGCGCGGCCGGAGTTACGGCGGCAGTGGCGCTTTCCGGGGCGCTTTGAGTTTGCTCTGGTGTGGCTGTGTCCCCGTTCAACACTCCCACGGCGACCAGCGTCATCGCAATACCACAGGCGACGCCGGCGGCGAAGCCGAGCGGGCCAGCCAGCCCTCGGCTCCCTGGCGGGGCGGTCCGCCCCCGCTGGTCAAGTGGCTCATAGCGTTCGCGGGGGAGCGGCCAGGTGATGGGCTGCCAGGCTGTTGTGTGGTCCGGCCCGTCAGCAAACTGGCTGGCGCCGGCGAGCCGCCGGATCTCGCCTCCGTCCCAGCCGAAGAAACCGATCTGGTCGCTGGCAGGCTCCACGACGATGGCGATCTGCCAGGCCTTTCTCCAAAGCGACCCGTGGGAGTTGAGGTCGGTACCCGACATGAATACCGACATCCGGGGGTGCGAGTGATACCAGCCGACGATCTTGGCGTCCGGGAAGTGCTCGTCGATCTGGTCGTAGGCGTCCTTGAGCCCCTGTCCGCCAAACGAGAAGTGGGTGCCGCTGGAATCCGAACTGCGGACAGGCAGCACGTGGTTGACCACGGCCGTCGGCCGGCCGGCCTCGTCACTGCCCCCTTCCCCGAGCAACAAGCCGCCGACCTCGTAGGTGAGGGTCTCGGCGGAGTGTGCCTTGATCCGTGCCAGGGCAGAAGTTGCTATGTAGATCGCCGGACCCTCGGACTCAGGCGTGCCGACGGGGAAGGTGGGTGCCCGTGGGGGCACAACCGGCCCCCGGGCCGCTGGGTTAGCCAAGCTCAATGACCAGATCCCCGGAGGCCCTCGCCGGGTCTATCTCTATCAGGTCAGTCAGGTGTCCGTCGCCCCGAAACCACGGCTGAACGTCGGTCGGGAAGAGGCTCCGGTTGGCACTCGCCCAGATCGCGGCCTCGCGATTCAGCGGGCTCTGCGGATTGAAGTTGGCATAGCGCACCATGTTGCCGACCATCAGCACGACGTCGGAGAGGTTGGCCGCGGCAAACCACTGGTCGATGCAGACGCGGCCGTCGCTGGCGTGGAAGTTTGGATGGAAGATGGGGCTCTTGAAGATGAGCTGAGGCATCGACAAGGGGTAGCCGGCAGGCAGGACCAGCTCCAACTCGTGCCTCTTGCTGTAAACCGGCGCGCCGCGCTCCAATTTCGCGATCCCGCGACAGGAGTAAACCACCTGATAGCGATCCGGTGGGTTGCCCGAGAGCGCCCGGATATCGATGAGCTCGGAAGACTGGTCGATGGCGGCCAGGCGCTCCGCGTCGCCGCGCAGCCGGTTATCTCTGATCGACGGCATAGCACCCTGCCACCCATTCGGCTCTCAAGCGCAGGACGTCGCCGTCGGCCACGCCGGCCGCCGCGAGTGTGTCCCGATCGCCCAGCGTGCGCCCCGAAGCCTTGTGGTCGACGTAGTAGGTGATGGCTCCGCGGCCGTCCTGAGTGGGCAAGTCTAGCTTGCGGACAAGCGCCGGCAGCAGCCTGTCTACCGAGGCGTCGTCGGGCAGCCGTGCTGTCACGTGCTCGTTTGTCGTCGGATGCACGAGCTGTACAGAAACTTGGGGCATGCAGGTCCTCCTTAGGGGTCTGTCTCGAGCAGCAGCTCGAATTCATGGCTGTCGTTACGAGCAAGGAGAATTTCGCTCTCCGGAATTCCGCACTCAGCCGGCGTAAGCGCGATCAGCTCGCTTGAGTCGCGGGCGACAGCGCTGACGATTCCCGGCTGGCGAAGCCCATTGCAGTCAGGGCACTCGGCCTCGCTCTCGGTCATGCGGCCGAGAGTGCCCAGCACAGAAGTTGTTTTGTCACAGACAGCGCAGGCGAGGGCCGTTATAAGCGAATGCCGGAGAGACACGTGGTCCGCGCTGGCGGCTTCCAGTACCGAAGACCAGGGAGCCTGACGGTTGCCGCGAACCACCTCGTACGTCTCACGGGCGTGAAGGGGGCAGTCATCCTTGCGCGGCAGCTCGGTCGTGTATGCCTCGGAGGACATACCCACGGAAATCAGCGCGGCGCCCCATTTCACTGGCTGGCCACAGATGACCTTGGCGGCCTCCTGCGCCTGCCACGCGCCGACCAGGGCCGCCGAGGTGACGGTCGTGGGTACCTTGCCTTCGAGCACTTTCTCGCGCGCCAGGAAGCCACAGGAATACCTGGCTTGTATCGAAGCCAGGTCGGTTGCTTTCAGCAGGCACTCATAACAGGCGCCCTCGCCATGGCGGAACAGCCTGACCTGGCCGTTCATCTCGTCTATTGCTGCATCGATCCAGGGCACGCCGGCGAGGAAGCACAGCTCGTTCAGCGTTCGGCGCGCCAACCGGTTGTCGATGCAGCCGAGGACAACATTGCAGCGGCGCACCGCGCCCACCCCAAGGTCGTAGACGACGTCTACCGCCTCGCCCATCGCCGCTACATCCGGCGCCAGCTCTCGGACCCGCTCCGCGGCCACATCGACCTTGCGGCGCCCCTGGTCTGTCTCACGGAAGAGAACACAACGGCTGAGGTTTCGCGCCTCAATGTGGTCGAAGTCGAAAAGGCGCAAGCGGCCGACGCCGAGAAGAGCCAGATTCTTAATCGTCTCGTTCCCGATGGCGCCGGCGCCGACCACGATGACTTCCGCTGTGGCGAGCGCCCTCTGATCCCACCACGAGATCAGCTCCTGCGAGGCATACCTCGACTCAGGTTCGATTTCGATCGCCTGCGAATGCCCAGCGCGCCTTCTCGCAGGCGCTGCGGGAGATGCAGCACCTCGTTGCATGCAGCTAGTTATATGTCGGGACGTTACAAAGTGCTATCAAAAAGGGCCCATTTGCACCAGAATTTCCAACTTGGGAATTTATGCTCTCGACGACGGCCTTCGTTGGCAACGCGGTTTTGTCCTCGATGCCGGGGGTTGGCGGTTGCCAAACGCCCCTACCCGATCGCCGTTCGTCTTCGCGCAAGGCCGTCCTAGGGGTCGTCCTAGCCCAGCTGGTCAAGCTGCCCGCGCAGGCCCTCGAGGCGTGACTGCACGGATGCCAGCCTGGCTTCCTCGTGGGCCACGATCTCCTTGGGCGCCTTGACGCGGAAATTGGCGTCGCCCAGCTTGCTCTTCAGGCGGGAAAGCTCATCCTCCGCCTCCGCCACTTGCTTGGCGATGCGGGCGCGTTCCGCCTCGACGTCGAAGAGGCCGCCAACGGGCAGCGTGACGATGGCGCCGCTGAGGACGCTCGTCACGACCTCGCCGGTAGGGGGCGCCTCGCCGGGGGCAAGGAGGTGCAGTGGCTTGACCCGGGCCAGGTAGGACATAACGGGGGCGAGCTTCTGGAGGGCGGCTTCCATGTCGATCTGCCGGCCCACGAGCCCGGAGCGCAGGGCGATCCAGTCCTCGGCAGGGCGGGGCTGGATGTGGGCTTCGACCCAGCGGCCGGGCTCGACGCCCTTCTCGGCGCGCGTGTTGCGGATCGAGCGCACGATCTCGATTGCGATCTCGACTATGGCCTCCGCCTCCTCGTCGACCTTGCCACTCTCGATCGTGGGCCACTCGGCAACGATCAAGGGCTCGGTAGCGCCCGAGGCCGCGCCGCCGTTCTGCCAGATCTCCTCGGTGACGAAGGGCATGAAAGGGTGAAGGAGCCGCAGGGAGGTGTCTAACACCTCGCGCAGGACGGGGATGGGGCTCTGGTCGCCCTCGCGCAGGCGCACCTTGGACATCTCGACGTACCAGTCGGCGAACTCGTCCCAGACGAAGTTGCGGACGCGTTGGGCCGCCTCGTTGATCAGGAACTGGGAGAGGAAGTGGTCGGCCTCGCCGGCGACCTGGGTGGCGCGGGAGAGGATCCAGCGGTCCTCCAGGGCGAGCTCACCCCGTGCCGACCGAGACTGGAGACGGCCCCCCGCATCCCCGAGCTCACCCCCGCTGTCTCCCAGGCGACTCTGCGAGCGGCTGGCCCTCTCCGCACCCGGAGAGGGGGGAGAGTTGGCCGCGGTTGAAATGACGTAGCGGGCGATATTCCAGAGCTTGTTGGCGAAGTTGCGGCCGCCCTCAAGCTTCTGGTCAGAGAGGCGCATGTCGTTGCCGGGGCCGCCGCCGGCGGCGAGGACGAAGCGCAGGGCGTCGGCGCCGTACTTGTCGATGACGGGCAGCGGGTCGACCCCGGTGCCCTTCGACTTCGACATCTTCTTGCCGTCCTTGTTGAGGACCATGCCATGCAGATAGACCCACTCGAAGGGAATCTCGCCGGTGTTGTAGAGGCCGATCATGATCATCCGCGCGACCCAGAAGAAGATGATGTCGTAGCCGGTCTCCATCACCGAAGTCGGATAGAAGTACTCCAGGTCCTTGGTCTTGTCCGGCCAGCCCAGGGTGACGTGCGGCCAGAGCTGCGACGAGAACCAGGTGTCGAGGGTGTCCTCGTCCTGCTCGATGGCGGTCGAGCCGCATTCGGCGCAGGTGGTAGGGTCCTCTATGGCCGCGAACATGTGGCCGTCGGCGCAGTACCAGACGGGGATGCGGTGCCCCCACCAGATCTGGCGGCTGATGCACCAATCGCGGATGTTCTCCATCCACTGGAAGTAGGTCGCGTAGAAGCGGTCGGGGACGATGCGGATTTGGTTGCGCCGGACGACCCTGATCGCCTCCTTGGCCAGGGGCTCCATCTTGACGAACCACTGCGTGGAGATGAGCGGCTCGACGATCGTGTTGCAGCGGTCGCAGTGGCCAATCGAGGTCGTATAGTCCTCGACCTTTTCGAGGAGTCCTTCACGGCCGAGCTGAGAGACGATCGCCGCCCGCGCGGCGAAGCGCTCCACACCCTCGTAGGGGCCGGCGACCTCCGACAGGTGGCCGTCGAGGGTCATGCCGTTGAGGACGGGCAGTCCGTGGCGCTGGCCGATCTCGAAGTCGTTGAAGTCGTGGCCGGGCGTGATCTTGAGGGCGCCGGTGCCGAAGGCGACGTCGACGGCCTCGTCTTCGATCACCGGGATGGGGCGGTCGACGATGGGCAGCAACACCCGGCGTCCCCGGTACTTCAGCCAGCGCTCGGACGCCGGGTTAATGGCGACGGCGGTGTCGGCGACCATTGTCTCCGGCCGGGTCGTCGCCACGACGAAGAACTCGCCTGGCTCGACCTCGCTCTCGGACCCGTCCTTGAGGACCGGGTAGCGCAGGTACCAGAGGTGGCCGGCGACCTCTTCGTGTTTTACCTCGAGGTCGGAGAGTGCGGTACCGTCCTTGGGGCACCAGTTGATCAGGCGCTCGCCGCGGTAGATCAAGCCGTCGTTGTAGAGGTTGAGGAAAGTGGTGCGAACGGCCTTCGTCACCTGGGGGTCGAGCGTGAAGACGATGCGGTCCCAATCGGCGGAGACGCCGAGGCGCTTGTGCTGGTCGGTGATGACGTGGCGGTACTTATTGACCCACTCCCAAACGCGCTCCAGGAACTTCTCTCGCCCGAGGTCGTGGCGGCTGATCCCCTCCTTGGCCAGCTCGCGCTCGACGACGTTCTGGGTCGAGATCGCGGCGTGGTCGAGGCCAGGCATCCATAAGGTGGGGTCGCCCTTCATGCGGTGCCAGCGGATCAGGATGTCCTCAATCGTCGATGTCAGGGCGTGGCCGAGATGTAACTCACCGGTGACGTTGGGCGGCGGCTGGATGATCGTGAACGGCTTCTTGTCGGGGTCGACGCGCGGCTTGAAGTAGCCGCCGCGCTCCCACATCTCATAGATGCGCTGCTCGACGGTCGAGGAGTCGTAGGCCTTGGCCATCTCGGTTGGTTTGTTGGTTTCTGTCGTGGTCATGTTGCTCTCATTTGATAGCTACTTGGACAAAGAAAAACCCCCGCCGGAGGCGAGGGTGCGCGTGGTAGCCTCCGACGCTCGGTATCTAGCTCGTTACGACTACCTCGGAGGCTCTGCCATTCATTTCCCACATCTTACCGGACACCGCCGCGACATGACGCTGCCCCTTTTGTAGGGACGAGGCTTGCCTCGTCCTCCTCGGGGCCTAGCCGTTCGCCAGGGCCAGCTTCAAATGCTCGATCGACGTGTTCCCGCCCGAGCAGACCAGTCCGACCTTCAGCCCTGCCAGCGTCTCTCTGACTTTGTATGCGCCGGCCAGCGGCGAGGCGCCGGCAGCCTCAGCCAGGCTGTGCGTCTTCTCGATCATCCAGACCATCGCCTGCTTGATCTCGTCGTCGCTGACCAGCATGAAGTCATCGAGACGCTCGTGGATGATGCGCTGGGGAAGCTCGAAGCCGATGGCGGTGGCGAGACCCTCGGCGAAGGTGGTGTTCGGCGCCTCGCAGATGCGCCGCGCCTTCCAGGACTCGTAGGCTGCCGGCGCCTGCTCCGACTGGACGCCGATCACCCGCAGATTCGGCTTAATCGCCTTGCCCCCGACGCACACTGCCGCCGCCCCGCTGCCGCCCCCGATCGGGACGAAGACCACGTCGAGCCCGGGCTCGTCCTCCAGCATCTCCACGGCGTAGGTCGCCACGCCGGCGACCAGGTGCGGCTCGTTGCCGGAATGGACGTAGCGGTAGCCCCGCTCGGCGGCGAGGTCCTCGCAGTAGAGGCGGGCATCGTCGTAGCGCTCGCCGTGGTGGATGACCTCCGCGCCCATTCCCTCCATCGCCGCGACCTTGCCCGGGTTCGCGCCCGCTGGCACGACGATGCGCGCGGTGACGCCAAAGAGCCGCGCGCCGTAGGCGACGGACTGGCCGTGGTTGCCGGTGGAAGCCGCGATGACTCCGCGCTTGCGTTCGTCGTCGCTCAACTGGGCGATAAGGTTGACGCCGCCGCGCACCTTGAAGGCGCCGGTCGGCTGGTAGTTCTCGTGCTTGACCCAGGCGCGTGTGCCCAGCAGCTCGTCGAGGGCAGGGTAGGAGTGAAGGGGTGTCCGGCGCAGGTGTGGCTCGATGCGCTTGCGCGCTTCGAGGACATCGGCCAGGGTGGGGACGTTCAAGCCTGCCTCATGCTTCGAGCCTAGCCAAGGCTTGGTCAGGTTGCTCGCCCCTGGGAACCATCGCCCGCCGCAATCGTTGAGAATGGAGAGGTCCATTGAAGCTCGTTTTAGTCCTTCTCGCCGCCGGCGCCTTATCTGGCGCGGCTGCCTGCGATCCCGACGACAGCGACGTTACGGAGGGCCGTTCAACAGCGACGGCTGGTGAGACGGTCGAGCCGACCGAGGCTGGAGGCGGCGGCGGAACGCCCACGGCCGACGAACCCGGGGACGGTAGCGTCAGGCGTTGCGCGGACGATCCGGGCCGCGTCATCCCGGCGATCCTGGGTGCGCTCGATGCCGGCGACGCCGACTACGTTTTCAGTTGTCTGACCGAGCAGAGCCGGCAGACCTATGGGCCGGACGTTGACACCTTCGCCTCGGGCACCTTCAACGAGCTCGCCGCTGGGCTCGGCAGTTTCTCAAACGAGACGCCTGTCGCCCTGGCCGAGGAGATCGAGGGCCTCGATGGCGTGGCCGTCGCCGCGATTGCCGGAGACCGCGAGGTCGAAGGAGAGAGCGAAGAGAACGCCGTCTACGCCGGCGTCCTTCTCTTCGAGGACGGCTCGTGGCGCCTCCACCTCGACGAGGACTACGAGTTTACGAACCTTGGCACAGAGCCCTTTGGCTTACTTCCCTCCGGGCCGCTGGCCATCACGTTCGACATCGCAGGGGTGGAAGATCCGGGAGAGGGGCCGGGAAGCCTGGGCGAGGGCGAAGGCATCTATGCCTTCCTCGATGGTGAGGCCGTTGCGCCGGGCCGAATCTCGGTCGGCTACACAGACGGGAGCTTCAACGTTTCTGTAAGTGCGGATGCCGACGCCGGCCCGCACGTCTTCATAGTTTTCTTCGCCCACGATGGCGGCTATGCCGCCCATGGTTGGTCCTTCACCGCCGAATAGAACCGCCGCTTGTGGTCGAGGCGCTCAGGGGATGTTAAGGCGTCTTTCGCAGGCCTCATCGGTATCGATTCCGGGTCCGCCGTTGCAGCCGTCGTTTGCCCCGAAGCCGCCGTCCAGGCTGTCTGCCCCACTATCCCCACAGATCGCATCGTCACCGCCGCGGGCGATGATCGCGTCTGCACCGTCGAGACCAAAGATCACGTCGGCCTCGGTGGTCCCATACAGCGTCTCGGGCAGGTCCGTACCGACCAGTGTCTCGCGCTGAGCGAAGCAGAAGCCCACCTCGATCGCTCCGGGGTCACAGCGCCCGCGGGACGGGCGTGGCATTCCTCTTTGATCCCGCGACGAGGCGCAAACGTCCACAGGGACCATGTCGATGGCAGGGCTGCCCGGTAGCAGCGTCCGCGTCCGTGTCAGCCCACCGTTATTGGCTAGCGGACCAATGAGCGGATCGGCGTCCGGCTTGTCCCCCGCGGCCACCAGGTTGCAGGAGCTGTCGCCGGAGATGTTGAAACCCAGGGAAGTCACGGAGCCGGAACAGTCGGGACCGACGTTCGACAACGCGCTTTCCCGGATCCGGGGAGGGGTCTCCGTTGGACCCCGGCGCCGCTATTCCGGCGCCGCCGGCCCCCACTCTATTGCCGGCGATCGTCGTGTTGGTGATCATCGTCGAACCGCCAGAGAAAATGGTGAGGAAGAGGCCTCCGCCGGTTTGTCCTGCCACGTTCCCGCTGATCGTGCTGTTGGTTATCTCGACCACTCCGGCGTCGCTGGCCAGTGCACCGCCGTTAAGTGCGCGGTTCGCGTTGAGAGTGCTCCTCGTTACTGACACCGAACCCCTGGCCGCCACGAAAATCGCACCTCCATATTGCGCAGCCTGGTTGCTGACGAGCGCCGTATCGGTCAGGGTGACTGCCGTCTGATCACTGATTGCCAGCGCGCCGCCCTGGTTAGGCGAAACCCCGTCGCGCATCGTCACTCCTGTGATGGCCACGTCAACAAATGCGTTCTTGTTCTGCTCGATGTCGAAGATTCTGTCGACATCGTTGGCGTCGATAACGGTTCGGCCCGGGCCCGCTCCGCGAATGCTCACGTCGTTCGTGATATTCAAGTCGCCGCAAGAATTGGGATTACCGTCGCAACCCGCTGGACTTATCGAAAGCGTGTAGGTACCCGACGACAACCTGATCTGGTCGGCGGCCGCAGTCGTATTGGCCTACGCCACCGCATCCCGCAGGGAGCATTCATCAAAGTCACAGAAGCCGTCGAAAGTGTCGTCAAACTTCGTGACGAGGAAGATCGTTCCCACCCCGGCCTGGGTCTTGCTCATCCCTGCGCCGGCTAACCCGGCCAGCGCCACCGCGGCGACGAACAACGCCATTAACCCGGCTTTAGCCCACCATCCCATAGCAGCTCAACGAGCCTAGTGTGGCGCGAACCACCCGTCCAGACTCCCTGTTAGCAGCACGTCGATTCGCCCGCCGCTGCCCAAGTCGAAGACTACCTCGCCCCCGCCAGGCCGACCAGGTGCAGTCGGTGTCATGCCGGTTCCTGGCCCCGCGAAACACAAGGTTCACGGCGGCGAAACATAGTCGAAACACCGCGTCGCCCTCCCAGAGGAGGCCGTCGCAGCCATCGCGGCCGACCACGGGTCTGACCTGGCGGTCAGCGACGTCATAGCCGGGCCGGCGAACGAATCGGGCTACGCCATGCTCGCCGAGGCCGATTGCGGCCAGGAGGTGGTCGATCTCTCCTGGTTCGTCCGCGTCTGCACGGTACCCTGCGGCGAGGAAACCTCGGCCTCCCTGCCAATCGACATCTTCCTGGCCAATGTTGATGGCGAGTGGCAAGTGTACTTCGAGTACTGGGAGCAAGTCTCCTGGAAGAGCCCGAGCCGTCTAGAGGACAATCGGCGACCGCGGCTTTCAGGGGATGTTGAGCCGTCGTTCGCAGGCCTGATCCGTGTCGCTGCCTGGACCGCCGTTGCGGCGATCGTTGGTCCCCAAGCCGCCATCCAGGCTGTCTGCTCCGCTATCACCACAGATCGCATCGTCACCGCCGCGCGCGGTGATCGCGTCGTCACCGTCGAGGCCGAAGATAACGTCCGCTTCCGTGGTGCCAACCAGGGCCTCCGAAAATTCTGTACCGACCCGCGTCTCGCGCAGTCCGAAGCAGAAGCCCACCTCGACCGCACCGGGGTCGCAGCGCCCGCGGGACGGACGTGGCATTCCTCTTTGGTCGCGCGAAGAGGCACAGAACTCCGGGGGCACCATGTCGATAGCCGGGCTGCCGGGGAGCAGCGTCCGCGTCTTCGTCAGACCGCCATTGTCAGCCAGGGGAGCGAGGAGCGGCTCAGTGGCCGGCCTGTCGCCCAAGTGCACGAGATTGCACGAGCTGTCGTCGGAGATGTTTAAGCCATGGGAAACCAGGTAGCCGGAACAGTCCGGACCGACGTTCGACAAAGCGCTCTCACGTATCCGCAGAGGCTCTGCGGAATACCCCGGGGCCGCGATTCCGGCGCCGCCGGACCCAGCTCTGTTACCGGCGATGGTCGTGTTCGTGACCGTCGTCGACGTGCCAGGGCCGAGGCGCCAGAGGCCCCCGCCGGTCACTCTTGTCACATTTCCACTTATAGTGCTGTTGCTAATCGAGAGTGTCCCGCGGTTTCCCAGCGCGCCGCCGCTGTGGTTTGAGCGGTTCGCGTTGAGAGTGCTATCCGTTATCGACAGGGAGCCCTCTAAACTGACATAAATCGCCCCTCCGAAAATCGCGGCTTCGTTGCTGACAAACGCCGTTTCGGTCAAGATCACTGCGGTCTGACGGCTGACGGAAAGAGCACCGCCAACGCTAGTCTCCGAAAAACCATCTCGCATCGTGACTCCCGTGATCTCCACGTCAACGATGGTCTCTCCGTTTTCCTCGATCGTGAATATTCGATCGACATCGTTGGCGTCGATAACGGTCACGCCGGGGCCTGCGCCCTGGACCGTCAGGTCCTGGCCGACGTTGAGATCGCCGCAAGAATTGGTGTTGTCGGCGCAGCTATCGGGACCTAACGAAAGCGTGTAAGTACCCGCCGGGAGCCTGACCTGGTCAGCGGCTTCGGTCGAATTAGCCTGCGCCACGGCCTCACGCAGCGAGCAGTCATCGAAGTCGCAGAAGCCGTCGAAAGTATCGTCAAACTTCGTGACGAGGAAGATCGTCCCCAACCCGGCCTGGGTCTTGCTCGTCCCTGCGCCGGCTAACCCGGCCAGCGCCACCCCGGCGACAAACAAGGCCATTAACCCGGCTTTAGCGCACCAGCCCACAGCAGCTTGACGAGTGTAATGTAGGGAGAACAACCCGTCCAAACTCCCTGGTAGCAGCACGTCGATTCGCCCGCCGCTGCCCAAGTCGAAGACTACCTCGCCCCCGCCAGGCCGACCAGGTGCAGTCGGTGTCATGCCGGTTCCTGGCCCCGCGAAACACAAGGTTCACGGCGGCGAAACATAGTCGAAACACCGCGTCGCCCTCCCACCGGTAACTTCTGAAACAAGTCGCGTCGCTCCGGGACGCGGAAGCTTTGTATTCAGCAGGAGGCATGGTGGAAATAGATAGTGGTAACACCGCCTGGGTCCTGACCGCGGCCGCGCTCGTCATGCTCATGACGCCCGCTCTTGGTTTCTTCTACGGCGGACTCACACGCAGCAAGAATCTCCTCGGCACGATGATGCAGTCTTTCATCGTCGTCGCCCTCGTCGCGGTCATCTGGGTCGTTATCGGCTACTCGCTGACCTTCGGCCCTGACGCCGGCGGCGGCCTGATCGGCGACCTGTCCTGGTTCGGCCTCAAGGACGTCGGCGCCGAACCGGGCGGCCCCGGCGAGTTCATCTACGGCTTCGGGATACCTCACCAGGCCTGGATGGTCTTCCAGATGATGTTCGCCATCATCACCCCCGCCCTGATCACCGGCGCCTTCGCCGAAAGGGCGAAGTTCGGACCCTTCCTGGTGTTTATGGCCGCCTGGTCGTTGCTCGTCTACGCACCCGTGGGCCACTGGGTCTTCGCCTACGACGGCCTGCTCTCGGCCACCGACTTCACCGACAGCGCGTCCCAGGGTATCAACGCCTTGGACTTCGCCGGCGGGCTGGCCATTCACGTCAACGCCGGCGTCGCCGCCATTGCGGCCGTCATCGTCTTCGGCAAACGCAAGGGCTTCGGCACCGAACCGATGGAGCCCAGCAACATCACCTATGTCCTGCTTGGCGGCGCTCTCCTCTGGTTCGGCTGGTTCGGCTTCAACGCCGGCAGCGCCGGCGGCGCGAACAGCCAGGCCGTCAACGCTTTCGTGGTCACGATCATCGCCGCGGCGATGGCCACTCTGACCTGGATGCTGCTCTCCTGGCAGTTCTCCGGTAAGCCATCCGTCGTAGGGGCGGTCTCCGGGGCCGTGGCTGGCCTGGTGGCGATTACACCTGCCTCCGGGTTTGTCGAGCCGATGCCCGCCCTGGCCATCGGCTTCGGCGCCGGCGCCCTCTGCTATGGCGCCGTCCGCGTGCGGGCGATGATGGGCTTCGACGACTCGCTCGACGTCGTCGGCGTCCACGGCGTCGGCGGGGCCTGGGGCGCGATCGCTACGGGTCTCTTCGCTACGGCCAGCGTCAGCGGGGTCGCGTTCTTCGACGGCGCTTTCTACGGAGAGCCCAGCCTGCTCCTCGACCAGTTGATCGCCCTGGCCGTCGTCAGCGGCTACTCCTTCACGGTGACCTTCGCCATCCTCAAGCTGCTCGACCTCACCGTTGGCATTCGTGTCTCGGAGGAAGAGGAGGAGATGGGCCTCGACATCAGCCAGCACGGCGAGCGCGGCTATGTCCTTGACGAAGGGGCTGGCGTGCCCTTGTTCCAGCCGGCGCCGTTGCCAAAGACGAGCTCCAGCACAGCCACGGCATATGTAGCCACCGCCGAGAGTTAGATTTTGCTTTGCGGGCCCGCCCTTGCGTGGGCCCGCATAGCTCTTTCCCCCAGCAGGTGCGATTGTGATGGGCACACGAGTGCGGAGCTAAGGAGTAACGGGTTTGAAAAAAATCGAGGCGATAATTCGCCCTGACAAGCTGAACGACGTGAAGGCGGCGCTTGAGGAGCTGGGCTTCCACGGCATGAACATCACCCACGTGACCGGACGCGGCGCCCAGCGTGGCATCGTCCACCAGGGTCGCGGCGGTGAGGCGGTGGCCTACGACATGCTGCCCAAAATCAAGGTCGAGGTCGTCATCTCCGACCTGGCCATCGACCGCGTGATTGAGTCCATCATCCGCGCGGCGCGGACCGGTAACATTGGCGACGGGAAGATCTTCATCATCCCGGTCGAAGAGGCGATCCGCGTGCGCACCGGCGAGAGGGGCGAGGTAGCGGTATAAGCGAAAGGCCCCTCTCGTGAGGGGCCTTCTTTCGCATGTCTGTTCCCCCTCTCCCGGCCGGGAGATCGAAGATTCGCCTGGGCGAAGGGGGCTAGGGGGAGAGGTTGAGCGGGTCTTAGTCGATGACGTCCTTGACCTTGTCGCCGACCTTGTCGATGGTGTTCTTGGCGTCGCCCTTGAACTGGTCCGTTTTGCCCTCGGCCTGCAGCTTCTCGTCGCCGGTCAGGTCGCCGGCAGCCTCCTTGACCTTGCCGGTGGCCTTGTCAAAAGTTCCTTCAGTACCCATTGCGGCACCTCCTTCCACGTTTGATTCTGAACAGGCGGTATTGCACTAACGCTCTGGCGGCAGGCCGCGCATAACAACGGTGTGAACGGGGGCGCTTATGGCCGTGGTTTTCCGCTGCTTGCAGTGCGGCCGCAGCCTGGGCTGGGCCGAAGCCACCCCCGTCGTCAACTGCAAGGGCCATGGCGCCGCCCCGGAGCTGACCGTCGAGCGCCTCGATGAGCCCAGCGACCGGGTCCTTAAGCTCATCTCCAGCCTCCTGGGCGACGACTTCAACCTTCAAGGAAATCCCTGCGTGACGGCTTCCGAGGGCGGCTTTGTCGTTGGGGCTGCCTCCTACTCGGTCGCCGGTGGGGAGATGACCGTGGAAGCCGCCGCCGTTGACTCGCAGTACCAGGGGAGCGGCGCCGGGGCGAAGATGTACGTCGAGCTGGACGCCATCGCCCGCGAAGCCGGCCTTAAGGCCATCCGAGCGTCGGTCACCAACGACAACGCCCTCGCCCTCTATTTTCACCAGCGCCAGGGCTTCCTCATTGACTCGATAGAGCCCATCGAGGCTGGATCGGCCGGGCCCGCCGTGGGACTCGGTGGCATCCCTATCCGCCAGCGGCTCGTGCTGCTCAAGCCCCTCGATTAGCTACTCGAATGTCGGAAGCAACCAAACGAAACTGGAGCGTAGGCCGGGAAGATGTAAGTTCGGCGTAGCGACCGCGGAATCGGGATCAATTCCCGGCTCAGCAGAAGGAGCAACCGAATGGCTACGTATGAGCGCAAGGATCTAGGCGCGCCCGATGAGGTCCGAACCTTCGAGAAGGGCAGGGTCGACCTGGTCAACGTCGGCGGCGGAACGGTCGGCCGGCTGACCCTGGAGCCCGGCTGGCGCTGGTCGGAGCACGTAAAGCCAATCGCCAAGACCGATTGGTGCGAGGCGCCCCATTTCCAATACCAGGTCTCGGGCGTTATCCACGTCATCATGTCCGACGGCAGCGAGTTCGACGTTGGCCCCGGCGAGGTCGTCAACCTGCCTTCCGGCCATGACGCCTACGTCGTCGGTGATGAGCCGGTCGTCTGCGTCGACTGGTATGGCGCCACGAACTACGCCAAGACCTAGACGACGGGGCATTGCCCGCCCACCGCCCAATTGCTTGGCGCCTATCGAATACCGGTCGGGATCACGCCCTCGAACAAGTGGTTTTTTGAGCCCGTTTCTGACCACGCCTCGGCCACCGGCTGGCCGTCGAGCGCGAGGACGACAGTGACGGCGCTGGCGACGGGGACGTGACGGGACGCGTTCCCCCTCCCGGACAAGGGATAGGGCAGTGAAGGGTGCGGGGGAAGTGTCCCGAGTCACCGCGACTTGGCCAGGTCCAATCGAGCTGGGCCTCGTTCTCAACCCCCCGCCGCCGCACTTTTCCTAGAATTGAAACGTACCTTCTATAGAGAAGGCCATAACCCCATGACCCCCGACGGCACCGACCTCGCCGGCACAGAAAGAACACATGCCCCTACTACAGAAATTCCTCGGTGATCCGAACCAGAAGCTGATCGATAAGCACTTCTGGCCGGTCGTCGAAGAGATCAACCAGCTCGAAGACGAGATGATGGCGCTTTCCGATGCGGAGCTGCGCGCCAAGACCGACCAGTTCAAGGCGGAGCTCGCCGAAGATGCCTCGCTCGACGATCTCCTGCCCGAGGCCTACGCCGCCGTGCGCGAGGCCCATCGCCGCATGATCAACCAGCGCGCCCACGACGTGCAGCTGATCGGCGCCACGGTCCTCCACCAGGGGAAGATCGCCGAGATGAAGACCGGTGAGGGCAAGACGCTCGTCGCCTCGATCGCCCTCTACCTGAATGCCCTGGAGGAAAAGGGTGCCCACCTCGTCACGGTCAACGACTACCTGGCCCGCCGCGACGCCCAGTGGTATGGCCGCTCGCTGACGAAGATGCTTGGCGTCAGCGTCGGCGTCATCCAGCACGACGCCTCGTTTCTGGTCAGCGACGACAAGGTTTCCGACACCCTCGGCATGGAGTACCTGATTCCCTGCCCCAAGCGCCAGGCCTACGGCGCCGACATTACCTACGGCACTAACAACGAATACGGCTTCGACTATCTGCGCGACAACATGGTCACCGAGCTGAACAAGAAGGTTCAGCGCGGCCACCACTTCGCCATCGTCGACGAGGTCGACAACATTCTGATCGACGAGGCGCGCACGCCGCTGATCATCTCCGGCCCCGCCGGCGAGAGCGCCAGCGCCTACCAGACGTTCGCCCGCCTCGTCCCCCGCCTCCAGGCCGGCGCCCACTACGAGGTTGACGAGAAACATCGCTCGGTCAACCTGACCGAGCCCGGTGTCGAGGCCGTCGAGAAGATGCTCGGCATCGAAAACCTCTACGACCCCGAGAACTACCGCCTCACCCGCTACCTCGAGGCCTCGCTCAAGGCCCACGCCCTCTTCCAACGCGACGTCGAGTACGTTGTGCGCGAGGGCGAGGTGATCATCGTCGACGAGTTCACCGGGCGCATGATGTCGGGCCGGCGCTACTCCGAGGGCCTTCACCAGGCAATCGAGGCCAAGGAGGGCGTGCAGGTCCAGCACGAGACGGTGACGCACGCCACGATCACCCTCCAGAACTTCTTCCGCATCTACGAGAAGCTCGCCGGCATGACCGGTACAGCCGTCACGCAGGCCGAGGAGTTCAGCGAGATCTACAAGCTCGACGTGGTCGTCGCCCCTACCAACAAGCCGATGATCCGCCTGGACAACCGCGACTACGTCTACAAGGGCGAGAAGGGCAAGTTCAACGCCGTCGTCGAGGAGATCGAGGACGCGCACGCTGAAGGCCAGCCTTCGCTGGTCGGCACCGTTTCCATCGAGAAGTCAGAGTATCTCGCCGACCTTCTGAAGCGCGACTCGACCTGCGACTGGACGGAGTGCAAGAAGTGGCACAAGGTCTGCCCGCTCAAGGAGCCGGCGGTCCTCAACGCCAAGCTGCACGAGAAGGAGGCGATGATCGTCTCCCAGGCCGGCAGCCTCGGCGCCGTCACCATCGCCACCAACATGGCCGGCCGCGGCACCGACATCATCCTTGGCGGCAACCCTGCCGGCAGAAGTGAGGAGGAGTGGGCGGCCGAACACGAGGCGGTGGTCGACGCCGGCGGCCTCCACGTCATCGGCACCGAGCGTCATGAAGCGCGGCGCATCGACAACCAGCTCCGTGGTCGCGCCGGCCGCCAGGGGGATCCCGGCTCGTCCCGCTTCTTCGTCTCGTTCGAGGACGAGATCATGCGTCGCTTCGCCCCCGAGTGGCTGCCGGGGATGATGGGCAAGCTCGGCATGACCGAGGACATGCCGCTGGAGAGCGGCTGGGTCAGCAAGGCGATCGAGACCGCCCAGGGTAAGGTTGAGGGCCACAACTTCGACATCCGCAAGCGGCTCGTCGAGTACGACGACGTCAGCAACGAGCACCGCAAGCAGATCTACAGCGAGCGCAACAAGATCCTCGAGGGCGCCGACCTGCGCGGCAACATCGTCGAGATGCTGACCGTCGAGATCGAAGTGCTGGTCGACACCTACCTGCCCGAGCGGCGCGAGGAAGAGTGGGACATGGAAGGCCTGCTCGCCGAGTTCGGCCGCATCGCCCCTCACCAGTTCTCGCTTGATGAGTTCGATGAGCTGGAGCGGGACGATGTCCTCGACCGCTTCATGGCGCACGCCGAGGGCATCTACGAGAGGAAAGAGCAGGAGATTAGCCCCGAGATCATGCGCACCGCCGAGCGCATCGTCATGCTGCGCACGATCGATTCCCACTGGATCGACCACCTGACTGCCGTCGACGACGTGCGCAGCGGCATCGGCCTGCGTGCCTACGGTGGCAACGACCCTGTCGTCGTCTTCAAGCGCGAGGCCCGCGACATGTGGGACCAACTGCTGGAGAGCATCCGCCACACGGTGGCCCGCAACATCCTCAACGTCACGGTCACGCAGCAGCAGCCCGTGAGACGGCCGGCCATCCCCCCGGTCAACGGCGACGGCGCCAATCTGCAGGCTGTCAAGGCGCCGGGCTCAGCGACCTCGAACGCGGAGGAAACCCCGGAGCCGGTAGGTGCCGCGGCCGCTGTCCAGTCCCGCCAGGTCCGCACCGACGGTCGGCCGGCTCGCGTCCAGACGGTGGTTGCCGGGCCCAAGGTGGGGCGCAACGACCCCTGCCCCTGCGGCAGTGGCCGCAAGTACAAGAAGTGCCACGGGGGGGCCGGACTCTAGCGCGGAGCCGGCAAAATCGCGTAGAAGATCGCGATCAGCAGCGCGAACCCGACAATGACGATCGCGAAGGCCAGCACAACTGATAGACCCGTAAAGGCGAAGATGCCGGCGACGATCACTCCCACGAGCGCAAAGCCAAAGAGTGTGTTGAGGGTGTTGGGATAGTCAGCGTTCCTCCCGTACTTCAGCCGGTAGAGAAGCGAAAGGATGATGACGCCGAGGATGGCGAACATCAGTCGTTCGCCGTCGTCGCCAGCAACTCGAGGACCATAGGTTCCAGCTCTGCGACATGAGACTGCGATATCTCCCAGATCTGGTCCAGATCCACCACAGCGATGTCATGAACTATTACATCTCGGAGCCTCGCCATGCCTCGCCAGGGCACCTGCGGACTTGCAAATTTCAGCTCGTCCGAGATACTTTTCGCTGCCTCACCGATGACGGCAAGTCGATGGAGGACAGCGTCCTGGTGAAGTTGTGACCGCAAGAATGAGGTTTCTCCGGCCGCCGTGTAGCGGTCTATTCTTTCAACGGACTCCTTGATATGGCCGAGGAGACGGATGTCCCTGGCGCTCAAAGCGGAGTCGACTCGTGTTCGAGGCTCATGAAATAGAGTGGTATGGCCTGTCGTACAAAGACGTGTGTGCGCCGCCCCAGCAAATCGTCTAGAGCGTTGATCAGGTTGATCCGATCGAGCAAGCTGAGCCCCGGCTGGAAGTCCGCGATGAACTCGATCTCCGGGTCAGTGTCGTCGTGGGGCTCGGGGAAGAGCACGCTGAAGTTGCTGGCGCCAGCCGCTGCACCGGCGGCGATTATCTCGCTCCGCTTACTGTTAACAAGCTCTCTCAGGTCGGTGCTGACGGCCATCGGCTTCAGTCTAGGATGATCAGTCCTCGCCGGTTACGCCGCCGAGGATGCTCAGCCCACGGTCGACGTAGACCACCTGGCCGGTCACGCCGCGGGAGAGCGGACTGGCCAGGTAGAGCGCGGTCTCGGCTACCTCTTCGGCGCCGAAGCCTTCCTCGTACTTCAGGGGGAAAGTGGCCTGGGCCGTTTTCTCCATCTTCGTGAAGCCCTTGATCCCGCGTGCCGAGAGGGTGCGGACCGGTCCGGCGGAAATGGCGTTGACCCTCGTCCCCTCCTCGCCGCAGTCCCAGGCCAGGTAGCGCACGGAGGCCTCGAGGGCTGCCTTGGCCACGCCCATAACGTTGTAGCCGGGGAAGACCCGCACCGAGCCGGCGAAGGTCATCGTCATCACCGAGGCCTGCTTGCCACGCATCTGCTCGCGGAAGGCCCGCGTCAGGGCGACGAGCGAGTAGGCGCTGATGTCCAGCGCATCCTTGAACTCGTCACGCGTCGTCGTGATGAAGGCTTCATCGAGGGCCCGCCGGCTGGCGAAGGCCACGCTGTGGACCAGGATGTCGGTGCCGCCGGCCGCGGCGCATTCCTGGGCCGAGCGCTCGATGTCGTCGTCGGACATCACGTCGCAGGCGATGGTCCTGGCGTCGCCCAGGTCGGCCGCCAGCTTGTCGGCGCGATCCATCATCCGCGGGAGCACGAGGAGGATGACCTTCGCGCCCTCATCGTTGAAGCGGCGGGCGATGTGCCAGGCGATGGAGTGGCGGTCGGCGACCCCGGAGACAACGGCGGTTTTACCTTCGAGCAGCATGGTTAGAGAGTACCCCAAGGCATCAGGGACAAGGGAATGGGGCCAGCGGTAGCCGCCGCCGGTTGATCGCAACGAAGCCCCGTCTGAACAATGTCTGCGATGAGTGAGCGTCTTTTCATCTGGAAGGGGACAGGCGAGGAGCGGACTGAAGCCGTCCTGGTGGATATCAGCGACGACCGCCTGCTGGCACGTGGCACGCAGATTGGCCTTGACCCGGAGCCCTACGAGCTGCGCTACCGGCTCGAGACCGGCCCGGGGTTCGTCACGGAGCTACTACAGCTTGAAGCCGTCGGCGACGGCTTCAGGCGGACGCTGGAGCTGCGGCGCGACGTCAGCGTCGAGCTGGATGGCGTGCCGGATTGCGACATCGCCTTCTCGCCGCTGACCAACACGATGCCCATCCTGCGCCACCGCCTGCACGAGCGAGCGGGCGTCCGGGACTTCGTCATGGCCTGGGTTTCGGTCCCGGATCTCAAGGTGCACAGCGCCGGCCAGCGCTATGAGCACCTCGCCGCCGGCCTGGTCCGCTTCGCGACCGCCGAGGGCGACTTCACGGCCGACCTGCGGGTGGATGCGGATGGACTTTTGATTGACTACCCGGGTCTGGCGCGCCGGCTGCACCCGCCTGGGGGCTAGAGTTCACTTTGACTCAGGGCCGACACAAAGTAGCTTACGAACAGGCAAGTTGATGTCTATCGAACCTGACCAAGCTGAACAACTTCGGAGAATCGAGCCGAGCGAATTCGCGCTTCGCCTGGCAAATCTTCGTGCTGGCGCGGATCGCCGATTCGTGTTGTTCCTCGGAGCTGGGTGTTCCGTGTCATCTGGTATTCCCGCTGCGGCAGGCTTAGTTAGGGACAACTGGCTGCCTCGACTCGATGATCTACGAAACCGTTCGGGAAGACCCACTGAGGAGTGGGCCGAGCAAAACCTAGGATACGATTCGCAAGATCCGGGGGCGTCGTACGGGCGCTTGATCGACGAGCTGTTCCTCAGCGATGACGATCGCCAACGCGAGCTCGAATCCCTCTGCGACGGGAAATTCCCCCAGTTTGGATATGGCGCCCTCGCGCAGCTTGTGGCCAACTCCAGTTGCTTTAGCACGGTGCTAACCACAAACTTTGATGATCTGCTGGCGGACGCCCTGTACCTCTACACCGATGAAAGACCCCTCGTTATCGGCCACGAGTCGCTGGCTCCGTATATCCGCCCGGGGCGAACAAGGCCATTGATTGTGAAAGTACACGGAGATCACCGGCTTTCACCTAAGAGTCGCGATACCGAGACGGCCCGGCTTGACGAGCTGCTTAAACAGAACCTCCAAGCGCTTATCCACGACAGGGGACTAATCTTTGCCGGGTATGCGGGACGTGACGTGGGTGTGACCGAAATGGTCAGTCATTTGCCTGCAGAAGTAATGAGAGGAACAGTCTATTGGGTTAACCGCGATCTCCCGAAGGACGCCGAGCTGGCCGACTGGTTAGTCGAGCGGGGGGCGATCTGGGTCCCCTCCACGGATTTTGACGATTTGATGATCCTTGTCCACGACGCATGCGGCTTGGAGCATCCCAACGCCAAGCGGTTCGACCGAGTTTACGAGGAGTACATGGAAACGTTGACCACGAGGTCGGAAGTCTTGCTCCGCAGTTCAGATGTGAGCGAGGAAGGTCGAGCTGTCAAGGAGGCAGCTTCTCGAGTCAGCAGCTCCTTGCCCACGGAATGGCAGTTAGTTGCGCAAGCGATCCGGCTCGAACCGGTTGATCCCGATGGCGCCGAGAGCGTATATCGTGACGCGGTTTCCCAATTCCCTAAGTCCGCGCGCCTTTTGGGTAACTACGCCAACTTCCTCACTGTCGTTCGCAAAGACCA
>JBBDXC010000012.1:67318-142773 GCA_040902555.1 Dehalococcoidia bacterium
CGAGGCCGCCGAGGAATACTACAAGCGCGCCCTCGCCGCGGAGCCCGAGAACGCCGCCAACCTCGGCAGCTACGCCATCTTCCTGAAGCAGGTTCGCAAAGACCACGAGGCCGCCGAGGAATACTACAAGCGCGCCCTCGCCGCGGAGCCCGAGAACGCCAACAACCTCGGCAGCTACGCCAACTTCCTGACTATCACTCGCAAAGACCACGAGGCGGCCGAGGAATACTACCAGCGCGCCCTCGCTGCGGGCTCCGACAACGTCGACGTTCTTGGCTTCTACGCCAACTTCCTTTGGCAAGTTCACAAAGACGACGAGGCCGCCGAGGAATACTTCAAACGCGCCCTCGCCGCGGATCCGACCGACTTTAACGCCACTGCGAACTACACGAACTTTCTGCTGCTCGCAAAGGGTCGAGAGGAAGGATTGGTACAACTAGGTGCACTGCTGCGCCGGCCCGAAGCTCGGGAGTCGAGCGAACCAGCTCTGGAAGCCTGGTTCTACGCCTGGGTTCACGAAAACGATGAGGTTCGGCCTCGAGCCCTGAGCATGCTAAAGGACCTATTGGTGGACGGGGTGCGCTCTCGTGACTGGAATCTCAGCGGGCATGTGCACGTCGCCGGTGAGAGAGGTTGGACTGAGAAGCTGATTGCCGTAATCAACGACGACGCACCTTTGTCGTCTTTGGCCGGATGGTCCGATTGGAACGATGCCTGAGGTCCGACCTCCCTGTGGTCGCCAACACCAGCGGCCCGGCGCCCGGGAGTTCGTTATGGCCTGGGTGTCGGTGCCGGATCTGAAGGTGCACAGCGCCGGCCAGCGCTACGAACACATCGCGCCCGGCCTTGTCCGCTTCGCGACGGCCGAGGGCGACTTCGCGGCCGACTTACGGGTTGACAAAGACGGGTTTCTGGTCGGTTACCCGGGGTTGGCCCGCCGGCTGCACCCGGCGGAGGGCTAGGGGGCGCTTGTTAGGCGGTTACCGGGTCTAAGCCCGAGTCGCTCATCATCTCGGGAGATGACCGCCAGGTTATTGCGGTTCGTCCGCCGCTGTTATAGAACTCAACACGCCGAGTTGCCGCGCCGACCTGCAATCGAGTGCCAGCCGCGCCTGCGTAGGATTCAATGGCTTCCCTGACCAGATCGGATAGCGGGATCCGTCGGCGGGCCGCCTCCGCCTTGACGGCGTTGAATTGGTCAAGAGGGAGGCGCACGGAAAGGACGGCCGTCGGCGTGGGACCACGATCTATCTTCTTTGGATTGTCGAAGTCCCAAGCCTTGTCGTCGTTTTGTGATGACTCGATCTCCGCGACGAGGGCGGCTTCTTCTTCCTTACTCATTCGGCGGCGCGCCATGCCTCTACCTCCTTCTTATTCCCAGCGCTTGGCCAGCCCGTGACGGGTCTCCAGAGAGCCAATTCATCATCGATTTGAACCAGGGCGATAGTCCAGAGACGCCCGGTGGCATCAGGGCCGATCATGAGGTGCGAAGCGGCACGCCCGGGCCGATTCTGAAACAAACGGGCCCCTCCCGTCGACACGTCCCATACCAACAGATCATCGATGCCATGACGAGCGAGGTGGTCGCGATTTGTGTCATCGAACTCGAAGTCAAAGATCCGCAGCGAAATCGCCGGAAGCAGCTCACCCTGACTCATGCTACTGTATACTTTGTATACTTGTATACGACCGAGGTGAAAATGATCGTTGAAGAGCTGGCACCGGAAAAAATATCGACTGAGTTCCTGCTACTGTCCGACGGGGCGCAAGTCGCCGGCGACAAGCTATATCTCCTGGGTGGTGGATGGTCCTACGTCAGACCACAACAGTATCCATCGAACGTACCTGTAGCAATGTCTGCGGGCGTTCTTGTCCCGTGGAATGAAACAAACCGGGAGCACGAGTTCGAAGTGAATATTCGTAACGAAGACACCAAGCAGGTGTTGGCCACGTTGTCCGGTCGCTTCGAGCAGGGGAGGCCCGCCGGGACTCCCCAGGGGGAAACCCAACGAATGATCATCGCCGCCACGATTCCGCTGAACTTCGAGGCTCCAGGCCAATACGTCGTGGAGATCTCGCTGAACGGGGAGCTCTCGAAGCGAGTTAGCTTCCGAGCCCTGCCACCAAGTACGGGAGGGCCAGGCGCCTAGAACGCGCCGGCGGCGGCCAGCCGCACTCGCAGCGTGTCTACGAGCTCCGGGAGGGGCACCCGCGTCTGCTCCATCGAGTCGCGCTCGCGGATGGTGACGGCGTTGTCGTCGAGGCTGTCGAAATCGACCGTGACGCAGTATGGCGTGCCGATCTCGTCCTGCCGGCGGTAGCGGCGGCCGATGGACTGGGCGTCGTCGTAGGTCGACATGAACTGGCCGCGGACCACGGCGCCGACTTCCTTGGCCAGCGGCGTCAGCTTCTCGTTGCGACTGAGGGGCAGGACTGCCACTTTGTAGGGGGCGATGGCGGGGTGCAGGCGCAGCAGGGCGCGCTTCTCGCCCTTCACCTCCTCCTCCGTGTAGGTGTCGAGGAGCATAACCAGGAAGACGCGGTCGACGCCGACCGCCGGCTCCACGACGTAGGGCACATAGTGCTCCTGGGCCTCGTCGTCGAAGTAGCTGATCGACTTGCCGCTGTAGGCAGCGTGGGCCTTGAGGTCGAAGTCGGTGCGGCTGGCGATGCCCTCGAGCTCACTCCAGCCCATCGGCCACAGGTACTCGATGTCGGTCGTGCCGGCGGAGTAGTGGGCGCGCTCCTCGGGTGGATACTCGTAGAAGCGCAGGTTCTCGCGCCGTACGCCGAAGCGGACGTACCAGTCCATGCGCTCCTGGCGCCAGTAGTCGTACCAGTGGTCCTCGGTGCCGGGCTTGATGAAGTACTCCATCTCCATCTGCTCGAACTCGCGCAGACGGAAGAGGAAGTGGCCCGTGGTGATCTCGTTGCGGAAGGATTTGCCCTGCTGGGCGACGCCGAAGGGGACCTTGCGGCGGGTGCTGACCTGGACGTTTTCGAAGTTGACGAAGATGCCCTGGGCGGTTTCGGGGCGCAGGTAGGTCAGCGAGCCCTCGTCCTCGACGGGGCCGGCGTGGGTCTGGAACATCATGTTGTACATCCGCGGCTCGCCCAGCTCGCTGCCGCACTCCGGGCAGACCTTCGTCGTGAGGTGGTCGGCGCGGAAGCGGTGGCCCTTGTCCTTGCACTGGACCAGCGGGTCGTTGAACTCGGCGACGTGGCCGCTGGCCTCCCAGACCTTAGGGTGCATGAGGATGGCGGCATCGAGGCCGACCACGTCGTCGCGCTCCTGGACCATCGCCCGCCACCAGGCGCGCTTGATGTTGTTCTTCATCTCGACGCCGAGGGGGCCGTAATCCCAGGTGCTCTCGAAGCCGCCGTAGATCTCGCTGCTCTGGAAGACAAAGCCGCGCCGCTTGGCGAGCGAGACTATGGTGTCGAGGTCAACAGGGGATCGTTCGTCGGGCAAGAGGTCCTCTCCAAAAACGCAACGCCCATCCTTCGCGGGAAGGATGGGCATCTCGGTGTGCTTGTGTTCAGTATCGCCAGAGGGGCTGCGCCTTGCTACCACGCCGCCTGGCGGTTGTCCCTCTGCCCCTCGAAGAGGTGCCGCGCCACGCCCTCCAGGCGATAGGCCTCAGGGTCGAGCTCATAGAGCAGAGGGTGCGGGTCATCGACCTGGGTGAAGAGCTGCAGCGCGTAGCCCGCCCGGGTCATAGCCACGTAGAAAAGGGACTTCTCCTCGTTCGCCATCCGCCGGAAGGCGTTTTTCGTCAGACCCGCGACATAGACGAGGGGGAAGTCAAGGCCCTTCGCCGCGTGGATGGTCATGACTTTCACCGCCGGTTCGTTCAGGTTGACGGTGGGATGCCGCTCGTCGCGCACGCGAACGGCGACTCCCGCGTTCGTCAGTGCGTCCGCCAGCCGTCGCAGCGTCTGGTTCTCTGGCGCGATGACGGCGAGCTGCTCCAAACGCCATTTCGGCTCAACCGAGGCGAGATCGGCGACGATCGCGCCGCAAAGCAACTCCGCTTCCTCATCCGCCCCGGACACCACGGATAGCACGGGCGGCGGTCCATCTCGCTCAGGGATGGCGGCCTCCTCTATGGACCGCGTCATGTCGGCGTCATCGGCAAAGACGCTGCCCGCCAGCCGGTGCACCTGTCGCGTCGTGCGGTACGTCTTCCGCAGGATGTTGACCTGGCCGCCGCGCGCCTGCAGCTCCCGCTGGCCCCAGTAAAAGCCGTTGCGGAAGACGCTCTGAGCCGGGTCGGCGAGGACAAACAGGCGGCGGTCGTCGCCACCGGTGAGGGCTTTAGCCAGGCGAATCATCACGGCGCCGCAGTCCTGCGCCTCATCCAGCACCACGCCGCGGTAGGGCACGAACGAGGCGTCCTCGCGCAGCGCTGCCAGCGCAAGTTCCGGCAGCTCATCGTACTCGCGGACGCCGTCGGGATTGGCATCCAAAGCCACGTTGACCTCCCATATGGCCTGCCGCTGAGGCCGCTTCAGCGGGAAGCGCATGCCCTTCCGCTCTGTCGCCAGGTAGTCCTCGACGCCGGCGAAGCCGTTGGGCCTGATGACGCCCTTGATTTCGTCGAGGATTTGCTCCGCGGTGAGGCCGGCCAACGCCTCTCCAGCCAGGGCTCGCCGCTGGTGGAGAATCCGACGGTACATCCGCTGCTGGTCCTCGCGGTCGCCGACGACGCTTGCCGGCTTTCGTCCCTGTCTCTCCAGGTAGTCGAAGCACCATTGGTGGATGGTGCCAACCTCGACCTGGCCGCGGGGATAGCGCCCTCCGAACTGATTGGCGACGGTGCTGCCCACCACTCCCGCCAGCACCCGGCTGAAGCAGAGATAGATGACCGGGCCGCGGTCGAGATCCGGCCTCGTAGCCAGGTGCCGAACTCGCGCGATGGCGATCGCTGTCTTGCCGGTCCCGGCGCCTCCCTTGACGAGCGTCAGGCCCGCCCGCTCGCTGATGTCAATCTCGGCCACGCTTCGCTGGTCATCGTCGAGGTAGGCCAGGTAGCCCGACATCCCGCGCTCCAGCATCCGCCGGATGGCCCCCGCATCCGGGACGGCGATGGAATCATCCTCATGCGCTCGCGGTATGGGGAGTGGCTCGCGGACTGGCCCGGTTCGGGGCACTTCCTCGAGTCGCGCCAGCATCGTTGGGATTCGTTTGGCCTGGTGGTCGATCCACGAGTAGGTCTCGTCGTGGTTGTCGAAGTAGAGCAGCCCGGCCTCAGTAGGACCGAGCTGAACAACAGCCATGCGATAACTCCGGCTGATCCGAGCTGAGAAAACGCGGTGCGCCCCGCAGCGCTTGATGAACTCGAAGTTCAACCCCGGAGATGTAGGGTTGTCCCTGATCCTCGCCACACATTCGAGTACCGAGTCAATCAGCTGTCGCTCACGCTCCCGTTTCTCCAGCGCTTTCATGAACGGTGGATGCATCCACATGCGGGTTACCCGCGTGAATGGCTTCTCCGGCGTCGCGGTGCTCATCGTTGGCCGATTAAGACACGGTGAAACGTTGCTGGCAAGCGCGGGCCCCTCTCAGCGCCCGCCGCATGGCGTGCTACTCTATGGCTGATGAGTTTTCGGCTCGGGCTGGCGCTGGGCATAGCGGCCGGGGTCGTCGCCGGGCTGGCGACGGCGCGGCGCGCCCGCCAGGCTCTCGGCCAGCGCTTCGACGCCGGCCGCGGCTACAGCGGCAACGGCGCCGCCACCATCCCGACGATGTACGAGCCGACGCACGAAGATGGCGAACCGCCTACGCTCTACCGCAGCGAAGGCGAGGGCGATGGCTGACGAGGCCGGCGAAGCCGCCCAAGCGTCTGGGGCCGCCGAGCCAGCCAGCGAGGCCACCGGGCCCCAAAAGCTCCTCGTCATGATCGTTTCCGACGCCGACGCCGACAGGCTGATGCGGCGCCTGGTCGAGAGCGGATCTCCGGCGACCAAAGTCGGCAGCACCGGCGGCTTCCTACGCAAGGGCAATGCCACGCTGTTCTCTGGAGTGCCGGAGGACAAGGTCGAGTCGATCCTGACCCTGATCCGCGAGGAGTGCCACGCCCGCACGGAGTACGTCCCAGTGCAGACGCTGCCGTTCATCGGCGAGGGCGCCTACATGTCCGATCAGTTGCAGGTGAGGATGGGCGGGGCGATCGTTTTCGTGATGTCGGTGGAGCGCTTCGAGAAGGTTTAACGCGACCTACCGGCGTGCAGCCGGGCCGGGTAGGGGCGTGTTGCACCCGCCCTCTCGGGATGTGGCTGGCAGGCCGAAATCCCCGCCGACAACGTGGCAATTGCCGATCTAAAATGCGGGTGTTCCCGGTGCATGCCACCGGTGGGCGAATGCAATGCGCCCCTACCCGAAACCTCGGCCCCGCCTTGAACCCTCTCCTTGGCAAGGAGAGGGCAGGGTGAGGTTGGGCGGGCGCGGGCCGGGCGGTCTCGAAAGGCTCAATACGACTGGCGGTGGCGCATGATGATGCTCTGCAGGATGCCGATTGCCAGGAAAATGCTGACCAACGAGCTTCCGCCCTGGCTGATGAAGGGCAGGGGGATGCCCGTGACGGGCAGCAGGCGGATGTTGACGCCGATGTTGATGAAGACCTGCCCGAGGATCATCATCGCGAAGCCCACCGCCATCAGCCGTCCGAAGGTGTCCTTGGCCAGCTGGGCGATGGTCAGGGCCCGAAGTATGAAGACGGTGAAGAGGGCGAGCAAGACCATGCAGCCCACGAACCCCCACTCCTCGCTGAGCACGCTGAAGATGAAGTCCGTCGTGCGGGCCTGCAGGAAGCCGAGCTGGCTTTGGGTGCCGTTGCCGAAGCCCTGGCCCAACAGGCCTCCCGAGCCGACGCTGATCTCTGCCTGCAGGACGTTGTAGCCGGCGCCGAAGCGGTCCTTTTCGGGGTCGAGGAAGGTGGCCAGCCGCTCCTCCTGGTAGTCGCTGACGGCGATGATCAGGGCGAAGGGAATGAGGGCGATGATCAGCCCGGCGAAGATCGCCAGGTGGCGGCCCGAGACGCCCGCCATCGTGACCATGCCCAGCCAGATGATGAAGAAGATGATCGTCGTCCCCAGGTCGGGCTCGATGAAGACCAGGCCCATCAGCGGCAGGATCAGCGCCAGCGAGCCCATGAAGACCCGAGGATCGTCAAGCCGTTGTTCGCGGTCGGCGAGGTACTTCGCCAGGGCGACGACAGCCATAACCTTGGCAAACTCCGACGGCTGGAGAAGGAAACCGCCGGGGAGGGTGATCCAGCGTGTGGCGCCTGAAATGTTGGTGCCGATTGCCAGCACCACCAGGAGCCCAAAGATGCCGAGGGCGTAGAGCAGGTACCAGTTGTTGCCCAGCAGCCGGTAGTCCAGCCGCGCCACGACAAGACTGGCGACGAGGCCGACCATCGCGAAGAGGATCTGTTTGGCGACGGCGTCGGTCAGGGTCGCCCGGGTGTCCCCGCTCTCGGTAAGCGAGGCGCTGTAGAGGACAACCAGGCCGAAGGAGACGAGGGCCAGGGCTGCGCCCATGAGGGCGAGGTCGTAGTTGCGGAACTGGCGGGGCCGGAAGGACGTGACCGTCATGGCAGCCTCATGACGTTGACGCGGCTGAAGTAGGCCTCGAACATGGCCCGCGCCACCGGCGCGGCGGCCTCGCCACCCGTCCCGCCCTGGACGTAAACGGCGATGGCGATTTCTGAGTTCTCGAACGGACCGAAGCCGATGAACCAGGCGTGCGTGCGCAGCTTGCCTGTCCCCGGGTCGGTCTCGTCGATCTGCGGCGATCCGGTCTTGCCGGCAATCTCGACCCCAGCGATCGCTGCGGCGCCGGCGGTACCGAAGGGCGAGATCACGGCTTCGTGCATACCCTGCCGCAGGGCGGCCAGTATTCTCGGGTCCAGCGCCAGGTTCCCTCGACCGATCGGCTGGCCCGTGGGGATGGCGACGCCGTTGCTGTCGAGCGAGAAGCCGCGCGAGTTGCCGTCGGGGTCAATTACGTCGTGGACCATCCGCGGCTGGAGCAGGTTGCCGCCGTTGGCGATGGCCGCGGCGACGACCGCCATCTGCATCGGGCTGGTCGTAACCACGTTCTGGCCGATGGCGAACTGCAGGCTGGTGCCCAGGAACCAGGGCTCGTTGTCGAAACCGGTGATCTCCTCGAACCACGCGCTCAAGTTGGTGAGCGGGCCATCGTCGACGTCGGAGTTGCCGATGTCGTCGTCAGGGTTGGCCGGGTCCTCCTGCCAGAGGTTGGGATCGAGACCATAGTTCTCGAAGGACTGGCGGTCGCCAGGGGGTACGATGCCGCTGGTTTCGCCGGGCAGGTCGATACCGGTCAGGCTGCCCAGCCCGAAGCGCCGGGCCATGCGCGCCACGTTCGCCGGTCCGGCGCCCTCGAAGTCGTCCGGGCCGCAACCAGGGTCCAGGTTGCCGGAACCGGGCTGCTTCGCCGCCAGGGCGCACATGAAATAGACGTTCGAGGAAGCCCCTAGGCCCAGCGGAAACTGGAACGTGCCCTGCACCGTGTCTCGGAAGTGTTGGTCGACCTCGTCGCTGTTCTCGTCCTGCACGTCGAGGTAGCCCGGGCTGTGGATGCTGGTCTCCGTCGTAATGCTGCCGAAATCCAAAGCAGCAGAGCCTGTGACGACCTTGAACACCGATCCCGGCGGGAAGGCGTCGGAGACCGCGTGGTTGACCAGCGGCCGGCCCTCGGTGTCCAGCTGCAGAGCCTCGAACTGGCTCTCGGTGACGCCCTGGGCGAAGAGGTTGGCGTCGTAGCTGGGCAGGGAGACGAGAGCGAGTATCTCGCCAGTGTTCACGTCCATGGCCACGGCGGCGCCGATGGGGGCGCTGAAGGTGTCCATCGACTCGCGCAGGGCCGTGGCGGTGGCGGTCTGCAGGTTGTAGTCGAGCGCCAGGACCACGCTATCTCCGGGGACTGGCTGCTCTTCGCGGGACAGCCGCAGCTGGCGGCCCAAGGCGTCCTGCTCGATCAGCTTGCGGCCGTTATCGCCGCGCAAGTAGCTTTCGTATACGTTCTCGATGCCGGCGCGCCCAAGACGATCGCCGAGTCCGTACTCCTCGTAGCCCTCCTCGCCGTATTCCTCGGCGTTAATCGGCCCGATGTAGCCGACGATCGGCGCCAGCAGCTCGCCCGACAGGTAGCGACGGTTGGCGGCCACCTCGAGGCTGATCCCGCGCATCTGCGGCTGCATCTCGCGGAGCGCCAGGGCCTCCTCGCGGGTCAGGTTCTCCTTGAGGATGACCGGGGCGAAGGTGGACACCTGCTCGCCCTCGCTGATCAGGCGGTCGAGGCGCTGGGCGGGCACGTCAAGGAGGCGCTCGAGGGTGAAGATGATGCCGCGCCGCTCGTCGTCACGGATGCGGCCGGGGATGGCGACGGCGTCGTAGCCGGGGACGTTCTCGACGAGGGGGACACCGTTGCGGTCGGTTATCACGCCGCGCTCGGCCGGCAGGGTGACGATGGCCACGCTGTTGTTGGCGGCGCGCGTCTCGTAGCTCTCGCCCTTCAGGATTTGAAGATTGACCAGCTGGATCGCCAGCAGACCGAAGAGGCCGAAGACGGCCAGGCGGAAGGCGATGATCTTGCTCATACCGAGGCGCCGGCCCTGGTCGCGGAACTCGTATTTCACCGGAACTCCAGCCTGCGGCCGCGGCTGCGGCGGACGTTGGTGAAGGTCAGGCCGCTTGTTGTCTGCGAGCGACCGCGTTGCGCGCGACGCCAGGCCAGGATCAGCAGGGGCGCCGCCACCATGTTCATGAACGCGGCAGGGATCGAAACCTCGATCATCCCCCGCGACCAGTCCGGCGCATAGCCGGTCCCGTCGAGGACGATCAGATAGAGGATCGACTGCAGGAAGGTTGCCGCCAGGGCAACGGCTGCCGCCAGCAAGAGCTCAGACTCAATGGCGTTGATGTTTCGGACCATCGCCAGGGGCACTACCGGCGAGTAGGCGATGACCGAGGCCCCCAGGGGCTCCAGGGAGAAAAAGCTGACCATGAAGGCACCAAGAGGTACGACCACCATCCCCTCGTCGATCCCCCGCACGAAGGCCCAGGCGATGAGCACCGCCATCATCAGGTCGAAGCGGACGCCGGCAACCCGAAAGTAGGGGAGGGCGTAGCACTGCACCACGGCCACCGCCAGCAGCACGCCCACGGCGATCGCCCACTGCTTCACTCCGCCGGGCCTTCCAGGGCGTCAGGCTCGAAGTTTGTGATCACCAGCACGCTGTCGAGCCCGAAGAGCGGCGCTGTCGGCTCGATTGTCACGCGCAGAAACAGCTCCTCCGAGTTGTCGACGTTGGTGATAAGCCCCACGATGAGCCCCTCCGGGAAGTTGATGCCGGCCGACGAGATGACTTCGTCGCCGACCTGCACATTCGCATTCTTCAACACCAGATCCAACGTCAGAGTCCTGCCGCCGTCACTCGCTGTTACGCCGTCGATGTCGGCGGTGGGCACTTCGACCTGCACGGCGACGTTGGAATCGATGATCAGACGCACCCACGAGTAGTTGGCGAAAACGCGGACGATATGGCCGGCCAGGCTGCCCTGTGGCGAGAGGACGACCATGCCTTCCTTGATGCCGTCGTCGCTGCCGCGGTCGATGGCGAGGAGGTTCTCGAAGTTACCGGTGCGGCGCTCGATTACGCTGGCGCCCTCGTACTGGAACTGAGGGTTGGCTTGCGTGAAGCCGAGCATCGCTTCAAGCTCCGCGACCTGGCCGGCTCGCTCCTGCAGGGATGCCTTCTCGGCCAGCAGCTCTTCGATCCGGGCCTCGAGTTCGGTCTGCGGGGGGCCGTCCTCGCCCGAAAGGAGCTCGGCGATGGCCGAGACCGCGCCAGTGAAGGGCGAGGCGAGGCGCAGGCCGAGGTTCTGGAAGGGATCGAGCACGCCGCGCTGCGAAAGGACTACGAGAAAGACCCCAACGACGAAGACCGCGGCGAACCAGATTCCGGTCCGAGGCGTGACGCCTGTATCGCGAATAGGTGTCACCTTCGCCCGTCAGCCGACGGGCTTCCGCTGGTAAGTTTCCGTAATTCTAGCGAGGTGGTTTTCGCGTAGCCAGTTTGGTCTGTACGCGGGCCAGCGTGCCGGCCTCCTCGAGGACCTCCCCGGTGCCCCTGACGACGCAGGTCAGCGGGTCCTCGGCCACGTAGACGGGGAACTTGGTCTCCTGCGCCAGGCGGCGGTCGAGGCCGTGCAGCAGGGCGCCGCCGCCGGCCAGGGCGATGCCGTTGACGATCAGGTCGGCGACCAGCTCGGGCGGCGTCCGCTCGATGGTCTGGTGGATGGAGGTGAAGATGGCCTCGACCGACCCGGCGATGGCGTCACGGATCTCGATGCTGCTGACCTCGACGGCCTTGGGCATGCCTGTGGCGAGGTCGCGGCCGCGCATGATCACGGAGACCTCGTCATCCATGGGGAAGGCGGAGCCGGCCTCGATCTTGATCTCCTCCGAGGTGCGCTCGCCGATCGTCATGTTGTGCACCTGGCGGGCGTAGGAAATGATGTCCTGGTCCATCTCGTCGCCGGCGATGCGGATCGACGAGCCGGCGATCACACCGCCCATCGAGAAGACTGCGACCTCGGTCGTGCCACCGCCGATGTCGACGATCATGCTTCCGCCGGGGTCCATGATCGGCAGGCCGGCGCCGATGGCCGCCGCCATCGGCTCCTCAATGAGGAAGCAGGAGCGGGCGCCGGCGTTGAGGGCGGCGTCGTGGACGGCCCGCTTCTCGACCTCGGTCACGCCGCTGGGGATGCCGACGACGACCCTGGGGCGGGGGAGGCCGAAGCCGAAGCGGTCGTGGACGGCGCGGATGAAGTACTGGAGCATCCGCTCGGTGACCTCGAAGTCGGAGATAACGCCGTCCTTGAGAGGACGGATGGCGACGATGTTGGCCGGAGTGCGGCCGACCATGCGCTTGGCTTCGGCGCCGACGGCGAGGATACGGCGGTTGGCCTTGTCAATCGCCACGATCGAAGGCTCGTTGATCACGATGCCACGGCCGCGGACGAGGACAAGCGTATTGGCTGTGCCAAGGTCTATGCCGATGTCGTGGGAGAAAAGGCCAAAAAAGGCTGAGAGCGGGTTGGGAAAGGGCATTCAGAAACTTTCGGAGTCCTTCCCGCCGAAGAACTCTGCCGGAGGGCGCTCAATGGGGGATTATAGATGATTGCCCCTGCGCGCAAGTTTTGCGGGTTCGGAACCAGCGTCAGGGTGATTCCTTGTAGTCGCGAGTCTCAGACTCGCAGTGCTCTCATCCGATAGAGCCCTCGGGCCTTTGATCCAGGTTCGGAACCGCGAGTCTGAGACTCGCGACTACGCTTGAGGTCGGCCTCCGCGCTTGGTCTCAGGTTCCGAACGGAACCTTTGTCCGCGCCTTCCCTCTCCTTGGCAAGGAGAGGGCCAGCCGCAGCGGGGGTGAGGTTGCGGGGTGGCGTGGGGTGGCCGTCATTTCCTTCAGAGCGTGACCAAGGCGAGTCTGAGACTCGCGACTACACGGGGGGGCGTTTGATCACGGCTCGCCACGCGCGGTTGGCGGCCTTTATTGGTCCTTCGCCCGTGAATAGCTTGCGGTAGGAGATGTAGCCGTAGAGGGCGAGGAAGAGGCCGCTTGGCGGCTTCGCGGCCAGAATGGCTGCCCTTCCATCCAGGCCCACGACTTCCTCCATCAGGTAGCGCAGGAAGAGCAGCGAGCCGTTCGAGATCAGCAGGCTGCCGACGTTGATCAGCAGGAAGATGGCGAACCAGCGCGAGAGGATGGGGCGCGGCGTACGGAAGGTCAGGCGCGAGTTCAGGAAGAAGCTGTTGACGGATACCACCATGAAGGAGGTCGTGTTAGCCGCCACCACGGACAGGTCGCTCTGCGGGTCGAAAATGAAGACGAGCACTGCCAGGAGCGCGAAGTCCAGGGCCCCGTTGAGCAGGCCGATCATGGCGTAGCGCATGAAGCGCGTGACCTCGGTCCAGAACCCTGCGTGCTGGGCTGCTTCTGCGGCGGGCGCGGCTTCCGGCGGCGCCTCGGCCGCGACCTCGCTCACGGGACGGGCGAGGGGACTTCGGGGCCCGGTATCGGGTCGTCCATGGGCTCCGGCGCGCTGGTCGAGAAGAGGCGGCGGAAGGCGACCCAGCCGTAGCCGACGAGGACCCCCGCCGTCATCAGCTTGGCCAGGAGGATGCCCTCGCGGCCGCCGATGTCAACATAAGTGTCGAGCAGGTAGCGGAAGCTAAGCAGCGAGATGTTCGAGAGCACCAGATTGCCCAGGTTGACGATGAAGAAGAGCACGAACCAGCGCGAGATCAGCGGCACGCGCCGGCGGAAGGTAAACCGCGAATGGAGCAGGAAGCTGTTGACCGAAGCGGCGAGGAAGCCGGCCGTGTTGGTCGCGGCCACCCAGAAGTCCTTTTGTGGGTCGAAGAGGAGCAGCAGCGTGCCGAGGACGGCGAAGTCGACGACCCCGTTGAAGATGCCGATGGCGGCATACTTGATGAAGCGCCAGAGCTCCGGCGACACCCAGCGCGAGAGGAAGACAGGGGCCGGTTCGTGCTGGCTGCTGTAGATGCGGCCGCTCAAGCCTCGACCTGCTGCAAAAGCTTCAAGAAGGCGTCCTCGTCCAGTGTCTCAACCCCCAGCTCCCTTGCTTTCTCCAGCTTTGAGCCCGGATTCTCACCGACGATAGCGTAAGCCGTCTTCTTCGAGACGCTCGAAGTGACGTTGCCGCCGAGCGACTTAACCCGGCGCTCGGCCTGATCGCGGGTCAGAGTGGCCAGCCCGCCCGTCAGGACGAAGGCCTTGCCGGAGAGGGGGCCCTCGCGGCCGGCGCGGCGCTCGCCGGTCATGCGCACCCCGGCGCGCTTCAACTTCTCGATGATGGCGACGTTGCGCTCTTCGTCGAAATAGGCGCGGACGCTGCCGGCGATCTTCGGCCCGATCCCGGGGATAGCGCTGATCTCCTCGACGCTGGCGGCCATCAGAGCGTCCAGCGAGCCGAAGTGGCCGGCGATGGCCTCCGAGGCTTCCCAGCCGACGTGGCGGATGCCCAGCGCAGCGATCAGGCGCTCCAGCGACTTGTGCTTGCTGCTCTCGATTGAGGCGAGAAGGTTGTCAGCGCTCTTCTCGCCGAACTTATCCAGGGCCAGCAACTGCTCCTTCGTGATGAAGTAGATATCGCCGGGGTCAGAGACGAGGCCGTGCTGGACGAAGGTGCGGACGCGCTGCTCGCCGAGCCCGTCGATCTCCATGACACCGGCGAAGTGCTCGATCCAGCGCTGCATCTGCATCGGACAGGCCTTGTTGGTGCAATAGGACATGGCCTCGCCCTCGGGGCGGACGACGTCGCCGCCACAGACGGGGCAGTTCTTGGGCATCTTGAACTCGCGCTCTTTGCCGGTGCGCTTGCTGACGACCGGGGCCACGACCTGGGGAATCACTTCGCCGGCCCGCTGCACTATCACCGTGTCGCCGATGCGGATGTCTTTGCGGCGGATATCGTCCTCGTTGTGCAGCGTCGCCAGCTTGACCGTCACTCCACCAACGCGGACCGGCTCAAGCACGGCGAAGGGGTTGAGCGAACCCGTGCGGCCGACGTTGACCATGATGTCGTTGAGCAGCGTCGTGGCCTGGGTCGGCGGGAACTTGTAGGCCAGCGCCCAGCGCGGTTCCCGACCCACGGTGCCGAGCTGCCGCTGCAGCCCGAACTCGTTGACCTTGATGACGATGCCGTCGATCTCGTAGTCGAGGGCCTCGCGCTTGTCGTCCCACTCGCCGGTGTGCTCGATGACCTTCTCGATGTTGTCGAGGAGTACAGTATTCGGGTTGACCCGAAAGCCCAGGGTTTTCAGCCAATGCAGCGAGTCCCAGTGCGTCGGAGGCATCTGGCCGCCATCGACCCAGCCGAGCTGGTAGATCCACATGTCCAGCGGACGCCCCGCGGTGATCCGCGGGTCGAGCTGGCGCAGCGAGCCGGCGGCCGAGTTGCGCGGGTTAGCGAACAGCGGCAGGCCCTGCTCCCCGCGTTCCTCGTTGAGCTTCTCAAAGCCGGCGCGGCTCATGTAGACCTCGCCGCGGACCTCGAACATCTCCGGCGCGTCCTTGCCGACGCTGAGCGGCACGGTCTTCAGCGTGCGCATGTTCTGCGTGATGTTCTCGCCTACGAGGCCGTTGCCGCGGGTGGCGGCCTGCAGCAGCTGGCCGTTCTCGTAGACCAGGGCGACCGCGAGGCCGTCGATCTTCGGCTCGCAGACCATCGCGAAGTCGTCGCGCTCGGCGAGGTTGATGGTCCTCTTGTGCCAGGCCCTGATCTCGTCGGCGCTGAAGGCGTTGGCCAGGGAGAGCAGGGGGATGCGGTGCTCGATCGTGCCGAAGGCGGCAATCGGCTCGCCGCCGACGCGCTGGGTCGGAGAGTCGGGCGTGACGAGCTGGGGGAACTGCTCCTCGATCGAGCGCAGCTCCCGCATCAGCTTGTCGAACTCGGCGTCGCTGATCTCGGGGTCGTCGAGGACGTGATAGCGGTAGTCGTGGTGCCTGATCTGGGCGCGCAGATCCTCGGCGCGCTGCTGGGCCTCATAGAAAGCGCGATCGGCCGGCGTGGCGGTATCGGTGGTCATAACGCTCGGAATCAGGCTAAGCGACCGAACCCCAGCGGTCAGGGCTCGTTCAGCCTCCGCCTCACCACGGCGATCTCGTCCGCTGTCGGCCAGTCGGTGGCATCGTTGACGAACTGAGACATGACGCCCGGGGCAGGGTTGTGGAGGATGCGCAGGCAGTGGCCGACTTCGTGGTTGACCGTGATCGTCGAGCGCTCGAAGTCCGGGACTATTAGTACACACGGCGGGTCGGTCGGGAACTCGCCGCCGACCGAGCAGCCGACCACGATCGACAGCTCCCCTGAGGCCCCGGTGCAGGGGAAACCGTCCGGGTTGGAGACGAAGACGAACATGTCGACGCTGCCGTCGTTGAGGTCCTCGGGAGCCCGAGTCGCGCGCTGGAAGTCCACGCCGGCCTGCTGCCAGCCCCGTTCGTCCTCGAGGACAGCCTCGATCTGGAAGATCACCTCATCGTTGACGGGTTCGCTGGTGTCGAGCAGCTCGCGGAGGAAGGTGATATCGGCGGGGCCGGTGTAGCGCAGCGGGATCCAGCGCAGGACGAGGCTACCTGGTGTTGTAGGTGGCGTCGGCGTGGTGAGCAGGTTCTCGGGCGGTGAGGCAGTCGGCTCGGGCTGCGAAGATTCGGCTGCCGTTTCCGTCGCCTCCTGCGTGCCAGGCGCATTCGTCGGCTGGGGCGAGCTCTCTTTGGATCCAACCCGGCAAGACATCAGGAGGGCGGCGAGAAGCAACGCGATGAGTGGCAGGGGTCGCATCTCACTAATGGTACGCAGCCTGATCGTCCTTCAGTCGCCGGGGCTGGCGGCGGCGACGGCAGGACTCGTGCTCTCCGCGGGCCTTTGGGTGGCGCCGCCGGGTTCGAGGTAGAGCAGCACGCCGATTACCCCGAGAGTGGCGCCGTTCAGCGCATACAGGAGGCGGAAGTCGACGAGGCTGACCAGAACGGCGCCCGCGCCTATCGAAAGCGCGAAGGGCACGCCGATCAGAGCCTCGGCTGCGGCGAAAACGCGCCCCTGCAGCTCCAGCCCCGTCCTGCGCTGCAGAAGCGTGAAGTAGCCCACGTGGAAGTAGGAGACTGCTACGCCGAGGATGCCGCTGGCTACCAGCACCACGGCCAGGTCGACAGTCGCTTGCAGCCCGAAGCCAATGGCGCAGCCGAGTATGCCCAGCGCGACCAATCGCGTCTCGTTGCTGCGCGTCAGCAGCCAGCCTGCCGATAGGCCGCCGACGATCGCGCCGGCGCCCTGCGCTGTCCCGAGCACGCCGACGAACTCGGGGGGCTTGCCCAGCGCCTCGACCAGCGCCAGGAACACTGCGCCTTCAAGCATGCCGAGGGTTGTCACGGCCAGCAACGTCGCCAGGACAACCCGGCGTAGCTCAGGCACCGCGAAGATGTGCTTGACGCCGGCGGACACCTCCTTGATGAAGCCCACGCTGCGGTCTCGAACGCCCGCGACGTCGAGGTCAGACACCCGCAGCGCGAGGAGGAACGTGGCGGAGAGGAAGAAGGTGGCGCTGTCCACGACCGCCACCGCGCCGCCGCCGATGAAGGCATAGAGCGCCGCGCCGAACAGGGGCCCGATGATCCGCAAACCCTGGCGTATCGACTCCAGGAGGCCGTTGGCGGCGCCCAGCTGGTCTTCGGGGAGCATCGAGACCATGAGGCCCGAACGGGCGGCGAAGAAGATCTGCTGGCTGGCCCCGTAGTAGACGGCTACGGCGTAGATGATCCAGATGTCGCCCTCGCCGCGCACGAAAAGCAGCGAGAGCATGACGATGCCGCTGGCGATGTCGCTGACGATCATGATTCGCCGCCGTGGGAAGCGGTCGACGATCAGCCCGCCCAGTGGAGCGACTATCCCGGGCAGGGCGATGAGCAGGAAGACGAGGCCGGCCGCGCTGTTGGAGTCGGTCAGGTCCTTGACCCACACGGCGAGCACCAGGAGCAGGGCAACGTCGCCGAACATGGTCAGGCTCTGGCCTGCTAGGAGCAGCCTGAAGTTGCGCAGGCGGAGGAGGTCGGGCATCGATCAAGGCTGGCCACCGCTGTGGAGAAACGTCAAGGTGACCAGTGTCACGGTCCGTGCGAGCGAGGTGCGCCGCCTCGCGGGCGGCTACTTGCCGAGGTTCTCCCGGGCCTGCGCGATCTCATCCTCCGACGGCCAGCTGATCGTGCCGCTGAACACCGGCGCCATGACGCCGCCGGCTGTGTGACCCAGCCCGAGGCAATGACCCACTTCGTGCACCACGGTAATCACCCGGCGCTGGCTGTTGGGCAAAACGAGAATGCAGGGCACGTTACCGGGGAAGACTCCGCCTATCGAGCAACCGGCGACGTAGGTGCCGTCGCCGCTGTGCATGGCGCAGGGGAAGTTCCCTTCGTCGCTGACGAAGATGAACATGTCGACCTGCTCCTCGGGGGGTTGCGACGGGTCGAGCCTAACGGCCTGGAAGTCGATACCCGCGCGTTGCCAGCCCTGTTGATGCTCCAGGACGAAGCCGATCTGGTCGGCGACGCCGCCGTTGTGCGGGACGCTGGCCTGGATGAATTCGTCGAGGCTCTGCGGCTGGCCCGAGCCGTTGTACTCGAGGACGGCCCAGCGCACGACGCTATTGTCGGGAGCCTCGCGCGCCGCCGCCAGGTTGCAGGCAGCGGCCAGCAGCAAGAGCGGTGCCAGGAGCAGCGCTAGGACGCGAGTGTGCACCTTTAATTAATCGGCAGGCGGCTGCATTGCTATCCTCGGCAGGCATGGAAGCTGTCATCGTTGACTACGGAGCAGGCAACCTGCGCAGCGTCGCGCGGGCCGTTGCCCGCGCCGGTTTCGAGCCGATCGTGTCAGACAAACCTGCGGCGGTAGAGGCTGCCCGAATCGTCATCCTGCCCGGCGTGGGCGCTGCCGCCCACACAATGGCCAGCCTACGCGAGCGCGGTCTGGAGAAGCCACTGAAGGCCTACATAGCTTCCGGCCGGCCCTTCCTCGGCGTCTGCATGGGCCTCCAGGCGCTGATGACCTACTCGGAGGAGGGTGGGCGCCACGAGTGCCTCGATATCATCCCCGGGCGAGTGACCCGCCTGCCCGAGGGGCTCAAGACCCCGCAGATGGGTTGGAACAGCATTCAGGACCTGAAGTCACATCCTGTCCTGAAGGACATCCCCGAAGGCGCGTACTTCTATTTCGTCCACAGTTACTACGTCGAGCCGGAGGATCAGTCGGTCGTCGCGGCCACTACCGAGTACGGCTGCACGATGCCGAGCGTGGTCATCAAGGACAACATCGTCGCCACGCAGTTCCATCCGGAAAAGAGCGGGGCTCACGGCCTGCGCTTCTACCGCAACTTCCTGCAGCTGGCCGCGCGGGACGAAATCCAAGCGGCAGCCGGCCGCGCCTGAGCCCCCCATGGAAGTGATCCCGGCGATCGATATCCGCGGTGGACGCTGCGTCCAGCTCACCCAGGGCGACTTTCAGCGCGAGGCTCATTACGGCGACGACCCGCTGGCCATGGCCGAGCGCTGGATCGAGGAGGGGGCCACGCGACTCCACATCGTTGACCTTGATGGTGCCAGGGCCGGCGCGCCGGCGCAGCGGGAGATCATCCTCCGACTTGTTGATTCGGTAGGGGACCGCGCCAGACTGCAGGTCGGCGGCGGGATCCGCACGCTGAAGGACGCCGGCGCTTACCTCGATGCCGGGGTGGAGCGCGTCATCCTCGGCAGCGCAGCGATCAAGGACCAGGCCACCGTGGTCAACGCCTGCAGCCGCTACCCCGGGCGAGTTATCGTCTCCATCGACGCTCGCAGAGGGCGCGTCGCCACGGAGGCCTGGCACGAGACGACTGAAGTAGGCGCCGTCGAGCTGGCGGAGGAGCTGGAGGCTGCCGGTGTCCCCCGCTTCCTCTACACCGACATCGAGCGCGATGGGATGCTGCAGGGCCCCAACGTCGAGGCCCTCAAGGCCATGGTTCAGGCGCTGAGCGCACCGGTGATCGCCTCCGGGGGGATTGGCTCCCTCGATGACATTTCGGCGGTCGAGGCCGCCGGCGCTGAGGCTGTGATCGTCGGCACCGCGCTCTATGAGGGGCGCGTCTCGCTTCGCGAGGCGCTGGCATCCGTCAGAATCAGCCAATGAGGCAGGACTTCAAGGACATCGCCGAGGGCCGCCGGCCGCTGCCCAACTGCGCTAAAACACTGGGTGGGCAGGTGCTGGATCATCGCGAGGGCTACATCAAGGTGCGCTTTCAGGCGGTCGAGGGTTTCTACAACATGGGCAACGTCGTCCAGGGCGGCTTCCTCGCGGCAATGCTCGATGACACGATGGGGCCCGCCGTCATCTCCACGATGGCCGAAGACGAATCGCACGCCACCGTCGACCTCCACGTCCAGTTCCTGCGTCCGGCGCGGGCGGGCCCCCTGGTAGGCGAGGCGAACGTAACCCTGGTCGGGCGCGTAGTGCGGCTCGCCGAGGCCGTCCTGACCCGCGAGGACGGCAAGGTCGTCGCCCGCGCCAGCAGCACTTCAGTGGTGCGCAAGAACCCAACCGATGGCCCCAGTGCTGACTAAGCGCATCATCCCTTGCTTCGATGTTGACAACGGTCGCGTCGTCAAGGGCGTGCGCTTCGTAGAGCTCCGCGACGCCGGTGACCCGGTGGAGATGGCATCGCTTTACGAGCGCGAGGGCGCCGACGAGCTCGTCTTTCTCGACATCACCGCGACCAGCGACAGCCGTCAGACCGTCTTCGATCTGGTCGAGCGCGTGGCCGACGAGGTCTTCATCCCATTTACCGTCGGTGGCGGTATCCGCTCCGAGGAAGACGTGCGGAGCCTGCTGACGCTGGGGGCCGACAAAGTCTCGCTAAACAGCACAGCCCTGGCCGAGCCCGAGCTGATAGGCCGCTGCGCGGATCGTTTCGGCTCGCAGTGCATCGTGGTCGCTATCGACGCGCGGGCCAGGGAGGGTGGCTGGGAGGTCTATTCCCACGGTGGCCGGCGGGCGACGGGCCTCGACGCCGTGGAGTGGGCTCAGCGCGCCGCGGAGCTGGGCGCCGGCGAGATCCTACTAACGAGCATGGACCGCGATGGCACCAAGGACGGCTATGCCCTGGCTCTGCTGGGCGCGGTTTCGTCAGCAGTCACCGTTCCTGTTATCGCCTCCGGCGGTGCGGGGTTGCCTCAACACTTCATCGAGGCGGCCAACGGCGGCGCCGATGCCATGCTCGCCGCCTCCGTCTTTCACTTCGGCGAGCTGAGCATCGGCGAGGTCAAACGGACACTTGCCGCGGAGGGTATACCGGTCCGCCTCGAGGAGGCAGCGGTTGAAGTGGGATAGCGACGGCCTCGTACCGGCTGTCATCCAGGACGACGCCACAGGCGACGTCCTGATGCTCGGCTACATGAACGAGGAGTCGTACCGGCGCACCCGCGAGAGCGGCCAGGTCTGGTTTTGGAGCCGCAGCCGCCAGGAGCTCTGGCACAAGGGCGCCACCTCGGGCGACTACCTGAACGTCAGGTCCATCGCCCTGGACTGCGACGAGGACACCGTCCTCGTCCGCGTCGACATGGTCGGCAACGCCGTCTGCCACACCGGCGCCCGCAGCTGCTTCGACCCGCCGCAACGCTCGACCTGAGCCACGTACTCCCACCATGTAGTCGCGGGCTCTAAGAGCCACAGTGCTCCCGCCTGAACAGAATCTCGTCAATAGAGACTGAACGCTGCGTGGCCTGACGACGCTCCACCACGCTAGCAGCGAATCTGGCGTCTCTGAGACACGCGACTACACAGAGCTTGAGTGCTGGCGCCTGGGGATTCCCGTGGGCGGGCGCAAACACGCCCGTAGGCCGAACGTCATCGTGTGCCCCCGCCCAAACATGGTGGGCCGATTCCGAACCGAAACCTAGGGCAGCGAACCGGCGAAGGCGCGAACCCGCAACAGCATCGCGGCCAGGTGCTGTCCCTGGGTCAAGGAACCCAAGTCGGGGTCGGGGATCGACGCCGAACCCTGACGGGGAGACTCTTCGAGCAGTATCCGCGTACCCTCAGCCAACGCCTCCAGTTGACGCCCTAGCAACTCCAGCCCGGCGTCAGGGCGGGATTGGCGGGGGCGGCCTTCGCTTGGTGGTGCGGTAGGCATTCGGCCACTCCAGCTCTCGCGCAGCATGCGCAGGTCGTCCCCGAGCTGAGCCACCAGGTTCCGCGCCCCTTCGCGCACCTCGCCGGGCACCTCTTCGGCTTTACCCAAACCCAGCTGAACCTCGCCCAGCGCGAGCAGCAGGTGTCTCCCCAGGTCCTTGTCCGCGGCGCCGGCGGCCGCTTCTTCGACGGCCTCGCGTGTCAGCGACTTCACGCGGGATAGTCGGCGTGCGCGACGTTGGCCTTGACCTGGTTTGTGTGGTCGATGGCGTGGACGCGCAGGAACAGCGTCCATTCGCGGGCGTTCAGCTCGCCGAAGAAAGGATGGGGGAAAGTCTTCTCGGTGTTAGGGTCGCGGTCGGCGAAACGGCGCCTCAAGCCCTCCAACTCATCGCGGGCGACGGCGAGGGCCGCCAGGGGCTCATGCTCCCCGCTCGGCCGCTCCGGCGGCATACCCTGCTCGCGGTAGTAGGCGCCGTCCTCCCCGCTATCGAGGAGGCCAATCAGCTGGCTGACGCTCGGGGCGTACATGGCGACGTGGCCGGCCACCTCGCGGGACGACCACTCGTCGGGCCCGGCCGAGAAGCGTGCCTGCTCGTCGCTCATCGGCCGCAATAACCCTTCGAGGTCATCAAGGGCGGTTTCGACGCGGTCCGCTAGCTCGGAATAGCTGAGTTTCGCCGCCTGACCCTGGAGGTAGGAGAGGACCTGTCCCCGGATGTCTTCACTGACCATAGGCGGTCAGGATATCGCGACTGTGCCTTCGTCGGGGGCCAGCTCGCCGCTGCGCTCCAGAGCCTTCTCCATGGCGACCACTTTCTGCAAGGCGTCGAGGGCCACCTCGACCATCGCGTCATCGGGCTGGCGGGTGGTGAACCACTGCAGGAAGAGGTTGGGCTTGAAGAGGAAGGCGACCAGCGGGATGTGCTGGTACGTCCCGCCAACGCGGATCACCTCGTAAGCGATGCCAGCAATGATCGGCACGAAGACGATGCGCGAGATCAGCAGTTGTGGCAGGTCCATGCGGCCCAGCGCCACGAACAGCACCACCGAGACCAGCGCGACTACAAGCAGGAAGCTGGTGCCGCAGCGCGGGTGGGCCGGGCTGAAGCGCTGGATGCTCTCCACAGTCAGCGGCTCGCCGGCCTCGTAGGCGTGGATGGTCTTGTGCTCGGCGCCGTGATAGGCGAAGACGCGGCGGATGTCGGGGACGAAGCCGATCGCCCAGATGTAGAGGATGAACAAAGCCACGCGCAGCAGGCCCTCGACCGCCACGACGGCGTACTCGTTGCCCACGTGGGCGTGCAGCCAGTCGGTGGCCAGGACCGGGCCGACGAAGAAGATTGCGCCGCCGATGGTCAGGGCCAGCGCGGCGCTTAGCCAGAGGGCCGGGCCGGTCTGGCTCGCACTCCTCTCGTCGGCGCCAATCTGGATGTTGGACGAGAAGTTGAGGGCGCGCATGCCCAGTGTCAGGGTCTCGATCAGGACGAGGATGCCGCGGATGAAGCCCAGCTCGCGGATGGGGCCGCTGAATATGCCCTTCAGCTCTTGTTGATAGCTGGAGATAGTGCCATCGGGCTTGCGGACGCTGACAGCCATCGAGCGGCGGCCGCGGATCATCACCCCTTCGAGGACAGCCTGTCCTCCGTAGTGGAGCTTGCTTTCTCGGGAGGGCATATAAGCAGCTAACGGGACGGCGCGCCGCTGGCGCAAGGCCATCGGCGCTTAAACGCCGATTCTGTGACTACTCTTTGATGCCGTAGCGCTTCTTGAAGCGCTCGACGCGGCCGGCGGTGTCGACGATTCGCTGCTCGCCCGTGAAGTAGGGGTGGCAGTTGTTGCAGAGCTCGACGTGGATGTCGGCCTTGGTGGCGCGGGTCTCGAAACGGTTGCCGCAGACGCAGGTGACGACAGCGTCGACGTAGTCGGGGTGGATAGTTGCTTTCATGGTTTCCTCTTGGTTGGTTGCTGGGGCGGTCTCAGGCGATGGTCGCCGGGATGACGCTGACTTTCTTGCGGCGGCCTTTCGCATAGGGCGCGAACTTCACGGTGCCCTCGACCAGGGCGTAGATAGTGTGGTCGCGGCCCAGGCCGACGTTGGTGCCCGGGTGCACCTGGGTGCCCCGCTGGCGGATGATGATTGTGCCGGCGTTGATCAGCTCGCCGTCGTAACGCTTGACTCCCAATCGCTGCGAGTTGCTGTCACGACCGTTGCGTGAGCTGCTGACGCCTTTCTTGTGTGCCATAACTTGATCCTCGGACGCCGGACGGCGTCTTTAGCTTTCCTTCTTCTTGCGCGAACGTGCCGGTTTGGGAGCCTCTTCGGCACTCCCGGCGCGGGCTGCATTATCTTCGATTTGAGCCTCCGGTGCGTCCGCCAGCGCGCCTTCGGCCACGGCCGCTACCTGGGCCTTGCGGCCTCGGCGCGGCTTCGGGGCTGGGCCCGCCTCGATTTCCTGCTCTGGAGCGTCGGCGCCGGCGCCCGCGGCAATTTCAGCAACTCCCTCGGCGATCTCTTCCTTTTGCTTCCTGGCGCTGGCGCGCTTCGGCTTTGGTTCCGCCTGGCTCGCGCCGGCTACAGTCTTGCCCTCGGCCACGATCTCGCGGACGAAGAGCTCGGTGTAGTCCTGGCGGTGGCCGCGCTTGCGGCGGTAGCGGACCTTCGGCTTGTACTTGAAGACGATGATCTTGGGCGCCCGCCCGTGGCCGGCCACCTCGGCCAGCACATGGGTTTTGGCCGTGTAGTCGTCGCCGGAGTGCACTTCGCCGTTACCGGAGACGAGCAGCACGTCGCCGAGCTCGACCTGCTGGCCGGGCTCGACCGCCAGGCGGTCGACGCGCAGGCGCTGGCCGGGCTGGACACGATATTGTTTACCGCCGGAGCGGATGATGGCGTAGATAGCTAAGACCTCCGATTAGTGGGCCTGTTGATTCTAGAGGGTTGGCAGATTCCGCGGCAAACGTGGTCGGAATACCCGGGAGCACTCTCCGGGGCGTGGCCCGGCGGGGAGTCAAGCTTTACCCAATGTGAGGAGCGCCCACGCGAGATGGCGCGTTAGAGTTGGGACACCAGCATCACTCGTCAGCGAAGGAACTTTCAATGCACGTAGGCATGTCCGTGGTCTTCCAGAATCCCGTCCGGGCGCGCTCGGACTATGACGTCTACAAGGACGAGCTCGTGCTCGCCGACCTCGCCGAGCCGCTCGGCTTCGAGTCTATCTGGGGCGTCGAGCACCACTTCACGGGCTATACGATGTCGCCCAACGTCCTGCAGTTCCTGACCTACATGGCCGGCCGCACGACGATCCAGGTCGGATCGATGGTTGTCGTCCTGCCCTGGCATGACCCAGTGCGGGTGGCCGAAGAGGTCGCCTTTCTCGACAACGTCTCCGACGGCCGTGTGATCCTCGGCATCGGGCGCGGCCTTGGCCGCGTCGAGTTCGACGGCTTCCGCATCTCGATGGATGAGGCTCGCGAGCGCTTCGTGGAAAGCGCGCAGATAGTGCTCAAGGGGCTAGAAGACGGGTACGTCGAGGCCGACGGGAAGCACTACAAGATACCGCGCCGCGATCTCCGCCCAGCGCCCTTCAAAAGCTTCCGCGGCCGCACCTATTCGGCCGCCGTCAGCCCCGAGTCCTCGCGCATCGTCGCCGAGCTCGGCCTCGGCATCCTTATTGTTCCCCAGAAGCCCTGGGACAACGTCATTGAGGATCTCGACAACTATCGCCGCATCTACCGCGAGGTCAACAGCGAAGAAGCCCCCGCACCGGTCGTGGCCGGCTGGGTCTACTGTGACGAAGACCCCCAGCGGGCACGCGACCTCGGCCGCCATTACATCGGCAACTACTACCGCACCATCCTCGACCACTACGAGCTGGCCTCGGACCACCTGTCCAAGACGAAGGGCTACGAGTACTACGGCCAGATGGCCAACGTGCTGGCCGAGCACGGCTCGGAGCCCGCGACGGACTTCTTTACCGACCTCCAGGTCTACGGCACGCCCGACCAGTGCTATGACAAGATCGCTGACATCATGGAGCGCACCGGTGGTGGGACGTTCGTCGCCGTCTTCCGCTACGGGGACATGCCCCTGGAGGACTCAGAGCGCAGCCTGCGCCTGTTTGCGGAGAAAGTGAAGCCCCGCCTCCAGGCACTCGGCGTGCGCGAGACCGTAGCCGCCGGGGTCTAGCCGGACGAGAGCTTGTCCTCGAGGCGCTTTTGGACGACGGCGACCGTCAGGTCACCGCGCGTCCGCTCCAGGATCCCCCGCACGGCATCCGTCGTCCGGCGCAGGCCGCCGGTCATCGCATCCGGGTAGTCGAAAGTGACCAGCACGCCGTAGATCTCGTCCATCGCTTCCAGGCACGCCTCGCAGCGCGCCAGGTCGCCCTCGCGCAACTTATCGAGGAGGTGGCGCCGCAACTCGCCGACTGCCTCGCCGAGGCCGTTCAGGTAGGCCTGGTCCTCAACTCCGAGATCCGACGGGCCGGGCAGGGCCTTGCCACTGACGAGGGCAGCGGTCAGCGAGGCCTCCGCGAACTCCTTTTGCCCGTCGTGAATAAAGCCGGCGTGGAAGATGTCGGGATGCTCCCGCATGGCCTCCGCCGCGTCCTTGAGCAGGCCCCCGGCCTGAGCCGCCAACTCCTCGGCCTTCGCGAACTCGCCGCGATGGACGGCGCGGATGGAGTTGGCGGATAGCCGGATGGCACCGCGCGAGGCGCTGAGCCCAGCCTCCCTCGCCTTGTTCTTAGCCAGCATGTGCTCCGCAATCTCGTCTGCGATTAGCGCCAGCTGCCCGGGAACGTCCGCGAAGGCCACGGACTGAAGATGACGGGTATTGCCGCGCGCGGCAACAGCCAGTGGTCTTGGGCTAGGCGGGGGCGTGGGAGACAGCGGGGGTGAGGTTGAGCGACGGCGGCAATTGCATGACAGAAATGCGTGAATAGAATATATGTGCTGATATGAAGACCCACTTCCGTGAGGAGCCCTGCAAGAGCGCCCTCAACCGCGTCAAGGGCATGGCCTTCAAGTGGTCGCTCAATCCCTACATGGGCTGCGCGCACCGCTGCACCTTCTGCTACGTCCGCGGCTTCGAGCGCCGGGCCGACCGCCCCTCCGACGACCGCTACGGCGCTTCGATCCGCGTCAAGACAAACGTTGCCGAGGTCCTCCACAAGGAGGTAACGCGGAAGAGCTGGGCCAGGGAGAACGTCGCCATCGGGGCGGCCACCGACCCCTACCAGCCGGCCGAAGGCAAGTACCGCCTCACCCGCGGCTGCCTCCAGGTCCTGGCCGGCGTCCACAACCCAATCAGCATCATCACCCGCGGGCCAATGATCATCCGCGACATCGATGTCCTCCAGCAGGCCGCCGGGCGGGCCCCGATGGAGGTAACCTTCTCGATTCCCACCCTGGATGTAGATGCCTGGCGCAAGTCGGAGCCCGGCACAGCGCCGCCCCGTCAGCGTCTGCGCGCCCTGAAGATGTTGATCGACGCTGGGATCAAGGCAGGGGTGGGCGTGGCCCCGCTGCTCCCCGGCATCACCGACAAACCCGAGCTGATCCGCGAGGTGGTCAAGGCCGCGCGCGACGCCGGCGCGACCCACCTCTGGGCCAATGTCCTCTATCTGCGCCCCGGCACACGTGAGCACTTCCTCGAGAACCTGGCCCACGATTGGCCGGAACAGCTTCAGCGCTATAAGGAGCTATATGTTCGGCCCTATCTCGCAAAGACCGTATCCGAGCCCGTATTCCAACGCGTCAGCGAGCTGCGCGCCGAGTACGACATTGCTGACCGCCGCCGTGTACGTCTTGAGTACCAGCAGCCTGAACAGCTCAAATTCTTCGATTCGCGCTAACATCCGGTCTGGCTGGAATCAAAATGAGCAACTCCCGCAGCTCCTATGACGTGGCGATCGTCGGTGCAGGATCGGCGGGGTGCCTGCTCGCCGCTCGCCTGTCCGAGGATCCCGCTCGGCGCGTCTTGCTCCTGGAGGCCGGCCCGGACTACCGGACCGCCGCCTCCCTGCCAACTGACATCGCCGACGGCGGCAGACTCCCCGAAAGCCACGACTGGGGATTCAAAAGCGAACCTGATCACGCGGGGCGCAGGCTCGACCTCACCCGCGGGAAGCTCGTCGGCGGGTCCTCGGCGGTCAACGCCTGCTTCGCCCTCCGCGGCTCTCCGGCCGACTACGATGCCTGGGCTGCCGCCGGCAACGCCGGCTGGTCGTTTGCCGACGTCCTTCCTGCGTTTTGCTCTATCGAGAGCGATTTGGACTTTGGCGGACAGCCCTGGCATGGCGACTCCGGGCCGCTACCCATTCGTCGGCACGAGGAGTTAACGCCCGCCCATCGGCTGCTGATCGAGGCCGCAATGGAGGCCGGACACCCCGCCGTGGACGACCACAACGCGCCTGGTGCCGTGGGGGCTGGGCGGTCTCCCATGAACTCCATCAACGGACGGCGGATCAGTACCTCTCTGGCCTTTCTGGCCGAAGCGCGGCGGCGTCCGAACCTCGAGATTCGGTCGGGCGTCCTCGTCGATCGAGTCGAGATAGAGAACAAGCGCACCGTTAGCTTGCGTCTGTCCGCGCCACACGAGCGCATCGGGGCCGGCACGATTGTCCTCGCCGCCGGCGCCTACGGGAGCCCTTCGATCTTGCTTCGATCCGGCGTCGGCCCCGCCGGCGAGTTGCAAGAGCTCGGCATCCCGCCCCTCCTGGACTTGCCCGGCGTGGGCCGAGGGCTAGCCGACCACCCGATCGCCTCGATCGACTTCGCCTGCCCAGCGGACTGGCCGACCTGGCCCGTTTATCAATCGGTCGTAACTTTTCGCAGCGCATCCGCCGCCCGGTCGGCCGCGCCGGATCTGCAGATCTTCGCCGCGGGCGCCTTTGAATCGCATGATTCGCCGACCGGCAAGGTGGCAGCGCTGATTGTCTCAGTGATCAAGCCGGCGTCGCGTGGGCGCCTCTGGCTACGCTCCACCGATCCGGCCGATCCACCGCGGATCGCACTGGCGCATCTCAGCGACTCCTCCGACCTGACCCGGATGGTCGAAGCCATGCGGGAGGCGCGACGCGTAGCGGCCACTTCGCCGCTCGACGCGATCGTGAAGCGCGGCGCCGAACTCTCGCCGCCCGAGGACGCCTGGGCCGACGACGAGGCTTTAGGCCGCTGGCTACAAAGCCACGCCAGCACCTATCACCACCCGGTGGGCACGTGCCGCATGGGAGTTGATCCGGCCTCTGGCGCAGTCGTTGACTCGTCTGGACGCGTCCATGGCCTGGAGGGCCTGGTCGTCGCAGACGCCTCGGTGATGCCCGACATTCCGTCGGCGAACACGAACCTGCCGACAATCATGATCGCCGAGCACATTGCCGCAGGGATACAATGACGGCGTATGGCTAAGTCCGTTCCCCAGCAGTCACCACCGCCACGGCGGGCCCCCCCGCCTCCCCCGGAGAGCACCGATCCGGGCATCCTGCTCAAGGAGGGGCTGTATATCAGACCTCCCCGATGGCCCAAACGAGAAGCAGCAACATCTCGGCCAGAAAAAGCGCAGTCATCAAGTTAAGCGCCCAGCCCTTCCAGTACGTCACTCTGGCGTTCGCCTCAAAGTGCTGCCCCGCCCAATAGATCGCGTTCCGCTTGAACTCGTTCTCTGAGTAGTCGAGCCAGGCTCGGTCGAGTTCGGCCGGATTCGCAACCGTTATTGCGCCCCACGCCCTTGCCAATGCGCTGGTCGCTACGAGCAGCACAAAGCTTGCGATGGCAAGGCCGAACCACGCCGATCTGAAATCGGGCTCGTCCACAACTGTCGCCACGATTACGGGAGAGGCGATCGTGAGCGTCGCTGAAAATGTCTGAAGAGTCTGCAGCCTCGAGTCGATCGCTTCGAATCGCTGAAGGGCCCACTGATAAGAGGGCAGAACGAAGTCGTAGGCGCGATCAACACCTGGAAATTGCTCGTCGCCCGGCTGCCCGCCCTCTGCCAAGGGCTCTACAGGTCCTTAACCGGGTCCGGGAACTCCCCCTCCCGCGCGGCGTCGATCATCGTCCGCGCCTCGTCCGGCAGGTCCATGCCGTACTCCTCGAACTTGCTCTCCGCCCAGCGTCCGATCTGGCGCGGGTCCTGGTAGTCTCCAACGTCGCCCGCCGCCGGGTCGCCGTAGTCGCGCAGGACGTCGGCCTGCGAGCGGTGATAGGCGAAGCGCGATAGGGTGCGGGAAGTCTTGGTGCTACCGCATTTTTCGCAGGTCACGTCGCGCTCGCCGCTTGAGCTGCGGAAGAAGACGCTGGTCAGCCGCCGGCAGTCCCCGCAGCGGTACTCGTAGATGGGCACGCTATCAGCGTCCCCAGTCCCTCAAGGCGAGTCAAGCCGCCACGCCTTATCCCCCGTTGTCCCCCACCCTCTCCTTGGCCCCCGGCGGACTGCCGACCCGCACGGGGACCCCGAGAGGGCAGGGTGAGGTCGGGGGGGCGGGGATGGGGGCTTTTGGAGGGAGAGCACGGCAGACAGGCTGAGGTCGTGGAGCCGGGTGGGGTCTCAGCCTGGCAAAACAGCATTGGCGATGTGCTCCACACCCAGCAGCTTCCCGCGCTCGTCCAGGTCGACGACCACGAGGTCGATGCGCCGCGATTCGTGTTCGTCGTCCTCGTAGTTCTCGGCGTGGGTTAGCATCCGCGCGGCTTTGCGCGGCGTGATCGATTCCGCGGCCAGCCCGCGACCGCGCTTCGTCCTCACCTCGACGAAGACCAGCGTGTCGCCGTCCAAGGCCACGATGTCGATCTCCCCCGTATTCGACATCCGCACCCGCTGGCCGACAATCTGGTAGCCCCGGGCGCGCAGGTGCTCGGCGGCCAGGCGCTCGCCCGATGCCCCCATCCGCCCGCGCGCGTCAGGCATCGAAGAGGAGGCCCTGCAGGGCCTCCCTGACGGGCGCGAAGAGCAGGCGGTGGTGGACGCAGGTGCCGTGCTCGCGGATGGCCCGCTTGTGGCCGGGCGTCGAGTAGCCCTTGTTCTCGGCCCAGCCGTACTGGGGGTGCTCGTGATGGAGGACCTGCATGATGTGGTCGCGCGCGACCTTGGCAACCAGCGAGGCCGCCGCAATTGAGAGGCACTGGGCGTCGCCGTCGACGATGGTCTGCTGGCGGTAGACCATCTCGTGCCCGTTGCGCACTTGCACCACCTCGACTGTCGTCTCCTCCGGAGGCTCGATTCCCGGCAGTGGCTTCTGGGCCTGGCGGGCGAAGCGTATCCTAGCCGGGCTGGGCACGGTGGGCGCCCACCAGTCCTCATGGTCCTTTTGGCCGAAAGAGCGCTGGGCGGCCCAGCCGCTGATCTTCATCTTGCCGTCGATCAGGACGATGTCCGGCTTGACGCCGGCGTTGACCAGCGCCGTGTGCATCGCCTTGTTCCAGGCGCCGGTCATCCCCATCAGGTCGAGGTCCCAGGGCTGGATCAAACCGAGCCCCACTGCCTCGCAGTTATCGAGGATCCGCGCGCAGAGCTCTTCCCGCTCCGGCTCCGGCACGATCTTGGAATCGCGAACCCCGGCGCACCACTTGAGCCGCCGGCTGCTCTGTGGGAGTACAACGGCGGCCGCCACCAGCGGGCCGGCGAGGGGCCCGCGGCCAACCTCATCGACGCCGGCGACGAGAGAGCCCTCGGCCCAGTGAGTTTTCTCGAAACGCAGGGTTGGACTCTTCGGCTTGCCCATCTGCATCGACCCTATCAAGGTCTGCGGCAGGTCAACAGCTCTTATCCAGCGGATTATCAAACGCCTTGGCTGCATTGGTAGTTGCCCCCTCCCTCTCCTTGGCAAGGAGAGGGCCAGCCGCAGCGGGGGTGAGGTGGGGCGGGGCGGGGCGCGGGCGTCTCCCTACCCGGCAGCGCTCGCGCAAGACCTTCCCGAGACGCGAGGTCCTCCCTCTCCTTGGCAAGGAGATCGAAGATTCGCCGCGGCGAAGGGCAAGCTGCAGCGGGTGTGAGGTGGGGTGGGGGGGTGCGGGTCTCTCCCGTCCGGCAACGACTAACGCCAGACCTTCCCCACGAGTGAGTCTCCCGTCTCCTCGGGCATCGGAACTATTCAGGGTTGACCGACGTTGGCCACCAGGGTATATGCTTTCCGCACTTCCCGAAAAGGAGAGAGCCATGCGCAGCAACCTGTTTAGCGGGGTCATGGGCGGCCTGGTGGTCGTCCTGCTCCTCACCGCCTCGAGCGCCCTTGCCGAGCCCGCCACGTCCTTCGGCGAAGGAGTCGGGGCCACGTTCAACCTCGGCAAGATCAACAAAGTCAACCAGATCAGCAAGCTCACCGGGGCAACTGCCGACCGCATGCTGCAGGTGACCAATACCAGCGCCGCCAACGCGTCGGCGGGCCTCGGCGTCAGCAGCAGAGGTGGGGCCCCGACTATCACCTCCCTTAACACTGGGGGTGGTCCGGCCCTGTCACTTGTTGTCGGTTCGGGAGTCGCGCCTTTCGTCGTCAACTCCAACACTAAGGTCGCCAACCTCAACGCCGACCTGGTTGATGGCGTCAGTGGGCCTTTCCTGCGCGACGAGTTCTACACCAGAACAACCACCAGCTCAGGCAACAACACGCCCAACGCCGCCACCACGATCCAGGCCTCCTGCGACGCTGGCGACGAGCTGATCAGTGGGGGCTTCCACAATGTCGACACTGGCACCCAGGTGTTGGCCAACTTCCCGAACACCTCCGAAAAGTGGGAAGTGACCATCCAGAACGACGCCAGTGCCGATACGATCACGGTCCTCGCTAACTGCCAGAACCGGGTGCCCTAGCCGCTGAGGCGCTGGCCAAGTTCGGCCACCGGCACGGACTCCTGGCTGCCCGTAGTCAGGTCGCGGAGGGTGACGCTGCCTTCCGCGGCCTCGCGCTCGCCGACGATGGCGACGTAGCGCGCTCCCAGCGCGTCAGCGTGGCGCATTTGCGCCTTCAGGCTGCGGCCGCCGCTGGCGATGACAACCCGCTCGCCCGCTTCGCGCAGCCGCCGGGCAATCGCTCGTGCGCTCTCCCCGGCGTCGCCGCCGGTATAGGCGACGTAGACCGTCGGCGCCTGGGCGGCCGGAGGCTCCGCTCCGCTGCGCTTGAGGTTGATGATCGTGCGCTCGACGCCGCAGCCGAAGCCGACGCCCGGCGTGTGCTTCCCGCCAAGCAGCTCGATTAGACCGTCATAGCGCCCGCCGCCCCCCATCGTGCTCTGCCCGCCCTCGATCAAGGGCTGGTACTCGAACACCGTGCGCGTGTAGTAGTCGAGTCCGCGGACGAGCCTGGGCGACAGTATGAACCCGATCCCCGCCTCAGCCAGGTAACGCTGGACACCCGCAAAGTGCTCGCGGCACGGCTCGCAGAGGTGCTCTGAGATCAACGGTGCGCCGGCTATCACGGGCTGGCAGCGCTCGTTCTTGCAGTCGAGCAGCCGCAGCGGGTTTGTCTCAAAGCGCTCCCGGCAATCCTGGTCAACCTCGTCGAGCCTGGGTGCGTAGTACTCGCGCAGCCGCTCGATGTAGGCGGGCCGGCAGTTGGGGTCGCCGATGCTGTTGATCTGCAGCGTGTAGTCGCCGATGCCCAGTCGCTCGAAAAACGTCCGCAGAAGGTCGATAACCTCGGCGTCCAGGAGCGGGTCGTCGTCGCCGATGGCCTCGACACCGAACTGGTGGTGCTGGCGATAACGGCCGGCTTGCGGTCGGTCATAGCGGAAGACCGGGCTGATGTAGTAGAGCCTGACCGGCTGCGGCAGGCTGGCCATGCCGTGCTCGATGTAGGCGCGGCAGACGCCGGCGGTGCCTTCGGCGCGCAGGGCAAGCTGGTCGCCGCCGCGGTCCTCGAAGACATACATCTCCTTGCGCACGATGTCGGTCGAGTCACCGGTCGTGCGCAGGTAGACGGCGGCGTCCTCGATCAGCGGCGTGTCGATGCGGGAATAGCCGTAGCTCCGCGCGACATCGCGCGCCGCGTCGAGCACCAGCTCCCAGTACGGCTGGTCTTCGGGTAGGATGTCGCGTGTCCCGCGCGGGGACCTCAGAGGGCGGGGCTGGGACATGACTGAAGGATAGCGTTGAGGGCAAAAGAAAAGCCCCCGGTCCTTTAACTCAGCCGATCCAGCTTCCCGAAGCCGTCACCCGTGTCCGGGGCCCCGAAAGGCCCTGGGAGCGACGGTTCCGCGAAGCCTCGGTGGACTGAGCTTCAGTCGCCAGAGGCAAGTTCAACTATAGAAAGCGCCTGCCCCCGCCGGAGTCCGCTTATCCCCAACCTTCTGAACATCCGCAAGAAGCCGGCGTCTGCCTGACCAGTGTGAAACGAAGTACAAGAACTTGACGGAAGACACCCTTCATAACATAATCCGGGCACATGAACAGTCGACTGGCCTCGTTCCTGTTGGGAATTGCGTCTATCGCGCTGGGCTGGGTCCTCTTCGGGGATCAGGGAGGCGCAGAAGCCGACCACTACTACGACGACGGACAAATGCGGCACTCCTCGGAGATTCACGGCGGCGGGGACGAAGTCGATTTCTGCACACGCAGCTACACACCGTCCGTAAGCACGTCCGTAGCGAATTCACAGATCGCCCATAGCCTGAAGCTCGACAACACGGCCTGGGACTGGCACCTCTCCGGGGGCGGGCTCGTGTTTATGAGAAACCAGGCCAGCTGCGTCCCATACGACTTGGACGATCCTTTAACGCCAATCGATTCGGCGAACATCATTAAAGACGATATCCGCTGTCCAGGTGCTGAAGCCTGCGTCTTGGACAGCCGGTACGTATGCAACCACACAGGGTCTCTTTGCCACCGCAAGTTTGCCCGCATTCAATTTGAAACCAGCTTTTTCCTCGTAGATGACCCGACCCCAAACTATCACCTGAAAACCACGAGTACGGGCACATCTTAGGTCTCTGCGACATCGGTCAAGCTGGGTGCGGCACCGGAAGCGCCGACAGCGTAATGCACGACTACTACAGGGATTGGCCGTCGTGGAATGACCATGTCAGCGTCACTGATCAGGCGTGGATGAACACGGTGGCGTACTGACCGTGAAAATCAATGTCTTGTTCCTCGGCGCTGGTGGCATTGTTGCGGCGGCAGTTATTGCCCTGACCCGGCTTGGGGGCGAGACTGCCGCCCACGAGGATGAGTTCACCACCCCGTCCTTTCTTGGACAGGAATCTTTGTCGGTGTGTGTGGAATCGCTTGCAGAACAAGACTCGAGCGCCCTGCTTGACGCAGTCACGAAAGCGATTGAGCAAAAGAGGCAGAGCGACTGGGAAGGCACCTACCTTGCGGCGACTCCAATCGACATCGTTGAAGGATGCCCTATCAAGCCCCCCAGTTCTGATGTGGACGAGCCCGATGTCGTCCAAGCCGCCAGTTCTCGGTTTTCGATCTATGTTTTCTTGGTTGACGATGCCGAAGCATCGCGGCTCAAGCTAGACGGCGACTATATTCCGTTGCGCGCCCGGGAGTCGTGGAACGAAGACGGCAGTGATGATTACAGCTTCGCGAGCTACGTCGTATACGTTCGGTTGAAGCAGCTCGACGAGCAAGCTCTTCTCGGCGATGCGATAGGAGCGGCTTGGGGACGGCCTCCCGAAAGCCCCGCCGACAGCCTTTGTGATTCGGGGACGCTTAAGGGCACCGAACTGATCCACTGCTTGTCGGAGGAGGAGCTGGAAGGCATGGAGCCCCAGATCGACCCTTCGGCGCCTTCCCGCTAAGAGGATCGGTCTACACGGTTGAAACGATGGCCTATCCTCCTTGCGCTGTTCTCCTGCGGCTTCTTGGCGGTCGCCGCTGCAGCCTCCCTGTTCTTCCTCGGCGATGATCAGGATCCCACACCGGATCGAGGCCCCGTACCGACAAGCTCAGCCAACCCACAGGTGACTAACTCGAGGTGGCGCATTTGCGTCGGCGACATTAGCGGCGCCGGTGGGGATGCCGCGTTCGAAACTAGAGTTGAAATGGCGCTTGCTGGGCTGGCCGAACACCTTGGCCCTGGCAACGAGAGTTACTCGTTCCGGGTCGAGTCTCCCTGCCCCTTCACGCCCAGCTTGTCCAATGACGAGCCGGTTGAGACGGCTGAGCGACCCAAATACTCGACTTTCATTTTCCTGCTCAGCGACGCCCAGACGGAAGCGCTAGCCACTTCAGAGTTTGCGGCAGGCGGCTCCGTTTACACGACGAACATCTATTTCGTCTACCGAGGCATCCCCGATCGAAATGCGTTAAGGGCTAAACTGCTTTACCTGGCACCAGCAGCCACCTCGGACGAGATCGCCGGTGCAGTCTCAGCGCTTTGCGGCTCAAGCCCAGGGAACTGTCCTCCTCGTCCCACGCTGCAGCCTGACCCGCGCTGTACGGGCCTACTCGAAGAGCAACCAATTTTCTGTCGGGAATAGCGTCGCTCCGACGTCCAGCTTGGGAGGCCTCGTAGCCCCGAGCGGCCCTGCCTTCCAAGGCGGTCAATTTACGGAGACGCACCGGGGCAACAAAGTCCCCTCTCGGTCCAGGGTTCAGTCCTCGAGAGGTGCGCTAGGGGTGAGGTCGGAGAGGCGTTGGGCCGTTCCTACCCGTTGCCCAGGGCCACGACTACAAGACCGTAGTTGCACAAAAGAGAGCCGGGGCGAGCAGTCGCGACACAACCTGTCGCTACCAGCACCGAGAATTTCCCTCCAATGCCAGACCGACCACCCAGGCCCCGCGGCGCCCCCAGGGGCAACCTCAACGCCGTCAAGCACGGACGCAACACCCGCGCCGTCCGTGAGACTCGCGCCCTCCTCAAGTCACTGGAAACTTCACTTGCCGATGCCCCCGACGCCGGGCCCACCCCCATTCCCGCCCACTACGTCCGCGCCCTCAACTGGTCCCTCGACGACCAGGCTGTCCTCCAGATAGCCGTTATCAAGCGCGCCGCCATCATCCGCTGGCGCCTTGAAATCGTTGCCGCCCTCGAAGCCGGCAAGCCGCTGCCGGCCCCTCCCAGCGTCCTCCTCACCCGGCGCGAATCAGCCCTCTACGCCATCTACGTCCAGCAGCGCCGCCTGTTACGCAATTCCGTCACCTGGGACCCGTCCATCGAGCTCGACCAACAAGTCGGCCACAACGCCGTAGTCGCCTACCACGAGCTCCGCGACTGGCGTCTCGCCAGCGACATCCTGCCCCGCCAGGCCCTGGCCGCGCTGGACATCGACGTCGAAGCCACATTGCGTCAGCTCAACGACCGCGCCGTCAAAGCATCGTGGTACTCGCTTCAGGCCGAGGCGGACTCGCGCGACATGCGCGTCCAACTGGAGGCCGAGGTCTTCCCGCTCGACTTCACCTGGACAACAAAACAAATCGCCGCCGAATACAAAGACCTCCGTCGCGTAGCTTCCGCGAAGGCCAAAACAATAGAACAACAAAACAAAAGAACAAGTCCCACAGCGTCCTACGACGCCTGAATCAAAGCCACCAGGGGTCAGGCCTTCTTCAAAGAGGAAGATTGGGACGAGGAGCCCGGCGCCGGCCCCCGTGCCACCGACGACGCGGCACTGTCCGCTGAGGTCGCCGGTTTCCGCGGCGACGTTACCAGAGCCCTCGAAGAAGCCATCCGCATGAGATCGGTGAAACCAGAATGAGCCGGTGCGCAGCGTACTCGGCCCCTGCTAACCCTCTCCTTGGCAAGGAGAGGGCAGGGTGAGGTCGGGGTGGCCGCGGGGCGTCTCCGCCTCTCGGGCGTCACAACCATATCGGAGGAAACCATCTGCAGGCGAACGACCGGCCGAGCCTGAAGCGGGGCTAGAGCCCAAACTTGCAGGTGCTACACTCTTATGGCTTCGCTCCTCCTGGCGGGGGAAATCACAGGGACTATTGAGGGGGTACTGTGCGTTCAAGAGGCTGGCTGGTTCTATCTCTATTCCTGGCCGTTGGCCTGCTCTTGGGGGTGGCCTGTGGGGACGATGACGATGATGACGGCGAGGCAACCGAAGTAGCCGGTGACGACGACGGCGGCGGACCTGCGGAAGAAGACCTCAGCGGCGAGTCCGTCGATGTCCTCGGCCTCTGGGGCGCCGAGGAAATCACCAAGTTCGAGGCCATGTACGGTCCGTGGACCGAGGCAACCGGGGCCGACGTCTCCTTCGTCGGCGACCGCGACATCAACACGACCCTGACGACCCGAGTCGAGGGTGGCGAGCCGCCCGACATGGCGCTGCCGGCCTCACTCGGCATCTTCCGTGACTTCGCCAGCTCCGGCGACCTTACGCCGCTTTCCGAGTGCCTGGAGGAAGGCGACCTGGCGGCTTATCCACAGTCTGCCATCGACGTCGGCACGGTCGACGGCGAGCTCTACGGCATCCTGATGAAAGCCGGCAACAAGGGCACCATGTGGTACAGCCCGGCCGCCTTCGACGCCGCCGGCTACGAAGTACCGACGACCTTCGACGAGATGCTGGCCCTGGCTGACCAGATCGTCGCCGACGGCGGTACGCCGTTCTCCGACGCCGAAGAAGCCGGTGGAGGCACGGGCTTCCCGGGCTCCGACTGGATCCAGCAGATCTTCCTCAACATGCACGGGCCTGCGCTCTACGACCGGTGGGTCAGCGGCGATCTGCCCTACTCGTCCGACGAGTCGCGCGAGGCCTGGGAGCTATTCGGCCAGGTCCTGTTGACTGAGGGCTACCTGGTGGGCGGTCCCGAGACCGCCCTGGCTACCCCGTTTGCCCAGGGCAGCGTGCCCCTGTTCACGGGCGACTACCCGGCGCAGCCGGACGCCTACATGCACTACCTGGGCAGCTTCAACGCGGGGTTCATTGTCGACCCGGCGAACGGCTTCCCCGAGGGTCTTGAGGCTGGCGTCGACTACGACTACTTCCCGTTCCCGACCATCGGCGACAACGCGCCGGGCGTGACGGGCGACGCCAACATCATGATGATCTTCAACTCCGACCCGAAGACCTGTTCGCTCCTGCGCTGGCTGGCGACAGGCGAAGCGCAGCAAATCTGGGTGGCGCTCGGTGGCTTCACCTCGTTCAGCACCGACGTTGACGTGGCAGCCTACCCGACCGACCTGGAGCGCAAGGCGGCCGAGCAGCTCGCTAACCCCGAGACGGTCTTCCGCTTCGACGCTGACGACGCCATGCCGACGGGCGTGGGCGCCGCGGTCTTCGCCGGTGTCATCGCCTACCTCCAGGGCGGCGATTTGGACGAGATCCTGCAGTCTATCGAAGCAACCTTCCCCTAGCTTCAAGCGGAACCAACGGAAGGGGGCAGGCCACCAGCCTGCCCCTTCGGGATAGGGTGAGCGATGATTGGTCGTCGTTGGTGGGTGCCGATGCTCTGGCTGTTGCCCGCGTTGTCGCTGGTAGCGGTCTTCCTTGTTTGGCCCGTGATCGACACGGTCCGGCGCAGCTTCATGAATTCCGACTCCACCAAGTACGTCGGATTCGACAACTATCGCTTCATTATCGACAACCCCCAGCCGATCTCGGCCGACACCCATGCTGCTCTTCTCAACAATCTCCTCTGGCTGGTGGTCTTCACCGGCGTCACGGTTGCCCTCGGCCTGACGATCGCTGTACTCGCGGGTCGGGTGCGCTATGAGGCCTTCGCCAAGTCGGCCATCTTCATCCCGATGGCTATCTCCTTCGTGGCCGCGGCCGTCATCTGGCGCTTTATGTTCGAGCTGAATCCGGACCAGGGCACGATCAACGCCGTCGTCACGAAACTCGGGGCGGAGGCCACGCCGTGGCTCCAGGATCAAGGAGGCCCACAAACGTGGTTCACTAATCAGGGGCCACAGGACTGGCCTCAACCCTTCCAGATAAACAACTTTGCCCTGATCAGTGTCGGCATTTGGATGTGGACCGGGTTCGCCGTCGTCATCCTCTCGGCCGGCCTCAAGGGCATCTCGACGGAGGTCCTGGAAGCCGCCCGCGTCGATGGCGCGAACGAGTGGCAGATTTTCTGGCGCGTCATCTTCCCACAGATCATTCCGACCATGGTTGTCATCAGCACCACACTCGTCATCCAGGCGCTGAAGAATTTCGACCTGGTCTTCGTCTTGACCGGCGGCCGCTATGGCACCGACATCGTGGCCACCCTGTTCTACAAACAGTCTTTCGTCGACCGCAACTTTGGCGTCGGCGCGGCCCTGGCTGTGGTCCTGCTGGCCTTTGTCGTGCCGATCATGCTCGTCTCAATCAGGCGCTTCCAGGCGCAAGAGGAGGCCCGATGACTATCCGTGCCAAGGTGGCGGCGACCCCCGCGACCCAACCAACGACCTTAAAACGAGAAGAGGAGCGGTCGGGCGCCGGACCGTTGTCGCTGTTTGGCAAGTTCCTGTCGAAGTTCTCCGTGCATGTCATCCTGATCTTGATCATCGTCGCCTGGAGCGTCCCGACCTTCGCGCTGCTCGTCAGCTCCTTCCGCGAGCCGGCGGACATCGCGCGCAGCGGGTGGTGGAACGCCCTGACCGGGAGCTGGAGCTTCACCCTCGACAACTACGACCAGGTTCTGTCGCAGCGCAACATGGGCCGCGCCTTCATGAACAGCCTGATAATCAGCGTGCCCAGCACGATCCTGTCGATCCTGGTAGCCGCGATGGCGGCCTACGCTTTCGCCTGGATGCGGTTCCCCGGCCGCAACATGCTCTTTCTGCTGGTGGTTGGGATGCTGGTTGTGCCGGTACAGATGACGCTAATCCCGGTACTGCGCATCTATGGCGACGTGACCGTCGACACGCAGGTGCCGATCATCGGCGGCAACCTCTTCGGAATCAACAGCTTCCCCGGCATGTGGGTCGCGCACACGGCCTATGGCCTGCCCTTCGCCATCTTCCTGCTGCGCAACTTCTTCGCCGCGCTGCCCCGCGACCTCTTCGAATCGGCCTACCTCGATGGAGCCTCGGAGGTCCAGGTCTTCTTCAAGATCGTGCTGCCGCTCTCGGGGCCGGCGCTCGCTGCACTGGGCATCTTCCAGTTCCTCTGGATCTGGAACGACCTGCTGATCGCCCTGATCTATATGGGTGATCCCGAGCTGGCCCCCATGACGCTGGCGATTCGCAACCTGGTCAGCTCGTTCGGGACGCAGTATCAGTTCCTCACGGCGGCAGCCTTCATCTCCATGGCGCTGCCGCTGCTGATCTTCTTCGCACTCCAGCGCTACTTCGTACAGGGCGTTCTCGCCGGTTCAGTAAAGGGGTAAGGAATGGCCGAAGTCAGCTTCGAGCACGTCTACAAACGCTTTAACGACAGCACAGCGGTCAGCGACTTTAATCTCGAGATCGCGGATAAGGAGTTCCTTGTCCTTGTCGGGCCTTCCGGCTGCGGTAAGTCGACGACCCTGCGCATGCTTGCCGGCCTGGAAGAGATCAGCGACGGCGAGGTGAAGATCGGCGACCGCCTGGTCAACGATGTGGCCCCGCGCGACCGCGATATCGCCATGGTCTTCCAGTCCTACGCCCTCTACCCGCACATGTCGGTCTATGACAACATGGCCTTCGGCCTTTCCCTGCGCGGGACCCCGAAGCAGGAGATCAAGCGCCGGGTCGGCGAGGCAGCACAGATTCTTGGCATCGAGAACATGCTCGACCGCAAGCCCAAGGCCCTCTCCGGCGGCCAGCGCCAGAGGGTCGCCCTTGGCCGGGCGATCGTCCGCGAGCCGGCCGTTTTCCTCTTCGACGAGCCGCTGTCCAACCTCGACGCCAAGCTGCGCGTGCAGACCAGGGCCGAGATCAGCAAGCTGCATCAGCGGCTGGGCACGACCTTCATCTACGTGACTCACGACCAGGTCGAGGCCATGACGATGGCCACCCGGATCGCCGTCATGAACCTGGGCGTTTTGCAGCAGGTGGGCACGCCCCAGGAGCTGTACGACCAGCCGGTCAACCAGTTCGTCGCCGGCTTCATGGGCAGCCCGGCGATGAACTTCTTCCGCGCCACCGTCGGTGGCACGCCAGATGCGGTCACGGTCGATACCGGCAGCTTCAGCTTGAACGTGCCGGCGGGCAGGGCCACCGCGCTGCGCGACTACGCCGAAAAGGAAGTCATCCTGGGCATCCGCCCCGAGAACATCCACGACGCGGCCTACGTCCCGACGGGCCTGCAGACGGAGGTGATCGAGGCAACAGTCGACATAACAGAACTAATGGGCAACGAGATATTCCTCTACCTGAAGGCCGGCAACCTCTCGTTCCTGGGACGCGTCGACCCACGCACAGAAGCCCGCCCGGGCAACAAGGTTCGGGTCGCCTTCAACATGGACGAGATGCACGCCTTCGACCCGCAGACCGAGGAGTCCCTGACCAGCAGCGCGCCGCGCCCGAAGACGGAGGCAGTAGCGGCGGTTGGCATCGCCGTATTGGATCAGTCCGATGTCAAGCCCATCGGCGATGATGCCGGCGAGCCCAGTACCGACCTCGTCCCCCCGATCACCAAGGGCGGCTAGAGGATGGCACTGCCTCCCTGAAGCGCCAGCTGGTCGGTTGGTGGTACCCCCGACAGGACTCGAACCTGTGCTTCTGGCTTCGGAGGCCAGCGCTCTATCCGCTGAGCTACGGGGGCCCGCCCGTTGATTTTACGCAGTTCCGGCCGGTTGAGCGCGTTGCCTCAGATGGGCTACAAGTAGCACATGGAGTCAATCACTGTCCGCGAGCTGCGCCAGAATGCGACGGAATATCTGCGTCGTGTCGCCGCCGGCGAGACAATCGAGATTCGCAGCAGAGGCCGGGTTCAAGCCCTCCTCGTGCCGGCGCCCGACGAGGACATGGACCCGATAGCGCGCCTGGTGATGGAAGGCAGGCTAACGCCAGCCGAAGGAAGCCTCGCTAATTGGCAGCCGCTGGCTCCAGTGCCTGGCAAACCCTTGCCCAGCGAGGCGCTCGCGGAGTTGCGAGAGTTTGAGCGGTAGCCGAGTGTTGATGTGCTATAAGTAGCACATGATCAGAATCGGGGTAAGAGAACTTCGTCAGCGCGCGAGCGAATACCTGGACCAGGTCGCCGCCGGCGAGACTGTGGAAATCACTCGGCGAGGCCGCAGGATAGCACTCATCATCCCACCGCCCGCCGGAATCGTGGAGCGCCTCAAGGCGGAAGGCCGGCTGACCGGCGGCAGTGGTGACCTTCGCGATCTTCCACCGCCTGTCCCGAGGAAACGAGGCCAGCGCCCTCTAAGCGAGGTCCTCGCCGAAATGCGCGAGGATGAGCGCTACTGATTTACGTCGACTCTTCGGCCGTAGTCAAGCTGATCCTCCAGGAGGATGAGTCGGCAGCACTGCATGAGTTCCTGGCAAAGTATCCCGTGTCTTACTCGTCCTCGTTGACGGTTGTGGAGGTCACGCGGGCTGTACTCCGCCACGCCCCGGAATTGCTTTCAGACGCGCAGAACGTGCTGCGCGAACTCACCTTGCTGGGCATGGACGAGGAAGTTCTTAGCCGAGCGGCACACGTCGCCCCGGTGACTCTTCGCACCCTGGATGCCATTCATGTCGCTTCCGCTTTGGAGCTTGGAATAGAGCTTGAGATCCTGGTCACGTACGACCAACGGATGGCGGACGCCGCTGGGAACCTGGGGATTACAGCGGCTTCGCCGCGCTGAATGAAGCGGCGGGACCAGCATAACGGGCAGTCGAAGTTCTGTGGCGGAGGAAGCGAACAGGGACGGGTGAGGCGTACCCGTCCCTGTCCTTGTTCCCGACGCTTGCGCTGCCCGCTGGCGGTGGCATCACTTGAGGGGGTCGGCAGCTTCTGCGTCCATTCGACAAACCGAACCGTTCGGGCTGTCGAACTTATCAACGCAGCGTCTCGTATTTAGATACGGGGCCCCGATTTTGCCGCTAGTTTGGGCCGCTGCTACCCTCCGATCGACCCCCCAGGGCCGCCGGGCGGCCAGTGGCCGCGTGAAGTCTCACCCGCAGCCTCCCCATAGACAGGAAACCACCAGATGACCTCCAGACGACAGCGCCGCCAGCAGCGGCCGGGTACGCAGTCAGCGAGCAGCGTCCGCAAGTACAAGCCGCCCTTCCCGCTGAACCTGCTGAGCAGCCAGATCACCTTCTACGTGATCGGCCTGCTGGCCATCGTCGGCTCGCTGTTCTTCTTCGGTAACACGGCGCTTTTCGGCGACGACAACCCCACCAACAGCGATGTCATCGACATCACGCCCGAAGAGACGGGCACCCCGGATCCCAACGACCCCAACGCGACGGCCACCGAAGAGCCCGTCGAGATTCAGCAGTTCGACGCTCCACCGGTCTTCACGCTGGACCCCGAGAAGGACTACGTCGCGGTAATCGAGACGGAGCGGGGCGAGGTGACGATCGACCTCCTGGAGGACGAAGCGCCGCTTACCGTGAACAACTTCGTCTTCCTCGCCAACGAGGGCTTCTATGACGGCCAGCAGTTCTTCCGCGTCATCCCCGACTTCCTGGCGCAGGCCGGCGACCCCACGGCGCTCGGTACCGGTGGCCCCGGCTACGACCTGAACCCGCAGCCCACGCCGACCCCCGAGCCCACGCCCAGCGCCACCCCCGAAGCTACCGGGGAAGCGGAAGCAACCGCGACGCCGGAGTTCAGCGAGGTCCCGGAGCCGACCGAGCCGCCAACCCCAGGCCCGACGCCAACCCCGGAGGGCGGGGAAAACCAGCCGGACCCGGAAGAAGGCCTGGTCGCGGTGGCCTTCGACAACCTGAGCGGCGTCTTCAGCGGCAGCCAGTTCTTCATCCTCCTGGGCGACGAGCTGACGATCGAGAAAGGCGAGTACATCGCCTTCGGCCGCGTACTTGAGGGGCTGGAAATCCTGCGCCTTCTGACCCCACGAGACCCGGCCGACATCGCTCCCCCAGATGGCGACCGCATCGTTTCCATCCGCATCGTCGAGCAGTGACCTAAAGGGGCGGGGCGATCTCCTCGGGCTCGGCGCCGTCTCCCGGTTCACTTCGCGGCGTGCGCAGCTCGACGTAGCGCATAAGGAAGAAGAAGGGCAGCGCGACCAGCAGGATGAGCAGGCCCACGAGGATACCGCCGGCCAGCATCACGAAGCCGCCGACAGCGATGGCGAAGGACATACCGAGGACGGCGATGATCCTCGCCGCCACGAGATAAGGAGTGACCATGGGGCTGCCGGTTTCGTCGACCGGCTCGCCCTCTATGTCACGTTCGGTTGGTCCCTGGGCCACCCCTAGAGGTTAGAGGCCGGCGAGTTGGTAGACCTTGCCCTCGGTCTTGATCGAAGGGGCGATGATCAGCTCGGTTTTCTGGAAGTCGCGCAGCGTCTCGGCCCCGCACATCCCCATCGCGGTGCGGATGGCGCCGACGAAGTTTTCGGTGCCGTCGGTGCGCGATGTCGGGCCGAAGAGGACGCGCTGCAGGGTCGTGCGGACCCCTACCGTGACGCGCGTGCCGCGGGGCAGGTCGACGTGCGGCGTGGCCATGCCCCAGTGGTGGCCCTTACCCGGCGCTTCCTCGGTCGCGGCGAAGGGCGATGCCATCATCACGCCGTCGGCGCCGGCGACGATGGCCTTGCAGATGTCTCCGCCGGTGCGCAGGCCGCCGTCAGTGATGATCGGGACGTAGCGGCCGGTCTCCTGGTAGTAGGCGTCGCGGGCCGCAGCGCACTCGATAGTGGCGCTGACCTGCGGGACGCCGATGCCCAGGACCTCGCGGCTGGTGCAGGCCGCCCCGGGCCCCACCCCGACGAGGATGCCGGAGACGCCGGTCTCCATCAGCTCTCGAGTCGGGCGGTAACCGACGGTGTTGCCGACCACTACAGGTATGTCGAGGGACTTGGTCAGCTCCTCGAAATTCAGGCCAGTTGGCGAGCGGGAGATGTGGCGGGCGCTGGTCACGGTGGACTGGACGACAAACATGTCGGCGCCAGCTTCGGCGGCAACCCGCGAGAGACGCTTGGTGTAGGCCGGGGTGCAGGAAACGGCGCAGACGGCGCCGCTCTCCTTGATCTCGCGGACGCGCCGCGCCACCAGGTCGTCGCGCAGCGGCTGGGCATAGGCGTGCTGGAGGATCTTGGTCGCGTCGTCCTTATCGGCGGCGGTAACTTCCTCGAGGATCGCGTCGGGGTCGTCGTAGCGCGCTTGGATGCCTTCCAGGTTGAGGACTGCCAGCCCGCCCAGCCGGCTGTACTCGGCAATGAAGCGAGGGTTGGTCACCGCGTCCATGGCCGAGGCGAGGATCGGGTGTTTGAACTGATGCCCGCACAGTTCGAAGGAAAGGTCGCAGAGCTCCGGGTTGATGGTTACCGCCCCGGGCACGATGGCTACGTCGTCGAAGCCGTAGGCCTGGCGCATGGGCTTGAAGTCTGGTGCGGACATCGTGCGATCCTCCTCGTTGGTTGCTGTCCGCACGGCAGGGGCGCCGTTGGGTACGCGCAGCCCATCCCGAGGTATCTGTCGGAATTTGGTTGCACTAATCCCAGGTGTCATTGAGAGTGGAGAATTGCCCCTGTCGCGAGAACTCGCGGGCTTTTTCTGAATATATCAGAGTGCCTCCGGCCCGAACAACAAGTCCGCCTGCCTATGCTGGCCTTGTGAAAGGGCTGTCGTCGTCCAGGCTGCTGCCTTTCCTGGTCGCCCTGGGGGGCGTGGCGGCTGCGACCGTTCCCATGCGCCTGGTCTTCGAGCTCGACGATGTGTCCAACATCTCGATGGTCTACTTGATCCCGGTGCTTGCCGTCGCCATCGCTTATGGCCGCGGGCCGGCGATCGTGGCCTCTGTAGCCGCCTTCCTGACCTACGACTTCTTCTTTATCGAACCCACCTATACGTTTAGCGTGCGCGACCCGGAGGAGTGGATAGCGCTCAGCCTGCTCCTGCTAACCGGCGTGGTCGCGGCTGAGCTGGCCGATTCGCAGCGCCGGCGCACCACGGAAGCGCGGGAGCGCGAACGCGAAGCGGTCGTCCTCTACACCGTCGTGCGCCAGCTCGGCGACCCTGACCTGCAGGCGGCGATTGACGCCGTGGCGCAGCGCCTGGTCAAGGAGCTTGATCTCGCCGCCGCCGTCATCGAGTTTTCAAGGGAGGGCCCCGTCGTACACCTACAACGCCCAGCGGGGTCCGGCGAGAGCGTCGCTGGCGCCCCGGGTGGTCGGCGCACGTCGCCTGGGGCGACCGATGGCGTGGGGCTAGCGCGCTCAGAGTTTTGGGGTGTCCCAACAACTCCCTCTGGCTTGGATCGGACGGGGGCTGGGGCGTGGTTTAGACTACAGACATCCCCGTCTCCGCCCCCAATTGCGCCTTGTCGAGGGCGCTTTTACTATCCTGACTGAAGGCGGATTGTGACGGATTTCTCAAAGTCTGAGAGCCGTGGCGGGGCGCCTGGAGGGCGTTGGCAACCATACCTGCCGGCCCTCAGGCTGCTGGGCATTGGCTGGTTCTTCGCCACCGCCGTACTGGTCGGTGTGGGCGGCGGTTACTGGCTCGACCAGCTCACCGGTTGGAGTCCGATTCTTACCTTGATCGGAGTCGTTCTGGCCCTCGTGATTGCCATCTTTGGCGCCTACCGCATGATCGTCCCTCTACTCGGCCGACCTGTTAACGGAGGCGGAGGAGTGGAGGGCTAGTGTCGCGCGGCAAGCTCTACCTCACGATCTTCCTGGTCCTGGTGGTGATTGCCCTCGGGACGTTCTTCCTGCGCACCCCACAGCCCGTGATTGTGCTGGCGCCCGAGGTGATCTTCTCGACCAGCCTCATCGACATCACGAACACGATGATCACGGCCTGGATCATCACGATCCTCCTCGTTGTCATTTCGCTTCTGGCGACGCGCAACGTGAAGTTGGTGCCCAGTGGCCTGCAAAACCTCTTCGAGGCTGTGGTCGAGGCCTTTTACGGCCTGGTTAAGAGCATCGCCGGCGAGCAGAAGGCGCGTATCTTCCTGCCCGTGACGGCTACGATCTTCTTCTTCATCGCCTTTTCCAACTGGGCGGGCCTGCTGCCCATCTTCAACTCGATCGGCAAGTTCGTCGGGCCCGAGCACGTGCTTGTGGAGGAGCTGGAGAAGGACGAAGAGGGTGACGTCGAGCTGACCCTGTTCGATAGCAGCGGCATCAACCTCGTGGGCTTCAACGCCGACACCGTCGAGATTGAGTTCACCGAGACGGAAGCTACCTTTGACGACACCGCGGGCGAGGAGGTCGCCCTCCAGTTCGAGGAGGGCGCGACTGAGCACGAGAAGGCGGAGGAGATCGAGCACGCGCTCGAGGCGGCCGGCTACGACCCCGACAAGACCGGCCACCTGCTGCCCATCTTCCGCTCGGTCAACACCGACCTGACGGTGCCCCTGGCGATGTCGCTGGTAAGCTTCTTCTTCGTCGAGTACTGGGCGTTCCGCGCGCTGGGCTTCGGCTATCTGAAGAAGTTCTTCAACGTGTCGAGCCCGATTGCCTTCTTTGTGGGCATACTCGAGTTGCTGAGTGAGTTGATCCGCATCGTCAGTCTGACCTTCAGGCTCTTCGGCAACACCCTCGCCGGTGAAGTCCTGCTGATCATGGTTGTCTTTCTCACGCCGTTGCTGGTGGTCGAGCTGTTCTACGGGCTAGAGCTGATGTTCGCAGTCATCCAGGCGTTTATCTTCGCCATTCTTACTGTCGTCTTCGCCACCATGGCCACCGAGGGCCACGGTGACGAGCACGGCGAGAAACACACTTAAGCCAAACCCTCTCCCTGGCAAGGAGAGGGCAGGGTGAGGTTGAAACAAGACGTAAGCAAAGGGAGGCAAAATGGAACTGGCTCTAATAGTCACGCTGCTCGAGGTAACCTTCACCGACGCCGGTCTCAAGTACATCGGCGCGGGGATGGCCATCGGCTTTGGCGCCCTGGGGACGCCAATCGGCATCGGCATGCTTGTCAGCAAGGCGATGGAAGCTCTCGGGCGCAATCCAGAGGCCCTGCCGGCCATCCAGACGAACATGATCCTAGGCGTGGCGTTCTGCGAAGCCATCGCAATCTACGCGCTGATCGTCGCCATCATGATTGGCTTCGTTTTCTAGCCCGGAGTCACGAAATACGAATTCACCCCGCGCGTCCCTTCGGGGATAGCGAGGTGAGGTAGGTCGACATGGATCAACTTGGACTGAATCTTCCAAACCTGATCGCACAGCTGATCAACTTCGCTGTGCTGCTGACGATTCTCTGGCTTTTTGCCTTCAAACCGGTGCAGAAGATGCTCGACGAGCGTCAGCGCCGGATCCGCGAGAGCCTGGAAGCGGCGGAGCGCATGAAGGAGCAGGCCCAGACCAGCGAGCGCGCCATCCAGGAGCAGATCGACGCTGCCCGCCGCGAGGGTCAGCAGATCATTGCCAACTCCCAGCAGATCGCTAACCGTGTGCAGGAAGAGGGTCGCACCCAGGCCAAGACCGAATCCGAGGCGATCCTGGCGCGCGCCCGCTCCGAGATTCAGCTCGAGCGCGATAACGCCATCGCCGAGCTGCGCAAGGAGTTTGCCGACATCACCGTCCGGGCGGCCGAGAAGGTCATCAACCAGTCGCTCGACACCTCTGCCCACCAGCGCCTGATCGACGAGGTCCTCGCTGAGGCGAGCCTTCAGGAGACGACCGGACCGCGTGGCAGCTGAAAGCGGCGCCAAGCGCTATGCCACCGCCGCCTTCGAGGTCGCCCGCGATGACGGGCGCCTCGGCGAATGGGCGGCCGGCATCGAGGACCTCGTCACACTGTTTTCCGACGACGGTGCCCTGGCCTACTTCGAGTCGGGCAAGGTCCCCGAAGAGCAGAAGTTCGACCTCGTCGAGCGCGCGCTAAAGGGCGCCGAACCGAAGCTGATTAACCTGGCCAAGCTGCTCGTGCGCAAGGGCCGGACGGCCCTCGCGCCGGGGATCGCCCGCGAGCTGCGCAAGCTGATCGACGAGCAACAGGGGATGGTGCGCGCAAGGGTTACGACAGCCGTTGAACTATCTCCTGACGGCCGGCGCTCGGTGCAGGCCCGCCTGGAAGAGCTCACCGGTAAACAGGTGACCATCGAGACCGAGGTGGATGAGGCCATCATCGGCGGGCTCGTCGCTCGCCTGGGCGACCGCGTCATCGACGGCAGCACGCGCACGCGCCTCGTCGAGCTGCGCAAGCGGCTGGAGGGCCAGCCGCGTTGAGCGAGAAGCAGGACTTCGTCGCCGCCCTGCGCCGAGGACTCGAAGAGGTCGAATCGCTCGCCCCCAGCATCGACCGGCCTGAGGCGCCCGGCAACGACTGGAACGCCCGCGACATTCTCGCCCACATGGCCTTCTGGGAGGGCAGGGCGCAGGAGTTCTTGCGTCTCGTGCCCGAGGGACGCGAAGGCGACTTACTCAACCCGGCGGATGCGGCCGAGGTGGACGCTTGGAACGAGCGCGTGCATCGCGAGAACCGCAGTACGAGCTGGCCTATGGCACTGCGCTACTGGACGGACCTGCGCCGCAAGACAATCAAGCAACTAGAGGCCGTCGACGAAGAGTTACTGGCCCGGCCGCACCTTCACCACAGCGTGAAAGCGCAGGTCGCCGAAGACACAAGCGAACACGATGAACAACACCTGCCGCGGTTGCGCGAGCTAGCCTCCGTGGCCGGCAGGTAGGAGGAACCACATGGCAGTACGCTCCGAAGAGATCACCTCGATCCTGCGTCAGCAGATCGAGGAATTTGGCGCCGAGGTCCAGGCAGTCGATGTCGGAACGGTCGTTGAGGCCGGCGACGGCATCGCGCGACTGCACGGCCTGGCCAACGTCCAGTCCGGCGAGCTCGTCGAGTTCCCCAACGGCATTATGGGCATCGCGCTGAACCTGGAGGAGGAGAGCGTCGGCACCATCGTCCTCGGTGATTACACAGAGATTCGCGAGGGCGACGAGGCCAAGGCCACGGGCCAGATCGTGCGCGTCCCCGTGGGCGAGGCCCTGATCGGCCGCGTCGTCGACGCACTAGGCGCTCCGATCGACGGCAAAGGCCCGATCAACACCACCGCCTTCCGCGACATCGAGCGCGTGGCCCCCGACGTCACCAAGCGAAGCCCGGTCAACGTGCCGGTGCAGACCGGTATCAAGGCCATCGACGCCATGATCCCGGTCGGGCGAGGGCAGCGCGAGTTGATCATCGGCGACCGCTCGACCGGCAAAACCGCCATCGCCATCGACACGATCATCAACCAGAAGGGCGGCGACCTGGTCTGTGTTTACGTTGCCATTGGCCAGAAGGCCTCGAAGGTGGCGCAGGTCATCGCCATCCTCGAGGAGGCCGGCGCGATGGAGCACACCATCGTCGTCGCGGCCAACGCCGCCGAGTCGGCCGCCCTGCAGTACATCGCCCCCTACTCCGGTTGCGCCATCGGCGAGGAGTTCATGGAGCAGGGCAAGGACGCCCTGATCATCTACGACGACCTTTCGAAGCACGCCTGGGCGTACCGCCAGGTGTCGCTGCTGCTGCGCCGCCCCCCCGGCCGCGAAGCCTACCCCGGCGACGTTTTCTACCTGCACTCCCGGCTTCTGGAACGAGCCGCGAAGCTCGACGAGGCCAATGGCGGAGGCTCGCTGACGGCCCTGCCGATCATCGAGACGCAGGCCAACGACGTCTCGGCCTACATCCCGACGAACGTCATCTCGATCACCGACGGCCAGATCTACCTGGAGTCGGACCTCTTCAACGCCGGTATCCGACCAGGCGTGAACGCTGGCATTTCGGTCTCGCGTGTGGGTGGCAACGCCCAGCGCAAGGCCATGCGCCAGGTGGCCGGGCAGCTTCGCCTCGACCTGGCCCAGTTCCGCGAGCTGCAAGCCTTCGCCCAGTTCGGCACCTCCGAGCTCGATCGCACCACCCGCGCGCAGCTCGACCGCGGCCTGCGCGCCGTCGAGGTGCTGAAGCAGCCGCAGTACGAGCCGCTGAACCTGGCTGAGGAGGTCGAGATCCTCTTCGCACTGGCCAATGGCCTGCTCGACGACGTTCCTGTGGAGAAGGTGCGGGACTTCGAGCGTGCCCTGCACGAGTTCATGTCGAGCAACCATCCAGAGATCCGCGAAGAGATCTCCAGTCAGTACACCATCTCCGACGAGCTCGACAAGAAGCTGCGCGACGCAATCGGCGAGTTCAAGAAGAGCGTGCCCTTCTAGGAATATGGCTAACTTACGGGCAATCCGGCGGCGCATTAAATCGGTCCAGAGCACGGCCAAGATCACCAAGGCCATGGAGCTGGTCGCCGCCTCGAAAATGCGCCGCGCGCAGGCTTCGGCGCTAGCCTCGCGGCCCTACGCCGAGCGCATGCGCTGGGTCCTCTCGGACCTCTCGGAGAGCCTCGAGGAGCTGGGCGACGGCGTAACCCACCCCTTCCTGGAGCGGCGGACCGGCGACAGCGTCCTCCTGATCCACATGACCCCCGACCGTGGCCTGGCCGGCGGGCTGAACTCGAACCTGAACCGAGCTGCGATCGGCCGCGTCCTCGAAGAGGGGCGGCAGGGCCACAACGTCTCGGTGCTGGCCGTGGGCCGCAAGGGCCGCGACAGCTTCCGCCGCAGCCGCCAACGGCTGCTGGCCGAGTTCACGGCCCTCGGCGACTATCCGACCTACGAAGACACCCGGCCGATAGCCCGCGTGGTGATGGAGGAGTACCTGGCCGGGCGCGTAGACCTCGTGCTTTTGCTGTTCCCGCAGTTCGTCAACACCGTGACGCAGCGGCCGACGGTCAGGCAGCTGCTGCCGATCATCCCGGAGCCGGACCGCGCGACAGAGGCGGTGGACTACATCTATGAGCCGTCACGCCAGGACGTGCTGAACGAGCTGATGCCGCGCTACGTGGAGATCCAGGTCTACGCCGCGATGCTTGAATTGATCGCCAGCGAGCAGTCGGCGCGCATGGTGGCGATGCGCAACGCGACAGAGAATGCCAAGGACCTCATCGAGGACCTGACGCTGAACTACAACAAGGCGCGCCAGGACCAGATCACGCGCGAGCTGCTGGAGATCGTGGGCGGCGCCGAGATCATGAAGTCCGCCGGCTAACGCGACGGAGATACTGGGGGTCGCCAGTCACCGCGCCGCCTCAAATCCCGGTATCCTCCGGCTGACGTGAAAACGATATCCCGGCTCTGGGCGCGACATCGTTTTCCGATTGTTGTTGTGTCCCTGGCGGCGGCAGCGACGGCTCTGGTTTACGTAGTCACGGCGGACTCCGGATCGTCCTCGGCGGGGCGGCCTGCAGACGTCGTCATCGAGGTCACCCCTGGCCCGGAGGATGAAGCTGCGCACGACGCGATCAACGCGGACGCCGAACAACCCAAGTTCGTCGGCACGATTGGCGACTTCGCCGTGGTGCCTCGCGATAGTGAAGACACAAACTACCCGTGCCCCGAGCCTTACACCGACGGCTCCGCCGAAGACCTGGCCGCCAGCGAGCTGAATTTCCAGCATGCTGACGCATTTACGATGGAGGCCAGTAAATGCGGCGATGTTGTCAGGGGCGTAACCACCCAGGTCCGCGTGGCTCGTCCCGACGGCGGGGAAGGCTCGGTCTTGGCCGGATTCTTTTACTTCGTGGGCGAATCTCCGGCTCTGTTGCTGGATGTACCCGCGGAGAGGCTCGTCGAAGACCAGATGGATGGGTTGAGCGCGGTGGTGGAGCAGCCAGTGACGGCCCACCTACCTTTCTGCCGCGTCTTCGTAATCGTTCGCGAGTCGTCCGCGTCTAGTCCTGGCATCGCGGCTGAGGTCACGGGCGGCGTTGACTGCGAAACGGCTAAGGCGGTGATGCAAACGGTCCTCCAAGGTCGCTGACCGCCCATGCTCGCAGCCAAGCCTACAGGTCTTTCCGGTACTGGCAGGCCGTTCCTCTCGTTAGCCTGAAGGGGTGAACGGGGAGCCGGAGCACAGCCACGACACTGGCCGTCTCGAAGCCTTCAGCGACGGCGTCTTTGCCATCGCCATCACCCTGCTGATCATCGAGATCGGCGTGCCGGATGTTGAAGAAGGCGGCAGCCTTGCCGAGGAACTGAAGGAGCAATGGCCCTCATATCTAGGCTATCTAATCAGTTTCATCACCATCGGCGTCACCTGGGTCAATCACCGCCACCTCTTCCACGACATCGCCGAGACCGACCACCCTCATCGTCCTCAACCTCCTGCTCTTGCTGTGTATCGCTTTTATCCCCTTCCCGACGGCAGTGCTCGCCGAGTATATGAAGGACCCGGACCAGCGCCTGCCGGCCACGCTCGCCTTCGGTGGCACGTGGACGGTCAGCGCGATCTTCTATAACGCCCTGTGGTTCTACGCCGCCCGCGAGCGGCGCCTTCTCTATCCCTGGGTTACAGACCGCAGGATCAGGGAGCGCAGCAGGCGCTATCTTGGCGGGCCGATCATGTACGGGGCGACGATACCCCTGGCCTTCATTAGTCCCTGGATCAGCATCGCCATCTTCGCCGGACTGGCCCTGCTCTACCTCCTCCCCCAGGCCGAATGAAACGGAAGATTGCCGCCGTCATCTTCGATATGGACGGGGTCCTCACGGACACGGAGCCGGTGCACTTCGCGGCCACGAACGCCGTCCTCGCCGGCGAGGGCAAGGCCATGACCTGGGAGCAATACGAGCCCTTCATCGGCACGGCCGAGCCGGCGATGTGGAAGTTCATCGACGAAGTGATCGGGCTCACGGGCGACCACGGCGCCTTCAGCGAGCTCTACAACACTGCGGCATTGGAGAGCCTGACCGCGGGCGTCGAGGTGTTGCCGGGGGCCAGGGAGGCGGTAGCCATGGTACGCGAGCGTGGGCTTAAGGCTGGCTTGGCTTCCTCGTCCCGCGCGGCATGGGTCGAGGCCACGCTAAAGAGCGCTGGTCTTACAGGTCAGTTCGACGCCATTGTCGCCGGCGACATGCTGCCGCCCGGTCGAGGCAAGCCCGAGCCCGACATCTTCCGCCTGACCGCCGAGCGGCTAGGTGTCGCGCCAGGGGAATGCGTGGTCCTTGAGGACTCGCCGCGGGGGATCACAGCGGCTAGGGCTGCCGGCATGCTGGCCGTCGGCGTGCGTTCCAAGTACAAGCTCGACCTGTCGGAGGCTGATGACGTTATCGACGGGATCGCCGACTTCGACATCGACCGCTACCTGGAACCTTGAATCAACCCTGCTTGGCTTCCGTCAGGTAGACGTTCGTCAGGTAACCCATCCTGATCGCGCCGTGGGGCCGGCGCATCTCCGCGTAGAGCTTGCCCAGCGCGTCGACCATTGCGTCGTGCTCCGGCCCCTCGCGGGGGACGTATGAGCTGCTGCGCGCCCGGCCGATCAGGCCGTCGAGGTCCAGGTCCTGGTGGTTCTTGAAGACGGCCTTGCGTGCCTCAGGGAAGTACGGCGTCTCGCCCAGGTTGTCGCTGGAGAGGCGCGCGCCCTCGGCCGGGTGGTTGCCCGAGGCCTCTTGGATGATCGCGGTGTAGGCGCTGGACACCGGGTCGTCGAGGTCACGGTCATTCCAGACCAGGGCGAGTCGGCCGCCGGGCTTGAGGATGCGGTGGAACTCACGCAGGGCGCCGGCGGGCTCGAACCAGTGGAACGACTGGAAGCAGGTCACAGCGTGCACCGAGTCCTCTGCCAGTCCGGTGTCTTCAGCCTGGCCCTGCTTGAACTCGACGAGCGGGTGCGGCTCGGCGACGTCGATCATCGCCTGGTTGGGCTCGATGGCCGAAACGCGGCAGCCGCGCCCGGCCAGCAGGCGGGATGAGATTCCGGTCCCCGCACCAACGTCGGCGACCACAAGCTGGGCCGGCTCGCCGAGGCCATCAAGGATGGCCGAAAGCGCCTCCTCGGGGTAGCTCGGCCGGTATTTGACGTACTCTTCGGCCCTGTTTGTGAAGCGGGCCAGCGGGTCCATGCGATGAAGCTGCGTCTGGTCGTCGGGCGGCATAGCGATGTCCTCCGCCCGATGGTAAATCGAGCCCCGGCACGAAGCGACACTACCTCAGGGCTTGCCTACAATTGATTCGGTTGTGTGAGGATTCACAAACCTGCTCCCCCACCTGAGATTCCCCGGCTTCAGCACGCACGTCCGGGACCCAAAGAGGACAGCATGGTAGCTACAGCGACACGCACCGGGACGGTCGTCCAGGTCATCGGCACCGTTATCGACGTCGAATTTCCGGCCGATGCCCTGCCGGGCATCTACAACGCGGTTGAGATCAGCAGTAACGAACGCACCATCGTCTGTGAGGTGCAGCAGCACCTGGGCAACAACTGGGCGCGCGTCCTGGCGATGACCGGGACGGAAGGCGTCCGCCGCGGCGATACCGTCGTCGACACCGGTCAGCCGATCACGGTCCCGGTCGGCGAGCTGACCCTGGGCCGCATTTTCAACGTCCTCGGCGAGCCGCTGGACGACCTGGGGCCAATTAAGGACACGGAGCGCTGGACGATCCACCGAGCGCCGCCACCACTCGAGGAGCAGGCCGCCACAGCGCAGGTCCTCGAGACCGGCATCAAGGTCATCGACCTGATGGCCCCCTTCACCCGCGGTGGGAAGGTCGGTGCCTATGGCGGCGCCGGCACGGGCAAGACCGTCATCATCCAGGAGCTGATCCGCAACATCGCCAGCGAGCACGGAGGATTCTCGGTTTTCGCCGGCGTGGGCGAGCGTTCGCGCGAAGGCAACGATATGTGGCGTGAGATGCAGGAGTCGGGCGTTATCGACCGCACGGCCCTCGTCTTCGGTCAGATGAACGAGCCACCCGGCGTCCGCCTGCGCGTTGCTCTGACGGCGCTGACGATGGCGGAGTTCTTCCGCGACGAGCGCGGTCAGGATGTGCTGCTCTTCATCGACAACATCTATCGCTACACGCTCGCCGGCATGGAGGTCTCGGCGCTGCTCGGGCGCATGCCCTCTGCCGTGGGTTACCAGCCCACCCTGGCCACCGAGATGGGCGAGCTGGAGGAGCGTATCACTTCCACTAAGAAGGGCTCGATCACGTCCTTCCAGGCTATCTACGTGCCCGCCGATGACTACACCGACCCCGGCGTGGCCACGACCTTCGGCCATCTCGACGCCAACATCTCGCTCGACAGGGCGCTGGTCGAGCAGGCCCTTTATCCGGCGGTCGATCCGCTTGCTTCGAACTCGCGAATCCTCGACCCGCGCATCGTCGGACCCGAGCACTATGACGTGGCCCGCGGCGTCCAGGAGGTCCTGCAGCGCTACAAGGACCTGCAGGACATCATCGCCATCCTTGGTATCGACGAGTTGTCAGACGATGACAAGCAGACGGTCGCCCGGGCGCGCAAGGTGCAGCGCTTCCTGACCCAGCCGATGTTCGTGGCCGAAGCCTACACGGGCCGCCCGGGGGTCTACGTCCCGCTGAAGGAGACGGTGCGTGGCTTCAAGGAGATCCTTGAGGGCCAGCACGACCTCATTACGGAATCGGCCTTCTACATGGCCGGCACAATCGACCAGGTGGCTGAGCGGGGCCAGAAGTCCGACGAGGAAGACGCCGCGGCCCAGGCGGCCGGCTAGCAATCATGGCGACGACGCCCAAGCTCAAGGTCGAGATACTCACCGCCGAGAAGCTGGTCTACCAGGCCGAAGGCGTCGATGAGGTCATCGTGCCCGGGGCGGACGGCGAGCTGGCCATCCTGCCCCGCCACGCCGCCCTGATCACCCTCTTAGGCTCGGGAGAGCTGCGGGTGCTGCGTGGCGGCGAGGAGGAGTCGCTGGCGCTGGCCGGGGGCTTCATGGAGGTCCGCGATAACGAGGTCACGATCCTCTCCGACATCGCCGATCGCGCCGAAGAGATCGACGTCGACAAGGCGCGCGAGGCGCGCGACCGCGCCCAGGTCGAGCTGGAGCAGGCGTCCGAGGAGAACTACGCCGCCGTCCAGGCCGCCCTATCGTCGGCGCTGCTGCGCCTCCGCGTCGCCGAGAAGCGCCGCCGCCGCTATCGCGGCGGCCCCGGCCAGACGCCCTCATGAGGTAAACCCGACCCAACACGAGGGCTGCTTCTGTTTACGAAACGATCGGTGCGTTCGCGGCGTCGTCAACCTCACCCCCGCTGCGGCTGGCCCTCTCCTTGCCAAGCAGAGGGAAGAAAGGGCTCGCTATGCCCGAGTGCGGAGGGACGTTAGGGCAGGTTGGCCAGGCGTGCGGAATCGGCAGTTCGGGTCCCTGTGAAGCCAGGCCGCAGCCCAGCTCTAGCTCCTTACTCCCTCTCCTTGGCAAGGAGAGGGCTGGGGTGAGGTTGAGGGGAGGCGAGGCGGGGCGTCCTTCAGCGTGCGACTGCGACGGAGGTTCGTTATCGCTTGGTAAAAGCGCGCTGGGCGGCTGGATCGACGACCGCCGGCCGTGCTTCTCCTCGCTCGCTTGCCCTATCCTCGGCCTAGAGAGATGACGCTTACGGAGGCGCGGTGATCAACGGCGGCAGGCTGCCGGAGCGCATTACCGTCGAGGGCGGCCACCGCCTCAAGGGCAGCGTCAGGATCGGCGGCGCCAAGAACGCCGCCCTGCCCTGCGTCGCCGCGGCGCTCCTCACCGGCGAGCCCGTCGTCCTCCACAACATCCCCGAGATCGCCGACATCGAGACGATGTTCGATGTCCTCGAGTTCCTCGGGGCACGCGCCGAGCATACCGGCCCCAACACCGTTGTCATCGACGCGGCGAACATCAACCGCTTCAGCCCGCCCACGGAGTTGGTAATCAAGAATCGGGCCAACTTCCTGATCATGGGCGCGCTCCTGGCGCGCTTCGGCAATGCCTCGTGCTCGCCGCCCGGTGGCGATGTCATCGGCCAGAGACCGGTCGACGTCCACCTCTCGGGCTTCAGGGCGCTGGGCGCCGAGATTGGCCGCGAGGGCGAAAAGTTCACAGCCCGCGCCGACCGGCTCCACGGGGCCCGCATCTTCCTTGACTACCCCAGCTGGCTGGGCACCGAGAACCTGATGCTCGCCGCGTCGATGGCCGATGGCGTGACGACCCTGGTCAACGCTGCCTGCGAGCCCGAGGTGCAGTGCCTGGCCGACATGCTGAACCTGATGGGGGCTCGGATTAAGGGCGCCGGCAGCCCCGTGATCGAGATCGAGGGCGTGCCCGAGCTACACGGCACGGAATTTACGATCATCGGCGACCGCTTCGAAGCGGGAACCTTCGCCGTCGCCGCGGCTATCACCCATGGCGAGGTAACTATCGAGGGCGCGGCGCCACGCCACATGGACGCCGCCATCTCCAAGCTCCGCGAGCTTGGCGTCGCCGTGGCCGAGACCGAGAACGGCCTGAAGGTCAACGGTGACCAGGAGATTGGCGCGACCAGCCTGCAGGCCTTCCCCTATCCCGGCATGGCTACGGACATGCAGCCACCCTTTGCCGCACTCCTAACGCAGGGCAACGGGGTGAGCTACATCCACGAGCGGGTCTTCGACAACCGTATGCTCTACGTCGCAGAGCTGCGCAAGCTGGGCGCCGAGATCATCACTACGGGTGGCACGACCGCCATCATCTCCGGACCGACGCAGCTGATCGGCAGCCAGGTCCGCGCCCTCGACATCAGGGCCGGCGCCTCGGTCGTGCTGGCCGCGCTGGCGGCCATGGGGCGCACGGAGGTGCGTGACATCTACCACCTCGATCGCGGCTACGAGCGGCTGGAGGAGAAGCTGACCAGCCTCGGCGCCGTCATCGAGCGCGAGATGGTCGTTTCCTAAGCTACTGTTCCCCGCCCTTGGCAAGGGGAGGCAGGGGAGAGGTCGGCGCGGGGTGTGGGCCTTGGCTTCGAGGGCTTTCGTGTATCATTGCCCGGAAGCGGCACTCCTCTTGGAGTGGCCGTAGTTTCGCGTCCGCCAATGGGATTCCTATCGAAGTACACCGATCGTTTTGGCGTTGATCTAGCGTCTCGCCGGATCGGTATCGATCTCGGCACGGCGAACATACTCATTTACGAACGCGGACGCGGGATTGTTGTCGACGAGCCCGCCGTTGTCGCCCTCTCCAACAAAGACAACACGGTCATCGCCGTCGGCCACGAGGCGCGCGACATGCTGGGCCGCACGCCCGCCAGCATCTCGGTCATCAGGCCGATGCGCGACGGCGTGATCGCCGACTACATCATCACCGAGGCCATGCTCCAGCACTTCATCCAGCGCGTCCTCGGCCGCATCAACGTTGTGCGCCCCGAGGTCATCGTCTGCGTACCGGCCGGCGTGACCAGCGTGGAGCGGCGGGCGGTACGCGAAGCCGCCGAACAGGCGGGGGCCCGGCGACCTGCCCATTTGCTGCCTGAACCCATCGCCGCCGCCATCGGCGCCCGCATCCCGATCGACAACGCGCGGGGCAACATGATCGTCGACGTCGGTGGGGGGCGCTGCGAGGCCGCCGTCATCTCGATGTACGGCATCGTCGCCTCGGAGTCTGTGCGCATGGCCGGCGATAAGTTCGACGAGGCCATCGTTTCCTACCTCAAGCGGCGCCACAACCTCGTGATCGGTGACCGCACGGCGGAGGACCTCAAGATAAAGATTGGTTCCGCCCTGCCTATGGAGCGCGAGCTCTCGGCCGAGGTCAAGGGCCGCGACCAGGTCACCGGCCTGCCCAAGTCGATGACGGTGACCTCAAACGACATCGCCAAGGCCTTGCACGACCCGCTGCTGACGATCATTCAGACCGTCCGCTCCGTCCTGGAGCAGACGCCGCCGGAGCTTGCCTCCGATGTCATTGACCAGGGCATCGTCCTGACCGGCGGTGGGGCGCTCCTCAGGGGCATCGACCGGCTTCTGGCCGACGAGACGGAGCTGCCGGTCCACGTCGCCGATCACCCGCTGCAGACCGTGGCCATCGGCGCCGGCATCGCGGCGGATCACTGGGAGCAACTGCGGCGCCAGATCTCCCTCGACGAAGACACCTTCGACGCACTCTAAAGACGCCACGGTTTTGCGCCGCGACGAGCCTCTGCCGCTACCTCGCTGAGGAGCCTGGCTCGTACCAGCGCAGCACCCGCATGGCGCGGAGCGTGTTCCAGCGGCTGGGCTTATCGTCGCCCTCGTCCATGGCGAAGTGGGCCTGGCGAGAATTGGTGTTCTCCAGGGGCCAGCGGCCGTCCGCCCCGCGCCGCTTCTCCACCAGGTCGATGGCCTCGGCCACCCGCTCGTCAGGTACGACGCCGGCGCTGCGCAGGTAGTCGAGCGCACGCAGGATGTCGTAGTGCCAGCTTGGCGGGTACGAGAACTGGAGGAACGCCGGGTTGATCACCTCGCCGGTCGATGCCCGACGCAACAGCCGGCGCTCGAGGAGGTACTCCTGGCCGCGGAGGCGAGCGGCGGTCACTTCGGGCAAGCCTCCCTTCGTGCGTTCGTACTCGAGCAGACCCTCGAGGACGTTGATCGTCGTGTCGAAGGACCCTCGGGTGGACCCGTTCTCCTGCTCGCAGTTCCACCCACCATCGGCCATCTGCTCGGTCAGCAGCCGGTCGACGATGCCCTTCACGTCCTCACCGAAGTAGGCCCCGATTGCGACGGCCCTGCCGTTGATGCACGGCTCGACTTCGCCATCAAAGTAACGCTGGCCGGCATGGTCCCAGCGGCTTTTCTCACGCACGAGGGGGATGGCCCGCCGAGCCTCTGCGCTCTCGGGGTCCAGCCCGAAGTCCCGCAGCAGCATCAAGGTCGGGGTGGTCCCGATGGCCTCGGGGAATAACGAGCCGCCAGCCCACTGCCCATCGGCACCCTGGAGGGCGAGCAGCCGTGCGCCCCAGCCCTCCCGCGCGACTCTTGCGCGCTCGGCGGCAACCTCTGCGGCCGGCGCGTCGGTCAGGTCCCGCAGGACCTGCCAGCGGATCGCGGGGTCGGAATCGAGCAACCATTCGACGGCGTTCATGGGCGTTAGGATCCTCCGTGTAGGTGTATTCAGGGGAAGGAAATCACGCCGTAACGCTGATGGCACCAATCGCACGACGTGAGGAGGTGGCGTGGCCAGCCGAGTGCGCACAGCCGAGGAGATTATAGCGATCTTGCGTGAGTCACCAGGGCGCATCGCTGCCGTGACCGAGGGCGTGGCAGCGGCGCAGCTGCATGCCGCTCCGGAGCCCGGCGCCTGGTCCGTCAACGACGTCCTCGCGCACCTCCGCGCGTGCCACGACGTCTGGGGCGGCAACATCCTGCGGATCCTCGCCGAGGACAGACCCGGGTGGAAAGCCATGAACCCGCGGACCTGGATGAAGAGGACGGATTACCCCGAGTGGGAATTTCAGCCCGCATTAGAGGCCTTCGCGAAGCAGCGAGCCGATCTCCTGGCGGTGCTTGAGCCGCTGCCGCCCGAGGGCTGGGAGCGGCTCGCGCTGGTGACCGGGATGCTCGGTGAGACCTACGAACGCAGCGCCCGCTACTACGCCGACGGCTTGGCCGACCACGAACGGCAGCACGTGAAGAACCTGGAGCGCATCATCCCGGCGGTGCAGGGGAAGACGTGAGCAAGCCGACGATTCGCCCCGGGGAGATAAACGGGACCTCCCCTACTTAGAAGCGGCGTCGGCGGCGTCCTTCAGGTAGTAGGTCATGCTCTGCAGGGCCAGCACGGGGTCGATGTTCTGCAGGCGAACGCGGCCCTTGAGGTGGGGAGGGATGCGCGCCACGACGGGCGCGTAGTTCAGGATCGCCTCCAGCCCGCAGCCGATCAGGGCGTCGATCACGTCCTGGGCCTGGTGCGCCGGCACGGCCACGATGCCGATCTGGACGGAACTGCCGGCCAGGCGGCGCTTCAACTCGCGAACGTCGTAGACCCGGACGCCGCTCATCTCGGTCCCGATCAGGGCCGGGTCGGCGTCGAAGGCGGCGACGATGTCGAAGCCCTGGGGCTTGAAGCCGCCATAGTGGAGGATGGCCCGCCCGAGCTGGCCCACGCCGACCAGCGCCATCGACCAGCGGCGGTCGAGGGCAAGGATCTGGCGCAGGTGGTCGAGCAGGCGGGTGACGTGGTAGCCACGCCCCTGCTTGCCGAAGCGTCCGAAATAACTCAGGTCCTTGCGAATCTGGGCCGGCGTCACGCCAAGCTGGTTGCCCAGCTCCTGCGAGCTGACGACTTCTATCCCATCGGCGGCGAGGATGGTGAGCGTCCGAGCGTAAACCGGAAGTCGCTCGATGACGACACCTGGGATGTCCAGCGGCAATCACGCCTCCAGGCAAGTGGTGCAGGGCGACCGTCTCAACCGCCCAAAGATCACTTTACAGCCAATCCAAGGCGAGGGCTCCCGAAGCTGGGCTGCTGTACAATTGCTTCGCTGACGGCTCAAGGCCGCGGCCTAGCAAGGAAAACGTATCCGTGGCCCCAGAGAAGCTGTTTTCATTCGAGCCCTTCGCCAGGCATGAGTTCTACAAGGACATCAACCGCAAGCTGGTCGACCGTATCGGCCTCAAGCCCGGCGACCACGTGGTCGACCTGGCCTGCGGCACCGGCGCCGTCACGCGCTTGATTCTCGAAAGGGTTGGCACGAAACCGGGAGCGCGCGTGATCGGTATAGACCTCTCGCCGCAGTCCCTCGATGAGGCCCGCGCGACGACGCCAACGCTGGAGGGCGTCTCAGTCGACTACCGCGAGGGCGATGTCGTCGGCTTCGAGGAAGTCCTCGACGAGCCGGTGGACGCCATCACCATCTTCAACGCCATCCACATGATCAAGGACAAGGCGGGCGTCCTGACCTCGGCCTTCACCCAGCTCAAGCCGGGCGGGCTGTTCGCCTTTAGCTCCGCCTTCTACGACGGCGCCGAGCCTCCTGAGGCCGAGTCGTTCTACCGCAAGTGGATGATGAAGGCCCTGCGGCTGCTGCGGCGCGAGGGCATCTCCCCGCGCCGCGAGGCGAAAGTCGAAGCACGTCAACGCCTGACCATCGCCGAGTACGATGAGCTTCTAGAAGCCCATGGGTTCCGCGTTGAGAACCAGGAGATCGTCTCAGTGGATATGCCGCCCGAGAGCTTCGAGGACATCAGCCGCTTCGAGCCCTTTATCGAGGGCACGTTCCCGGGCGTCGACCTCTCGAAAGCCAGCGAGGCCCTGATCGCCGCCGCCCGCTCGACCTTCGAGGACCTCGGTTGGAAGGTCTCGCCGCGCAACTGGCTACTCGTCGTCGCGCGTAAGACCGCCTGAGTCCCAGCCGTCGATCAGCCTGACCTGTGGTAGGTAGCGCCCCTCGTCAAACTCCGCCAGGCCTTCAGGCCCGAGCCTGAGCACCTCGGCGAGCGCTTCCCGGGCTGCCAGCACGAGGTGCTCTACGTCGATCCCCAGGCAGGCCGGGCGGAAGGGCTCCAGGTAGTTGGCGCCGCGCTCCAGGAGCAGGTGCGCGCCGCGATGGTTCCCTCGGCGGCGATGATAGAAGCCGACGCCAACCTGGAGGATGCCCTGGTAGAGGTAGCGGATGGGGTCGGTCTCCTCGATCCAGACCTCCTCGAACGTCTCGTGCTGCTCGAAGAACTCGCCGCGGTTGAACTGTTCGATCGCCTCCAGGATCCGCGGTGGTGTCGTCTCCGAGCAGCGCTCGCTGGGCAGCCCGCGGTTGATTTTGCCGATACTGGGCCGCTTGCGCTCCTGCCCCTCGTGGGATTGCCGTGGAGAGCCTGTCATCGCGGCGAGTATAGGCCGCTGATCTTCGATACTTCGTCTTGATGGACCGCCGCGCCCTGATTCAACTGCTGGCCGAGGCCGAGGTCGTGCGCACGGGCAACTTCACCCTTAAGTCCGGCGCGACCAGCCCCGTCTACATCGACCTGCGCCGCCTGGTCGGCTACCCCAACGTGCTCCGCGAGGTGGCCAGCGCCTACGCCGACCGCGCCTCGAAGCTCAAGTTCGACGTATTGGCGGCGCTGCCGTACGCGGCGCTCCCGATCGGGACAGCTCTGTCGCTGGACATGGAGCGGCCGTTGGTTTACCCGCGCAAGGAGCGCAAGGACTACGGGACGGCGAAGCAGGTGGAGGGGGTCTTTGAGGAGGGGCAGCGAGCCCTGGTCATCGATGACGTGATCACCGATGGCGGCGCCAAGCTGGAGGGCATCGAGGCCCTCGAGGGCGCCGGGCTGGTTGTCCAGGACATCCTCGTGCTCGTCGATCGGGAAGCCGGGGGACGAGAGACCTTGGCCGAGCGCGGCTACAGGCTGCACACCATCCTGACACTGGCCGAGATCCTCGACGCCATGGGCGTCGCCGCCGGTCAGCCCGCTTCGTAGACCTCGGTCAGCAGCGGCTCGTCGCGCACGAAGCGCTCCAGGTTCTGGGCGAAGACCTCGACCGAGCGCTCAACCGAAAGGGGCGAAGAGCCCGCGTTGTGCGGCGTGACGTAGACGTTGGGCAGCGTCCAGAGCGGGCTGTCGTCCGGCAGCGGCTCCTTCTCGAAGACGTCGAGCGCGGCCCCGGCGATCTGGCCCGCTTGCAACGCCTCTATCAGCGCCGGCTCGTCGATGATCGCCCCGCGGCCGATGTTGAGGAGCCAGGCGCTTGGCTTCATCCTCGCCATCTGGTCCCGGCCGATCATGTGGCGGCTTTGCTCGTTGAGCGGAGCGCAGATGACGACGAAATCGGACTGGGCGAGAAGCTCGTCCAACCCCTCCATGCCCAGCACGCGGTCGAGATGCTCCATCGGGGTCGGTGTGCGCCGCAGGCCGATCGTTTCCATGGCGAGGCACTTCGCCAGCCGCGCAACCTCCAGACCGATTGCCCCCAGGCCGATGACCCCGCAGACACGGCCGGTCAGCTCATCGCTCTGGTGTGACTGCCAGCGGCGAGCCACGCGGTCGTCCTCCCACTGCCGCAGGCCCTTGGCGCCGGCCAGCATGAAGAGAAGCACCCACTGGGCGATCGGCTTGGCCTGGGTGCCGCCGCCGTTGCTGAGCCGTATGCCGCTGTCGAGGACGCGCTTGAAGGCGGGGTGGTCGACGCCGGCCGAGGACGTGTGCAGCCACTTCACCGACCGGCCCAGGTAGCGGAAGAGGTGCTGCGAAGCGCCGAACCACATATCCGGGGAAAGGAAGGCGATGTCGATGTAGTCGTCAGGCCCGTCGACGCTGCCGTCATCGCGGATGGCGACGAGCTCCAGTCCCGGAGCGGCTCGCTCCAACCGCGCGGCGTGGTCGGCTTTGACGCCGACCGAGACCAGCAGCCGCGGGCCGCTCATTCTATGACTGGGCGCTCCCGGGTGATGAACGCAGCGATGGCCCCAGTGTCGACGAAGTTCGGCACATCGGCGCTGGAGGCCTGGGCTTCCCCACCGCCCATCGCGGTGCGGAGCGAAGCCAGATCCGGATAGTAGAGCTCGGCGGCCCCATCGTAGTCCGGCTCCCGGCCGCCGACGCCGGCGACCGAGACGGCGCGTACGTACTTGACCAGTCCCGGGATGCCGCGGGCTATCGGAGCATGGGTCTCGCCCCAGTACTGTGCGAACTCCTCCTTCGAGATGCCCGGCTTGCGCTTGAAACAGGCGATCATCTTGACCGCGCCCGCGCCCGGCCTGCCCTCGATCTCGACGTGTTCCTCCGTGACGAAGTAGGCGACGCGCGAGTGGTCAATAAAGGCCCGCTCGTCCTCGAGCGCGGCCGTGACTTCAGGCCGGCCCGAAACGGCCTGCATATCCTCAAGGCTGTCCCAGGAGAGCTGGGCAGCCCCGTCGAATAACGGGTTGGCCTCGCCGTAGGTCTCGGGGAGGGTGTGGCACTGGACGTAGCGGCGGACGCCCGGGATGCGGGCTGCTATCGGCCCGTGGGTGTTGAACCAGTACTCTTGGAACTCAGCGACCGAAAGCTCGGGCTTGCGATTGATGCAGTAGATCAGCTTGACCGTCATGTTTTCACCTTTGCTGCCTTTCCGTAAACGGGAGCGGGGACGATTCTTTCTGCCAGCCATCAAAGCCGGGGGTGGCCGGCTCGCGCTCGATCTGCATGCCGACGAGGAAGCGCGCCACCATCGACCAGAAGCCGACGGAGAGTGTCAGCTCGGCAATCTCGGTGGTGTCGAGGAAGGCCGCGACGCCGGCGTGAGTCTCGTCGGTCAGGGCAACGCTGTCGACCTCGTCGGTGAAGCGCAGGACGGCCTTCGAACGCTCGTCGAGGTCCGAAGGCTCCCAGTCCTTGACCGCCTCGATTTCGGCGTCAGAGAGGCCTGCACTCCGGGCGAACGAGACGTGCTGGCCCCACTCGTAGTCCGAGCCGTTGCGCCAGGCCACCCGCATGATGGCCAGCTCGCGCCAGCGCGGGTCGAGTTTGCAATGGGCGAGCAGCGACTGGCCCAGGCGCAGGAAGTTGCGGAAGGCGCCATCGCTGTTGGCTATGGCGCGCATGACGTTGAGGTTGGTGCCGCGCTCCTTCAGGCGGCGTAAGAGCTGGGATACCTCGCCGCTGGTGTCCTTGGAGGTGCGGAGCGGTATGCGGGCCATACGTCCGAGGGTGATCAACGCCGGCCGCTGGGTCAAGGTGCAGGCGACGCGGCGCCCCATCTCCAACGAGGGAAACGGTTGAGACGCCGGGTGTAATCGGACGATGTGCGGGTAGCAACTGTCTTAAATTGTGGGCCTTTCGAGGGGTGTCGCGGTCCAGGGCCTCCGATCCCTGACAATGGCGTTGGCGACATTGAGAAGCTTGCGCATACAGGCGACCAGGGCGACCTTGGTTGGCTTGTTAGCCCCCTTCAGACGCGTGTAGAGAGCAGCCAGGGCCGGGTTATAGCGCTTGCCGACAAGAGCGCCCATGTAGAGCGCACTCCTGACCAGGCGCCGTCCGCCCTGGATCATTCGCTTTCCCCTTTTCAGGCCGCTGTCCGCGGGGAAGGGCGCCACCCCGACGAGGGCTGCCAGCTGACCCTTCTCAATGCGGCCAAGCTCGGGCAGAAGAGCAAGCAGAGCGGCCGATACCGCCGGTCCGACGCCCGGGATGCTCCGCAGGAGCTCATCCTTCGTGCGCAGCGTTGGCTGCGAGGCGATGAGCTTCTTGATCTCCTTGGTCACCAACTTGACCTCCCCATTCAGCCAGTTGACGCTGCGCCGCAGGCTGGGCTTATAGCAAGGGTCCGCCCCCGACAGGCGGTTTTTCTCTGCTGCCCGCTGCGCCACCAGTTGCAGGCGACGTATGACCAGGCCCTGCAAGTGTCGGCCAGTCTTGTCGAGCAGGAGCCTGGGCAGGGGGTTGTTGGCGCGACCGTAGTCCGCCAGCATCCGCGCGTCGAGGCGGTCTGTCTTGGCCAACTGCCCTCTGCTCTGGGCAAACTGGCGAGTTCGCAGCGGGTTGGCAACGAAGGTCGGCACGGCGCTTTTGCTTAGCGCGCACACCACTGCCCGTTCATAGCCGCCGCTGGCTTCCAGGACGACGAGCCCGACGGTTCGGCAGCGGAGCTGCCTGACGAGGACGCGAATGCCCTCCCGATTATTGGGCATGTCCCAGGCCATGGCGTGTCTGCCATCGGCATCTGTGAGGGCCACATCGAGCGTCCCCTTGGAGACGTCGATGCCGGCATAGCGGGGGTTCATGCTTTCTCCTTTGCTAGACTTTCCGACTTGCTTTCCCTTGCCCAACCTTGTCGATACAGACTCGTGGTCTACCCAACTGTTCGGGCTATGGTGGGGTAAGGACGTGGCGGCCAACGCTACACACGATCTCTGGGATCCAGGGGCGTACAGCCTGCCACGTCCTGCTAAGAAATTACGGGGATTGGTAGATACAAGGGGCGTCTTGCAGCCGCCCTCTCGGTCCGTTCAAGAACCCATCCGGGCAGGCGATTCTCCTGTGTCGCGCTACCCACGCGCCGGCGGGGGTTGGGTGTTGTCTGCCACGGGCGGGCGGTTGCAAAACGCCCCTACCCGTCCCATAGGGGTGTGCCGCCCGCGGGACCTATTCGCCGCGGAACTTGGGGTCCCGCTTTTCCAGGAACGCCGCGACGCCCTCGGCGCGGTCCGCGGTGGTCTGCAGGACCATCGTCAGGTCCGTCTCGAAGCGCAGGGCCTGCTCCAGCGGCATCTCTACGCCGCGGTTGATCGCCTCCTTGGCGTAGCGCTCGGCCAGCGGGCCCTGCCGCCCCACCACCTCCGCAAGGCCGCGCGCGGCCTCCCAGGGATCGTGCGTGACGAGGCTGACCAGGCCGTGCTTCAGCGCCTCCTCGGCGCCGATGGTTTCGCCGAGAAGCAGCATTCGCGCCGCTAGTGTGGCCCCAGCAACGCGGGGCAGCCGCTGGGTGCCGCCGCGCGAGGGAATAGCGCCATGCCCAACTTGGTCGAGGCGGAAGGTCGCTGCCTCGGAGGCCACGCGGATGTCGCAGACAAGGGCCAGCTCGAGCATTTCTTCGTGGCATTCGCCTGGTATCGCGGCGATGAGCGGCTCAGGGGCGCCGGCGCAGGTCTCAATAAAAGCTCGCAAGCCGTCAACGTTCTCTGTCTGGGGTTGCATCGGAAAGAGTAGGGCGGCGACGTGCTGGCCGTTGCCGGCGAGGCTCTGAACCTCTCTCGCCAGCTTTGCGAAGGGTGGGCCAACCGTGAGCAGCGCATAGGCAGGCCCCGGCTCGGCGGCGATGCTAGTCCTCCTGGTTGGGGACGACGAGCACGGGCTTTTCCACCTTTCGGATCACGTCCTCGGTAACGCTGCCGAAGATAAAGCGCTTGAAGCCACCCTGCCCGCGACTCGTGAGCACAACGAGGTCTGCCGGCAATTCTTCGGCGAGCGCCGCGATGATCTCGGCGGCGGCGCCCTGCTGGACTGAGTACTCGACGGTGGCGCCCTCCGGCTTGAGCCGCGCAGCTACGCCGGAAAGGTATTCGCTAACGGTTTCTCTCTCCGCCTCCAGCGCCTGCTCGTAGAGCTGGGCCGTGGCGCCGGCGGCCGCGAATGCCGGGTCAGCGAGGGGCATCGCCCCGGCGGCCAAGGACTGCACGTCGAAGACGCGCACGAGGTGGATGCGGGCCTCAAAAGCTTTGGCCAGCGCGGTCGCGTGGGGCAGGGAATGCTCGGCCAGCGCTGAGCCGTCGAGCGCGACGAGGATCGTCTTGTACATCCGGCTCATTCTATATCCAACCCAACTTCCGCCATCGCTTCGCCTGCGGCTCCGCTTCGATACCTGTAGGGCGCAGGTGTCGTACAGGGCAGCCCGCCACTTAGCTAGAACGAAGACACCTGCCCGAACCCTTCGAGCAAACGTCGGCGTCTCACTCCCGGAATCGAAGCGAGGCTCAAACAAACGACCATCTGGCGCGCCGGTGCCGACAGGTCCCGGCTGAGGCGGGCAGGTGTCTGAGGCCATCCAGATTCGAGCTATCTCCTCATACGACACTTGCCCCTACCGGGCCCACGGGCCGTGCGGCTAGCAATCCGCCGGCGCCCAGGAGAACGAAGGACGGAGAATCTGGCCGTTTCCGTTTGCCCCTTGATAGGGCAGCCCTGACCCTTGAGATATGACTATTCCCAACGCCCATGGCGGCACGCTTGTCGACCGCCTTCTATCCAGCGACAAAGCCAGCGCGGCCGAACAGCGCGCTACCTCCCTCAAGCAGGTCCCGATCGACGAACGCGTCCAGGCCGACCTCGAGCTGATCGCCATCGGCGGCCTCAGCCCCCTCACCGGCTTTATGAGTGCCGCTGACTACAAATCCGTCGTCGGCGACATGCGGCTTGCGAGCGGCCTTCCCTGGTCGATCCCGGTTGTCCTTGATGTCCAGGAGGAGATGGGTCGCTCACTCAAGGGCGGTGAGGAGATCGCCCTGATTGGCGAGTCTGGCGCCGTCATGGCAATCCAGACTGTCGAGGAAGTCTACGAGGGCGACCCCAAGCGCGAGGCCCGCGAGGTCTACCGCACCGAAGAGGATGCCCACCCCGGCGTCGCCGCCATGTACGGCCGCGGGCCATTGCTCGTGTCAGGGCCCGTCGAGGTGCTTCGCCTGCCGGACCATGACTTCCCCGAGCTGCGGTTAACGCCCCAGCAGACGCGCGCCGCCTTCGCCGAGCGTGGCTGGAAGACGGTTGTGGGCTTCCAGACCCGCAACCCCATCCACCGCGCTCACGAGTACATCCAGAAGGCCGCCCTTGAGATCGTCGACGGCCTGCTGGTGCATCCGCTGGTCGGCGCCACGAAGTCGGACGACATCCCCGCCGACGTGCGCATCCGCTGCTACGAGGCGTTGCTCAAGAACTACTACCCGCAGGACAGGACCCTGCTATCGCTGCTGCCGGCGGCCATGCGCTATGCCGGGCCGCGCGAGGCGATCTTCCACGCCATCATGCGCAAGAACTACGGCTGCTCGCACTTCATCGTCGGCCGCGACCACGCCGGCGTCGGCAGCTATTACGGCACTTACGACGCCCAGAAAATCTTCGAGGAGTTCGAACCCGGCGAGCTGGGCATCGTGCCGCTCATGTTCGAGAACAGCTTCTTCTGCCGGGAGTGCGAGGGCATGGCCAGCAACAAGACCTGCCCCCACGACGGCGACGCAAGGGTCATCCTCTCGGGCACCCAGGTGCGCGAGATGCTGAGCCGCGGCGAGGAGCCACCGCACGAGTTCACGAGGCCGGAAGTGGCCCGGGTGCTTATCGACTCGATGAAGCGCTGAGGGCGGCGTCCGCGACAGGCTCGTCCAGGACGGTGATCTTGTCGCCGGGCGCGATCTGGCCGCCGCGGACGATCCTGGCGCGCAGGCCGCCACGGTTGAGCATGGCCTTCATCACACCGGGGCTGGTCAAGCTCTCGAGCCAGGTGCAGGGGTGGCAGAGCCTAACGCCGAGGCACTCTACCTCGCCGACCATGAAGCGGGCGCCGACCAAGTCGTTTAGGGCCACGCCGCGCGTAACAACGTTGCGGCGGCTGTCACCCAGGTCGAAGGGTATCCCTGACTCGCGCACGGCCTCGATGGCTTCGGCGTCGACCAGGGTCAGGTCTTGGCCTTCCTTGTCGTCGCGGTAGAAGGTGCCCTCACCCAGGAAGTAGCGGTCGCCCTCGAGCCCGCGCCGGGCGACGGCGTTGACTCGCTCGGCGGCCGAGCCGGGCTTGCCCTCCTCGGGGTAGATGTAGATCGCCTCGACGTGCCCTTGTTTCATGGTTTGCCCATAGCCTAGTAGCGGGGACAGAGGGGGACAAACGCTGGTGAACGCACGGCGGGTGGCGGCGCTGCCCACCTACAACCACAAGCTTCTCGTGACGACCGAGCACGACCTGTGGACGCGGGCAAACGCCGGCGAGGTGCTGCCCGGCGTGATCACGCCGCTTTCATGGACGTTCAGCGAGGACTACTTCGACCTGGCCTTCGGCGGTGGCTTCGAGCGAATGGGCATCAACCTCATGGACCGCGGGCAGTTCGTCCAGCTCTTCCACGGCCGCGTGTACTTCAACTACGGCCTGATGGTGCAGGGGATGCAGGAGCTGGGCTTTCCGTCGGTCGACTTCCTGAGCAACGTCGGCGGCCCTGGCATGGAGGGCGAGGGCCTCTACGCGGAAAGCGGGCTCAGCTTCCGTCGCGTTTTGCGCCACCTCCCCGGCATCCTCAAGCAGGTCCGTCACCTGAATCGCTTGCACAAGGTCTTCGCAAAGCAGATTGAGGAGCTTGAGGCCGAGGTGGCAAGGCTGCGGCAGATCGACCTCGAGACCATGACCGACGAGCAACTGGCGAGCGAATCCGAGCACCTGGCCGAGATGATCAAGCCGCGCATGCTGCTGCTGATGGACGCTCAATCGGCGGTATTCTCGAACCTGGCCCAGGTCAGGTACTTCCTCAAGCGCTGGGTCGGCGACGAGGAGCTGGCCAGCGACCTGATGACCGGCATCCCAGGCATCAAGACCGCCGAGGCCAACATCGAGCTGTGGAAGATAGCGCGTAAGGCACGCGGGAATCCCAGGGCCAGGGAGATCGTCGCTGCGGCCAGCCCTGAGTCCCTCCTGCCCGACCTCGAGGCCGAGGGGGAAGCCCATGAGGTGGTCAGCGAGCTCCGGGTCTACCTGGATGCCTACGGCCATCGCGCCGCCGACGAGCTGGAGATCAAGACGCCGCGCTGGGTCGAGCGCCCGGCCCCGCTGATGGCAGCCTTCCGTGGCTACGTCCTGGCCGGCGAGGAGCTCAACCCCGAGGGCTTCGAGCAGAAGCAGCGAGAACGGCGGCTGGCGGCGGAGCGACAGGTCAAGGCGAAGCTGAAGTCAGGGTTGCTGGCCAAGGTCCTGCCCTGGAAGTGGCTGGTCTTCCAGCAGAACCTGCGCGAATCACAGAAGTTTCTGCCCCTGCGCGAAAATCCCAAGTTCTACGCCCTCAAGCTCTCGCTCTACACGCGCTATGCGCTGCTGGCGGCGGCCCGACGCTGGCGCGCCGAGGGTGCTCTGAAGAACGAGGAGGACATCTTCCTGCTGCGCAACGACGAGCTGCTGGCCTATGCTCGCGCCGGCATCGCCGGGCGTGATCGCGGGCGCCGGGACATCCTGGCGTTGCTGGATCAGCGCCGCGATGAGTACGCGCGCTACCAGACGCTGGAGCCGCTGATGGTGCTGCGCGACAGTGAGCTCGATACCCGGCTGGAGCCGGTGGCCGCCACGACGGCGATGAAAGAGAACGGTCGTGGACCAAGGGTGCTGAAGGGGATCGCGGCCTCGGCCGGCGTGGCCAGTGGCCGCGCCCGCGTGATCACGAACCCGCACGAAGGACAGTTGGAGGCGGGGGAAGTGCTGGTCGCGCCGTTCACAGATCCGGGCTGGACGCCGTTCTTTCCCCTGGCTGCCGCCATCGTCATGGATCTGGGCGGCATGCTCTCTCATGGCGCCGTGGTGGCGCGGGAGTACGGTATCCCCGCTGTGGTCAACACCCGCGTGGCCACCAAGCAGATCAAGGACGGCGAGATGGTCACCGTTGATGGCCTCGCCGGCACCGTGACCGTGGCCGCGGGCGAGCCGCCGCAGGACTAGGAGCTGACGCATGCGACTAAAGTTGTCGCCGACAGGCGTTATTCATGAGATGGATCCACCGAGTCGGTCGGGACCCGCCCACATTCAAGCCCCTTAAACGATGAGCAGCGAAGACAAACCCCATCTCAGCCGCGCCGAGCTCAAAGACGCGCTCCGACCTTTGGGACTGCTGACGCCCATGGCAGAAGCGGCGCTGGCTCTTGCCACGGTAGTGCACTTCAGGCAGCGGCGGCAGGGCGGCGGCCGCTATCTCGACGAGCACATCTATCCGGTGACTGCTGCCGCAGCGGCGTGGTCTCTCCGCCGTTACCCGGAGGACGCCGCGAAGGCTGCGACGGTTGCCCTCCTGCACGACACGATGGAGGACCACTCTGATCACGTCAGGCGGGAAGGCCTGCGCGAGCCTTTGGCGAGGAGATCGAAAACGCGGTTTGGACGCTCACCAAGCCCTGGGCCTATAAAAAGCGTTCTCGTGAGGACCACGACAGCTATTACGCGCAGATTGCCCAAGCACCGCTCTGGGTGCGGGTCGTGAAGCTTCACGACAGAATCAACAACCTCGCCTGTATCGCCTGGGCGGGCGCGAAGACCCAGCGGAGCTACCGGGATGGGACAAAGCGATACTTCGAGCCCTGGGCGCCAACGACGGACGCCGAGCTCTGGGCGGAAATCCTGCGCGGCCTGGAGAAGCTCGGCCCGATGCCTGGCTAACCGCGATGGCAACTCTTTGTGGCCCTTGAATGAAAGGAAAACAGTGCCAATCTACTATCCCCGCTTTGATGAACTCCCCGAGTTCCTTGCGCGGACGCTCCCTCGCTTGAGCGCCGAAGATGGTGAAAATTTCCTGATCATCGAGGCCGGCGAAGTCTTTATCCAACTGGCGAGCGAGTTCGGAGACGCTGACTACCTCTGGGAAGCCGTTGGCCAGACGAACCTGCCGCAGGAACGACAACTAAGCCAGGAGCAAGAGCGGAGGCTGGTCAAGGAGTACGGCTTCAACATGCCGCGGGAGGGCGAATCCTCGTCGTCGGGTAACTACTGGCGGAACTACACGGTTGCCACCGCGAGCGACGCGGCGGATCTGGGCGAGCTGATCCCTCAAGTTATGGACGTCATCTATGGCGCTGACCCCAAGGCCCGTGTGCGCGTGGAGCTGATCCGGGGCGAAGACGAGGGCCACCTGCCGTCGCTCGCGATCACTAGGGAAGTCGACGGCGGCATCGTGAGGTCCCTCGATGTCAACATCACCTCAGATGGCGACCTCCGTCTTGAGGGCGGGGACGCAAATCAGACAGTCAAGGAACCCTCCGTTGGCAGTGCATACCAATACGGCTGGACTCTGAAGCGTGAGCATACGCCTCTGCTTTTTGGTCTGCTCGAGGCAGAGGCGCCACAGAACTGGCAAGCCGGCTTGGCCGAAGTGGCGCTAAAGAATGGCGCGGACGACCCAGACGACGCCTGGGCCCTGGCCTACCTGGCTGCGAATCGATTCACCCCCGATGATGAGTTCCTCGAATGGCTCGAAACCAATGGCGTGGAATCGGACCTATTCAACTGGTCCGGAGCGACGATCACATACAAGGCGCTGCGCGACGACGAGGGCGGAGTCGATGCGCTCTTTCGCATGATTGAGACCGAGGAAGAGCTCAGCCACGAGGTATACGACTGGCAAACCAAGACCTGGCACGAATCGGCGTTCGCCACGGACGTATTCTCGGGCTACAACGGCGGCCCCGACGAGGAAGTCACCCCTGCGGAGGCGAGGGCGGTCGTCGAGGCGGGTGGCGGGACGTATTCTCGGGCTACAATGGCGGCCCCGACGAGGAAGTCACCCCTGCGGAGGCGAGGGCGGTCGTCGAGGCGG
>JBBDXC010000012.1:142873-147779 GCA_040902555.1 Dehalococcoidia bacterium
GTGGCGGCAAATTCTGAGCCTGCGTTCAACCAAGGAAGATGAGGGTGGTTTGTGGATAGCCAGTTGTTGACCTGCCAAGCCTGCGGGTCGAGCGGTGGCCAAATCCCAAGCCCCTGCGAATCATGCGGCGGTCTCGAGCTGATATCTGAGGAGATGACCGAGTGCCCTCGCTGCGGGGGGCGCCTTCTACGCATCGTCTATGGCTATTTAATGCTTCCCCCAGGCCCCGACGAGATAGCAGGAGGATGCGTGACCCCGTTCTCCGCGACCGATCGTTGTCGCAGCTGTGAAACGTCGTTTCATCGCGTTTCGCGAGAGCTTGATAAGACTCACTCTTAGCGGCTGCCCCTCCGGCTTCGTACCATCGAATGGCATCCCTACAACCGGAGAAGAAACGATTTGGCGTTTGTAACCCTGGAAACCGACGACGCGAACGGGCTGGTCAACCTCCTCGTCTCGCAGATCATCGACAACGCCGGCATTGGCCCGGACGGCAAGGCGAAGCTCCGCAAATGGCGAACGGAGCGCTCATCCGGGACCGCCGAGATGGCCGACCTGACGCTCGCCCTCAACGAAGAGCTCGGCCAGGAAATCGACGAGCGCGCCCGCAAGCTGATCAAGCGCAAGGGACGCTACGTCTCGACAGCGGGGAAGCGCGGATGAAGATCGAGCTGACGAGCGAGGAGTGTTGGGTGATGATGTCGGAGGTCGCCCGGCGGGTTCTGGAGGAAGCGGACCTCAGCACCGACGACCGCGCCGCTATCCGAAGATGGCGCTCCGAGGAGATGCGGCCCAACTCGGACGACATGGTCCGTCTGACGGAAAAGATGAACGTCGACCTGGCCAAGACCCACGAGAACAAGAGCCGCAGCCGCCTGCGCAAGCCCGACTGGAAGTAGGCTGGAGCCGGGTGAAATCGTGGCCACCGATGACCTCGTCCTCTACGAGAAGCGCGGGGCTGTCGCCTGGCTGACGCTCAACCGGCCGAGCGTCCTCAACGCCGTCAACCTGGCGATGCGCGACGAGCTCTGGGTGCTGTTCCAGGCCGTGCGCGATGACCCCGACGTCCACGTCGCCGTCATCACAGGCGCGGGCCGGGCCTTCTGCGCCGGCGCCGACATCAGCGAATTCGGCACTGCGCCATCGCTGGTTGAATCGCGGCGTGCCCGCCGCGAGCGCGACCTTTGGCAGCTCATGCTCGACATCGACAAGCCGTTAGTCGCGGCGATGCACGGCTACGCCCTCGGCGCGGGACTGGAGATGAGCCTGCTCTGCGACTTCAGGCTGGCCGCTGAGGACACCGTGCTGGGGCTGCCTGAGGTCAGGCTTGGCTACATCCCATCCGCCGGGGGCACCCAGCTCCTGCCGCGCACGGTCCGCGGCTCGCTGGCCCGCGAGATGATCATGACCGGCCAGCCGATCGATGCTGAGCGCGCGCATCAGGCTGGACTGCTGACGAAAGTCGTGGCCGCGCCCGACCTGGCCAATGAAGCCGAGGCACTGGCGACAGCCCTCGCTGAGCGCCCGCCCTCGGCGCTGCGAGCCGCCAAGCGCGCGCTCAGGTCGGCATTTGAGATGCCCCTGGCCCAGGGGCTGGCCGTCGAGTCTGCGCTCGCCGCCCGGCTCGCCAGCGCGGGATAGGCTTAGATTTGCGCGATGACCGGCTTCAGCACCAACGGCGCGAGTGAGGAACCGGCACACGGGGCCGGTGGCCGTGGCCTGGCCATGCTCCTCATCTTCGGGGGATTCCTGATAGTCGGGGTTTTCGTCGCCCTCGTCTTCCTCCAGCCGTCCGCGAAGCAGGATGTGGGTCGGGCTCTGACCTACGAGTTCGGCTCGGTGACGCGCTTCCCCAGCAACAACTACTATCTCGTGCGACTCGACTCGGGCGAGTTCCTGGCCCTCTACGACCGCGATACCGGCCCTGACGCCCGCCGGCGCGGCTGCCGTATCACGTTCGACGAGGAGCAAAGCGTCGCCGGCGAGACCGGCGTCTTCGTCGGGGATTGCACCGGGAGCGCCTGGTCTATGTCGGGCTTGCTCCTTGACGGCCCGAGTCCGCGGGATATGGATCAACTAAGCATCGATGTAGACGATGATGGTTCGGTCACCGTAGATGCTGCTCGGCTGATTTGCGGCGAGGGCGAGGTCCCGCAGGGCGGCCTCAACAGCCAGTGCCTGCCCTTCCGTGACGAGCGCAGCGAATGAGGGGGAGCGATGAACACCGCTGAATTTCTCTTAATCACCTCCGCGATCGTGCCAGACCGCGATGCCCTGGTCGGGGACTCGGGCCGCACGAGTTTTGCCGGGATGGCGCTGCGCGTCAACAGCCTGGCCAACGCCCTGGCCTCGCAAGGGGTTGGCCGAGGCATGGCAGTGGCCACGATGTCCCTCAACTCCCCCCAGTTCATCGAGACCTACTATGCCGTCGCCAAGCTGGGGGGCGTCTTTGTGCCCCTCAACTACCGTGCCAAGCACGAAGAGATCCACTACATGCTTACGAACTCCGAGGCTTCGCACCTCTTCGTCGGCCCCCGCTACGTTGAGCTGGTCCAGGGGCTCGGCGAGCTACCCGGCCTGCGCGAAACCTACCTCTACGAGGGCGCCGCCGAGGGAATGACCAGCTACGAAGATCTCATCGCATCGGCTCCGGCCGACGAAAGCTTCGTCGAGGTCGAGGATCGCGACCCGACGATCTTGATGTACACGAGCGGCACGACGGCCATGCCCAAGGGCGTCGTGCTCAGCTATCACGACTTCACGACCTATGTCCTCAACACGATGGAGCCGGCGTCGCCCGAGGAGCCGCATAACGTGACTCTGCTTTCGGTTCCGCTCTATCACATCGCCGGGGCGACGACGATGGCCTCGTCGGTGTTCGGCGGCCGCACGCTGGTCGTGCCACCGCAGTTTGAGCCCGGAAACTGGCTCGATATGGTCGAGCGGGAAAGGGTAACGCACGCCTTCGTCGTACCGACGATGCTCAAGCGCATCATGGAACACGAGAAGTTCGGCAAGACCGACCTCTCATCGCTCAAGCTGGTGGCCTACGGCGCAGCTCCCATGCCCTACGAGGTCGTGCGCAAGGCAGTAGACATGTTCCCGCCCAACGCGGGATTGATGAACGCCTACGGCCAGACCGAGAGCACGTCGTCCCTCACGTTCCTAGGCCCCGACGACCACCGCATCGAGGGGACGGACGAGGAGAAAGAGAAGAAGTACCAGCGTCTCCGCTCGGTCGGCCAGCCGATGCCCGACGTGGCCGTGGTCATCATGGACGAGACCGGGAACGTCCTCGGCCCCAACGCCGAGGGTGAGATCTGCGCCATGGGCGAGCGCATCATGAAGGGCTACCACAAGCTCGAAAACGAAACCGCCAAAGCGATCAGCGACGGCTGGTTGCACACCGGCGACGTCGGCTACATGGATGACGAGGGCTACCTCTTCATTACCGGCCGCATCAAAGACCTGATCATCCGCGGCGGCGAGAACATCGCCGCCGGCGAGGTCGAGGCAGTGATCGAGGAGCACTCGAAAGTCGAAGAGGCGGCCGTAATTGGCGTCAAGGATGTCGAATGGGGCGAGGAAGTCATGGCAATCGTCGTCCTCAAGCAGGGCGAGACCGCCAGCGCCGACGAGATCATCGCCTTCACCAAGGAGCGCATCGCCAGCTACAAGGCACCGAAGACCGTTGCCTTCGTGGATGCGCTGCCCCGCAGCTACGTGGGCAAAGTGCTCAAAAATGAGCTACGGAAGCAGCACGCCAGCGCCTAGCCGGGTGCCGAAACCCGTCGCCGGGTCGGAGTCTGACTTTCCCCGGGCTCCCGAAATTAGCGCCGGGAAATTCGCGCTGGTTGCGGTCAGGCGGCGGTAACAGGCACGCGGGACACCGGGTGCCGGATGACGAACTCGGCCAGCGCCTGCGCGAGCGGTCCCGGGCGCTGTGCCTGCAGGAGGTGCCCGGCACCATCGAGAGTAAAGTCCTCGGTCTGGGGAAACCACGAGTGGAGGAGGTCTCGTCCTTCCACGAACACGGCTTCGCTGTCTGAACCGACGACCGAAAGCACCGGCTGCCCAATTGCCTTTGCCTGGTCTGGACCAAACGCCCATTCGCCGAGCGCCGGCAGCTCTATCTCGAAGAAGGTGTCGGCGTCCTTGATCGCCTGCTCTACGCCCCCGGGCGCAACATCATCGATCAAGGCGCGGCCACTCTCCCAGTGACGCCTGATACGACCGCTAGAAAAGCCCCCACGGCCTTCTCCTTTTCGCCGGAAGCGTGGGCCTCGATTGAGGGTCCCACCTGCTGGAAGAACGACTCCCCAGCCGGCACCATCAGCAAGGCCGGTTCCAGAAGGGCCAACGAATGGACCAGGTCAGGCCGTTCTACGGCTAGCTGCAGGGCAATCGATCCTCCGTACGAGTGACCAGCAATGTGCGCCCGTTCGATACCCACGTGCGCGAGGAGCGCGGCGGCATCGGCGGCCTGATAGCTGATACTTACGGGCGGGGGCGTGTGGGTGCTGCCCGCAAAACCACGACGGTGGTAGCGGATCAGCTGGCAGCGATCGGCCAGCGCCGGCTGGCTCATGAGTGGCGCAATCAAGTCTGCAACGTGGGCGCCATGTATAAGCAGAAGCGGATCGCCCGATCCTTTTACTTCGTATTCCAGCTCGACACCATTGACCGTGGCGCGTTCCATCGCTTGCTCCTTCCAGCCGGAAGCGGCACTGAGATGTGTGCTTGGCGGGGTGGCGGATCTATACCGTACCACACATCGTCAGCAGGCTGGCGCGTACGCCTGGCGCGCCCGGTGACGCCGGCAGAGGACATCCTCGACCTCGCTCTCGACTACTAGCAGGGTGCTGAAAAAGGCCCTGTCGCTTGGTTAAGTCAGGCTTCTGGGGCC
>JBBDXC010000013.1:0-36773 GCA_040902555.1 Dehalococcoidia bacterium
AGATCGAGCAGTTCCAGCTGATCGCCGGCGTCACCTCGGTGATGGAGCGCACCGCTGACTCGCCGAACATGCCCGAGGAGGTCCCGCCGAGGGACTAGCAGTAATAGATCGCGTGGCACGACCCACCGAACTGCAGGGGAACGTATGGCAGTGGTGGGGATAAGTCGGTTCGGTCAAGAGCCATACCTTCCCAACCACGCCGCGAAAATGGCTCGATGCGCTCCGCTGGGAGCCTTCCCCTGCTCCAAAGGTCGACCACTAAAGAGGGTCTTACGGGCAATCCAGAAAGCCATCCACCTCATCGAAGTTCGTCGGGGGCGGCAGGTCTCCATTCGGAAGCAGCGCCAGCTCGGCCAGCACATTGGCCGGCGTCAATTGATTCGCAGTTTGGAGCATCAAGTCGGTGGACTCAGCGAAGATCACGACCGTGACTTCAGCTGTGTGCACTTCGAGGCGCGAGCGCTCTGCGTAGAATCCGGCGGTGGCCTGACTGCGTCGACCTCGACGACGACAACGACGGATTCAGCGACGTCGTGGAGAACCGCGACGGCTCGGACCGGCTCAACAACCAGTCGACACCGGAGATCTGCGACGGCGCCGACAACGACCTGAACGATGGCGTCGACGAGGGCTGCTCGCCCGACGAAGACTTAGACAACTTCACCGTCGCCGAGGGCGACTGCGACGACAGCAACCCGAACGTCAACCCCAATGAGACGGAGACACCCTACAACGGCCTTGACGACGACTGCGATTCGACGACGAAGGACGAAGACCTTGACGGCGACGGCCAGCGCAAAGACGAGGGCGACTGCGACGATAGCGACGCGACCATCTCGATGAACAGGCAGGACGTGGACAACGGCGTCGACGACGACTGCGACGGCCACGTCGACGACGGCCACGACAACGACAGCGACGGCCACAGCAGCGATTCCTATGCCGTGACTTACGACGCCGGGAGCGGAAACTGGACCTACATTCTGATCGCGGAAGGCACGGACTGCGATGATGTCAACCCGGCTGTCAACCCGGACGCGACGGAAACCGCCTACAACGGCAAGGACGACGACTGCGATACCGCCACAAAGGATGACGACCTGGACGGCGACTTCTATTTCTCGACCGCCACGGGGGGCACCGATTGCGACGATACCGACCCCACCATCCACCCCGGCGCGACGGAGCTGAACAACGGCGAGGACGAGAACTGCGATGCCGTGGTCGACGAGGGCTTTGACCAGGACAACGACGGCAAGTCAGAGGGCCAGGGCGACTGCGACGACGCCGATGAGACCGTTTTCCCGGGCGCCACCGAGACGAACGATGGCGTCGACGAAGATTGTGACGGCACGATCGATGAGGGCTTTGACCAGGATGGCGATAGCTTCTCAGAGGGCCAGGGCGACTGCGACGACACCCGCGACACGACATTCCCGGGCGCAGTGGAGGTCTCCGACGGCCGCGACAACGATTGCGACGGCGTGATTGACGGGTGAGCAGCGGCGGGCGCCGGTATAGGACGATAGCGTGCTCAGGCGTCGCCGCTACGGCAGGCCGTCGCCGTCACCATCCTGGTCGGCGCAGAGGAGCCAGACATCGACGTCACCCACCGGGTTCGGCATGGATGGAGGGTTGGTCGCCTGCACCTGCCACTCGTCTGCTGACACGGGGAAAAGGCCGGTGGCTACCGAATCGTCCGTGTCTGACTCAGCCCCGGCCGAGAGGATGAAGTCCTCGGCATCGGGGCATTTGAGGTTGCTCGACGTGGAACCCGGGACACCGAAACGTTTATCGGGCCGTAGACGTACACGTTCGCCTTGGTCACGAGCGCGTCGGAGTCCAGGCCGTCGATCAAATCCGCGTTCAGGTTCTTGACCCTCGCCGTTTGGTTGACGCTCAGGGGCGCGACACCCGACTGGGTGATGACCGAGATGCCACGCCCGGTGCCGTTGTTCGTAACCTCGAACATGGCGCCATTGTGCGAGCCAACCAGCTTCGTCTGAGCACCATCGACCGTATTGGTTTGGCCCAGGTTGAACACCCCGCCAACTCCACTGCCGGCAACGACGCTCGAAGCGCTGACCAGCAACACCCCCGCAACAACTCCCAGGAGGCCGGATACAAAACCAACCCTGTTCATGACCCTTCCTTTCCCTATCCCTGTTCAAGACGCGCAAGCTGCGCCTGATCTCACCAGAGGCACCTCGCGGAAGCATCGCATGGATCCGCTCGGACGATAATGCGATAAGTGTTCGTTCAGCGCATAGCTGTCGCCGCCGTGGCGATTCCCCTGATTGTCCTGGTCGTCTGGCTGGGAGGCGCGCTCTTCGACATCGTCCTGGCCGCGGTGCTGGCGCTGGCCGCCATCGAGTTCTTCAGCATGGTGCGTGGCTCGTGGCGGCAACCGTTGGCGCTCGGCGCAGGTCTGGCCTCCGCCGGGCTCGTCATCGCCGCTGACGATGGCTACGACTGGCTGGTCTACGCCCTGGCTATCTCCGCCCTCGCTTCTCTGGCGCTGCTCGTCATTGCGTCGGACGTCGAGGCTGGCGCCGCCAATTGGGGCGGCTTCCTGCAGGCGACCATCTACTGCGGCTTTCTTGGCGCCCACTATGCGCTCCTGCGCGACGCCGACGAAGGCCGCTACCTCGTCCTCGTCGCCCTCCTCGGCACCTACGCCGTCGACACCCTGGCCTACTTCGCCGGCAAGACGTTGGGGAAGCATCCGTTCGCGCCTCGCATCAGCCCGAAGAAGACGTGGGAAGGGACGGCAGCCGGCTTGATCGGCGGTATTCCCGTGGTTGTGGGCCTCGGCCTGCTGTTCGACCTCGATTGGACGCTGCTCGATCTGATTGGGCTGGGCCTGCTGTTCCCGGTCTTCGCCATCGTCGGCGACCTGGCCGAGTCCGCCCTCAAACGCAGCCTCGACGTCAAGGACACAAGCAACCTGATCCCCGGCCACGGCGGCATCGTCGACCGCCTCGATTCGATTCTGTTCACCGGGGCGCTCGTATACTACTGGCTGATATGGGTCGTGGATTGACCTCACCCCCTGCCCCCTATCCGCAAGCAGAGAGGGGGAACAACCGACTGTGGCAGGGAGAAGAGATTAAGCCCCGTTGATTCGGGTAGCCGTCCTCGGCTCCACGGGCTCCATCGGCCGCCAGACCCTCGATATCATCTCATCGCTGCCAGAACAGTTCCGCGTGATCGCGCTGGCCGGCGGCAGCAACGCCGACCTTTTCCGGCAGCAGGTTGAACGATTCCAGCCGGCCCTGGTCAACCTAGCGTCGGCCGGCATTGAGATCGGACGTGATCAGCGGGCAGAATGGGCTCCACTCGAAGACATCGCCGCCCATCCGGATGTAGACGTCGTCCTCGTCGGCACTACAGGCAAGGTCGGCCTCGCCCCCTCCCTGGCCGCCCTCAGGGCCGGCAAGGCCGTGGCCCTGGCCAACAAGGAGGCGCTGGTCATGGCCGGCGCCATCCTCACGGACACGGCCCGTCGCCACGGCGGCCAGCTCCGTCCTGTTGACAGCGAACACAGCGCCATCTGGCAGTGCCTCTGGGGCGAGGACCCCAAGAGCATCCGCCGCCTCATCCTGACCGCCTCCGGCGGCGCTCTGCGCGACCTGCCCGAGGACAAGCTGGCCGATGTCACGCCCGCACAGGCGCTCCACCACCCAACCTGGAACATGGGGGCAAAGATCACGGTCGATTGCGCCACCCTGTTCAACAAGGGGCTGGAGACCATCGAGGCTCGCTGGCTGTTCGACGTGCCCCTGGGCCGGATCGAGGTCGTCCAGCACCGCGAGAGCATCGTCCACTCGCTGGTCGAGTTCAGCGACGGCTCGGTCAAGGCTCAGCTCGGCCTCCCGGACATGCGCCTGCCCATCCTGCTTGCCCTGACCTATCCGCAGCGCGCCGCCGAGCCGCAGACGGCGCCGCTGAACCTTGCGGAGGTTGGCAAGCTCCATTTCTCTCAGATCGACGCGGAGCGCTATCCCCTGCTCGGCCTGGCCATGGAGGCCGGGCGCCGCGGCGGCACCAACCCGGCGGTCGTGGCGGCCGCCGACGAAATAGCAGTCCAGGAGTTCCTCGCGGGACGTATAAGATTTACGGACATTGCGCCGCTCGTCGACTCCGTCCTATCGAAACACGGCGCAGTGTCCGATCCTGATCTAGAAGAGATCCTGGCCGCCGACGAATGGGCTCGGCGCGAAACGGAAGAGATGGTCACCGCCCGAGCATGAGCGTCCTGCAGTCTGTTGTCCCCTTTGTCGGCATCCTGGTCTTCCTGATCGTCGTCCACGAGCTGGGCCACTTTATCACGGCCAAGCTGGCCGGCGTGAAGGTGCTGGAGGCCGGCATCGGCTATCCCCCCAAGGCCTGGGGCAGGAAGTGGGGCGAGACCGAGTACACGATCAACTGGCTGCCCCTGGGCGGCTTCGTCCGCCTGCTTGGGGAGGAGGACCCGACGGACCCCCGCAGTCTGGCCGCCAAGCCCCGCTGGGTGCGGCTCATCGTGCTCTTCGCCGGCTCGGGCATGAACTTCCTGCTGCCGATCATCCTTTTCGCCATCGCCTTCACGGTTCCGCAGGAGATCTCCACCGGCGGTGTGACCATCAACACCGTCGCCCCGGACTCGCCCGCCGAAGAAGCCGGGCTGGAACCCGAAGACATCATCATCACCGTCGCCGGCCGCGAGATCGAGAATATCGACGACCTCAGCCGCGCGATCCAGGTCAACCGCGGGAGCGACGTAGACTTCAAGGTCCTGCGGCCCAGCACTGGCGAAACGATCGAGACCGAGGTCGCCTCCCGCTGGAAGCTACCCGAGAACCAAGGACCAACGGGGATCAGCATCCGCCAGTACCCGTTTACGCGGACGCGGTCCGAGCCGCCATGGGAGTCCGTGCCCCACGCCGTGGGCTATACGCTGGATACGCTGCGCCTGGCTGAAAAGCAATTCGAAGGCTGGTTCCGTGGAGCCTCTTCGCCTGAGCTGTCGGGCCCGGTGGGCATCGCCGGCGCCACCGGCGAGGTCGTCGAGCAGGCGGGCTGGGTGAGGCTCTTCGAGTTTGCCGCTCTACTGTCGATCAACCTGGCGATTCTCAACGTGCTCCCACTGCCCATGCTCGATGGCGGACGCATCGCCTTCGTGATCCTGGAGCTGATCCGTGGCGGCCGCCGCATCTCGCCCGAAAAAGAGGGCCTGGTGCACCTTGTGGGCTTCGCGGTGATGATGGCCGCCGTAGTCGTCATCAGCTACTTCGACATCCTGCGCCTGATCGACGGCGATTCACTTCTGAGATAGGCCCCAGCCGCTAGAATCAAGCTAGCCTTTTGGCACTTTAAGTTACCTCACCCCCTGGCCCCTCTCCGCAAGCAGAGAGGGGGATGAATCTCATTAGGAGAAGTCGCCTTGCCGACTTATGTCTATCGCTGCTCTGTTTGCGGCAACCAATACGAAAAGCGCGAGAGCTTCTCAGCGCCGAACACGCAGGCCTGCGAGAAGTGCGGCGAGATCGCGCGGCGCGTGCCCGTCGTCTCGGCCGTGATCTTCAAGGGCACAGGCTTCCATCGGACCGAGGGCCGCACGGGCTCGAATGATGGCGAGGCGCCGGCGCGGGCGCCGGCGCCGGCCCCTTCGACCACTAGCGCGTCAAGCGAGAGCGGCAGCAGCTCCAGCGATGGCGCCGGCACTACGGATAGTCCCAAGCCTGCGCCCGCGCCGGCCACCAGCGACGAGGGGCACGGCCACAGCCACGGCCCCGGCGGACATACGCACTAGCGCGGGGCCAGCGCCCGCATCGCCTTAATCGCGCCCTGCGCGGGGTCCGGCTCGGTCATGTTGAAGACCTGGATCAGAGGCACCGTGATGCCGGCGGCTACGTACTCCTCGATCCGCTCACGGCACTCGTCCGGCGTACCGTGGATTATCAAGTCGTCGATCACCTTCTGCGGGACGTTGGCCGTTGCCGCCTTGCGGTCTCCCGCCTTCCAGGCGTCCCACATTGGTGTCAGCTCGCCGCCACGGCCAAGCCATTCGTGGAACATCGCATATGTCGGCACGTTCAGGTAGGTCGTAATCGAGCGCCGCGCGACCGGCTGCACCTGCTCCTTGTCGCTCGTGATGAAGGTAAACAGGCGCGCCACCACCTCGAAGTTGTCCGGATCCTTGCCAGCCTTCGACGCCGCAGCTTTGGCGACCTTCACGACCTTGCCCACGTCTTCGGGTGACAGCCAGTTGAGGATCACACCGTCGCCGATCTCGCCGGCCAGCGTCAGCATCTGCTCGCGCAGGGCGGCCAGGTAGATAGGCACCGGCTGCGGCACCGGTCGCGAGAGCCTGATCCCGTCAACCTTCAACGTCGGTAGGTCCTCGGCGACTCGTTCGCCCGCCAGGGCCCCGCGCAGGATCTTGACCATGTCACGCGTCCGCTGCAGCGGCCGCTCAAAAGGGATGTTGTTCCAGCGCTGGACGATCGGCAGCGAAGCCACGCCCAGGCCCAGGACGAAGCGGCCCGGCGCGATCTCGGCCATTGAGAGGGCATGGTTGGCCAGGGTTAGCGGGCCTCGCGTGTAGACGTTGGCGATCGCCGTACCAACTCGCAGCCCCGTCCAGGCCGCCGTCAAAGCCAGCGGGGTGAAGGCGTCCGTCCCGTCGACCTCGGCAGACCAGGCGTCTGTGTAGCCCAGTTGCTCCGCTTCTTTCACAACGGGCTCGTGCTCGGCCAGGGTCAGCCCCGTCAGGGGCAGGCTGAGGCTCCAACGTTTCAAGGCATCCCTCCTCTGAGGAACCAGTGTAGGCAAATGCGTAAGCTCGGCCTATGGGCCTTGCCTTGCTCGTTATCGGCTACCTCCTGGCCGTGCCACCTTTGCCCTTTCTCCGGCGCATCTGGCGGGAGCGGCTGTTTCAATATGCGCTGATTGAATCGGCCGGCGCGTTGCTGATCACCCTTGGCTGGCTCTCTCTGGACCGCACCCGCGCTGTGATCATCAACGGCGTCTGGTTGGTGGGTTGGACGGTCGCCTGGCTGGCGCACCGGCAGCGCCTGCTTTGAAGGCCGCGAATCGCCGGCGGCGGAAGGGTCGCCGAAGGGCCGCGCCAGGCGGGACCAGGAGCTTTTACAACTTCGTTACCGGATTCGGCCGGGGTCCTTTCTAGCCTGAATACAGGCAGGTACGGAAGGAAAGGAATTTATGAACTCGAGAACTACGACCTTCGTCGGAGGTATCGGAGCACTGCTTGTCGCACTCGCGGCAGCGGCTGTGCTCCTCTTTGGTGTCCTCAACGCGGGGACGGCCAGCGCCGGCGTGGACGATGACCCCAACAGCAACGGTGGAACCAACCACTCCCGAGGAGGGAGACGACGGACTGGACGACGGGACCTCGGGTGAAACCACCCCCGATGCCGGCGACGGGACCGAGGATAAAACCACCCCCGATGCCGTCGACGGGACCTCGGATACAGAGCGTTCCGGCGACGGGACCAAGGACGGCAACTGCCCCCAGGACGAAGCTGACGGAACAGGTTCCGACAGCGGGACCACTTCCAGGACGACCGCTTAGCCAACCCCACCCCGCCTGCCGCTAAGTGGGAACCCAGCAGGCCGGGGCCCGGGAGACTCCGCCTCCCGCCCGCGGCCTCACTCCAAAATTCTGAGAGGTACCCTTGAGCGACGAATTTACGACACGACTGATCAACCGCCGTAGGGCGCTGGGTCTCATGGGCGGAGTAGGCGTAGCGGTCCTCATCGGCTGCAGCAGCGACGATGACGACGATGCCACGCCCAGTGAGAGCGCTGAGGCAGACGCCACCGATGCGGCTTCCGAAGGGACAGCCGAAGCCACCGCCGAGCCTGCAGGCACAACGACCGCAACCGCCGGAGCTGAAGAAATATCCTGCATCCTGACGCCGGCCAACACCGAGGGGCCCTACTACGTGGACGAGCAGCTCAACCGCTCGGACATCACCAGCGACCCCAGCGACGGCTCGGTCAAGGAGGGCGTCCCGCTCAACCTGGGCTTTACCGTCTACCGTATCGACGGCGAGGCCTGCGAGCCCCTGGCGGACGCCGTAGTGGACCTCTGGCACTGCGACGCGCTCGGCGTCTATTCCGACGTCGTGGACAGCGCCCAGGGTTTCGATACCACCGGCCAGATGTTCCTGCGCGGCTACCAGGTCACCGATAGCGAGGGAGCGGTCGAGTTCCAGACCATCTATCCGGGGTGGTATGAGGGGCGCACGGTCCACATGCACTTCAAGGTGCGGACAGAGACCGAGGAGGGCGAGGCTTATGAGCTGACGTCACAGATCTTCTTCAACGATGCCCTCAGCGACCAGATATTCACGCTCGCGCCGTACAGCGAGAAGGGCGCCGAACGCGGGACGCTGAACGACAACGACAGCATCGCCTCCGACAACCTCGACCAGCTCCTCGTGCCGCTGAGCGAAGAGGGCGACGGCTACCGCGGGCGGCTGGTCGTGGGCATCGACCTCACGCAGCAGCCTGTTGACGATGACATGAGCGGCGGCGGATCCGGGGCAGGGCTAGCTATTCGACGATTAGGGTGCCCTGCATCTCCTGGGGGTGCACTTCGCAGACGTAGTCGTATTCACCGGCGTCCAGGGTGAACGTGACCGTACCCGATTCGCCGCCGTTAATCAGCTCTGTGGCGATGCCTTCGCTGGGGACCGACCAGTTGTGGAGCGCGGCGCCATTGTTGAACAGCTCCAGCGTGACCTCTTCGCCGGCCGGTGCGTGAAGCTCCTCTTCGATGAAGCGGTTGTCCTCGGCGGTAACCACCAGGGTACCCTCGTCTCGCCCACCTGGCCCACCTGGGGGGCCGCCGGGGCTTGGGCCATCCGGACCATCTGGCTCCACTGGCAGTACCTGTTCCTCCCGCTCCGTGCCGTCCCGCTCGCTGGCGCCGTAGGTCACGCCGATCAGCAGCAGGACGACGGGGATCAGGATCAGGCCGTAGATGTGCCAGGCCTTCAAAGCCATCTAGGCGTCCCTCACGGTAACCTCGCCGCGCTCGCGCTCCAGTGCCTTGCGGGCGTCCCAGGCCGGGCGGGGACTGTTGACCGGCGGGGTCGTCGTGAAGTTCCACTCGGGCGGGGGCGAGGTGGTCATCCACTCCATGGTGTTGGCCTCCCAGGGGTCGTCGGCAGCGATCTTGGGCCCGCGGATGCTGATCACGAAGTTGATGAGGAAGACCAGGATTGAAGTCGCAATCGTGAAGGCGCCGATCGTGGAAAGCAGGTTCAGGGTGTCCCAGCCGTTGCCCTCCTGGTAAGTCGCTATGCGCCGCGGCATGCCGGCGATGCCGAGGAAGTGCATGGGCATGAAGGCCAGGTTCATGCCCACGAACATCAGCCAGAAGTGGAGCTTGCCCAGGCTCTCGTTCAGGAACTTTCCGGTCATCTTGGGGAACCAGAAGTACATACCGGCGAAGACGGCGAAGACCGAGCCTCCGAAGATCACGTAGTGGATGTGCGATACGACCCAGTAGGTGTCGTTCAGTGGGTAATCGACCGGCACCACGGCGTTGTAGACGCCGTCCACGCCGCCGATCAGGAACAGAGCCAGGAAGCCGACGGCGAAGAGCATTGAGGTCGTGAAGCGGATCTCGCCACCCCACAGGGTCGCCAGCCAGTTGAACATCTTCACGCCAGATGGCACCGCGATGACCATCGTCATCGCCATCGTGAACAGGGTCAGCGGGATGCTCAGGCCGCTGGTGAACATGTGGTGCATCCAGACCGTGAAGCCGTAGACACCTATGGCGACGCCGGCGTAGGCCACAGCGCGGTAGCCGAACAGGGGCTTGCGCGAGAACACGGGCAGGACCTCGGAGATGATGCCCATGCCCGGCAGGATCATGACGTAGACCGCCGGGTGGGAATAGAACCAGAAGATGTGCTGCCAGAGAACCGGGTTTCCGCCCTGATCGGCGTTGAAGAAGTCGGTTTCGAAATAACGGTCGGCGAAGAGCATGGCCAGGGCGCTGGCGAACACCGGGGTCGCTGCCAGGACGAGGATGGAGGTCACCAGCGTCATCCAGACGAACAGCGGCATGCGATGAATCTTCATCCCAGGGGCGCGCATCGTGAAGATGGTCACGATGAAGTTGACGGCGCCGCCGATGGACGAAACGCCCAGCACCTGCAGGCCCAAGACCCAGAGGTCGATCCCCGGCCCATCTGAGAACTCCTCGCGGCTGAGCGGCACGTAGGCTGTCCAGCCGGCGTCCGCGGCGCCGCCGAAGAAGAAGGCGCTGTACATCAGGCCGCCGGCCAGGGGGATCAGCCAGAAGCTGAAGGCGTTGATCCGGGGATAGGCCATGTCCCGCGCACCGATCATGAGCGGCACGAGGAAGTTGCCGAAGCCCGCGCCAATGGGGATGACGAAGAGGAAAATCATCGTCGTCCCGTGCATCGTGAAGACCTGGTTATAGAAGTCCTGGGAGATCAGGTCCTGCTCAGGCTGGGCCAGCTGGGCGCGGATCAAGAGCGCCATGATGCCGCCGATCACGAAGAACGTGACCGTCGTAATCAGGTACATTATCCCGATCTTTTTGTGATCGGTAGTCGTTATCCAATCCCAGAGCCCGCCGCTATAGTGCGGCGCCGGCACCGCCTGGGGCGGAGTCGCTAGAGTGGCCATCTATCCCGGTCCCTCCATTGCATTCTCTCCACTCACGTCAGGTACAGGATGACGAAGAGTAGCACCCAGACCACGTCGACAAAATGCCAGTATGCCGTCGTGGCCTCGACGCCCAGGTGGTTGCGCGACGAGAAGTCGCCATTGATCGCTCTGAAGAAGATGAATGCCAGCATGCCCAGGCCGCCAATCACGTGGGCGCCGTGGAAGCCGGTCAGGACAAAGAACGTCGAAGCGAACACGCCGTCCTTGATGCCGAATTCGAGGTTCGAGTACTCGTAGGCCTGCCCGAGGATGAAGATCGTGCCGAGGACTATTGTCAGCCCCGTCAAGAAAACGAACCCGCTGGGGCCATCCCGCCGGTCCTCGCGCAAAGCGACCACGGCAAAGTGTACCGTCACGCCGCTGAGCAGAAGAATCAGCGTGTTAACGAAGGGGAAGGCGACCTCGAGGTCCTCGAAGCCGGCCGGCGGCCAGCCATCCGCCTGGCTGCGCACGAAGAAGTAGGCCCCGAAGAGCCCGGTAAAGAACATGATCTCCGAGGCAATGAAGAGGACCATGCCGAGCATGCCACTGCTGACACCCTCGGGCTCGCCGCCGTGGGCGGCCGGAATCGCGCCGATAGCGGGGCTGCTCATTCGACCACCAGCGTTCCGGTCATCTCCTCGGGATGGACGTCGCAGCGGAAGTCATATTCGCCCGGTTCCTCGATAGTGAAGGTCACTGAGCCCTCCTCACCGGGGTCGATCAGCTCCGTGGCGGCGTCAGCATCAGGCACGGAGAAGTTGTGTATGGCCTCTCCCTCGTTGAGCAGGGTGACGGTGATTTCGCCCACAGGCGCTCTGATCTCGTCAGTCGAGAACTCGTTGTCCTGGGCCGTGACCTCGAAGGGGGTAGGCCCGCCTCCCTGGTCGTCATCGCCGGTCTGGCCGTCATCCGGAGTTCCGCTGGGCGTCGGATCAGGCTCCTGCTCGGCCTGCTGCTCCTCGATGAAGGCGTCGAACTCCTCCTGGGTAACCACCTCGACGACCAGCAGCATCTGCGCGTGGTTGAGCCCGCAGAACTGGGCGCACTGTCCTTCGAATCTGCCGGTCTCCTCCGCTGTGAAGTGCATCTGGTTGGTCTGGCCCGGGATCGCCTGGATCTTGTAGAGGAACCTCGGCACGTAGAAGCTGTGGATCACGTCGGCGCTGGCCACGTTAAGGCGGATCTTCTGGTTGACCGGTACCACGAGCGAGGGCGGGTCGGGGTTGTCGTAGTCGGGGATCTCCTGGATCGTGATGCCCTGATCGGGGTACTCGTACTCCCAGAACCACTGCCGCCCCGTCACGTTGACGGTGAGATCAGCGTCCTCCGTTGCCACGGCCTCCCGCAGGTCTATGACGAGCGGCGCGGAGAGAATGAAGAGGACGACCGAGATAACGATGGGGATGGCCGTCCAGCCGAACTCCAGGCGGTTGTTGCCGTGCACCTGGGGCGGGTCGAGGTTGCTCTGGCGGCGGTAACGGAAGCAGACCCAGATGAGCAGCGCTTCGACGGCAAGGAAGACAAACGTGGCGAGGGCAAGGACCACGTCGTAGACCGAGGCGATGTCCTTGGCCTCCTCCGTGACCGGATCGGGCAGCTGCATCACCGTGAAGTAGGCGACCATGGTGGCCGCCACGAGGATCGCTATGAGGATTAAGGCTATGACACTGGAGAGATTGCGAAACGATCTACCGCCCCTGGCTGACTCCATACCACCTCTCAAGTCGTTCGACCCTGCGCGATCCTAGGAACGTGAAAACTTTCACGTCAAGTGTAGAGTCCCAAAACGCCACTCTGAGCGTGGACTTAACCGCGGAACCCTGTGAAATTACTCGTCGAGGGGAAACTTGCTGGCGATGAAGAGGAAGGCCAGCAGCGTGCCGGCGCCAATCGCGATGGCCAGCACTATTGGGATGACCACGTCCATATCCATTCGCTTTCCCCTCGTCAGGTCGAATCCGGATGCCTTTTACAATGGTAAGGCCACCCCGGAGGGGCGGCGAGAAGCCAGACAAGCACGAGGAGGCCGCGCATGTCCATCCAGGAAACCGACTTCACAACCGGCTCCGAGGTCGTCACCGCGGACGGCGAGAAGTTCGGCACGCTGCACGACCGCGCGGAGACCTACCTGTTGGTGCGCGCCAAGAACGATGCCCTGACCGACATCGACAAGTACGTCCCCATCCAGCTCGTCGACCGGGTGGAGGACGAGAACATCGTCCTCAACGCCTCGGCGGCCGACCTCGAGGGCATGGACCTGACCGTCCCGCCCGCAATCGAGTAAGAGCGGCGCCCTCCACAACTCGGCCACGGTACGGCGGCGACGGACGAACCTCTCGCCTCGCCCCTTTTACCGCCGGGAGGGGACAGGATCAAGCCGTGGGCTCAGGGCTGTTGCCCGGCAGGGGAATCGCCTTCCAGCTCCCCGGCGGTACCTCCGCCAGCACGCTCTCGTAGAGCCGGCGCCGATAGACGGAGTAGGCGATGCCGGCCACGCCGAGCATCGGGGCGAGGATGCCGATCGCCAGGCAGATCGCGCCGGCCAGCGGGCTCTTCTCCTGGGTCACCAGCACCCAGCCGATCAGCAGAACGCAGAGGCCGAAGTGGAAGAGCAAGGCGCAGATCAGCACGCCGGGCTCCCCCGGCGCCTTGGACGCCGGCGAGCTGAGGGTAGGTAGCTCCTTGCCCGCATCGCGTTGCTCCCGCCAGAGCTCTACCCAGCAGGACTTGTGAAGCCACTGACGGCCCAGGCGGCCGGCCTCGTTGAAGTCCTCGATGGCCTTGCCACAGCGGTCACATTCGGGACGCATCGCTATCTCAGGATAGGCCGAGGTGGCTATTCAGGCAGAAGGCAGGTGGCGTCGCCGCCGCGTGCCAGCCGCTGCAGCGCGCTGATCCGGCCCAGGGCCTCCTCGACTCGCTCGCGCGGCAGGCGCCCAGTGTCCACGGCCTCCTGGACGCGCTGGACGAAGGCCGGCACCTCGGTGATGTTGGCGGTCAGGAGCATCATGTCGGCGCCAGCGGCCAGGGCGAGCACGACGCCCTCACCGGTGCCCACTGTCAGAGTGATCGCGCCCATACCAAGGGAGTCGGTGACGACAACGCCGTTGAAGCCCATCTCGCCGCGCAGCAGGCCGCTGATGATGTCCGGCGAGATGGTCGCCGGCCGGACCTCGGCGTCCAGCCAGGCATAGTGCAGGTGCGAGGTCATGATCATCGGCAGGCCGGCGTCCACGGCCGCCTGGAAGGGCGGTAGGTCGACGGCTCGCAGCTCCTCGGCCGGGGTGCCTACTGTGGTCAACTGAAGGTGGGCGTCGCCGACGGCCTTGCCGTAGCCAGGGAAGTGCTTGACCGTGGGCACCAGGCCGGCGTCACGCAGCCCCTGGGCAAAGGCCAGGACGTGGAGGCCGACAAAGGCCGGGTCGGTCCCGAATGAGCGGCTGCTCACCGTGTTGTAGCCCGGAGCCTTGACGTCGGCGACAGGCGCCAGGTCGATGTCGAAGCCCAGCGCCTTCAGGTCGGCCCCGACCAGGGCCGCCGCCGCCCGCGTTTCCTCGACCGAACCCACCCCCAGGGTCGAAGCCGACGAGATGCGGGGCTCAACGCCGGGCAGTTGGACAGAGCCGCCCTCGTGATCGACCAGCGTCAGGGTCTCACCGTTGGCGTGGATCTCGGCCAGGAGCGCACGGAGCTGCTCGCGATTGGCGACGTTGTAAGAGCGAACCAGGACGCCACCAATCCTGTAGGCCTCGAGGGTGTCGATCTCGCTCTGCGCCAGGCTGGTGCCGCCGGGCGTGGCGATGAAGAGACGCCCTAGCTCCTCCACAGAGCTCCAGGCGCCCGGCTCGCAGCCGCTTACGGGCGTGGGCGAGGGGGTTAGGTCTTCCGGCGCCTCATCCGAAGGCTCGTTGGCGGCCTCTTCGCGGGTCGTCTCGGCCAGGTTCAGCACTCCCTGCTCATCGTTGTCGGCGCAGGCAACGGCAATGAATGACAGCGCTAGAAAAAGGGCGGTAGCGAGAAGGGGGCGGGGCACGGACTAAGCCTAGGGAGAAGGCTGGGCGAGCGGTACGCCTGCGCCATCATCCGAGAGCAGGGAGTGGCGCGTGCGCGCCCAGCCCGCCAGAAGGACAAGCGCCGCCGGCACGAAGGCGACGATGACCGGTGCCGCTACCGACCAGAGGTAGTGCTCGCGGAAGAAATCGAGGTTGTGCCTGTATTGCTCGATCAGGTCGGGCAACATCCCTCCCATGGAGATTGCGACGATCAGCCCGACGGCCCAGCGCCCCGGCACCAGCGGCAGCAGAGTCAGCGGCCAGAGCATGTACCAGGGCCGGTACCAGGTGACCCCAAAGAAGCTGAAGGTCAGCATCATCAGGCTGAGGCAGGCGATGAGGGGTATCGCGCCGGCTTTCGACCGCCAGAGCGAGAGCAATAGCGCAGCGTAGCAGGCGTCGAAGGCAGCAATCCCCGCCCAACGAGCCACACTGTCGGACGTTACGTCGCTGATCTCGGTGCGGACGCGCAACTGTTCGCGCAGGACCAGCGGGGTAGAAGTGATGAATTTGTCGCCCTGGCGGCGCACAATCTCGAAGGTGTCAGCGCCCTCCCAGAAGAAGGCGAAGCAGGCCACCGCCAGGACGAGCGCCAGCCCGAGTCCCACGGCGGTTTCGCGGAGGAACAGGCGTCTGTTGCCGGCCATCAAGAACCCGGCCAGCACTACCGGCGGGATCAGCATCAGCGAGACGTATTTGATCAGCGCCGAGGCAACGAGGAGCGGGATGAGGTAGCGCCAGCGCTCGTTAACCAGCGCCCAAAGCGCCAGCAGGACGAAAAAGAACATGACAACGTCGTTGTGCCCGTTCCCCGCCACCCGCAGGACGACGAAGGGATTCCAGGCGTAGAGGGCTGCCGCGAACAACTCTCGGCCGGGCGTCAGCTGCCGCGCCAGCAGGAAGATCAGGATCGCCGAACCCAGGTAGTAGAGGCTCGTGTAGAACTTCAGGATGTGCAGGGCGAACTGGATGCTGTCGCCCGCCAGCAGCACGGGAAAGAGGAGGAGGAACCAGAGCGGGCCGTAGGGGGCGGACTCGTGGCCGTAGCTCTGCCCTACCGGGAAGGGGTGGGCATTGGGCGGCACCACCATCGCGTTGTCGCCGTGGACCCAGAGCGTGCGCGCATCGGCGACGTTGTGAATGAAGTCGACAGCCTGCGGCGGATACATGAACGTCAGAACCAGGGCGAAGGCGAGGGCGCTCAACCCCAGCGCCGCGAGGCTCAGCGGCCCGTGCCCACGGCCCAGCGTGACCAGCGCCAGTCCATAGAGGACAAACAGCCCGGCGAATGAGGTCAGGAGCAGGGCGGTGTTCTCCTGCCAGTCCGGCCCAAGCATCTTCACGAAGTCCAGCGTGATCCCCGGCCCGGGGAAGAACTCGATGAAGGACATGCGGACCGTCAGAAGCAGGTAGATGAGAGCCGACGCGAGGCCGAGGACAGCGAGGGCCGCGGCCCTGATGACATCGTCGCGATCGGCGAAGAGAGTGTTTAGATTCGCGCCGCGGAGGAGCGGAACCCTCATGCGGGCAATTCTGTCAGCCCGTGGGCGCTGGCGTCAGGGTTGCTCTTTCGGCAGGCCGTAGTTGGGGTTGCGCGGGGCATCGTAGTTGTAGCTCTCCGACATCGGGCGGCGCAGGTCGACGTAGGCCGCTTCAAGCTTCTGGCGAATCTGAGCCAGGTCCCCGCTGGCGATGCCGCCCTGCGTTTTCGCCGCCTCGACGACGGCCCCGACGACCCGCAGGTAGCCTGCCTTGGTCACATGGTCGACGTCGCCGACATTGCGCCGGACGACCTCGAGGAGCTGCTCGAAGGTCTTCGCGCCCGCCACCTCGCTGATGTCCAACCGTGAGATCTCCTCGACGTCGGCGCGCAGCCGTTCGAGGGATTCGTATTGATTGGCCGGCAGGCGGTCGTAGGTGGCCAATATCGAGGCCGGCGCGCGGTCGACGAGCATCTTGTTGATCAGCTCTTCCTTGCTTACGGGGAAGGGCACGCCGGCGGCGTAGTCTATCGGGGCTCGCGTTTCATCTGGCATAGCCCATCGATTATGAACGATGCCCGCGGTGCCAACGAACACGTTGGCGTCTCGACCTACCAGGCCGAGACAGCGTCGCGGAAGGCCCGCGATGCCCGCTGCGAGGACTGGATGCGCCAGTCGACCTCTCGGTTCTCGTTGAACCAGATCACGGCGCTGAGCCGGGGCATGGCGTTGGGAATTTCGCTGGCGAAGGCGTCGGTGATCCAACGGCCCTTGTCTCCGCCGGACTCGGCGCAGCCCACCTCACAGACCATCATCGGCCGGGCGTAACCCCGCAGTTGGTCATAGGAGGGTTTGAAGACCTGGGTGAAGGAGAGCCAGCCGCCCCAATCGAGGCCCGAGCCGCCATTGTAGCCGTCGAGGCCGATCCAATCGACGTACTCCGCGCCGGGGTAGACGTCCTGGAAGGGCGTTGTGCCGGCGTAGCTGACGTTGGGGCACCAGATGAACTTAACGTTGGTCGCCCCTTCCTGGCGGAAGATGCCGTGGACCCGGCGCCACGCCCTGACGTACTCAGCGGCCGTATTGCCGTTGGTGCCCACCGACCACGGGTAGCGCAGGTGGTTCATCTCGTGGGCGAAGCGCAGCAAGACTTTGCCGCCGTAAGCCTTGAGCTCCCTCGCCCAACCGCGCACGTAGTCGTCGAAGTTGCCAGCAATGATGCGGCGCAGAGCGTACTCAGGCTGGCTCATTCCCTTGGTGTAGTCCCATGGCTCCCAGGTGATGACGGGCCACGCGCCATAGCTGGCGACCTGCTCGATCAGCGGGATGTCGACGGCCTTGTTGCCGGCGCCCCAGCCCTGGTACCAGTGGACAATCCCGGGCTTCTTGCCGGCGGCAGACTCGACGGAGGCGAGGTTGTTGATGTCCCAGGGTGCTCCGGGCTGCCACACGCCCCAGCGGCGCGTCCGCGCCGCTTCGGCCGATTCTGTAGGGTTCAGGAAGCCGCCGGGCATCAAAGCCCCGGGGCCAACCATGCCAGCCGCGGCAACGCCGGCGGCGACAGCAAGGCCAGTGCCGACGAACTTACGGCGAGATAGGCTTTGAGAGCTCCAACCGGACATGCGAAACCTCTCCTGAGGGCCCGCTTGGGCAACCGGTTGGGTTTCGCTCGTCCGACCAGGGGAGCGTTGCTCTGCTCATTCGGTAACCCGGCTATCCCTTCGCTTCCCGAAAGGACCCGTGGTTTTGCGTCCCACCATTGCGGATGGTTTGCCGTTGTCGCGAGCCTTATATGCTTGGTATCCATGTGAATAGTCGGCTGATCGCCGGCTCAACTTTAGCCGCGGCAGCCGCTCGGAGCCTCCGTAAACGAGGCGTTCCCGAGCGGCCCAACGAGCGGCTATGTCCCCTACAGCGCGTGGGGGCACGTGTCGTAGGCGTTATACCAATCGAACCAGAGCGGACCCAGACACCTGCCCCGCCCACCAGTCGGCCTCGGCCAGTCTGCCGTTTCATCACCTCAGCGCCCTGCGGAGGTTCGCGTCTGCGTCGGTGCTCGAAGCGGCGGGCAGGTGTCTTCTGTACGTCTTGGATGATGGCTCGTACTAGTACGACACCTGCGCCCTACAAGAGGACGGCGGAACGAAGGAAAGTCGGTCCAGAGGACCCGAGCCCGCCCGCCTGAAGCTGTGGCGTTTTGACCTGGCGCTAGCGCGCGACGGCGCGGCGGGCGTAGACGAGCGCAAGGAAGGCGAGAATGGCGCAAACGGAGACCAGCGAGATGATGATGCCCAGCTTCTGGTCGGACGTCTGCTCGATGTGCATCCGCACGTCGTGGGTGCCGCTACTGACCGGGAAGGCGATGAAGCCCCCGCGTGGCGTCCCCGCGGAATAGCGATCGACCTCGACTGGCTCACCATCGACATCGACCGTCCAGACCGGGCTCCAGCTGACGGGAGTGAGGACGGTGGTCTCGCCGCTTGCCCGCACGCCGAAAGTCATGTCGTCCGGCCTGTAGGACTCAATCGTGTAGGGCAGGGGCGAGATGGACTCGTCGTCACCCAAGGCGCGTAACACACCGGCCTCGTCCACGCGGCTGAGCACGAGCCAGCGCCCGAACCGCTTCTCCTCTTCCACCTGGTTCGTGGCCAGGAGAGTCTGAACGGCTTCAGGGCGTGAGAGCTGGTCGACAATGAAGAAGCGCGTGTTGAACAGCCCAAAAATGCCCAGCGCTTCGTCGCCGCGACCCTCAGCCAGCGAAAGGTTGGAGGCGAAGTAGTTGATACCACCGTTCGCCGACGACTGGTATTCGTAGCCTGATGTGACATCCAGGTCATACAGAGCGGCCAGGTAGGCCAGCTGGGCGAAGTTTTCTGGCACGCTGATCGTCGTTGTGCGCTCCAATGGCCCGAGGTCCTGCGCTGCGACGTAAGCGCCGGCATCGCGCAGATCCTGCGGGTAGTCCAGGTCAGATCGGGCAAAGCCCGAGGAGATTGAGAGGTCAATGAAGATCAGGCCGACGATAGCGGCCCCGAGCATGTGGGCAAGGAACGGCTTCTCGCTGCGACCGACCATGCCATCGGTGACATAGGCCACCGAAAAAGAGAGTCCAAGAATGACGAGAAGGATTCCGTTGTCGGCGTCCACATCGTTGAGGAACGGCAGGCGCTGCTGCACTGAGCCCAGCCAAGCCGCGCCTATCACGCAACCCACGGCCGCCATCGCCAGGAACGGGATCACGGCTCGCCTCGTGCTGCCAAGCATCAATCCTGCGGCAGCGAAAAGCAGCGTAGTGACCCCCACGTAGAGCACCGGATCGAAGACCGCCCCGGGGTGGCGCTCCAGCAGCCCGCGGAGCTCGAAGCTGAGGTTAGTGCCGTCGCGCGACTCCAGGTCACCCACGGCTCCCGAAAGGCTTTGGAAGGGCAGCGCCCAGAAGGCGCTCACACCAGCCATCACGACGAGACTCAGCAGCAGGCCACCGAGGCTGAAGAAGCTCCAGCGGCGGTTCATTATGTACCAGATCAGCCCCGCACCAAAGGTGTACACGACCGTGTTGGGATGGATAAGCAGGGCGATAGCCAGGGTCACCCCATAGAGCACCCACAGTACGGCGGACGGCTTGTGCACAGCGCGGAACAGGACGAGAAGGCTCAATGGCGCAAACGCCATGCCGGTGAAATCAGTCACCTCGCCGCGGGCGAAGGCCACGCTCAACAATGCGGGGCTAAAGGCAAAAGCCACAGCCCCTGCTAAAGCCGCTGTACGCGAGGAGGGCAACGGATCTTCCATCTGCCCGAGCAGCTCCCGACAGGCCAGGTACATCGAACCGCCGGCGAGGAGCGAGGTGGCGAAAATCTGGATCTTCGTAGCCTGCAGCGGGTCGCCCGTGAAGTGCGCGAGCGTCGCCGCAGGCAGGTATGACAGATAGGGATAGAGGGCGAACTGGTGGAAGCCGCCGTACCAGCCGTCAAACCAATCGTCACCGTAAGGGTTAAGGCCGGCGGAGAGGTTCTCGATCTTCAGCAGGTGGGCGAAAATGTCGAAGCCACGGGGGTAGGCGCCCTCGAAGACGCCCCCCACAGCCAGCCAGGCCAGGCCCAGCAGGGCAACGGCTACCCACAGGGAGTAGAAGGGGGTGGGCTGCCGGTCTGTGTTCTCGTCGGGGCGCCAGGCCACCGCGGCGGTGGTCGCCCCGGCTCGGCTCATGCCCGGGCGCATGACGCCGGCCCCCGGGATTGGACGCCACGGATCGACTGCGCCCTGTGCCGGTGAGCTGCCCCTCGGCCAGGCCATCGCCGAGGTCTCAGTGCTGATTGCCGCCCACCCACCCGAGTCGGCCTTCTGCTCGTCCGCCCAGGTCGCAACCCTGGGTCCGGCCGCCCCAGCCGCCTCGGCGAAAGCCGGGGTCAGGCTTCTTGGCGCCGACATCGGCGGCAGTGTCGTTGGCCGCGAGGGCACAAGGTCGGGGGCTTTGCGTTTGAGGCGAGCCTGGAGGTTGAAGCGCGGGTCTTCCTCCTCCTTCTCACCCTTGATCTGCGCCCAGCGCTGTGAGAGCCAGAGTCCGACGGGGAAAGCACCCGTGCTAACGACTGTGATCACGCCCCAGATTCGCAACTGGAAGGCGTCATTGCCCAGGAAGTACGACGCCGCCACCGTCAGCAGGCCGACCGCGGCGATACCCATGTGGAGCCGAAAGACGGCAATAGTATCGACCGTCCGCGCTGCTCCCTTGGCGGTCACGACATAGGGGATCGAGCGGCCTGTAAAGGCCGCGAACGCAGCCTGCGCAAAGATCGGCAGGCAGGCGAACGTCATCACATATCCCGTGATGTTTGATCCCCTCTCGTTCTCATAAAGGTAGAAGCGTTGAAGCCAGTACCAGACGACGAAGCCCCAGAGGAACTGCGGTAGCCAGAGCCACCACCAGGCCGCCAGGTCCATATCCGCGGAGGTCAGCCCGGCTGCGAGATAGAGGAAGGTCAGGATGTTGCCGCCGAGGAAAACCAATGCCGCAAAGCCGTAGTAGCTCTGCAGCATCAGGTATCCCACTGCCTGCAGCGCGCTGATCTTGCGCATCAGACGGAAGTCGTGGTCGCGGATGATCTCGAACATGCCGTAGGCCCAGCGCATTTGCTGGCTCAGGTAGTCGGCCCAGGAAATCGGGCCGTCGCCGATGGACACGGCCTCGGGCACATAGATGCCCTTCCAATGGTTGCCGGTATCTGGGTTCTTCTCGCCGACGATGGCCAACCCCGTGGCGTGGTCTTCGGTGATCAGGCCGAGGTAGCCGCCGGCAGATTGCATGGCCGCGGGACGGTAGACGTGGTTGGTGCCGATAAGGATCGGCATGCCGAAGCCGTTGGCGCCGCGCTGAATGACACCGTGGAAGATGAAGGCCTGCTCGTCCGAGCCGCGGGCCAGCCACGACTCGTCGTAGTTGCCATAGATCTGCGGCGACACCACGTAGCCGACGTCGGGGTCGCGGAAATAGCCCAGCGTGCGCTCGAGGAAGGTGTCGTAAGGGATGTGGTCGGGGTCCATCTGCCCGACGAGGTCGTACTCGTCCTCATGAGCGTCTCGCCAAGCGTTGTGGTTGCCGGCCTTGGTCTTGGCCCTGAAGGGCCCCGACGGCTGATTCCACTTCTCAAAGCCCTTGCGCGTGAAGTGATTGACGCCGAGCCGTTTGCACATGGCCTTAACGGTATCGTCGTCGCCCTCGTCGAGCAGCCAGAGGTCGACCTGTCCCTCATAGCGGATGTGGCGCGCGGCCCTCAGCATGCGCTCGACGATCTCGATCGGTTCCTTGGTCGGCACGATCGTCGTCAGCACAGCCACCTTCATGCCGCGCTGCGGTTTCATCGGCAGCGGGTCTTCCATGAAGAGGGCGAACACCCAGAGGAAGATCGAACTGACGACGCGCACCAGCTCGACCAGCGTCAAGAGCAGGAAGGGGCCGACAAGCGCCCAGGATGCGCCCATCAGCGGACTTTCGGCCCCCACACCCAGGTCTCCGGGGAGATGACCGACCTGGAACCACCAGACGAAATAGCGCACGGAGAGCAGCGTCCCGATCAGTATCAGGACGGCGTAGACCAGGCTTTCGCGGTGCGACATCGTCGGCCGGAAAGCGACTTTGTAGGGGACCTCGCCCGGGAACGAGCGACGGTCGCTAGTTGACCTCTCGTTCATCAGCCGGCTACCGCCGAGGTCTCACGCAAGGCTTCTTCGAAAAGCCGTTGTGGACCAGGGAGCAGATGCCAGTCGATAGCTAAGTCGTCGCCGGGGTAATCGTCGTTGACGTAGGCAAGCATCTCGATGCCGGCGGAATCGTCGCGCAGGGTATCGAGCATTGCCAGCATCCACTCGCGTTCCTGTTCCTCGGTTTCCAGGTCTATCGCGACCTCTGCCGCGACAAATGGCTTCTGAAGGCTGGAAAACTGGTCGATTAAGGGCTTCACGATCGTCGCAAACGGGCGAAATCCACCGTCGGCGCCGGGCTCCTCCCAGGCCGCGGCGACGTTAACGATCAGCCCGACCATGTCGACGTATTCGTCGCCGGGGTAGTAGTCGAGGGAGTCGGCCGCTCCGCCTGGACTCCAGACCCACTTCACGTTTTCGACCTCTTCCTCGCGGAAGACGTCAACAATATGGCGCCAGTATTCCTGATACTCCTCGGCCTCGCCGCCGGACCACGGGTAAACGCCCATGACGTCCATGCGCGGCGCCGGTCGCAGTAGCACCTCTAGATCCCCCTGGCTGTCGATGATCTGGGCCCAGGAAATGATTACCTCCTCGTAGCTGCCGTCGATGATCTCGGCCAGGGCCACGGGCTCGCTCTGCTCCGGCGTCCACAACCAGGGCTCCCACGTGATGAGTACCGTATCGTGCGTTGCCGTCGAGGAATCGAGGAAGTCGCTCAGGCGGTCGAGGCTGCCGTCGCCGATGTCGTTGTAGCCAACGTCGAAGTCGAAGGGCTCCTTAATATTGTCGTCAGGATCCCAGGCCCCGATTAGGGCGGCAGCGCCGGGTATGAAAGCCCCGTCCTCCGCCACGTCGTCGACATCGGTCGGGCGCCGGGTTTCGGGATTCGTTGTATCGTCCGAACACGCCGCGAGCAGGACCACGAGGCCCGCGGCGAACAAGATGAGGGGCCGATTCACTCGCTTGCCCCATCTATTTCTTCATACGTCGGCGCCACGGCGTAGAAGGGCTCACGGCTTACCTCCCGCCAGGCAGCCATTGAGTCTGGAGAGGTATCGAGGCTGAAATCGCCGAGCTCCGGGTCGTTCTCATCGAACCAGACGATTCCTTTGATCAGCGGGAAGCTCAAGCGGATCTCTATCGCCATCTCGCGTATCCAATTGCCCTTGTTGCCGCTGCCCTCAACCGATCCCACCTCAGGAATGATCATCGGCTTGCCCAGCGGCTCGAACAGGTGATAGGGGCCACCCACGATGTCGCTGAACGGCCTCCAGGTCGCCCAGGGCTTGGCGTCCGTACGGTCGCCGAAGTTGAAGACGCTCACGCCGACCCAATCGACGTAGGCATCGCCGGGGTAGTACTCTAGTGGCTGATTCCAGCTTTCATCGGGCACCGAGTTCGGGTTGGGCGACCAAAGCCAACTGACGTTGACGGCACCAGCCTCCGTGAAGATGTCGTGGACGTAGCGCCAGAAGGCGACGAAGCGCTCGGGGCCGTCCGCGCGGCGGTCGGTGCCATAGCCGTCGAGGGCACCGCCACCATTGTTAGCCCCAGACCAGGGGAACCAGTCCCCGTTCATCTCGTGTCCGAGCCTGATTAACACCGGCGAACGCAGGCTCGCCAGGGCGTTGGCCCAGGACTCGATGTAGCCGTCATAGCGGCCGCTGAACAGGCCGTCCAAATCCGTCGCCTCACGGTTGGGTCCGTTCCATGGTTCCCAGGCGACCAGCGGTACCGCATCGTGGCTGGCGATATGACGGAGCTTGTCGAGCGGCGGCGTGTTCGACCAGGTCTCGAAGGTCGCGATGATGCTCGGTGCAGCGCCAGCCTGCTGGCTGTACTTCTCATAGGCGTCGTCGTCGAACTCTACACCGGCCGAAAAGACTCCCAGATAGATGCCTTCGGCGGCCGGGACCACAACGCGCGGCCCCTGCGGTGCATCCCCGGTCGACTCTTTGGCGCAAGCCGACGCCAGAGCTAGGACGACCGCCAGCGGCAGGGCGTAAAGCCCGACGCGGAATCGAATGCCGATGAGCTTCACCAGGATGGGCTCGCTGAGCCCCCGGAGCTACTGGACCTGGCGGCCGCTTCATCCATGGCATCAAGGTCGGCGTTGGATGGCGCGGGGGCAGGTTCAGGCAGACTACGGGGATGGGATTCCGGCCATGGCCGGCGCGGGTTTCCGGCCAGCACCAGGAAGATGGCGCGGACGTGTGAGGAAAGTGAAAGGAAGCCGTAGGGCAAGGCCGCGAGCAGCCCACCGATGCCAGGGAACAGGCGTCCGCGGCCGCAGAGGATCAAGGCAGTTAGCAGGCCAGCGACAGCGTCCGCGCCCAGGCCGACCATCGCCACCGGCGCCACCGTCGAGGGCAGGACGTCAAGTATTGAGAGCGCGGCGCAGAGCGGCAGGGTGAACCAGGCGAAGGCCTGTAGCCACGGCGACAGCAACAGCCAGCTCGTAGCCAGCGAATGGCGGTCCCAGGAGCGTGTGTGCACGAACCAGAGGCGCATCCGCGACTCGGCGTAGTGCGTCAGCGACGTGGTGAATGGTCCCTCAGCGATGCCCTGCGGTCGTGGCAAAAGCGCCACTCCTGCGCCGGAGCGGCGCAGACGCAGGGCGAGGTTGGCCTGCGGGCTGGCGTCAAAGGGGTCCCAGCCGCCCAGGGCCCGCAGCGTCTTGGTGCGGAAATAGACCGCGCTGGCGGCGTACGCCCGCGCCCCGATGGCCGAGCCGAACGTCCACTCGGCAAACTGGCCGAGGGCCTTCAGCTGTGTCCATGGCCGGCTGAAGCGAGCCGGGCGTGGGGGCGGCGAAACGGCGAGGTCGGCCGTGGAGTTGTAGGCGACGAGCGCGGCCGCGGCCAGCCGTGCCTCTTCGGGGTGGCGCGTCCGGCCTGGCCGCATGACCGTGACGATCTCGCCACGGGCCTTAACCAGGCCGTAGTTCAGCACGAGCCCCAGGAATTTGTCGGATTCAGGCACGGGGATCAGCTGGACGTTGAAGGGCAGCTCTCCGGCGTGCCCTGCCGCTCCCGGCACAAGTAGCTTTATATCCAGCTTGGCTGCGGGATAGTCGAGGGCGGAGATGTCGGAAAGTGTCTCACGGATCTCAGCGACCGAGGCCAGCGGCGCAAGGACGGTAAGCACGGGCAGCTCGCGGTCGAGCATGCCCTCGCGGGCTGTCCGAGAACCTCCTGAGGCCGGCCGCAGCGCGGCAAAGAGCCTCGCAGCGTCGGCCAGTAAGAGGACGGCGACAAGAGCGCCGGCCAGCCCGGCCAATAGCGCGGTCTGCAAGATCAGGGCCAGCACACCGAGCACCACAAGCGTGCTCCAGAGAGCGGCACGCTGGCCGACGGCCAGGGTGCGATAGGCCGACTCCGGCGAGCGCCGGCGGATGAACTCGTAGGTGCTCAGGTCGTTGTAGCGTTCTTCGTAGTACTGCGTGAGGATATCGTCGACCTCGGTCGCCATGGCGACGACCAGACGCAGGGGTTTATCGAGGAAGGCGCACGCCGCGGCCACACCCTCTTCATCGGTCGGGTCGGTGGTTGCGATCGTCACGGTGGTGTTTGAGGCCGTTAGTGGGAGCAGGCCATGGCGCCGGCACAGTTCTTCGGGCAGCAGCCCAACGACGGCCGGGTTCATGACAATGCCGCGCAACTCGAAGAAGGGTAGGCGGTGCTGGCTCGCCAGCTCAACCGCCAGGTCCTTCGGCGATACAAAGTCCAGGCTCAGGAGGGCCTGGCCAAGGCGGATGCCGGTGGATTCGTGAAGGTGCAGGGCACGCTGCAGTTGTTCGCGCGTTATGAGGCCAACTTCGACGAGGCGGTCGCCGATCCGGCCGGACTGTCTGGTTTCAGGGCTGGTCAGCCCCGGTGACGGAGATGCCGCGGCGCCGTCCTCGAGGACGGTCGTCAGAGACGGGGCCCGCTGTCGCGTTTCCATCTAGAGCAGCTCAATCTCCAGTGAGTCGGGCTTCGAACTGGTCAGGCGGTGAGGGACGCCGGCAAAGGCTTCGACCAAAATCTCGGTCGAGGAATCGCCGCGCAGTCTCAAGTTCAGCTCGAGGCGGCTGCGGAAAAGGCCGCGCATCTCCACAGACTGGACCGCCGGATGCTGCGCCAGGGCCTCCAGGAACTGGTCCAGGAGGTCCATCCGTACAAACGGATATACGGCGAGGAACACGGGGCGAGATCGCCCCCTACCGGTCTGAGGCGGCGCGGGCGCCGGCGGTCTTGCCGCTGCGGGTCGTGTCTGGGGGGCAGGCGAGGGCGTCGAGCTGGCTGGCTGCGCCGGGGGCCGTGGCTTCGTTGGCGTGTCTACAAGCCAGGCCGGGGGTGCCTCCAGGGGCTCGGGCGCCGGCAGGTTGGCGGGCAGGACCGTAGTTTTGCCAGCGGACTCGGGGCGCGCCGGGCGTTCCCAGCCGGGCTTCTGTGGCCGGGCGGGCTCGGTTCGCTGCGGAACCGGCTTCGGTTCGGTCGCCGGTCCCGGGGGGCGGACGGATGTCGCGGACGGATCAGCGGGAATCTGCTTCTCGACTGCGGCCGGGGACTTCTCAGCCTCTGCTGGAGCAGTCCCTGTTGGCTTAACTTCTGCGCGGCGCTGGTCAGCGGCCGGGGTCCGGGCTGCTGGTTCGATGTTCGCCGAGCTGGATTGTGGCGCCGCGGGCTCTACAGCCTGGCGCGGCTCCCGTTCTCCAGACCGCTCGGCAGCGGGTTTGGGCGACTCCCATACTCGCGCAGGGCCAGGGGCGGGCTTTGGAGTATCCCAGGTCTGCAGCCTCTGCATGGAAGCCGGCGACTTCTCGCTCGAGGCTTCCGCGGGCTTGAGATCGAACCGCCAGCCACCCGGCTCCTGTGTGAAGTCGACGTGGGAAATCCCCGGCAGATCCTCGAGGCGCTCGCCGAGGCGCACAGCCTGCTCGACCGTGAGGCCGGGGGCGTGGATCGTCAACTGTTCCCGACTGAACGAGAACTGATCGAGGGGCTCTACATGGCGCCGGTGCAGCACGAAGCGCCAGCCGCTGGCCTCCTTGAAAATGGCCACGCGGGTCACGTCCGGCATAGTCTCGAGGTGCCGGCTTAACTGCAGAGCTTCGACGTCCGAGAGGTCCAGTGAGAAGAGCTGTATTGGCTTAAGGTTGTCGGAAATAGGACTCTCTATGGCTCCGGCCGCCGAGCCAGGATTGGAAGTCAAGGCGATGCCTCCCGCCGGCCGGCCAGAACCAGCGTCCATTCACTCTCGGGGGCTTGAGAGGAAATCTTCGTTGAACGTAGAAAACGCGTCAACTCGGCTTCCTCTCCGGCAACACCACGTACGCCCCACCGGGGCGCCAAAATGCTGCTTTCTTTCACTATGAAATTCGACGCTTTTCCGTGGTTCTTTAGAAGTGACTGACCGTTCGGAATGTGAGTAAGCCCTGAAAGAACGATCTCCCGACGACCTGACGCGACGCCGGCTCGTGCCACGTCAGATGCGCGGGCTGCTCCCAGCCCTCAATGCTGAGGGCGCGCGACTCTCACAAACGCTCCTACCAGGTGAGTTTTTCCTGGAAAGCCCGTCGGAGACGGGTTGGTACATCGTCGAAACCGAGAGACGGCGCGTCGCCGTCGCCCCTCCTTACCCTATCAGGGCCGCGGCAGCCGGAGATGATCTGGCGCCGCTGGCCAGGGAGCTCGACGAGGTCCGCGTGTCCGCGGTCATCCTCGTCCGGCTTGGGCGCTACGCCGTTGGCGTGTTCGAAGGGACGCTGCTGGTGAGCTCGAAGGTCGATGCCCGCTACGTTGGCGGCCAGCACAAGGCAGGCGGCTGGTCCCAGAAGCGCTTCGTGCGCATTCGCGAGAAGCAGGCCCGCGAGCTGTTCGACAAGGTCTGCCTAGTCGCCCAGGAAAAGCTGACGCCCTACGAGGACCGCATCGAGCGCCTCTGGCTGGGCGGCGACGAGCACGTCCTCAACGGCTTCCGCGATCGCTGCCCGTGGGTCGAGAGATTCGCCGGGAGGATCGCGGAGCGACGGCTCGCCACACCAAAGCCCGACCTCGCCGGCCTCAAGTCCTCGATCGAGGAGGCGCTCAGCTTCCTCGTGCTTGAACTGCCCCGGGAAACGACGGGAGCGCCTCCTTGATTGCTGCGGCAGCGTCGACCACCGATCCAGCCGACTCCTGGACCATGACAAGGTTCACGTGGGCGCAGCCGGCCTCGACATACGGCGCTATGTAGTCGGCGACCTTCGCGGCAGGCCCGTATGGCACGTATTTCTCGAAAGCAGAGAAGGGAAGCCTGTAGAAGAGCTCCATCCGCCGCGCCACTCGTGCCCTGGCTTTGTCTTCGTCCTCATCGATGGCGCACCAGAACTGCATCCCGAACTCGAAGTCAATACTTTGCCGGCCGGCCTCGGCAGCCCACTCTCGCACTTTGACCTGGGCCTCGATAAAGCGACGGGAGGAGTTCCATATCCCCGTCCAGCCATCGCCGAAGCGGGCGGCGCGGCGAAACGCCGCATCTGAGCGGCCACCCACGAGCAGCGGTATCCCCGAATCGCTCACGGGCTTCGGCTGCATCTTCACGGCGTCCAGCTCGAAGTGCCTCCCCCTGAAGGTGGTGGTCTCCTGGGTCCAAAGCAAGCGCAGGATCTGCATCGCCTCGTTGGTCCGCGCCCCCCTTGTCGCAGGGTCTACGCCGCAGGCCAGGAACTCGTTGGGGTCCTCGCCACCCACCCCAACCCCGAGCGTCAGCCGCCCGGCCGAAAGTTGGTCGATCATCGCGCACTGAAGGGCCACTGCCGTCGGGTGGCGCAGCGCCAGCAAGTAAACGCTGGTCTTCAGCTCGATCCGCTCGGTCACGGCGGCAATTGGGGCGAGGTTGATCAGGCCGTCGTTGCCATTGCCGTAGAAGGTGACGTGGTCGCCGGCGAAAACACCGTCGAGGCCCGCCGCCTCCGCCTCACGGGCGGCGTCGAGGACGCCGGCCGCCGACAGATCGGCCCGCACGTTCCAGGTGCCGGTGGGGACAAAGACCTTCGGCTTCAGTAGGACCCCTGCTTGTCGAAGATGGCGCGCGGGTTGCCGACCGTCATCTGCTCGATCTGCTCATCGCTGACGCCACGCTCGCGCAGCGCCGGAATGACGTCCTGGCTGATGTGCTGCCAGTGCCAGCGCGGCACAACCTGCTGCAGCGCTTCCTCGGCGAACCAGTCCATGTGTGAGGCGCAGTCGTGTGATAGCACCATGCGCTTAGCGTGGCCAAGCTCGCAGAGCTTCACCACGATATCTACTCGCTGATCGAAGTTGCTGTACGGCGCGGCCTCGATTCCGAAGCGGTCCATGCCGATGTAGGACCCGCGCTCGATCAAGCCCGTCAGGTAGTCGGGGTCTGTGCTGTCACCGCTGTGACCGATGACTACGCGCGAGAGGTCGACGCCCTCCTGCTCGAAGATCTTCTGCTGGTTCTTACCCTGCTCGCTGGCGGCGTGGGTGTGGGTCGAGATCGGTGCGCCAGTCTGGCGGTGGGCGCGGGCAACCGCTCGCAGGGCTTGCTCAACGCCGGGAGTGACGCCTTTTTCGTCGGTGGCGACTTTTAAGATCGCCGCCTTGACGCCGGTGTCACCGATGCCTTCTTTGATGTCGCCGACGAAGAGGCGCGCCATGTAGTCCTCGTCGCGTGCCAGCTCCTTCGGCAGCCCCGGGTTGTTCTGGAAGTGGTGCGGCAGCTCGTCGTAGGTATAAAGGCCGGTCGCGACAATGATATTTACCTCTGTCTGCGACGCGATGCGCTGGAGACGAGGGATGTTGCGTCCCAGGCCGTGCACCGTGAGGTCAACGATCGTCCGCACACCGGCGTCGTAAGCCTTCTTAAGCTTTTCAACCGCCTGTTTGACGCGGTGCTCCTCATCGAAGAGCGAGGGCCAGGTCTCCGGCACGCCCTCAGTGGTGATGATCACGTGCTCGTGCATCAGCGTGAATCCGAGATCGCTGGTGTCGATGGGTCCGCGAACCGTGTTGACCTGGGCCATTTGCGCCTCCTTGCTGTCCGTCTGGCGGGATCAGGCTACATCGCCGGGCACTTTGCGGCAGCACTGCAAGGTGGGAGTTGGCCTCAGCGGGCGCGGCGTGCTTGAATGGCCTACCGGCAACTAACGACGAGGAGGCTGCGGTGAAGGTAGAGACTGGGATTCCTTTTCAGCTGGGCTCGATAGCCGAAGCGGTGCGCAGAATCGAGGCCATGGGCTACGACGGCATCATCATGCCCGAGGTCGGACACGACCCATTGCTGCCCCTGATCCTCGCCGCCGAGCACTCGGAGCGGCTCACCCTATCCACGGCCGTGATGATCGCCTTCCCGCGGGCGCCAATGACCGTCGCGCAGGCCGGATGGGACCTCCAGCGCTACAGCAAGGGCCGCCTCAACATCGGGCTGGGGTCGCAGGTCAAGGGCCACAACGTCCGCCGCTACCAGACCCACTGGGACACTCCACCGGCGCCCCGCATGCGCCAGTACGTACAGTGCCTGCGGGCGATCTGGGATTCCTGGCAGAACGGCACCCGGCCGGACTTCGTGACCGAGAACTACAAGTACACGTTGATGACGCCGAACTTCAACCCCGGGCCACTGGACATCCCTCCACCCAGGGTCATGATTTCGGCTGTCAACCCGGTGATGGCCAAGGTCGCCGGCGAGGTCTGCGACGGCCTCCGCCTTCACGGCTTCAACACGATGAAGTACGCCCGCGAGGTGCTGCTGCCGAAGGTCCAGGAGGGGCTCGCCAGGGCCGGAAAATCGCGAGAAGACTTCGAGATCAGCGGCGGGGGCTTCATCGCCATGGGGGCCAACCAGGCCGAGCTCGAGCAAAACATCGAGGGTGTCCGCCGCCAGCTCTCGTTCTACGGTTCCACGCGCAGCTACCAGGGGGTCATGGACGCCCACGGCTGGGGCGACATCACGACCCAGCTCAACAGCATGTCGATCCAGGGCAAGTGGGACGAGATGCCGAAGTTAATCAGCGACGATATGGTCGAGGAGTTCGCGGCGGTGGGCACCTACGACAACATCGTCGCGCAGATCGAGAAGAAGTTTGGCGGGGAGGTGGACACCATCGCCATTGGCTTCCCGCCCCGCGACCCCGACGAGGAGGCGAGGGCCAAGGAGCTGATCGCCGCCATCCAGCGCATTCCCACGCCTCTGCGCCAGAAGGTCGCAGCCTGACGAAGAGCTTCCCGCCGCGCTCCTGGTACGACCCGCGGGTGGAGCTCGGACCCTCCCGCATTCACGGCACTGGCATGTTTGCGACGATACCCGTGCGCGAGGGCGAGGTAGTGGCCATCGTCGGCGGCGAGCTGCTCACTGAGGACGAATTCCAGGAAAGGGCAGCAGCTCTCAGCAGGTACAACGCGATCCAGGTTGATGACACGCTGCACCTCCTCGGCGCCCCCGAGGAGCTTGATCAAGCCGCTATAAACCATTCCTGCGACAGCAACCTCTGGATGCACGACGAGAACACTAACGTCGCGCGGCGCGACATCGCCGCCGGCGAGGAACTGACAATCGACTACGCGCTATTCACAGCCAGCGAGGACTGGCGCCTCGAGGAGTGCCGCTGCAGCACTGAACACTGCCGTGGGACAGTGACAGGCGGGGACTGGCGCTTATCGGATATTCAGCAGCGCTACGCCAGCCACTTCTCGCCGTTCCTCAACCGGCGCATTGTGGGACAAGGCCTACCTACAGAGCACAAGAATCAATAGTAGGTCAGTAAGGCGCTTGCAAATCGGGAAACATCGGGAAGTGCTTTATGTTCCTGGTCAGCAAGGGAAGCCCAAGAAGCTGAGCAGTAGCAGCGATGATCAGGTCCGCCAGCTCAATAGAGCCATGGCTGGGCCGCCAAGTCCGACCAAGCTCCCCGGCACGCTCGGCCATTTGCTCGGTGACCGGGTGCCATTCGAGGCTATCGAGGATGTCTTGCGTTGGTTTGAGCTCCTGCGGTCGCATTCCGGCCAGGACCTCGGCCTTAACGACCACAGACCCATGCAGTTTTCCCGCGAGGCGCGCTTCGGCCACCACTCTCCGAGCTTGTTCCACGCCCCTGAGAACGTCGATCACAACTGACGAATCAATCAGGGCGCTCAAAGGCCTCGCTTAGCCGTCGACCCGAGCGAATACGCTCAACGTATGTTTCGCCGTCGAAGTCGCGGTCCTTCCAGGCGCCGAATGCTGAGTTTATCCGAGCCAGGTCACGCTCCTTGTCGCGATCAGTGTCATAGCGGGCGTCAATGGCTCGCCGGACCAGCTCGGAGAGCGATAAACCGAGATTCTTCGAGCTGGAATCGAGCAGATCTTTCTGCCGCCTAGTCAGCGATATCTGTGTTCGGATCAGCATATGATGTAATGTTACATCATGGTTCTTCGCGAATGGGAGACCGGCCTCATCGAGCTCGCCCGCGAGACCTTCGCCTACATCCAGGGCCAGGGCACTATGGGCATCAGCAACGCCGGCCTGGTGCTCGGTCTTGGCGGGCCGCTGCTGGTGGACGCGCTGATGGTGCCGCGCCTGGCGCGGAGCCTCAAGCGGGCCGTCAAGCGGGCCACGCCTGTGCCTCCGCGCTATATCTTCAACACCCACCACCACATCGACCACATCGGCGGCAACCAGGTCTTCCAGCCGGTCGACATCATCGCAACGGAGAAGGCGCGTGACGAAATCGTCCGCACCGGCCTGCCCATAGAGCGCTTCCAACAGTTCATGCCGAAATTCGCGGCCGACTTCCCCCAGGTCAAGCTGGCGGTGCCCAACATCGCCTTCCGGCGCGAGCTCACGCTCTACGCGGACAAGCGTCGCCTTCAACTCATGCATCTCGGGTCAGGCCACAGCGTCGGCGATGCCATCGCCTATCTGCCGGAGGAGAAGGTCCTCTACGCCGGCGACCTCGCCTTTTTCTACGTGACGCCCCTCGGCTTTCAGGGCCACATCGGCAACTGGATCACCATCGTCGACAAGATCCTGGCGATGGACGTTGAGACGCTCGTCCCGGGCCACGGGCCGGTCGGTGGGAAGGACGAGCTCAGGGCGATGCAGCGCTACCTGCAGCTCGTGCACCGCGAAGCGAAGAAGAACTTCGACGCCGGCGTCGAGGCCGCCGCGGCCATCCGCGAGATCGACATCCGCGAATATCGCGAGTGGGCCGAGCCCGAACGCCTCGCCTTAAACGTCGCCCGTTGCTACCAGGAGTTTGCCGGCGAGATCACGCCGGACGACGTCAGCGCCCTGCCTGCCGTCCTCCACGGCTAGCGCTTTCACGCCGAACGCGCCCGGCCGTTACACCATTGACAATGCTGGAAGCGGAGAGCTCCCTTTGACTGCTGTAGCACTCGAGCTATCGACGCGTGGCCGTATCGACGAAGCGATCGACCGCCACTACGGCGAGATACTCGCCCTCGCCCGGCGAACGGTCGGCCCGACGCACGCCGACGACATCGCCCAGGAGGCCTTTATCCGGGCGGCCAGGAGCCTGTGGCGACTCGACTCCGGGGCCAACGTGCGAGCCTGGATCTACAAGATCGCCCTCAACTGCTGTCGCGACCACTTTCGCCGCAACAAGCGCGAGACAGAGCTCAGCGATGGTCTGGCCTCGCGGACCAACGGCCCCGAGGTCACCGCCGAACAGCAGGAGCTGCTGCGGGAGGTGCGCGTCTTCCTCCTCGAGCTGCCGCGACGACAGCGCGAGGCTTTTCTGCTGCGCCGCCTCCAGGGTCTCGAATACACGGAGATCGCGGCGGTCATGGACTGCAGCCAGGACACGGCGCGCGCCAATGTTTACCAGGCATTCAAGAAGTTACGCGCCCACTTCAGTGGGCACGTGGAGGGAAAGATATGGACCGCTGCTTCACGTCCGAAGAACTGACCGCGGTGCTTCTCGGTGAACCCGAGAAAGTAAGCCGCGACGAGCTGGAGATTCATGCCGAGGGTTGCCCGTCCTGCCTCGTCGAGCTGAGTGAGGCTCTTGCCCTCAATCGACAGCTCGGGGACGCGGCTTTCGAACCGACGCCGGCCCCCGATTCGCTGCGTTCCTCGATAGACGAGCTTGTCGCCAATTTCGGCGAGGTGCAGGTGCCCTGGGGCAGCGTGCAAGCGGCGGTGACGTCACGGGGACTGACTAGACTCGAATTCGACGCCTCGGCGCAGCGTATGGCCGAGCTCCTGGCCGGCGACGGCCTGATCCCAGAGGAGTCCCCGCGCGCGCTGCAGCCGCTGCGGGACGACCTCGAGCGCTATTTTGCGGGCGAGAGCAAGGATTTTGCCACCCAACCCGACCTGCGCACCCACAACAAGTTCATGCGCCAGGTGCTGGAGCGGACCTACCGCATTCCAGCCGGCAGCTACTCGACCTACATGGGCGTGGCGACGGAGATCGGCAAGCCGCGCGCCTACCGTGCTGTCGGTAACGCCCTGGGCGCCAACCCGATCCCGATCATCATCCCCTGCCACCGCGTGCTGGCAACGAGCGGCGGCCTCGGCGGCTACGGCGGAGGCCTACAGATCAAGCGCTTCCTGCTGGAGCTGGAGGGCGCGATGCTCAGTCCGCGCGCCAGGGCTGCACTGCCCTGAGTTACGCCCGCAGCTGCCAGAAGGCCCCCGTCAGGCCAATCTCGGTGAAGATTGCCTGCGCCTCTTCAGGGCTGTAGCGCTGCCAGTCGGGCTCCATCCGCCGGCGATACCAGGCGTCGGCCAGGCGCCAGCCCTGTTCGAGGCTCATCGTGCCCCCTCTGGGCAACCCTTCGCGCCTGCACCAACTGTCCACGTGTTCTTCCGACCGGAAGAGCAGCATGGTTGCTCAGGTATAGCCAATGTCGTCCCACCAGTTCCTCGCCGCCACCGCGAAGTGGATAAGACCGCCGGCGGGGGCCAACTGGTAGTCATTTACGGCGAGCTCCATGGGCTCGGCGCAGTCGGGACAGGCGGTCGAAACCTCCCCGCTTCCACCGACCATCGAGATGACGCCGAGCGAGTCCCAGATGCAATTGCCCCACCATTTGCGGCCCGTGGCGGTCACCTGGAACGTGGTCGGCACGGCGGAAAAGGGGTTCGCCATCCAGATGTCTGTGCTGCCGGGATGAAGGACGATCGCGCGTGCCTCGTGGAGGCGGCGGAAGGCGGCAAGCACTGTCTGTTCCTCGAGTGCCAGCCGCGCAGCGACGTCGCGGGCCGTCGGTGCCCCCCCGGTTTCGAGAAAGGCCCTGTAGACTTCTCGCCTGACCTGGTCGTCCGACACGTCGGGCCCACCTAACCGGGAGACTTGTGGACGTCCTCCCACTTGGTTCTCACCCTCATGCAAGGCGAGCGCGTGAATAGCCAATCCGCATTAACCTTACGTGGCGAGAGACCGATTTTCGTATTGACACTCTTCCTTAAGACTGAGAGGTGCGTTTGACAGCTTACTACCAGGCTCTGCCGCGCCAGGCCGAGGGCAATTTTACTCCCGGCGTGTTCGACGTGCTCACCGACGCGGTCCTTGTCGCCGACCGCCGGGGCCGCTACATCGACGCTAACCGCGCTGCAACAGCCCTTCTCGGCTACAGCCGAGATGAATTTCTGCAACTCTCCGTCGCCGACATCTGCAGCCGAGGCAGCGGCTGGGCGACCGAGGAATACGAAGCGTTCCTGAAAAGGGGGCGCTGGTATGACGCCCTCGAAATACTCGGGTCCGACGGCTCCCGGATCGGCGTAACGGCCCGAGCCCAGGTCGTGAACTTTGACGATGGCCCCGTTTACGCCTCCCTCCTCACTCTGACGAAGCCGCGCATCGTCGTCCTGGACGACGACCATGCCTTCCTCAAGCTGTGTCGCACGATCCTCGAGCCCGAGGGCTATGAGTGTGTTACGGTCCGCAGCGCGCAGGATCTGCGAGAGCAACTTGGGCAGCAGGTCGACCTGCTGACAGTGGACCTACGGTTGGACGACGAGCGCGAGGGTCTCGACCTCATCCGCGCCCTCCGCAGCGAAGGGCTGCAGACGCCCATCCTGGTCTGCAGCGCATCACTCGACCTGATCAACCGCTTTGGCGACGAGATCGAGGACCTGACCTGCCAGGTGGTCAGCAAGCCCTTCGACATCGACGACCTGCTAGCAGCCATCCATCGTTGCCTCAGCTCGTAGGGGGCTGACGGCCTTAGCTCGGATTCGTGATTTGAGGGCTGCTCCTCGCCCCGCCCCGACCTCACCCCCTAGCCCCCTCCCCTTGCCAAGGGGAGGGGGAACAGCGGCGGGGTGGCTGTTGTCGTCGCACCGGGGGTGGGACTCGAACCCACATGACGTTGCGGCCGGCGCCGGACTTGCTCATTGCGT
>JBBDXC010000013.1:36873-74715 GCA_040902555.1 Dehalococcoidia bacterium
CCGCTGCGTCCGCACGGGGCTGGTACCGGGGGTGGGACTCGAACCCACATGACCTTGCGGCCGGCGCCGGACTTACTAATTGCGTCCGCTGCGTCCCCACAGGGCTGGTACCGGGGGTGGGACTCGAACCCACATGACCTCGCGGCCGGCGCCGGACTTGCTAAATTGCGTCCGCTGCGTCCGCACGGGGCTGGTACCGGGGGTGGGACTCGAACCCACATGACCTCGCGGCCGGCGGATTTTAAGTCCGCTGCGTCTGCCGATTCCGCCACCCCGGCCCGCCTCATCTTAGATTCAAATCGCTGCCGCCGGCTCACTCCGACCCATCGGGATCGGCGCCGTTGACAGCCATTTTGACAGCCATTTCATCGCGGACGGGAAACAAGAGTCCGCCGACGCGCTCAGCCGCGTCCTTCTTCAGCTCAGGGATGACGTGCCAGTAGGTGTTGGCCGTGACGTGGATCTGACTGTGACCGAGCACTTCCATCGCCACCCTCAGCGGAACGCCCTGGGTCAGCATGTAGGTCGCGGCCGCGTGACGAAGGTTCATGGAAGCGCTGCCGCGGGAGCCCCTCAGCCGCCAGTATCGGCTGAAGCGCCCGCCCCTCGGAACCACAGGACATCGGCGAATATTGAACTAAGTGACATGCCAGACCTTCCCATACCTGACAACGAGAATGCCGAGCGCTTCGACCTTCAGGCTCTGCGCGCTAAACAGCAGAAGATTCAGGCGCGGATGGGAGACCGGGTCTACGCAGCGTATCTCGAAACGCTTAAGTGGTGGGAAAGACAGGTTCTGGACTCGGCCAAGCGCGCTATACGCGCCTGGGTAGCCGGAAGGGATGTGGACTGGTGGAAGGCTTACGCGGCCCTGGCCTCAAAGCTGCTGCAGCACGCGGAAGCAGGACGACTGCTCGTTGGATCAGGGCTGCAAGGAGATGCTCTGGCTCTTGCCAGGAATGCAATTTCAGATGCTTTGATGCTGGTGTATCTGTATTGGTACCCCGAAGACTTGGCCGACTGGCACAAGTACGAGGACGTGCGCGGCAACCCGAAGAGCGATAAAGAGCGGAGGCGGCTTCAGAACAAATTCAAAGACGTGCGACTTAGGGAACGGATCGAGGCAAAAGGTGAACATGGACTGAGCTACCCCTACGCCGCGTTTAGCGAGGCTGCTCACGGATCGTCGTGGGGCGTCCAGTATTACGGGGACTTTGTATGGGGCGACGACCCTGGCGTTTACAGCTACAGTTTCGGCCCAACCGACAACGTGAAGCGCGGAGTCTCGCTGCTATACGTTCACTGCGTTCCGCTGCTCATGGCAGGAGAAGTATTTCTGCGCAAGTACAGAGAGTTATACGGAGAGACGGGCGAGTACCAGCAGCTCTTTCGACGATTCCGTCGAGAAACTGGACGGTTCGAGCGACTGAATCGAAGCCTAGATATCATCCTTGAACTCGAGGAGATGCACCGAAATGGGCAGCTGTCGGAGTACGCCGAGGAGGCTCTCCCGCGAATCTCAGCGGAATTGAGCGAGCGTCCGTCCAACCGAAGTCTGTCCGCGGATCAGGCCGCCGAAAGGGCGCGAGTTGAAGAAAGGGATAGAGAGTGAGGCTGTAGTGAGCAACCTCCGTGAGTCAAATCGTTGGGCGCCAATCGAGAACCTGACTGGAAGCATGCCGGGCAGGCCGGATCTTGACCGCTCCCTTGCCTCATGGACCGAGGAGAAGAAGTCACTTAGGGATGAGGAAAAGGTTCGCCGTCTAAATGAACGACTGGCCATGGAGTGGGCCATCGAGACTGGGATCATCGAACGTCTCTACACGGTCGACAGAGGAATAACCTTAAACCTTATCGAACTCGGTCTCGAGGCTCTGACCCAGTTCGGCTCGAACGGGAAGATCGAGAGATCCGCCGTGATGCATCTCGATCACGTCCAGAGCGGGCTACGGCCCGAAATCGAGGCAGCGTGGTTGCACCATCGATTCACCCAGATACATCCGTTTCAAGACGGCAATGGTCGAGTAGCTAGGGCGCTCGCCACCCTGATCTTCATGCAAAGCGGCTTCCTTCCGCTGGTGATTCGCAACGCACAGCACAAAGACTCATACATCTCAGCCTTAGAGAAGGCGGATGACGGGGATCTGCCGCCCTTAATCAATCTCTTCTCCAATATCCAGTCGGCGGATCTTGAGGCGGCAATCACATTTGTCAGAGAGATTCGTGGAGAGAACGTGGCGGATATCGCTGCTGCGGCGGCTGGGGCGTTCAAGCGAGTACAGCAAGAGCGAGAGGAATTGTTAGCCGGGGCAACCGGGGTGCTCGTGAAGAAATGCGAGGATCGACTGCATGAGGTCGCATATGAGCTCGTATCAGCGTTCGAGCGCGAAGGGATCAAGCTGCAGACCGACGTTAAAGCTAGCGGTGCGGACAACGATAGTTGGTGGCACCATCAGGTGGTCTCGGCTGCGAAACACTATGGGTATTTCGCTGATCTCGGCTGTCCACGCCGTTGGGTACAGCTACGATTAGCCGCTGACGTGTCCCTGGGCTCACGTTGGCACATGGTGTTTTCGTTCCATCACAAGCAGGTGCGGTCGGGTCTAATTGCCGTGGTAGCCTTCTTGACGACCACTGAACCGGCCCTCGAAGACGCGCGACCCCTTGAATTTGGCTCGACAAGCGAGTTCTCATTCAGTTCCAGCGCGCTGGAGTCTCAGTCGGCATTCACCCAGTGGCTAGATGGCTGCGTGTCCGAGCTGCTGCGCAAGTGGCAAGCTCTGCTGTAGGTGCTGAGACAGGCAATCCATTTGCCGAGTGATGGCGAAGGGTGCCTGCCGGTCGTGGCAGTGAGCGGGCCGTCCAAGAGCGCCGGGCTATCGGATCACTTCTTTTGAAAGCCAGCTTTGACAGCCACGCCGCTGTACAGCACTGGGCACCGCGGAACAGGAAAGCGCCAGATAAGGCAAGTTTGAATTACGCGCGAACACCGAACGACGGCCCTGAACGGCAAAGTGTGAGATCTTAAGTCCGCTGCGTCTGCCGATTCCGCCACCCCGGCCCGCCTCATCTTAAAGATTCAGCTGCGGCGGCCAGCTGGCTCGGGGCCCTAGAAGCCCGCCCAGTCACGCCCTCTCCTGAGCGTTCGCTCACCCAAAGGCCTAAGATCAGCGCAAGTATGCTGCAGGATGGCGGTGCACCCGCGCCGGCTGGGTATGTTCCCTCGAAGGTAAGCAACGAGGAGCTCGTTGCCGAACGACGGGCGCAACTGGTCGCGTCAGCGACCGAACTTTTTCTTCGCAAGGGCTACCATCAGACCTCTATCAGAGAGATCGCGGCGGCGGCCGGCTGGCAAATGGGGACTCTCTACCTGTACATCTCGAGCAAGCAGGACGTCCTTTTTCTTATTACCCAGGCAATCGTGGAGCGAGTCTCAGCAGGCTTTGGGGCGGTTAGATCAGGTTCGCCTCGGGATCAGCTCGTTGATCTCGTGGACTACCACATCAGGGCCGTCGACCGGATGAGGCGCGAGATTCAACTGCTGTACCGCGAGTCGGCTTCACTTGGTCCCGAACACCTCGATATCGTGAAGCAGGTCGGGTTGAGCGAGCGCCACGTGGTGGCGGAGATAATCCAGCGTGGCGTCGATTGCGGCGAGTTTCGCCCCGTCAATTCCCACCTCGTGGCGAACAACATCATGATGCTCGGGGACATGTGGGCTCTGAAGGGCTGGGTGCTCCGGCGACACCTCGACCTCGAGGCATACGTCGAGCAGCAGACAGATCTCCTCCTCTTCCAGCTCGGCATTTCGACACCGACTCGCGCGCTTCGATAGAATTAGAGAATTCACCACACAAACGCTTGACAGCGACCTTGCCGGCTGTTGAACTGTATGGAAGGTGAGCGAGCGCTCACACAGTTACAGGAGTCAGGCGTGGACCAACAGCTACTTATTAGGGGGCTTGGAGGGCAGGGGATCTTGGTTAGCACCAAACTCATCGGTGCCGCTGCCACGAAAGCCGGCCTCTTCGCACTGCACTACGCCGCGTACAGCGGTGAGGTCCGCGGTGGTTGGATTGAGTGCACGCTGACGGTCAGCGATGAACCCATCCACCTTCCGCCCACGGTCAGTCGCAGCGAGAACTGCATTGTCATGCACCCGGCGGCGTTCGACATGATGGCCGCGCGCCTCAGGCCAGGCGGCCTCTTTATGGTGAATTCTTCGTTGGTTGAACGGCGCGACTATCCACTTGACGGAAGGGTGGTAGAGATTCCCGCCACAGAAATAGGCGAGGAGATCGGGCACGAGATGGCCGGCACGATGGCCGCGCTCGGTGCCTACGTCGAGTTGACGGGCTTCCTCAAGTTGGACCTGGTAATGGACGCCCTCGCCAATGTGATCCCCCCGCACCGAGCCAACTTAATCGAGATCGACCGAAAAGCATTAACCGCGGGCGCTGAGTTTGCGCGGGCAAAAGTCAGCGTTCCGGCCTGAAGGGTGGATAAATGGCGAAAATCCCCAGACTAGCAACCGTGACCATCGACGAGGAGCGCTGCAAAGGATGCGGCATGTGCGTCGTCGTTTGTCCTCCCGCCGTGCTTTCGATGGTCGACCGGCGAAACGAGAAGGGCTACCACGTAGTGGAGCAGATCCCCGGTTGCACCGGGTGCGAGAACTGCTACCGCATATGCCCGGACTACGTCTTTGAGGTTTATCGAGAGACCGCGGTTAGCGCCGTCAATGGACAAGCCAATGGTTGATCGCGAGCGGGTCTTCATGCAGGTCGCCGAGGCCATGGCCGAGTCGGCCATCCGCGCCGGCTGTCGGTTTTACGCCGGCTATCCGATCACGCCTTCCACGGCCATTTTGGAGTACATGGCGCGCAAACTGCCCGCTGTCGGCGGCGTTTGTATGTTCCCTGGAACGGAGATCGAGGGCGTCACGATGGTTCAAGGAGCCGCTGGATGCGGTGTGCGTTCCATGATCGCGTCGACCAGCACGGCGATCAGTCTGATGCAAGAAACCTTCGCAGAGTGTGCTAACGGCGAGTGGCCGATAGTGGTCGTCGATGTCTGTCGCAGCGTCCTCCAGGGTGACTACCACCAGGCCGTCAAAGGCGGGGGCCACGGCGACTATCGTTTCATCGTCCTCGGACCACAGAACGGGCAAGAGGCCATCGACTTGATGGCCCTCGCCTTCGAGCTGGCAGACAAATACAGGCATCCCGTAATGATGCTGGTCGACACGATCATCGCCCACACCACGGAAACGCTGTTGTTGCCGCTGCCAACCGATGTGGCTTCCCTGCCTGCCAAGGAGTGGGCGACGAATGGCGCCGAGGGCCGGGAGCGCCGAGCAATCACCTTCGTCGGCGAGACCGGGCTCAGCACAGACATCATCGGCGCTCAGCGCCGGGTCCAACGCAAGCTCAAGCAGATCGCCGAGGACGAGGCGCTTCTTGAAACGGGGTTGCTTGAGGATGCCGAGGTCATGCTGGTTGCGTACGGAACTGCGGCCCGCTTCGCCAAGATTGCTATTGAGCGACTTCGCCTGGAGGACGGCCTGAAGATCGGATTCTTCAGGCCGATCACCCTGTCTCCGTATCCGTCAGCCCAACTTGCTGCGGCGGCGCGAGGGCGCCGTCTCGTGCTTTGTTACGAGCTGAACGCCGGGCAGATGATCGACGACGTGCGTTCCGCAATTTACGGGGAGGCTCCTATTCGCTGGTTCGGCGGCGAGGGTAAGAGCCAGGTGGGATTCGGCACGGCCTGGTCAGTCGAGGACATCATGGGCAGCATCCGGGAACTCGTTGCCGCTGAAAACACTGAAAGCGCAGAGCGACTAACGGAGGTGTTTGCGTGACCACTCAGATTATCGGGCTCGACGAGCTGACCAAGGTGGCCGAGCGGCCTTCGATCTTAATTGACGCGGAGCATCATCTGTGCCCCGGTTGTGGGGAGGGTATAGCGGTCCGCGTCATAGGCTCCGTAATCGACGAGTTGGGCTTGCGCGGCAAGACGATCGTCTCCCTGGGCATCGGCTGCTTTATCCAGGGGTTGCGCTTGCTTGACGTCGACTACCAGCAGGCCTTGCACGGCAGGGCGCCCGCAATGGCCAGCGGTATGAAACGAGTCTTGCCAGATCGCCTGGTGTTTACCCTCCAGGGCGATGGCGACCTCTACGCAGAGGGTGTGAGTGAAGCCGTGCAGGCCGCAAGCCGCTCCGAGAATATCACCATCATTTGCGTCAACAATGGCGTCAACGGCGAAACCGGCGGGCAGATGACCCCCGCTACCCCGGTCGGACTTCGAACGAAGACCACGCCCAACGGTCGCGATGCAGTGCGAGAAGGGAAGCCGCTCGGCATGGCAGAGCTGCTCGCCGCCGTGCCCGGCTCAACCTACGTTGCGCGTGGCTCTGTGCACACCCCAGTTGAGGCTCAGAAGGCCAAGCGCTACTTGAGAAAGGCTTTCGAGACTCAGATGTCGGGCGGAGGATTCTCCTACGTCGAGATCCTCACGATGTGTCCTAGCGGTTGGATTATGGAGCCCGTCGAGGCCATGGATTACATCGAGAACGAGCTGTCAAAGGTGCACAGACTCGGTGAGTTCAAGAACGGTTAGGGTGGCGAAACTTGAGTAGTCGGACCCCCCTCGCGGAGTTGAAAGTCCTTGACATCACCGCCGGCCTGGCAGGCCCCTTCTGTTCTGCGTGGCTGGCTGACATGGGCGCTGACGTCGTGAAGGTCGAGCCCACCGAAACCGGGGAGCGGACCCGCGGAACCCTTCCGCTCGATTCGGGTTGGAGCCCATTCTTCGCTGCCTGCAACCGAGGAAAACGGGACATCACGCTCAACCTCCGCCACCAGGAGGGGCAGCAAATCGCGCGCAGTCTAGCGTCGAGAGCCGATGTGCTGGTTAGCAACTTTACCCCGGGCGTTCTCGACAGGCTTGGCCTGGGTTACGAGCAGCTTCGGACAGACAATCCGCGTCTTATCTGGGTGAACGGGTCGGGCTACGGTAGCAAAGGGCCCAAGGCGGGCAAAGGGTCAGTCGACCTGGCAGCCCAGGCCGCCGGCGGCCTTGCCAGTGTCACCGGGACGCGGGAGACCGGGCCGCTGCTGGCGGGTGCGTCAATCGCCGATATGACACTGGCACTCTGCCTCCTTAGTGGTGTGATGACGGCGCTATACAGTCGCGAACGCACGGGCTTAGGCGACAAGGTCGAGGCTTCCCTTGTCGGTGGGCAGCTTGTCCTGCAGTCGACCGAAATCGCCTACCACTCGGTTGCGCCGGAGTTGTCCAACCCGCACGGGTCCGGGCAGGGTCATTACCTATTCCCGCCAACCTACGCCTGCTACAAGACGGCGGACGGTACGATCGCCGTTGCCGGTGCCGGCGGTCTCAACTGGCCGGCCTTCTGCCTGGCCCTTGGGCGCCAGGACCTGACCGAAGACTGCCGATTTAGATCACCTTCGCAACGCAAACAACATGAGGCCGCCCTCCGTCAGGAGCTTGAGTCGGTCTTCATCACACAGACGACAGCGCACTGGGAGAGCGTGCTCGAGGGCCTTCGTGTACCGAGCTCGCCGGTCCGCAACTACGACGAGATCCTGTCGGACGAACAGTGCTACTTAAACGGCGACCTCGTCAAAATCGCCGACCCCCACGGAGTCGAAGTCACATTCGTCGGCACGCCGGTGAAGCTCGACTCATGTGACATACGTCCCCGCTCTTCATCGCCTGAACTAGGGCAACACACAGAGGAGGTACTTCTAGAACTTGGATACGACTGGCCAGGCATCGGCAGGCTCCGCGAGTCTGCTGTCGTCTGAAATCAATTCAATCGACGAACAAGGGGGTATGAGTTAGTGCAACGCAAATACTGGATCAAATCGCTGGACAAGGCCAGGCTCTCCCGGCGGCAAATGCTGCGTGGAACAGCTGGGGTCGCCGTGGGCCTGGGAGGCTTGGCGATTGTGGGCTGTGGTGATGATGACGACGACGGGGGCGGTGGCGGTGGAGACGGCGAAACCAACGGGTCGCCAACAGCGAGTTCGAGCGACATCAAGCGGGGCGGCGAGCTGGTCATAGCGATCGGCGAGCAGCCGGACGGGCTCTCGGGCTCGCTTAATGACTCGGGCAAGTTCGATACCTTCTGGCAGCAGATCTACAACTGCCTGGTCTGGTTCGACGACAACATGGTGCCCACTCCCGACGCCGCAGGACTCGCGGCCAGCTGGGAGCGGACCGATGACACTACCTGGCTCTTCACGCTGAAAGAGGGAATCACCTTTCACGACGGCACGCCTTTTGACGCCGATGCGGTTGTCTTCAACGTCGAGCGCATCCTGAACCCGGACACAGAGGCGCCTGCCTTCGCGCAGTGGGACCCTGTATTTGCTGGTGCCGAGGCCCTGGGGCAGTACGAGGTGCAGTTCAACCTGAAGCGACCGGACGCCAGCATCCTCGGGTTGCTTTCAGACCGCGGTGGCGTCATGGAGTCGCCGGCCGCCATTGAACTGTACGGCAACGACGGTATCAAAGAGAACCCCGTCGGCACCGGGCCTTTCAAGTTCCAGGAGTGGATCAAGGACGACCACATCACGCTCGCCCGCTTCGACGACTACAAGGCCGATGGCGATGGCGCCTATCCGTACCTGGATAGCATCAAGTGGCAGATCATTCCGACTGAGACAGTTCTCGTCGAAGCGCTGCGTGCGGGCGACGTTGGATTCGCGGACCTGCCTATCGGCGCCGTCGAGGAGTTTGAGTCTGATGAGAACTTCACTGTCCAGCGCAAGGACGGCCTGGGCTGGCTCGGCTGGTTCCTAAACTGCAACCTTCCGCCTCTTGACGACCTGCGCGTCAGACAGGCCCTGGCCTACTCGATTGATCGAGATAGGCTCAACGAGCTCTCCTACAACGGTCAGAGTCAGCCGGCTGTTGGCCCAATCTGGGCCGCACTGGGCGACTACTACAGTCCGGACTTGCAGGGGCAGACGTACGACCCGGACAGGGCGCGAGAGCTTCTCGAAGAAGCTGGATACGCTCCGGGCGAGGTGCAGATCGAGATCTCGGCGACGCCGCCCGCCGGCCAGGCTGGCTATGGCGTCGCTGGCGAGCAGCCTGAGGTCGTCGTGCAGCAGATGGCCCGCGAGGTGGGCATCGAAATCGAGATCACGCCTGTAGGTCCCGACACGTTCGACAGATTCTGGTTCGTGGAGCAGAACCTGCATGGGTACTCATCCGGCTACAGCCTGCGGTCTGATCCAGGCGACATGATGTTCGCGACGTATCACCGTGATGGGACCTACAACGCGGGTCACGCAGAAGGCGATGACCCGACGAAAGGCAGTTTCGACACGGTTAGCGACCTGATCGTCGAAGCGAACAGCGAGTACGACGTCGCGACTCGGAAGGAGCTCTTCAACGAAGCGGAGCAGCTGATCATTGATGAGGTGCGAAGCTTGTTCCTGGAGACCAACTTCCGCGTCGTTGCGTTCAACAAGAAGTACGACGGATTCACCTTCTACGGAGCCGGCAAAGGTTCCTATCGCATGATGCATGAGGTCTAGAACCAGATAGCCCACCTGACGAATTAAGGAAGACATGTTCGTACGTTTCGTTCTGAGTAAGGTCGCCTCGACCATTGTCGTCCTCTTCCTGGTCAGCCTGGCGGTGTTCGGCATGATCCGGGCACTGCCAGGCGACCCGGTCACTTTGGCACTCGGCCAGGGCTTCTCCTATAACGAGGAATCGGCCGAGCGCGCGAGGGACAGGCTCGGCCTGGACGAGCCAATCGTCGTCCAGTACGTGAAGTGGCTCGGACGAGTAGCCGAGGGGGATCTCGGACACTCTCTGCGGGGCCAGGGCGAAGTACTGCCGGCGGTACTGGACAGGCTGCCAATAACGGCGCAACTGGGAGCTGCCGGGCTACTTGTCTCGGTTCTTATCGCTGTCCCGGCAGGTACGATAGCCGCGGCCAAGCGGGGAACTAATCTCGACAGGTTCGTTAGTTTGTTCGCGATGGGTGGGGTGGCCATGCCCAGCTTCTGGCTGGCGATCCTGCTGATCTTGCTTTTTGGCGTCCGCTTTGATTTGTTTCCCCTCTACGGGTTCGTCTCGGTCTGGGACGATCCCGTGGAGTTCGTAAAACATGTCACCCTGCCTGCCATCGCGCTGGGAGTTACTTTGGCCGGTCCCTTGATCCGCCAGGTTCGTTCGTCCGTCCTGGATGTCCTTCATGAGGACTACATCAGGACCGCGCATGCCAAGGGCTTGTCGGGCCGCGTCGTTCTTGTAAGGCATGCCTTACGCAACGCTCTCCTGCCGGTGTTAACCCTTCTTGGGCTGCAAACTGCGCACGTCCTCGGCGGTGCTGTGGTGATCGAACAGGTCTTCTCCATTCCGGGGGTGGGACGGTTAGCCGTGCAGGGAATCCTGGACCAGGACTTCATGGTCGTCCAGGGCGTGGTCCTCGTGTCTGCCGTGGTGGTCGTGCTTACCAACATGTTCGTCGACATCCTGTATGGCTATGTCGACCCGCGGATCCGGGCATGATAGAAGGCGCTCGGGAGCTGACGCTGCGATCCCCTAAGGACGCCCGTGGCGTGACAAAACGCCGGGCCTTCCCAACGTTGCGTCGCTTTCTCTCAGCTCGGCTCGCCTTGCCGAGTGCGATAGTCATCCTGGTCGCCGTTGCTATGGCCATAGCGGGCCCTCTCTTCGCCCCCCACGATCCTTTGGTGCTCAGTACCGAGACGCCGAGTTCCACACCATCGCTGGACCATCCCCTCGGAACCGATAAGCTCGGCCGCGACGTTCTGAGTCGAATCATCTATGGAGCGAGGCCCACGTTGATGGTTGGTCTAGGGGCCGTGGGCGTGGCGGTTGCTATGGGCACCGTTGTCGGACTCCTCGCCGGGTATTCACCGAAGCTTGTTTCTTACCCGCTGCTCCGCGCTGTGGATGTCGTGTACGCCTTCCCCGCCCTGATGCTCATCCTTGGCTTGATCGCCGTCCTGGGGCGTGGGCTGCTTCCGCTGATCATCGCTATCTCCGTGATCAACGTGCCCGTGATCGCACGGCTTCTTCGTGCCCAGGTTCTCACGATTAAGGAGCGAGACTACGTTACCGCGGTACGGGCGCTCGGCGCATCGGCACCTCGCGTCGTCCTGCTTCACGTCCTACCAAACTCGTTCGGGCCTGTCCTCGTGCAGGCGACTGTTCTTGTCGGCTACGCCATCCTCGCCGAGGCCAGCCTCAACTATCTCGGGCTTGGCATTCCTCCACCTGACCCGACCTGGGGCGGTGAGGTTGCTGCCGGATTCCGTTACATTCGCACCGATCCGCTACTGTCCATCGTGCCGGGAATGGCCATTGTCCTGTTGGTCCTGTCCTTCAACCTGGCGGGCGACGCCCTCAGAGACGCCCTCGACCCGAAGCTAAAGGGTCGATAGCGTTGCCGTTTGAACCGTTGGCCGGGGTGCAGGTTGTCCAGTTCGCGCAGTACGTCCCTGGGCCCTACTGCTGCCTGTTGCTTGCCCAACTTGGCGCCACGGTAATGAAAGTCGAACCTCCCGGCGGGGACCCTTTGGTCGCTACGCAACCGGGCGTCTACGACCTGCTGAACCACCTAACCAGCTCAACCCGGTTGGACCTGAAAACCGCTGCCGGGAAGGAGTCGGCTGTTGAGCTGCTTGCTCGATCAGACGTGGTCGTTGAGTCCATGAGACCTGGCAAGATGGAAGCTTTGGGCCTGGGGTACTCAGCAGTCGCCGGAAAGAACCCTGCGGTGATTTATTGCTCGATTTCGGGGTTCGGACAGACTGGTCCACTTCGCGACAAGGTGGGACACGACCTGACCTACCTGGCCTGGGCCGGCGTTCTTTCCCATCCGTGCGACGAGTGGGGGCTGCGCAAGCGTCCCTCTGTCCCACTCGCGGATGGTTCCGTGGCAATGTCTGCGGCGCTCTCGATCGTCGCCGCATATGCGCAGCGACTCAAGACGGGAGAAGGAAGCTATATCGATGTACCTATCGCGGAAAGCGCTGCCCAGTTCGCGGTTTTGCGTGCCAACTGGCTGAACGATGGATCGCGCTTGGTCTCGGCGGGCAAGTATCCACATCTGGTGTCCTCAAGCGAAATCTACGAGACAGCCGACGGATCTCTCGTGGCGATCTCCCTGCACGAGGACCACTTCTGGCGACACTTTGTCGAACGCGTAGGTCAGGGCCACGGCCTCGAAGATCAGCGTTTTGGCACCCTGGAAGGGCGATTGTCCGCCAGCGCGGAGCTGCGTCCCTTCTTGGAACGTGTCTTTCGTTCGCAGCCGACGAGTCACTGGCAGGAACTGGCCGCTGACCCCGACCTGCCGCTCGAGTTGGTGCAGTCGGTGGACGAAATGTTAGCCAGTCCGCACGCAGTTTCCCGCCGAATGTTTTCGAAGCACGGAACGTCGCACGTGATGAACTTCCCGGCCACCATCAACGGGCTACGGGTGGGCGCCGATGCCTGAGAGTGGCCGGATCGATGTCTACACGGACCTTTCCCCCGATGTCGCCGAGGAAATTCAGCGGGACGTCGAACGTTTAGTCGCCCTCGAGAAGTTGTGGGTGGAAACTGGCGACGTCGCGGCATACGAAGAATGGAAGCTTCTCGCAGACATCACATTCCGTCGCGCCAAAGAGAACGTTGCCCTGTCCGACGAGGAGACTTTCCTTTGAGTCGGCCACCATTGGAAGGGCTGCGGGTGCTCGATTTTACGCGTGCCCTCGCCGGCCCTTTCTGCACACGACTGCTGGTAGAGGCCGGCGCCGAAGTGATCAAGATCGAGCCCCTGACGGGTGATTTCACCCGCGATCTGATTCCAACGCTCGATCCGGGTCTGTCTGGCTACTTCTACCAGCAAAACTTCGGCAAGCGATCAGTCGCTCTCGACCTCCATGACGGTCAAGCGCTCGGGGCCGTACTCGAAATGGCGGTAGGTGCGGACGTGGTCGTGGAGAACTTCCGGCCGGGCGTGATGGCGCGGCTAGGGCTGTCGACCGCGGATCTGGCGAAGGTCAATCCCAGGGTGATTCTGTGTTCGATCTCTGGCTTCGGCCAGGGGTGGCATGACTCGCGGCGTCCGGGGCAGGATGTGGTTGCCCAGGCCGAATCTGGTCTGCTCCTGTCGGCCCTGAACGAGGTAGATCGGCCCATCCTCCCCAATGCTTCTTTGACCGATGTTGTCACCGGGCTGCATGCCTTCAATGGCATTCTCGCCGCCCTTCTTCGTCGCGCTGAGTCAGGGTTGGGCTCGCGCGTCGATTGCTCGATTCTTCGCTCCGCATTTCAGTTACGCGAGCGCTCAGACGATGCGGACCGTGGACAGGCGGCAATCTTCGCCTGCGGCGATTCAGACTACATCGCCCTCAGCACGACAGGCTCTTGGACCGACCTGGTGAGCTACATTGCTGGAGAGGGTGTTGACGAGGTCCAGGCGTTGCCCTGGCTAAGGCGCTGGCTCGAGGGTTACAGCCTGTCCGATGCACTGAGAACGCTAGAGCCGATCGCGAACTGCGAGGTCACACGGGTACGGACGCTTCTCGAGCTGGCAGACGATCGCGAGTTCAGCGCCGCTGGCATCTTTCGCCAGCTGAACGGTCGACCTGAGCAGAAGCTGCCGGTCACGCCAGTGGGGCGAGAGTTCCTGCCGGCGGGAGACCTGACGGCTGAACCGCTGGGAGCCTCGACTTACTGGGCGTTGAGCCAAATCGCTGGGCTCGCCGACGACCAAATCCTTGATCTCCTTGGAAGCGGCTCCGCGCGCGTGGCCGAAGGGAGCCTGCCTGCCAATTTCCCCTCCGACGGTCCAGCTGAACCGATGACGAGTCGCTGGGTGCCTGCTCTGCCTGACTCCAGGTCGGTGCTTGAGTGTGGTAGCAGCCTGGCTGTCCTGGAGGCGGGGCGACTCCTAAGCGCCGCCGGCCTCGAGGTTTATCAACAGATCTCGAGCTACACCTGGCGCAACACCGGAAAGCTCAGGGCCTCGGACGCACCGAGGCGCTATGCGGCCGCAGTCAGTGAAGCATCAGCGCCAAAACTCACGGAAGCGGCAACGGTCGTGTTGGTCGAGCCACCCATAGGCGCCGCATCGGTGGAACTGCATACCGAGGCCGAATCCGGTCTCTCCGACATCTATGGAACGGAAGGCGGTCAGCCCTATCCCTTCGGCTATCCCGTTGCTGAGCTGGTTACCGGTGGTTACCTGGCGGCTGTGACTATGCTTTCGCTGCTTGCTGCAACCCGGCCAACGTCCCCGTTGAGCCGAGTTCATTCCGCCCTGACGATTCAGGACACGGCACTGCAACAGGTCTTGCTCTCGAACGGCCGGGTTTACAGGCCCCGCGGCACCAGCACTCGTACCGATCTTGTCCCGTACGGTGCCTATAAAGGTCCTGACGGGTACCTGGCGGTCGCGGCGACACAGGGCGGATTCAACCTGCTTGCGCCGGCGATCGGCCAGGCGGGTCTGTTGAGCGACCCCCGTTACGCGACAGTGGAAGATCGACGGAAGAACCGTAGCGAATTTACCTCGGTCCTCGAGGCGTGGATAAACGACCAGGGAAGCGTGCGTAGCGCCCAAAGGCTATTGCACGAAGCTGGCGTCGTCTGCGCGGTTGTGCGGACCGCCGATGAGGCATTCGCTGACAGCTCGTATCTTGGCGAATCCTTACTTGTGGCTGGAGAAAACGGCGTTCTTCCCGGCCCCCCATTCATGATTCAAGAACTTCAGAAGCGCGAAACGCCGCTGGCGCGCGACTGCGTACCCGCCCTATGAAAGTGGCCGTTCTGGGAGGAGGTCCCGGCAGCATCGCCATGGCGGGACACCTGACAACCTTGGGACACGACGTACGTTTCTGGGCACGCAACCGAACGAAGCTCAGTTGGCTAATGGACTCCAAGAGGGTCCGTTTTACCGGGGCGCTCACCGAAACGGTTGAGCTCGCCAGCGCGACGGATGACCTGGCAGCCGTCGTCGAGGGATCCTCAGTCGTCTTCGTACCCCTCCCTGCTCCAGCCCATGAGGACATGGCCGAGAGACTCAAGCCCGTCGCGCGGTCTGGCCAGCTCTTTTTGACAAGCTCGATGTCAGGGCTCGGCTCTGTTGTGCTGTCGCGGGCCTTGGGTTCCACCGGGGCCCTGACGGCGGAGCTGCCGGGCCTACCCTACGGCGCTAGATTCGAAGGTGATGGCGTTGTCAACCTTCCGCTAATCGCCGACATTTCCAGCTCAAACGTTTACGGGCGCGGCGTCGGGGCTTTTCCCAGTGTTACCCTTCCGGAAGTTCTCGAGCATCTTTCTGGCGTCTACCCCGGTGTTTATGGGGCGGAGGATTCGCTGGCCTGCGCCTTCCAGGCCTGGGGGCCGGTGCTACATCCGGCCCTCATGATTCTGAACCTTACAAGCATCGAGAATTTCTGCTTTTGGGATCCCCACGAGGAGGGCACCACGCCTTCGGTGTTTCGCCTTGTCAAGGCGCTTGATATGGAGCGTGAGGCTCTGCAGGCGGCCTGGGGGTATCGCGTTACGCAGACGCGTGTTGCGAAGGACTACTACGAGGGCCACATCAAGGTCTATGACACCTGGCCCAACTTTCGTGACCTTATGACACGTTGGGCGTGGAAGGACCGCCTCGACGTGAGCCACCGCTACCTGACCGAGGATGCCAAATTCGGAATGGTGCTACGCCTGAGCGCGGCTCGCGTCGTGGGCCTGGAAATGCCATTGACTGAAGCTATCGTCAGGATCGGGGGAGCGCTAAACGAGGAGGACTTCAGCCGGACCGGCAGGACACTCGAAAGCCTGGGTTTGGTCGGCGACAAAAGGCAGGTCCTTGACACGCTCAAAAACGGCTGGGGAGAAGGCAGTTGACCGCCGTGGGAGTTCTTGGCGGAAGCAACGGTGGCTACGCGATGTCCGCCGACCTCACGCTCCGCGGACATGACGTTCATTTCTACGTTAGGGACAGGCAGAGACATGAGGCAGTCCTCACCAGTCACCAGATCGCTTTAACCGGCGTTCTTGGTTCTGGCTCCGCGCCGCTTGCTTCGGCGTCGTCGGAGTTGGCGAGCGTCGTGAGCGAGGTTGAAATCCTTTTTGTACCACTGCCCTCCTCGCATCACCGCGGCTTACTCGACTCACTGCTCCCCCTCCTGGCACCGGGGCATGTGGTGGTATTTACGCCCGGTACGATTCTCTCGTCTTTCATGGCCGCCGGACTGGCGCGCGCGACGGGCATCGGAGACGGCGTCACATTCGCCGAGTCGGCCACTTTGCCCTATGGGACGAGACGGACGGGTCCCTCACGAGTCAATGTAAATTGCGGCGTCACCTACAACCCGCTGGGCGTCTTCCCGGCGCGCCGCACCGAAGAAGTGATGCCCCGGCTAACGGAGCTATTCAGTACCTTCCTTCCCGCTACGGATTGTCTGGACGCAGCTTTGAACAACCAGTCTCCGATCACGCAGCCGGCTGGCATGGTGTTGAACACCGGCTACATCGAGAACGTGAGAGACTTCCACCTCCACCGTGACGGCGTGACCACGTCGGTTCTCAGAGTCGAAGAGGAAGTAGATGCGGAGCGAGTCGCCTTGAGGCGGGCGATGGGCTACCAGGCGCCGGATTATCCAATGAAGGAGTTCTATCGCCCGGGGTCAACGAATGACCGAGCGCTCTTTTCGAACGTCATCCAGGAGGTTAATGAGACCGGCGATTACGAGGAGTTCTACGAAACCTATATGCCCTACGAGGGGATGAACCATCGCTATCTAACCGAGGCCTGCGCCGAGGGACTGGTCTTCATCAAGGCGCTCGCCAATCGTCTCGGAGTGCCGACGCCCAACTCAGATGCCATTATCCAGCTGGCGTCCGTCATCAGTCAGCGCGACTACCTCGCGACGGGGCGAACGCCCGAATCTGTCTGCCTCGTTGGGACCAGCGACGAAATACGGACCACCTTGTTTGAAGGTATGTAGCCGAAAGGGACACTAATGCTCAACACCAACTTTGCGGACGAGGTTAGGGTCCAGATCGTCGACGACAACAGCGTCGACTTTCTGCTGGCCCGCGAAGGAAACTGGGATCGATACGATCTCCCGACGCAGTTCGCCTTCAAACAGCGTCCCGTACAAGCCGAGTTTGGAATCAGCTTTCTGGTTGAAGTGGTTCGCGGGGGACGGACCAGTTCCGTACTCTTCGACGCGGGGTTCACCGGCCCGGTGCTTCTGCACAATCTCGACACGCTGGCCGTCGACATAGGCACGCTCGATCACGTCGTTATCAGCCATGGACATCCTGACCATTACGGCGGGCTGGAAGCGCTCCTAACTCGATTCGACCGGCCCCTGCCGGTGGCGACCCATCCCACTGCCTTCGAACCGCGCTACGCTATTATGCCATCCGGCGCCGTGGCACCGTTCTACAACGCTCACTTCAATCGGGAACGCCTATCCGCCCAGGGCGCCTCGTTCACGCTTAGCCGGTCGCCGGTACCTATCGCCCCCGGCGTGTACACCACAGGGGAGATCCCGCGGCAAACCAGCTTCGAGGGACCTCGCGAGGGCAAGACCTTTGCGGGCCTGTACCAGGTCAACGAAGGCGTTTGCGGCCTCGACCAGGTGATTGACGAGATCGCGCTGGTCATTAACGTCCGCGACGCGGGGTTGATCGTCCTCACCGGCTGCGGTCACGCCGGGGTCGTGAACTCGATCGCCCAGGCACAGGCCATAACAGGAGTCAAAACCGTACTGGCTGTCATGGGTGGCTTCCACCTTGGTTTCCCGGGAACGCCCGAAGAAAACGTTCAGTTGACCGTGGAGGCGTTCCGTGAGATCGGCGTCCAACAGGTAGTGCCGATGCATTGCACCGGGCTGAAGGCTGTCTCCGCGATCGCCGCCGGCCTGCCCAATGCTTTCGTTCAGCCATCGGTGGGCACGACTTTTTCCTATCAAGCGGGCCAGGCAAAGGTGTCGTCTAATGGCGCCGCCTCGGTCGGTTCAATACGAGAGCCAGAACGTGCAGTTCGCTGAGACGGCGGAGCTAGCTGGCTTTCGGCGCGAGGTGGTCTCATGGCTCGATGACCATCTGCCAGAAGATTGGACAGGCGCTGCTGAAGACCCTGCCGCCCATTGGCAGGCCGCACGCCACTTTATCACTGACCTGGCCGCCAGGCACTGGGTGGCTCCTGCGTGGCCACGGGAGTACGGCGGCGCTGGCCTTGGCGTCTGGGAGCAGGCGATTTTCAACGAGGAGCTCGGGTACCGCCGCGCGCCAAATGGTATCAACGTCATCTCCGTGGGTTTCGCCGGCCCGACGATCATGCAGTACGGCAGCGACGAACAGAAGAAGCGTTTCCTTCCGGGGATCGCAGACGGTACCGAGTTCTGGTGCCAGGGCTTTTCCGAGCCCGACGCAGGCAGTGACCTCGCGTCCTTACGGACCGGCGCGGAGCGGGATGGTGACGTCTACCGCTTGAACGGCCGTAAGACATGGACCAGCTACGGCCATTACGCAGATTGGATGATCCTGCTTGCCCGCACGGATGCCAGCGCACCGAAGCACAAAGGGATCAGTTACTTCATCGTTCCGATGGACTCCAAGGGGCTCGAGATACGCCCCCTGGCGAATCTCGCCGGCAACCATCGCTTCAACGAGGTGTCCCTCGATGACGTGGAGATTCCTGTCTCCTTGCGGATTGGGAGCGAGAACGCCGGTTGGTACATTGCAACCACGACGCTCGACTTCGAGCGGTCCTCAATTTCGGCGTTCGGAGCCATCAGACGGTCATTGGCTGACCTTCATCAGTGGGCAGCAGGATCGAAAGGCGCCCACCACCGCCATCTGTTCGCCGACCTGGCAATTTCGGTCGAGATCGGACGACTGTTATCCGCAAGAGTTGTCTCGATGCAGGCGTCAGGACAAATTCCCAATTACGAGGCATCAATTGCCAAGCTCTTCGCCTCTGAGACCAACCAGCTTGTCGCCAATGCACGGATGCGGATCATGGGGCTTCATGGCAATGTCCGGACAACGTCCCCCCAGGTTGTGAACCTTTCGGATCCGGTCACTTCCTACCTGGAAAGCGTGGCCAGCACGATTGCAGGCGGTACAAGCGAGGTGCAACGAAACATCATCGCCACCCGCGGTCTGGGGCTACCAAGGTGAAAAGCGCTGAAGATCCGGTTTCGCGTGACGCCCAAGAAGTTCTGCTGCGTGAAGATCGCAATGGAGTCACTTACCTCACACTGAATCGACCCGAGCGTATGAATGCCCTCTCTGCCGAACTGCAAGAAAAACTTGAGGCGCAGCTCTGGGACGCGGACAACGACAAGTCAGTGCACTGCGTAGTCCTCAGCGGCCGCGGCAGATGCTTTAGCGCAGGCTACGACCTTCAGGCGGCGGGCGGCAGCGCCAGCGCGGGACGTGCCTACCGTGATCGGGCATCGTTAGAAGACGATGTCTGGTACCTCGAGCAGCAACAGCAGCGACGGATGGCGATCTGGGACATGCACAAGCCAGTCATCGCCGCCGTCCATGGCTATTGCCTGGCTGGGGGACTCGACCTCGCTCTACTTTGCGACATCGTGGTGATCGCGGAGGACACGGTCGTGGGATACCCACCGGTCCGTGCGCAGGGCAGTCCCGCTGCACATATGTGGACTTACCTGGCGGGGCCGCAGTGGGCGAAGCGGATGCTCTTGACCGGCGATTCAATAACCGGCACAGAGGCGGCCGCAATCGGCCTTGCCTATAAGGCGGTTCCAGCCGACGCCCTGGATGCCGAAGTCCGCGCTCTTGCCAGGAAGATGGCCATGATTGACGTCGAGCTCCTAGCGGTTAACAAGCGATCGGTCAACCTTGCCCTGGAGCTGATGGGCGCTCGTACAATGCAACGGCTCTCGGCTGAGCTGGACGCCCGAGGACACCAGGCACCGTCCTTCTCCACGTTTCGTAATCTGGCAGCCAAGGACGGACTTAAGGCCGCGCTGCGCTGGAGAGATGACCGCTTCGAGTGATCGGAGCGCCTTGCTGTACCCAACCCGCCTTGAGAACCCAAAGAAGGGACTCGCTCCGCCTGACGACTTCGATCCGCGGTCCGGCGGTCGCCGGCGGGAACCGGGTAACGGGGTCAAAGAATTGCTGTCGCAGACCGTGCCGCAATAGCACTGCCTGCGTCCTCCACCCGCGCGCACGACGAACCACCTTCTCCCGACAAGGCACCCCGATGGTCCCGGCCGCTGCCTTCGCATGCTGGGAACGTGGAGTGCCGCCCTTTAGGGTTCCGGCCACGACCGCCGGCGGAGCCGAAGATGGAACACATCTGGGACTGAACTGGCACTGATTTCGTCCGACCGGTGTCCGACACTCATGGCGAAAACCAACGAAGGAGCCCCCATGCTTCGTCCCTTCATAGTCATTTTGCCTCTGCTTGTGTTGTCTCTGTTCGCCGCCTCGCAAGCCGGCGCCTCCGGGACAGGGCCCGACGCCGCTAGAGAAGTCAAGTCGGAAACCGCGGGCGTGACGGTTAAGCAGATCGCCTCCAGCGGCCAGTTCGCGATGGCCCTGCTCAGCGACGGCCACGTCGAGGCCTGGGGCCTCAACGACTATGGCCAGCTGGGCCAGGGGTTTATCAGCAGCTCTCCTCGGACCACTCCCGTCCGAGTCAAGAGCGCGACCGGCGCCGGCGCCCTGGCCAACGTCAAGAGCATCGCGGTGGGTTGGACCACAGCCTATGCCGTTATGAGCAATGGCACGGTACGGGTCTGGGGCCAGAACGGGTACTCCGGCATGCACGGCAACGGTGATGTCGGTGACTCCGAAACCGGGAGCACGCTCCCGGTCACTATCAATGGGCTCACAAACGTTAAAGAGATCGACGCTACCTACGGCACGGCGATCGCCCTGCACAAGGACGGGACGGTGTCGATCTGGGGCGACGACAGCTGGGGACAGCTCGGGGACGGCGAAGGCGTGACGCCGGCGACCGGCCTGCCGGTCAAGATTACGAGCCTGACCGGAATCAAGGACGTAGACGGCAGCTTCGGCTTCATCGGGCGGCCCTTTTTCCTGGCGGTGCGCGGCGACGCCAAGGTCGTGTCCTGGGGCGATGGCTTCTACAACACGCTCGGCAATGGCCGCAGCAGCTCCTTCATCCCGCGGCTGGTCAACAACCTGGCCAACGTCACTGCCGTCTCCGCCGGCGAGTACCACGCAATGGCCCTGCTCGCGGACCGGACCGTGAAGGCATGGGCTGATGACACCTACGGTCAGCTCGGTAACAGCGTCGACACCTATGACCATGCACCGACTCCCGTGAAGGTCAAAAACCTGACCGGAGTCAAGGCGATCTCCGCGGGTACGATCTTCTCTCTGGCACTGCTGACCAATGGTGAGGCTAAGGCCTGGGGGAGTGACTACTCCGGAGAGCTTGGCAACAGCGTCGAGAACGAGTGCTGCACCGACAAGTTCCCGCTTCCAGTAGACGTTAAGGACCTTACGGGCATCACCAGCATCGTTGCTGCCAACGGCACGAGTTTCGCCAGCCTCGGCTCCAGCGCCCGCTCGTGGGGCAGCGACGGCTTCGGGAAGCTTGGCAACGGCTCGCCGATCGAGGACAAGCCGGTCCCCGTAAGGATCAAGAGTCTGCCGTAGGCACAATCACGTCAGGGCCGGGCCTGTTGGATGGGGTAGTCAGAAGCACCCGATCCGACGGGCCCTGCCAACGCCATCACGAGAATCACCACCGCTGCTTCCCCCGCGCCGCAATTGGACTCACTATTAGGGGCAAAGGCGCGACGGAGGTTCTTATGAGCGACAAGTGGACTGCTACCCGCATTCCCGCCCAGCACGGACGCGTGGCTATAGTGACAGGCGCCAACAGCGGACTGGGCTTGATCACGGCGCGGGAGTTGGCGCGCGCCGGAGCGCGGGTCGTCGTCGCCAGCCGCGACGCTGCCAGGGCCTCCTCCGCCGCCTCCGCGATCAGGGGCGAGGTCCCAGGCGCCGAGATCGAAGTGATCCCGCTCGACCTGGCGAGCCTCGACTCGGTCAGGGCCTTTGCCACGACCTTCCGCGGGGGCCACGACGGCCTGGACCTCCTGATCAACAACGCCGGCGTGATGGCGGCGCCGCGCAGCACCACCGCAGATGGCTTCGAGCTCCAGTTCGGTACCAACCACCTCGGCCACTTCGCCCTGACCGGGTTGCTGCTCGGCGCGATGGAGGGGCGCAGGGGTGCCCGCGTTGTCACCGTCAGCAGCGGAGCACATCGAATGGGCCGGATCAACCTCGAAGACCTGCAGGCCGAGCGCGGCTACGGTCGCTGGCGGGCTTACGGACAATCGAAGCTGGCCAACCTCCTCTTCGCCTTCGAGCTCAACCGGCGCCTGGAAGCGGCGGGCTCGACCGTGCGCAGTATGGCGGCGCACCCCGGCTACTCGGCAACGAATCTCCAATCGGCGGCCCCGCCAAAGCTAGACCGCATGGTGATGGCCTTTACCAACCGGGTTTTCGCCCAGAGCGCTGAAATGGGCGCGCTGCCCACGCTCTACGCCGCCGTCGAGCCCAGTCTCAAGGGCGGCGAGTACATCGGCCCCGACGGACTGTTCGAGCAGAGAGGCTACCCGGCGGTCGTTTCCTCAACTGCGGCCTCGCGCGACGAGGAGATGGCGCGCCGGCTATGGGAGGTTTCGGAGGAGCTGACCGGCGTCCGCTTCGATGTCTCCGCTGGTGCGGCTGCCGCTTCGCCGTCGGGCTAAACAAAGCCTGGCAGCGGGCACGCGAGTTACGGGAGGATCCACCTGGACAGCATCAACCCCACTCGTGACGAGCGAACTCCTATCCTCCAGCGCACCGCGAGCCGGACCGCGGTGCCCGTGGCTAAGGCGCAACAGCATCGTTGCCAACAGCCGCCTTCACGCGGCCGGCTAATTTGGTCGTAAACCCAACGGTCGCGGCTATGTCCTCGAGCCCGGCCTCGCGGACGCGTTGGACCGAACCGAACTTCTTCATCAGGGCCTTCTTGCGCTTTGGCCCCACGCCGGGAATCTCGTCCAGGGCCGACCTGATACCCGATTTCGCCCTGACCTGCCGGTGGTAGGTGACGGCGAAGCGGTGCGCTTCGTCGCGGATGCGCTGGATCAGGTACAGGGCCTGGGAGGTGCGGGGAAGGATGATCGGCTCGGACATGTCCTTTACGTACAGCTCTTCGTTGCGCTTGGCCAGGCCCGTTACCGGGATCTCCTCGAGGCCCATATCACGCATGACGTCGAGGACCGCGGACAGTTGGCCCTTGCCACCATCGATGATCAACAGGTCCGGCTGGGCGTCGAACGACTCGTCGCGCTCAACCCGCTCGCCTTCCGGCCCCTCCTTGCGCCGGAAGCGGCGCCGCAGAACCTCGGCCATCGAGGCGAAGTCGTTGGATCCCTCAACCGTCCTGATCTTGAAGCGCCGGTACTCGGCGGGCCGCGAGTGCCCGTCGATGAAGACGACCATGCTGCCGACCGAGTTGGTGCCCTGGATGTTCGAGATGTCATAGCACTCGATCCGGCGTGGCGGCTCCGGCAGGTTCAGCTCAGTCGCCAACTGTTCCAGTGCTTCGCTGGTCTTGCCCTTGTCGGCCAGCCATTTGACCCGCTCCATCTCGAGGGCTTCCTTCGCGTTGTCGTTGGCCGAAGCCATTAGCTGGCGGCGGCTGCCACGCTCGGGCACGCGGACGGTAACCAGCGATCCGCGCCGCTCGCTTAGCCATTGCTCGATCAACTCTCGGTCGGCGATCTCGACCGGCGTCAACACAGCCTTGGGGATGTAGGATGCCGCTCCATAGAACTGCTTGATGAAGCTGGTCATAACCTCGGTATCGTTCTCCTCGGCCGCGCCCTCGAGCATGAAGTGGTCGCGGCCGACGATCTTCGTGCCGCGCAGGAACCAGACGAAGACACAGGCCTCCGAGCCATCCCGCGCCAGGCCGAAGATGTCGTCGTCGCCGCGCCGCGTCGTCGCCATTGCCTGCTTTTCGGTTGTGCGACGGATGGCCTTCATCTGGTCGCGGAGGTTGGCAGCCTGTTCGTAGAGCATGGCGGCCGAGGCCGTTTTCATCTTGCGTTTGAGGTCGCGCAGGACCTCGTCGGTGCGACCTTCCAGAAAGAGGATCACCTGGTTGATGACCTCGTCGTACTCCTCCTTCGTGCAGTAGGACGTGCACGGGGCGATGCAGCGCTTGATGTAGTAATCGAGGCAGGGACGTGGGTCCGTACCGGTGATCGTCTTCGTGCAGGAGCGCCAGGGGAACAGCTTTTTCACCAGGTCGAGCGTCATACGGACGGAGCCTGCGCTGGCGAAGGGGCCGAAGTACCTCGAGCCGTCCTTATGCACACTGCGGGTGATGTAGACGCGGGGCCACGGGTCGTTGAGGTCCACCTTGAGGTAGGGGTAGTGCTTGTCATCCTTGAGGCGGACGTTGAACAGCGGCTGGTGGCGCTTGACCAACACCGATTCCAGCATCAAGGCCTCCGCCGGCGAGGCAGTCACCGTGTACTCAATGTCGGCGATTTGTGAGCGCAGCCGGCGGGTCTTGCCCTCGAGGCTCAGCGGCGAGCCGAAGTACGAGCGGACGCGGCTGCGCAGGTTGGCCGCCTTGCCGACGTAGATAACCTTGTCTTCCGCATCCTTGTAGACGTAGACGCCGGGCTTGGTCGGCAGCGCAGCAATGCGCTCCCTTAGGTTGGTTTGGGGGATTGGTGGAGCCATCTGATCTAATTTTAGGTAAGTGGCAACCTTCCCTGTTGTACCGAGCCCACAGCTTTGACCCCCGAGCTCGCCGATACCCTGCAGCGGCTCGACCTCATTTACCTGAAACACAGGGGCCGAAAGAGCGGTGAGGAATATGAAGCCGAGCTCTCCTTCGCCTCCGATGACGCCGCTGTCTACCTCCTCGCCCACCTAGAGGACGGGCTGCTGCCGGACTGGCTCGCCAACATCGTTGCGACGGGCGAGGCGCTCTTCCACGCCGGCGTGCGGCTCCTCAAGGGGACGCCCGAGCTTCTCGATGCAGAGTGGATCCAACGAGTGGAGGCCATGTTCCGTGCCAAGTACGGCGCCGAGGTGGTTCGCAAGTGGTACGAAGGCGCACCACAGGTCGCGGTGCGCCTTCACGATATCGAACTGGCCTGATCTGGAATGTGTACTCGGGCGGAAACCTTCCAGGCGGTTTAGTCCAGAGCCGGCCGGCGGCTCTTCTGTAAGATCGTCAAAGCACCTGTTTCATCCCATGACCAGAGAACAAACGGCCCTCGGTGAGCCACGGCTTGTTGCCGCAACTGAAGCAGCCGCCGCCCCGGCCCAGCGCCAGGGCGTTGCTGCCACGGCACGCGCACTATTTCTCGCCATGCGGCCACGCCAGTGGCTGAAGAACGGACTGGTTTTCCTCGCCCTGATCTTCTCCGTCGACCGCTCCTACGACCCGCTCGACGCCGGCGAGTGGTGGCCCTTCGTCTGGCGCGCCCTGGCCGCATTCGCCATCTTCTGCGTCATCTCTGCCGCCGGCTACCTGATCAACGACATCCGCGACCTGGAGGCCGACCGCCTGCACCCGCGTAAGCGCCGTCGGCCACTGGCAGCAGGCACCCTCGACCTCAACCTCGCTGTCGGGGCCGCGGCGTTGCTCAGCCTCACCGGCCTCTCGGCGGGCTTCCTGGTGAACCTAGAGTTCGGGACGATCGCTATGACGTACTTCGCCCTGACGCTGGCTTACTCCTACTTTCTGAAGCAGATCGTCCTGATCGACCTGATGGCTGTGGCCAGCGGGTTCGTCCTGCGAGCGCTAGCTGGGGCGCTGGCCATCGACGTGCCGATCTCGCCCTGGCTGTATCTGTGCACGATGCTGGGCGCGTTGTTCCTGGTGATCAACAAGCGGCGGAGCGAGCTGGCGGCGCTCGAAGGGGCCTCGGCTCACCGCTCGACGCTGGGCGATTACACTTTGCCGCTGCTGGACCAGATGTCGGCCGTGGTCACGGCGGCGACGATCCTGGCCTACAGCCTCTACACCTTCAGCGCGGCGTCACTGCCCGACAACGACGCCATGGCCTTCACGATCCCTTTCGTGATCTATGGCCTGTTCCGCTACCTCTATCTCGTGCACAAGCACGAGCTGGGCGGCAGCCCCGAAGAAGTGCTCTATCGCGACCGGCCCATGGCGCTCAACATCGTGGCCTGGCTCGCCGTCTCAGCCCTGATCCTGATCGCCTACCGCTAGCTGGCGGCTTCGAGGTCTTTGTCGGCGTCTTCTTCTGCCGAAGACTCGGAAGATTGGCCCGACTTGGTCAGCAACAGCGGACGCTGCCGTTTGCTGATCGTCTCGGCGCTGACGACGCACTTGCGCACGTCGCCGCGTGAGGGGATCTCATACATCACCTCGAGCAGGCTGTCCTCCAGCACGGTGCGCAGGCCGCGGGCCCCTGTCTTGTGCTCGATCGCCTCGCGCGCGATCTCCTGCAGGGCCTCGTCGGTGAACGTGAGGTCGACGCCGTCCATGGCGAAGAACTGCTTGTACTGCTTGGCAAGCGCGTTCTTGGGCTCAGTAAGGATGCGCACCATCGATTCCTCGCTCAGCGACTCGAGGGCAACAACCATCGGCAAGCGACCGACGAACTCCGGAATCAAGCCATAGCGCAACAGGTCGTCGTGGGTCAGCTGCGCCAGTGTGGCGTACTCTGTCTCGGCGGTCCGGTCGCGGCCGTCGCGGTGGAAGCCGAGGGCCTTCTTGCCTACGCGGCGCTCGATGATCTCGTCCAGGCCCTCAAAGGCGCCGCCACAGACAAACAAGATGTTGGCCGTATTGATTTGGATGAAGTCCTGGTGAGGGTGCTTGCGCCCGCCCTGCGGAGGCACACTGGCGATGGCACCCTCGATGATCTTGAGCAGCGCCTGTTGCACACCCTCGCCCGAGACATCCCGCGTGATCGAGGGGTTGTCGGACTTGCGGGCGATCTTGTCAATCTCGTCGATGTAGACGATGCCGCGCTCGGCCCGCTGGACATCGAAGTCCGCGGCCTGGATCAGGTGCAGAAGAATGTTCTCGACATCCTCACCGACGTAACCGGCCTCGGTCAGCGCCGTGGCGTCGGCGATGGTGAAGGGGACGTCGAGGATCTTGGCCAGCGTCTTGGCCAGCAGCGTCTTGCCCGAGCCTGTTGGCCCAACGAGCAGGATGTTGCTTTTTTCGAGCTCAACGCCGTCGGAACCAACCGTGGCGTTGACGCGCTTGTAGTGGTTGTAGACAGCGACGGAGAGCACTTTCTTGGCCTCGTCCTGGCCCACGACGTACTCGTTCAGGTGGTCCATGATCTCGCGGGGAGTGGGCAGCTTGCTGCCGCCCATCTTGGGCCGCACCGCCGGCGCAGCCTCCTCGTCGATGATCTCGCGGCACAGCTCGACGCATTCGTCGCAGATGTAGACGGCGCCCGGGCCGGCAATCAGGCGGCGAACCTGCTCCTGGTTCTTACCACAAAACGAGCAATGGTACTGAACACGGCCACTCTTGGAACTTGCCATTAGCGGGGTGCCCCCTGGGAGGAATTTGTCGCGAGCCGAGGCGCTAGCCCGGTGGCCGCTAAGTTGTATATCGGCATTTTCGCAGACGCCGCCTAGCCCAGGCTCTCCTCGGAGCGTGTAAGAATTTCGTCGATGATGCCGTATTCCTTGGCCTGGGCCGCGTCCATGAAGTAGTCGCGGTCGGAGTCGCGGACGATCCGCTCCAGCGGCTGCCCGGTCCGCTTGGCCAGGATCTCGCGGATTATCTGCTGCTCACGCAGGATCTCCTTGGCCATGATCTCGACGTCGGCCGGGGCGGGGGCGGCGCCACCGCGGGCCTGGTGCATGTGCACCGTCGAGTTTGGGGTGGCGTAGCGCTTGCCTTCGGTGCCGGCGACGAGCAGTACCGTGCCCATGCTGGCGGCCATGCCCACGCAGAAGGTGGCAACGTCCGGCCGCACCAGCTGCATCGTGTCGTAGATCGCCAGGCCAGCGTTGATCGAGCCGCCTGGCGAGTTGATGTAGAGGTGAATGTCCTTGCTGTCGTCCTCGCGCTCCAGGTAAAGCAGCTGGGCGATTATCAGGTTGGCGATCTGATCGTCGATCGGCTGGCCGAGGAAAATAATTCGCTCGCGCAGCAGCAACGAGTAAATGTCGAAGGCGCGCTCACCCCGCGCGCTCTGCTCGATGACCATCGGGATCACGTTCTGAATATTCATTCCATCTCCTTTGTTTCAATCTGATCTTCTTCTGTGGGGCCGCCCACGGCGGCCGTTACCTTTGCCTTGCGGCGCCGACGGGCTTTCTTCGGGGCGACGGGACCCTCGGCGATGCCTTCCGGCGCGGGCGACCCCGCTATCTCGACAAGGCGGTCAAAAGTCTTGCGGGTCGTCAGCGAGCGGCGTAGGGTCGCGCGTCCGCTCTCGCTGTCGAAGAGCTCGCGTATCCGCTCGGCGCTTTCGCCGGCGCCCTCGGTCATGCGGTCAATTTCGGCGTCAATCTCGCTGTCATCAACCGCGACCTCTTCGGCCGTGGAAACCTCGCTCAGCACCAGCGACCGCTTCACGCGGTCCTCGGCGTGGGGGCGCAGCTCTTCCTTGACCTCCTCGGCGGTCCGGCCGGCCCGCTTCAGCTGCTGCTCAAAGGCGCCCGGCGAGCCTCCCATGTGGTCGCGCAGCTGGTGGTCTATCTCTCGTTCGACGAGCACCGGCGGAAACTCTATTTCCGCGCGCTCCAATAGCTGGTCGAGGATGGCGTTCTCGTAGCGGGACCCCTCTTCGCGTTCGCGCTCGACGCGCAGGTTGTCGCGGATGCGCTGCTTGAGCTCCTCCAGCGAGTCGAAACCCTCGCCGACGGCGCCGGCGAAATCATCGTCGAGCTCCGGCAGGCGGCGTTCCTTGACCTCGTTGACCGCGACGTGGAACTGCTGATCCTTGCCGCGGCGGCTCTCATCCGGGTGATCGTCGGACACAGGCAGGGTAAAGTCCTTCGACTCGCCCTTGCTCATACCGAGCAGCTCTTCCTTGAAGCCGGGCTGGATGACCACGCGCTCCTCGTGGAGGGCGAACTCGACGTCGTCCCGCGAGAATTGCTCCTCGCCGTCGACCGACAGAGCCACGTTGACGCGCAGCACGTCGCCTAGCTGCACCGGCCGCTCGACTGGCTCGACGATGGCCTGTGTCGCCCTGATCTGTTCGATCTCCGCGTCGACCAGCTCTTCGGGCACGTCCACCGGCTCACGGGGCACTCGGATCGACTTGTAGTCGCCGAGCTTGACTTCCGGCCTGATCGGTATCGTGGCGGTGAAACTGACAGGGTCGAGGTTTGTTATGGAGAGCTGGGGCAGGTCGATCGCGGCGATGTCCTGCTCCTCGATCACCTCGTCATAGACCTCGGGCACGAGCCTGTCGAGCGCCTCGTGGAGCAACGCTTCACGGCCGCCGAGGTGTCGCTCGACGACCGGCCGCGGCGCCTTTCCCGGCCGGAAGCCGGGGATCTTGACCTTGCGGGCCAGGCGCTTATAGGCCGCGTCGATAGACTCTTCAACCCTCTCGGGATTGACCTCTACGTCAAGCTTGACCTGAGCGTTGGGGAGGCGTTCACTGGTGACCTTCACTACTCAGCGATTATAGGGAGTTGCCCCTTTGGGCCGCCCCGCCCGTTCGGACAGGTGGGCCAGGTCGGTCCCTCAGGGCAGGAAGATCGTGTCTGGCGGGCTGGGATTGTCGGCCGCGAAACTGCCGTTGTGGCTGTAGACGACGGCGAACGACTCGAGGCTGGGGCAGCACGGCTCGTCGCCCGCGGCGTAGGAGCGATAGACCACGCGGATTACCCCCTCGATCGAGGCGAAGGTATCGATGCTGACAACCGGCCGGCCCCAGTCCAGGCCGAGAAACTCGTCGTTGAGGAAGAAGAAGACGCGCTGCCCCGCGCCACCGCCACCAGTTTGCGTGGCGATAGCGGCGTAGAAGACATCCCCGGCGGCCGTCGTGGTGGCCACGAGGTCGTAGAGCTCGTAGTCGACGCCGGCGTCGCCGTCGTAGTCGGCGATTTCCTGGCGGGCGATCGCCACGCGCTCCTCGCCGAGCGCCTCCGCCGATGTCACCACGGGTGCTGCTGGGGGCTGTCCCTGCGCCGGGGCCGTGGCCGTAGCCGTGGCCTCGCTGGAGGGCGTGGTCTCGGGGCTGCCTTCGTCCGTGACCGCCGGCGCCTCCTGGGGGTTGTTGTCGTCGGAATCGCCCAGGGCCTGATACACCCCATAGAAGGCCAACCCGGCGCCGATAAAGACAAGGGCAAAGGAAACCGCGGCGACGAGCCCGACGTCTCGCCAGGATGCAAAGCGGGATTGGCGATACTCCGTTCCCGCTGAAGCCGCCACCACGGGGCCTTCCTCTTCCGCCTTGTCGACGCCTGCCAGGGGCGGCTCTTCGTCAATAGTCGGCCGCCGGCGCGAGGACGCCAGGTTTGGGGGCGGGCCGACGACCGCCTCGAAGGGCTCGCCCGGAGGACCCATGGGCAGTATTGACTGCCGGGCGGCTCGTCTTTCCTCGGCAGTTGGCGGGACAATCTCTGCGGTCTTCGTAATCTCGGCAACAGGCTGGGATTCCGCCGTCGAAGGCGCCGCGGCCCCGAATGGACCGCCGCGCTCGGGCTCAGGGCCGGCCTCAGCGGCCAGGCCAGCAGCGCCCACCTCCCCCAGGTCATACTCAAGGTCTTGTTCTGGGACCGAGCCCTCGGAAACCACAGGGCGAAATGGGTCGGAAGCGCCGGCTGACACGGCGGCTGGCTCTGGCCAGGCGGTTGCGGCTTCACGGAGAGGTGCGCCACTAGCCTGGTTCGCCGCGGGCTCAGACGCCAAAGGCTGGTTCTCTCCGGCTACTACAGCCTCCGCAGGATCCGCGCCCGCGGTGGGCTCGGGGCGGAACGGATCGGATGCCCGCGCCGGTGCTGGCTCAGCCGGCTCAGCCGCTGCGACCGGGACGGATTCGTCGTTGACGTCCTCAACTGCCGGAGGGGCCGGGAAGGGCGCACTGCCGAAATCGGCCGCATCCCGCGCGGCCGGCCGAAACGGGTCGGCAGCCATGGCCGTTTCATCGACCGGTGGCGCCTCGGCCCTGAATGGACCCCGCGCCAGACCGGGAGGCTCGTCTTCGACGGCGTAAGCATCCTCGCCCCGGCTCGTCGCCTCGAGGAGGGCCTTGTGGCCCTTGGTCAAACGTGGGTCGCGGCTTTCGTCATAAGCGCGGCGGGCTGTCGGGTCGCCGAGGACCTGATAGGCCCGCTCTACTTCGCGCAGGGCGGATTCGTCGGCGAAGGGGCCGCCGTGCGCCGGATCATAGCGGCGACTGAGACGGACATAGGCTGCGGCGATGGCTTCGTCGTCCGCTCCAGGGCGCACCTGGAGGGTCTTGTAGAGGTCTGCCACAGTCTGATCGTAGCGGGGGATAAGCCCTGGGGGCCGCCCGGCGCTTCAGGTGAGGGGTCGTTCGCGGCGATCCCTGGTGTGTCCTGGGTGTGCCCTAGCGGCTGAGTATCTCCCCCGGTGGCGCCGCAAGGTCGGAGCTGAGGACCGCTCCTTCAGTCGTGAATATCACCACAACGTCGGCCAAACCCGGGCAACAGCCTCGGTCGCCGGCGGCAAAGGCGCCGTAGACGACGCGTATCTGCCCGCCTTCAACAGGCTCGACCAGGGCTATGCTCCTTGCGTCGTCGGCCCAGTCGCTGCCAAGTGGCGTGCTGTTGAAGAAGAAGAACAGCCTTTGACCGGTCCCGTCGAGCGAGGTGGCGCTGCGGCCCACAGCAACGTAGAAGTGGCCGCCCAGCGGATGCTCAGTGGCCACCAGCCCCATGAACTGGTAGCCCTGGCCGGAGGGGCCGCTAAAGCCCTCGACGGTGCTTCGCGCCAGCGCCTCTAACTCGGAGGGCAGCTCAACACCGGGGACGAGCTCGGGGGGTGGCGCAAGGTTATCGAGATCGCCGGTCTCCGTCCCCGGGTCTGAATCAATGGCGGATTCATCGGCGGACAAAGGATCCTCGTCCTCTCGCAGGCTGATGTAGGTGAAGGCGATGGCCGCGATGACGGCCCCTGCCACGAGCACGACAGAGAATCGCGCCAACAGATTTAGCGGATTCCACCATGAGGGTGGCGGCGGCGGCTCGAAACTCGTCGGGTCGTAGGTGGTAAGCGTGACCGTATCCAGGTCGAGCGGCTCGACCTGGAGATCCGGCGGCGGGCTCGCGGCGGCCGGCGCCTTCCTGGGGCTGGCGCGCCGCCGCGGCTTCCGTTTCGGTTTCTCGGGGACAGCCACGGCTTCGTTGATTGCTATCTCGACGAGCGCGGCCGGCGCGGCTTCCTCTGGCGGTTCTTCAACGGCTGGCGGCTGAACTATCGGCGCCGGCTCGATGACCATGTGGGCGAACGCCCCGGAGCGTTTCGGGGGCGCCCCTTCGAAGTCACCCCACGACAGGTAATCCGGATCGGGATTAGCGGACATGCCAAGCGGCGTGTTCGGCTCGTATGGCGGCTCGTGGGGCGCTGCGACAGCGACCTGGGGCGGATGGTTCATCTCAAACGGCTCGTAGAGTGGCCCCTCGTCGGGTTCCTCGGGCTCCGGCGGCGAGAGCTCGTCGCCGCCCGGGTCGAGCTCTGGCCGGCCACTGACCGCCAGCAAGGGGTCGCTGAAGACGCCGTCTGCGTCAGCGAAGGGCTCATCCTCCATGCGCTCGTGCAGACCCCAGGGATCGACGAGCGCGGGCGCGGCCGGCGGCTCATCGCCTTTACGGCCGGTGACGTTCCAGACGACCTTTTCCTGTCGCCCGTCGATGCCCAGCATCGCGCGAAGGCCACGGGGGTCGGCCCGCGAGTTGTCGTAGAGACGGCGTCGGACAGGGTCAGAAAGCGTCCCGTGGGCCCGCTCGAGGGCCACGATGTCCTGGCTTCTGGCGGTCGCGACGAGGCGCGCGTAGGCCGCATCTATGGCGTCCTGGTCAGCGCTCGGCGGAACCTGCAGGAGAGTGTACAGGTCTTCCATGTTCTCTGTCATAAGCGACAGATCGAGGCGTAAACTACAGGTTTTCGCCGGCGCGGCAGCCGCGCGGACTACGCAGGCGTTACAACTACCGAACTGATGGCTAACAGTGTGAGCTGAGCGCGCACCTGCTCCGCTTCGAACGACTGGCGCAAGTTGATGTAAAGGGGGAACAGCGACCCGATAAAGCCTTCGGCCAGGGCCGGGTCCAGACCACTGCGCAGCCGGCCATCATCCTGAAGGCGCTGGAAGAGCTTCCGCATCGTAGCGCGGATATCTTCAGCCCCTTCTTCCCTTTTAGGCGATGTGAGCGCGCCGAGCTCTGCCATCAGCCGTCCGCGGGTTTCGGCCAGCTCCCACATCCCGTTAAGGACGATCTTTAGTCCCTCGAACGGGTCATCAACGGCCTCGGCCCTATCGAGAAGGTTCCTTCCCTGTTCCAGAAGCTCATCTTTGATGGCGGTGACAAGCTCATCCTTGCTGGCGAAATTGCGATAAAGCGTACCTATGCCGATGCCCGAACGCTCGCAGATTTCGCGCATGTCGACATCGCTGCCACGCTCAGCGAACAGAGTCCGCGCCGTGTCCAGCAAGCGCTGCCTGTTGGCCCGGGCGTCCGCCCTCATCTCTCTGGTATTCATTCCTGCGCTATTCCTAACAGGTTCTTAACACTTTCCGCTTGACAGCCGATCGCCAACACAGCCATATTAGCTCATAAGCGGAACGCGTGTTCCGTTACCAACACACGCACGAATGGAGAACCAAAATGGTCCATCGAGATCGCAGTCCGAGCTCGGTTTTCGAAAAGCTTGCACACCTCGCCTACAGGCGGCGGTGGCACTTCATCGGTGGCTGGATAGCTGGAATCGCAGTGCTGTTCGCTCTGCTCCAGGTGGGCGCCGGCGAATACGCTACCGAGTTCACTATCCCGGGGAGCGAGTCGCAGGCCGCGGCCGATCTTCTCGACGAGAATTTCCCCGCCTGGTCGGGTAGCGACGCGACGCTGATCTTTCAATCTGATTCGGGCCTCTCCGATCCGCAGACCCAGCGACAGGTCGAGGACGTCCTTGGGCGTGCCGAGCAGCTTCCCGGTGTCATCGAAGTAACCTCTCCGCTGGATGAACCCACGCAGGTTTCCGACGACGGCACGATCGCCTACGCAACCCTGCGCTACGCAGCTAGCGCAAACGACATCCCCGCGGAACAGACCGACCAGCTCTACGCGCTGGTGGAGACCTATCCCGTCGGGAACCTCAAGCTTGAGGTGGGTGGCGACGTCGTGGAGACCAGCGAAGGCGCCGTGGGGCTCTCTTCGGAATTCATAGGCCTCGCCGCCGCTGCGGTCATCCTAGTCTTTGTTTTCGGTTCGATCGTGGCGATGGGCGTACCTATCCTGACTGCTCTGTTCCCGCTGAGCGGCGCAATCGCAACGCTTGGCCTGGCTGCCGCCTTCTTCGACCTTCCCGAGTTCACGGTCGCGTTTGCCTCGATGATCGGGCTGGGCGTGAGCATCGATTATGCCTTGTTCGTCATCACTCGCTTCCGCGAGGGCCTCCATCGCGGCGAATCGACCGAGGACGCCCTGGTCAAATCCCTAAACACCGCCGGACGCTCCGTTCTTTTCGCGGGGAGTGCGGTGGTCATCGCCATGGCCGGACTGACGCTCATCGGCATACCCTTCGTCGCCGGTCTCGGCCGCGGCAGCCCTCGTTGTCCTGCTGTCGGTGCTGGCAGCGCTGACGCTCCTGCCGGCGCTTCTGGCCGTCATCGGCCCGAGAATCGACTCCCTGGGAATTCCCCTGTTCAGGACGCGCGAAACCAATCACGGGTCTTCAGTCTGGTATCGCTTCAGCCTGGCGATTCAACGCCGGCCGCTGATCTCCGCCGCGGCCGGCGCGCTCACCCTGGCCGCGCTGGCGATCCCGCTGTTGAGCCTCGACACCGGCTTCACGGATTCGGGCAACAACAGCACAGCGCTGCACTCCCGACGCGCTTATGACCTGCTCAGCGAGGGCTTCGGCCCCGGCTTCAACGGCCCGCTGATGATTGTGGCCGACGGGTCGTTGGAGGAGGACCCGCAGCTTGGGGGGCTTGTCACGGCACTGACGGGGACGCCGGGTGTCGCCGCGGTTGGTGAGCCCGTTTTCAACGACTCAGGTTCCACAGCCGGCATCATTGTTTATCCGGACAGCGCGCCCCAGGACAGCGCGACGAGCCGCCTCGTCCATACCCTAAGGGGCGACGTTATACCCGCCGCCACCCAGGGCACCGGGGTCAGCGCCTACGTCGCTGGCAGCACTGCCGCGGAGATCGATGTTGGCGAGCGCATAACCTCGCGCACACCGATCTTCTTCGCCGTCGTTATCGGCCTCAGCTTCCTGCTGCTGATGGTGGTGTTCCGCTCCGTGCTGATCCCGATTAAGGCCGCGGTCCTGAACCTGCTGTCGATCGGCGCCGCCTACGGTGTGGTTGTCGCCATATTCCAGTGGGGCTGGCTCGCCGGGCCGTTGGGCATCAACTCGACGGGTCCTATCGAGCCCTTCCTGCCGATGATGATGTTTGCCATCCTCTTCGGCCTCTCCATGGACTACGAGGTATTCCTGGTCAGCCGCATCCGCGAAGAGCACGTGATGGGGCTTGAAACGAAGCGTGCGATCGCTTCGGGTGTCTCATCGACGGCGCGGGTGATCACCTCGGCCGCGCTGATCATGATCGTGGTCTTCGGCAGCTTCGTCCTGGGCGATGAACGGGTGATCAAGGAGTTCGGTCTCGGCCTCGCCGTCGCCGTCTTGATCGACGCGACCATCGTCCGCCTGGTGCTGGTGCCCTCCATCATGCAGCTGATCGGCGACGCCAACTGGTGGATGCCGTCCTGGCTGGGCCGGGCCCTGCCCAACTTCCAGCTGGACGGCCGCCGCCTGGCGGGCCGTCCGCTTCCGACGGGAGCGGAGGGCGGCTGACCGGGATCTCCTGACGGGGTGCGGCTCGTCGCCGAGAGGGCGAGCCGCCTCCGTCGGACCGGCCACCATGCTCCGGCCCTACGGCCGGTCAGCGAGCGCGGCCCGCAGGAGAGCTACGGCAGAGTCGGGCTCGGGGAAACCGATGATCAGGCGCTTGTACCGCGCGCCTACAAGCTCGAAGACCACGGGCGTCCTGCCCCGGCGCCATGACCAGAAGGAGAATCCACCCCGCCACCAGAAGACACCTGCCGCAACCAACCCGGGAAGGGCGCTGCCCCGAAAGCACAGCCAGGTGATAGGCCTCGGTGGGCTCGCTTCCTCCCTGACCTCACGGATTAGCTGAAGGGGCACGTCGAGCCGGCGGCGGAGCGTGAAGAAAGAGTCCCAACCGGAGAAGTGAACAAACAACTTCTGGTCCCTGACATCTAAGAAAACCGCCACTAACGGCCGCGCGGCGAGAGCACGTCGTTCAGGGCGTCGCCGAGGAGGTTGAAGGAGAAGATCAGGGCGGCCACGATCGCCCCCGGGATTAGGAGGAGGTGCGGGTAGGCCTGGAGGGTGCGGATGCTGCCGCCCTCGAAGATCATCTTGCCGAAGCTGGCTTCCTTCACCCCCAGCCCCAGCCACGAAAGCGCGATCTCGGTGCTGGCCACGGCACCCAGAGAGGCCGAAAAGCCCACGACCACGATCGGCAGGATGTTGGGGAAGATGTGCGACCAGATGATGCGCCGGGTCGAGGCCCCCATCGCCTGCGCTGCCAGTACATAGTCGGTCTCGCGCAGGGCCAGCACTTGCGAGCGGATCAGCCGCGCGCTGCCAACCCAGAAGAACAGCGAGAGGATCGAGAAGATCAGCACCATGTCGGAGAAGCCGGTATCGCGGATCCAATCGATGCCGCTCCACTCGCTGAAGTCGAGGACAAGCTGGTCGTAGCGGGGGCGCAGAGTCGCGCTGATCAGGATCACCATCAAGAGCCCGGGCAGGGCGAAGAAGACCTCGCCCGTGCGCATGATCACAGAGTCCACCCAACCCCGGCGGTAGCCCGCCAGCATGCCCAGCGTGATGCCGATGAAGCCCCCGCCCGTGATCAGAGTCGCCAGCGTCACGATGACGGTGGTCCGCGCCGCGAAGAATGACTGTGTTAGCCGGTCGCGGCCCAGGCGGTCGGTGCCGAAGGGGTGGTCCCAGGTTGGCCCCTGCGTCGTCTCCTCCAACGAGAGGTTGACCGCCTTCTGGTCGTAGGGCGCGATCACGTCGGCGAAGATGCCACAGCCGTAAATTACGACGATGACGGCGAGGGCGACCATCGCCAGCCTCTTGCGCACGAGCTTGCGCAGGGCCAGCCGCCAGAGGCCTACGGCCCTTATCGCCGGCTGGGTGGTCTCCAGGTCGAGCTGCGTGGTGATAGCCATCAGCGCTTGTCCTCGAGGCGCACGCGGGGGTCGACGAAGGTATAGGCGATGTCGATCAGGACGTTCACGACCAGAAAGGCGGAGGCCACCATGATCACCAGCGCCATGATGATCTCGTAGTCGCGGGCAAAGACGGACTCGACTCCTAGCGCACCGATGCCCGGTATGCCGTAGAGGGTCTCGACGAAGAAGGCGCCCTCGAGGATGCCGACCAGCGATAGGCCGATGACCGTCGTTATTGGCAGCAGGGCGTTGCGCGCCACGTGGCGGGTGACGACAGCGAACTCATCGAGGCCCTTGGCGCGGGCGGTGCGCACGTAGTCCTCGTCCAACGCCTGCAGCGTCGTGGGGGGCGGGCGCGGG
>JBBDXC010000013.1:74725-392177 GCA_040902555.1 Dehalococcoidia bacterium
TCGTCGCCGGCATCAGGCGGGCGAGGCCGGCGACGCCGGGAATCGAGAGGACGGCGGCGGGGATGATGATGTGGGAGTCGAAGAAGGGCACGAAGAGCACATTCGGGATCGGCTCGTAGATCTCAAAGATGCCGTCCCAGCCAGCGGCCGGCAGCAGCTCCAGCTTGAGGACGAAGACGTAGAGCATGACCGGAATGGCCACGACCACAGGGATCGATTGAAAGAACAGGAAGAGGCTGATGGCGGCGGGGTCGACCCAGGTGCCGCGCTTGAGCGCGGCAAAGACTCCCAGCGGGATGCCCAGCGAGAACACGATGACGAGGGCCACGATGTTCAGCTGGATCGTCCGCGCCAGGGCTGGAAACACCAGCTCCTGCACGCTGAAGCCGGGCTTGGAGAGGCTCTCGCCGAGGTCGCCCTGGGCCAGGTTGCCCATGTAGCGCCCGTATTGCACGAGGAAGGGATCGTTGAGGCCGAGGTCGTCGCGGATTTGCTCGACGACCAGCGGGTCGGCGCGGGGACCGGCGCGCACCTCGACCGGGTCACCGGGCCCGAAGCGACCGAGGGCGAAGGTGAAGATCGAGACGGCGAAGAGGACGAAGGGCAGCAGCAGCAGGCGCTTGACGACAAACGGCAAGACCCCGCCCGACATGTTGCTCCTTCTAGTTCTCGATCCCTATGAAGCGGAGGAAGGGTATCTCGAAGGCCGGCGGTTCGTAGCCCGTGATGTAGGGTTTCACGACCTCCACGTTCTTCTGGTGGAAGAGCGGGATGACCGGGGCCTCCTCGACGATGATCGCCATGGCCTGGCGGTAGAGCTCGATCCGCACCTCCAGGTCAGGCTCCGAGCGCGCCTCTTCGATCAGTGCATCGACCTCTGCATTGGCATAGTTCCAGTCGTTCTGGGCGCTGTCGCTGTAGAAGAGGACGTCGATGAAGTTCTGCGGGTCGGGATAGTCGGCCACCCAGCCGGTGTCGAACATCTGGAAGCGGCTGCGGTTGAGGTCCTGGAGGAACGTTGCGTACTCGACCTGCTCGATCTCGATATCAACGCCGAGGTTTTCGCGGATCATCTCCACGATCGCCTCGACGATCGGCCCGGCGGTGGCGCCCTGCCCGGGCGTCGTCCAGACGATTCGCGGGAGGTCAGTGCCATAGCTGGAATCCTCCAGCGTCGCCTGGGCCGCCTCGGGGTCGAACGCCAGTCCCTCAAAGTCCTCGTCGAAGCCGGGTATTCCCGGCGGGATGAGGCCGTTGGCCACTACGCCCAGGTCGCGCAGGACGACCTCGACCAGGGCGTCCTTGTCGATTGCCTGGGCAAAGGCCTTACGGACGAGGGGGTCGTCGAACGGCGGCTCCTCGGCGTTGAAGGCGATGTAGCTGTAGTCGAAGGAGACCGTCTCGACCAGGTCCTCGTTCAGCGGGTCGGCGCTATCGCGGGCGCGGTCGATGTCGGTGATGCCGATGCTGGCCAGATCGATGTCGTCGCCCTCATACAACGTCAGGAAACTGCCGGCGAGGACGAAGGTCGCCTGGCTGATCAGCGGGGCCTCCAGGTGGTACTCCTCGTTGCGGACGATCACCAACTGCTGGTTGAGGTCCCAGTTATCCAACTCGAAAGGCCCGGTGCCGTTCGGCTCACGCCAGAAGTCGCTGGGGTCGTTCTCGGCCTCGTTGCGGTCGACTACGAAGTAGACCGGGTAGGTCATTTCTTGGAGGAAGTAGGACCGGGGCTCGTCCAGGGTGATGCGGATCGTGCTGTCGTCGATCACCTCGACGCCGCTGATCTCGTCCGCGCGGCCGCGGATCTTGTCCAGCGCCCCGCGCACGTCACGCATGTAGATGGAGGCCACGGTTGAGCCGGTCTGCGGGTCGGCCGAGCGCTCCAGCGAGTACTTCACATCTTCGGCTGTCACGGGCCGGCCGTCGTGGAAGACGGCGTTCCGCCGCAGGGTGAAGGTGTATGAAACTGAGCCATCCGAGTTCTCCTCCGCCTCGGGCAGCGACTCGGCGAGGTCTGGAATCAGCTCGTAGTCCTGACCCCAGCCCACCAGGCCGCCGTAGATCTCGACGATGTAGCGCGAGGAGCCGGCGTCGGTGACCAGCGCGGGGTCCAGCGTTATCGGGTTGGGACCCGGGAGCCTCAGCTCGCCGGACTCGCGGTCGCCGAGGTCGACGGCCGAGTCTTCGTCGCCGCCGGGCGTGCCGCTGTCGTCGTCGTCGCCGCCCTCGTTCAGGTTGGCGGCGGGCGTGTCGGCGTCGTCGCCACCTCCCGCGAGGATGAAGATCAAAGAGAGGCCGCCGACGGCCAGCACCAGGATGACCGCCACACCAATGACGAATTGAACGAGACGTGCCCTATCCATCTATCTGCTGCAATCCCCTCGACCCGGCGCAAACGTGCCTCTGCCGGATTTTCAGATTCTAACGATCCCTACGCCTCCGCCGTAGCCGAAGGTTCTTGAGTGGCCCGAAAGGTGTATGGCTTCGCGTTGGGGGCTGCCAGTCAAAACCAGTCGGGGTCGAAGGTTCGGCTCATCGGCGGCTACTAACCGCCCTTAAGAGGCTGTCTCAGAACTAGGAGGATGGCTCGGATTCGCCTGTTTTCAGCGAGCAACGGACTGCCAACCGAATCTGACAAGGCCAGCCTCGACGGCCGTGACCGCCATGCCTGTGCCGTTTTTCGGAGTTTTGAGACGGCCTCTTAAATCGCGTTAGTTGACCTTATCTCGCCTTAGTTGGCTCGGGCGCATCGCCTTAATTGGCCTTATTCGCTGCTAACCGGGCTTATTCGTCGCTAATCGCCCCTATCGGGGCTTAGCTGCGCGCGGCTTTTGTTTTTTCGGCTCCGTGGGGCTGGCGACGTTGGTGTCGCCGGAAGGTGGAGACCCCCCGGCGCCCTGCCCACCTCACCCCCTCTCCGCAAGCAGAGAGGGGGAACAGCGTGGCGGGGAATTGAACCAATTGAACCTTTTGAACCAATTGAACCCTTTGAACCAATTGAACCTTTTGAACCTCGAGGCTCGGCTCGTGCCCGTTGAAGCGCAGGACCAGACGCCCCAACTTTCCACGAGATGAGGCAGTGCGAAGGGGATTCGGCGTGACGGCAGCCAGCATGGATATCCACTCTAGAACAGGTGTACTGGATCTTTCAAGATAGGTATCGCGACAGGAACAGTCGCTGGAAGCTTGTGCTGGGCTAGCCGCGCTCTGGAACTTGGCCGCCATGGTCCTGTCTCAGGCGACTGCTTCGCCATCGTCGCCGTTAGCCGTTGCCCTGAGCGACCGCAGGACTCGTGGCGGTCAGAGGTCTGAAGATATGGAGCCCACCGGCCGGGGGCAGCATCGACTTTCAGGAGCCGTGGGACTTCCTGGCGCAGATGTGCTGCCAACTGGAGCACCACTTGGATAGACCACCGCTTGCAGTTCATCCGGGAGCTTCGCACCGCACCCCACATGATGCCAGTCACATCTCCTCAGCCTGGAAAGGAAAGCTGCAATCTCTGCTTGAAGCTGAGGATAAAGTCGTTATAGATGTCGGCGCGGATGACACTCAACTCGTCCATCTCGGGGATGGGAATTACGAAGGCGAAGCCAGCCCGGGCGGAATCCAATGTGCTCCTGAAGGCGGGAGAATTATCTGACGCCACCGCCACGGCTAAGTTTCTAGCAGTCCCATGCGCGTAAAGGATGGTGGCGTTTTCATCCGACTGGATAACCTCTGAGAAGATCCCGTAGTAGGACTCGGCTATCGGATCTAGGCTGCGACAAATGATCTGTTGAAACGTCGTCCCCTCGTATGGCGTCCCCACCAAAGGCCACCGGCGCGGGGACATCAGATCTCCGATCGATGCCTGCTCGCTCGACGTATACCACACAAGAATGTCGGCGACAGCCACGGATAAGAACCGTTCTACGCGTTTCACACTCAATTCGTGCTTACGGAAGTACCCGTTTTTCTGCTCCGCCAGCAGGAAGCCCGCCAAATTGCCCGCCTGCTCAACTGCCGAAAAGAACCAGACCCAAACGGCGGGAACATAGGCCTCGGCTGTCCGACCACGTCGAATCAGCTCGGCTCGAACTCCCTCTACCAGCGCGATCCGCTGCTTCTTGTCGTCGTTAAAAAACCGCAAGGAGGGAGCCCCTTCCCAGTAATCCAGCTTAGCCGTTAATCCATACAATCTCAATTGGGAGCAGCAAGAAAGACCTGCGCTAGACCAGGCGATGATGCTGTACGGGGGCTGCCGCTTATCGACGCCAACTGCAGCCGCGCGGGGCAGTGAATCGCAGGCGATCTCCTATGGGCTACCCTTCCAATGACGCCCGTGCGCGATCACCACTGCCAGTGATCAAGGAGGACATCCTTGTGCGACGTAGTACTCGATTATGTGGACAAACTCACCGTGCCAGAGGAAGATGCTTCAGCGACGTTTGCCAACCATATCCGCTACATAACGGCCCTCCAAATAGCGCTTGACTATCTTTTCGGCCAAATGCAGAAACTCGAGCAATGCCTGCCGAAGCAGCGCGAAGGCACAATTACGTGGAAGCTGGGCGCGATCGGCCTGTCCCGTCCCGAGATGGATATGGCGGCCGCGGCATATCGCTGGTATTCCGTAGACCTCTACTCTCTGGCAACGACCGTTGGTTGGCTGACCCTCGGTCAGCAGGAACATAAGGCCAGGGAATATGCCAAAAGGGTACTTGGCCCTGTCATAGTCTTCCGCGACAAGGTGGGAGCTCATCCGCAGTTGGTCGCTCCGAAGAGGCATACCGGGACTGCCGCTGACAAGGACGCGAGCACGATGTTCCGCGTAGAAGCTTTCGATGACCGCCTGGTCGTTGGCTCAGCAACATATGGCAAGACCCAGAAAGGCAGCACAAGCGTCAGTTCTCTTCAACGTTGGAGCCTGACGGAGCGACACCCAGAGATGCAGAAGCGCTACTGGCCTCCCAGCCCTATCGTGTCTACCGCGGACAGCGTGTGACGTAAGTAATAGTTAAGGGACCTGCCTCGGCAACGCCTATGATCCACTCGACGTGGAGCCGATCTACACCGGATAACTTCGTATCCGACGTTCGTCAAGTCAGATACAAAGCACAACGTTAGAGCGTAAATGCCTCTTAATCAGCCGGTTGACGGTCCATCGCGGCTCACCCAGCTGATTTGACTCCCACGGCCAACACAAACGGGCTCCGAAGAGGTTCGGCTAGTGTTCGGCGTCGTGATCGGCGAGGACGGCGATGCGGAGCTCTTCTAGCTGCTCGGGGCTGACCTTCGAGGGGGCGCCGGTCATTGGGTCGGAGGCGCTCTTTGTCTTGGGGAAGGCGATGACCTCGCGGATGTCGGTCTCGCCGGCGACTGAAGGTCGCTATCTTGCGAAACAGTGCACCAGATATGTGCTTTGACCCTGCGCGCACACGGGCGTAGACTCCAGCCACTCAAGGCCCGGAGAATCCCATGCAGCGTCTGCTGTCCACGGCGGTCCTGGCGGCGCCTCTCGCCGCGTTGTCCCTTGTCGCGCTGTGGCCGGCGCAGCCGGCCGCGGCGGACGCTTTCGTCGTCAACCTGACGACCGACCAGGCGGACCTGAATGCCGGCGACGGGCGCTGCGACATCAACGCCGACCTGGGCGTCGAGGACTGCACGCTGCGCGCCGCCATCGGCGAGGCGAACTTCACGATCGCCTTCGACATGATCACTTTCAGCACCTGCGGGCCTATCGCGCCTGCTGCCGCTCTTCCCGACATTTCCAACCCAGTCTCGATCGACGGCAGCTGCACACCCGGCCCGCGGGCCGAGCTTGTCGGCGGCGGTCCGGCCGAGGGGACGGACGGCCTGCGCCTGGTTGCCGGCTCCGATGGCTCCACCATCAGGGACCTGGTCATCCGCGGTTGGATCGGTGTCCCAGCCGATGGCATCGAGGTCAACTCAGACGACAATTTCATCCTCGGTAACTTCCTCGGCGTGACGGCCAGCGGCGAGGCCGCCTCGGCCAACGTCCGAGGCGTCCACGTCAGCGGCGGGACGAACAACACGATCGGTGGCACGACCATCGCCGACCGCAACGTGATCTCTGGCAACAGCGGCGTGGGGGGGGGTGCTCCTTGAGGGCCTGGGAATTGCGACGGTGATCGGCAACTACATCGGCACCGACGACGACGGTGAGCAAGACGTGGGCAACGCCGGCAATGGCATTCAGATCATAGGTAGCAACAAGACCATCGGCGGTACAACGGCCGGCGCGCGCAACGTAATCTCTCGCAACGACGGCCACGGGGTTGCCGTCGATGGTAACTTGCCCGCCGACGGCGACAACAACGTGATCCAGGGCAATTACATCGGCACCGACAAGGACGGCAACCAGTACCTGGGCAACGGCTCGCATGGGGTCTTCCTGGCGGATGAGGCAACCGGCAACACCATTGGGGGCAATAACGCCACGCCCGGCGGTAGTTGCAGCGGCGCCTGCAACCTTATCTCCGGCAACATTCGCGGTATCGCCATCAGCGAAGAACCGTCGGGGGCGAACAGGATCTTCGGCAACTACATCGGCACCGACGTCAGTGGCACCCTCGACGTGGGCAATGCCTTCGGCGGCATCGTGGTTGCGTCTTCAAACAACGAGATCGGCGATGTTGCCGCCGCCCGGCGCAACCTCATCTCCGGGAACGACGACGCTGGCAATCCAGGCGTACTTATCGGCGGGGGTGACAACAACGTCGTTGAGGGTAACTACATTGGGGTTCAAGTTAACGGCACCAGCGCCCTGGGTAATGGCGGGGCCGGCCTGGTGATCGACGACTACTTCGACAACGCACTAAACAACACGGTCGGCGGCACGACGGCCGGCGCCGCCAACGTCATTGCCTTCAACGCCGGCGATGGGGTGGGCATTACCAACACCAATTTCCCTGGAGACGGCGCGCCTACCGGCAACCGTATTCTGCGCAACTCGATCCACTCCAATGGGGGACTCGGCATCGACCTCACGAACGACGGCGTCACGCCCAACGACCTGGGCTCGCCGCCCGATAGCGATGGCGGCGAGAACAACCTGCAGAACTTCCCCAACCTGACAGCGGCCGTCGGGGCCAGCGCCGCGGTGACCGTCGACGGCACGCTGGCCAGCACGCCCAACCGCGTCTTCCGTGTCGAGCTCTTCAGCAACCCGGCCTGCGACGCAGCCAACCCCAACGACTTCGGCGAGGGACGGACCTATCTCGGCTTCCGTAACGTGACCACCGATGCCGGCGGCAACGTCTCTTTCTCGGCCACCTTCCTCTCCGGCGTCCCGGCCGGCAGCGCGATCACCGCCACGGCGACGGACAACACGATCGGCGACACCTCCGAGTTCTCGGAATGTGAGCCGGTGGTCAACGGGCCGGCGACCTGTAATGGGTTGGCCGTTACCATCGCCGGAACCAGCGGCCCCAACACCATCACCGGGACCGGCGGCGCCGACGTGATCCACGCCCAGGGCGGCAGCGACACCGTGAAAGGACTGACCGGCAACGACACAATCTGCCTGGCCGGCGGCAATGACACCGCCCATGGCGGCGGAGGTAGCGACAAGGTCTTTGCCTCCACTGGCAACGATACCCTGAACGGCAACGGGGGTAACGATACGCTGAATGGCGAGGGCGGCCAGGATGCCATGAATGGCGGCGCCCACCTCGGCAACCCGCCGGGCGACACCTGCAACGGTGGGAACCACCCCGCCGGCTTCCCTGACACCACCAGCGGCTGCGAGACCATCACCGGCATGCCCTGAATTCCGGCAGCCCTGGCCGGGGAGGGCTCTTATTCTCCGGCGTCTTGCTCCGCGAGGACGGCTATGCGGAGCTCCTCTAGCTGCTCGGGGCTGACCTTTGAGGGGGCCCCCGTCATGGGGTCGGAGGCGCTCTTGGTCTTGGGGAAGGCGATGACCTCGCGGATGTCGGTCTCGCCGGCGAGGATCGCCACCACACGATCCAGGCCGTGGCCGAAGCCGCCGTGGGGCGGCGCGCCATAGCTGAAAGCATCGAGCAGGTGGCCGAAACGGGCGCGGGCGTCCTCGTCGCTGATCTGGAGCAGCTTGAAGATGCGGGACTGCACGTCCGGCCTGTTGATCCGGATCGAGCCGCTACCCAGCTCCCAGCCGTTGCAGACCAGGTCGTAGTGGCGGGCGCGAACTCTACCCGGGTCTGTTTCGAGGATGTGCATGTCCTCGTCGCGCGGGGCCGTGAAGGGGTGGTGCTCGGACTCCCAGCGGTCGTTGTCTTCGTCGCGGGCGAAGAGGGGGAAGTCGATGACCTGGATGAAGAGCCGGGTGTTCGGGTCCGCCAGCTCGAGCCTGCGGGCAAGCTCGCGGCGCAACCCGTCCAGCGCCAGGTTTGCCGTCTTTTGCTGGTCGGCAACGATGAGCAACAGGTCGCCCATTTTTGCCCCGGCGCGGGCAGCCATCTCGCTGATCGCAGGCACGGTCAGGTACTTGGCTACCGGTGACCGCACGAGCTCCTCGCTGAGCGCGGCGGGGTCGCCGAGGATGGCGATGGAGACAAGGCCCTTTGCCCCGTACTGCTTGACCAGCTCCGTCAGCTCGTCGATTTGCCGGCGCGAGAACTCGGCGCCGCCCGGGGCCGCGAGGCCCTTGATGCGGCCGCCGGCCTCGACGACCGACTTGAAGACGCCAAATTCGGTGCGGGCGGCCAGGTCGGTGAAGTCGGCCAGCTCGACGGCAAAGCGCAGGTCAGGTTTGTCCGTGCCGTAGCGCTCCACGACATCGGCGTGCTTCAGACGCGGGAAGGGCGTCGGGATGTTCAATTCCGGGCGCAGGGTCTTGAAGAGCCCGGTGTACAGCTCCTCCTGCAGGTCGAGGATGTCGCCCTCGTCGACGAAGCTCATCTCGAGGTCCAGCTGCGTGTGCTCGGGCTGGCGGTCGGCGCGCAGGTCCTCGTCGCGCAGGCAATGCGCGATCTGGAAATAACGCTCGAAACCGGCGACCATCAGCAGCTGCTTGTACTGCTGGGGTGACTGGGGCAGGGCATAGAACTTGCCGGGCTGGACGCGGCTGGGGACCAGGTAGTCGCGGGCGCCCTCGGGGGTGCTGGCCGCCAGCATCGGCGTCTCGATCTCGACGAAGTCGCGCGCGGCCAGGAACGAGCGCATGTATTGGGCCACGCGGCTGCGCAGCTTGAGGTTCTCGTGAATCCGCCCGCGGCGCAGGTCGAGGTAGCGGTAGCGCAGCCGCAACAACTCCTCGGGGTTCGTTTCCTCGTTGATCGTGAAGGGCGGGGTCTTCGACTCGGCGAGGATGACCGCCCGCTGCGCCTTGACCTCGATTTCGCCACTGGGCAGATCAGCGTTCTCTGAGCCGGCGGGCCGCCGCGAGACCTGACCCTCGACTTGCAAGACGAACTCCAGGCGGGATTGATCCGCGGCGGCATAGGCCTCCGGCGACTGTTTGGGGTCGAAGACGACCTGGGCGCAGCCGCTGGTATCGCGCAGGTCAATGAAGATCAGACCGCCGTGGTCGCGGCGACGGTCGACCCAGCCGGCCAGCGTTACCGCCTCCCCGGCGTCGACAGACCGAAGGTCGCCGCAGTTCCTCGTTTTCAGCACGAAACCCCCAGTAAACACAAAACCCGTCCCGGTCCTCGGCGAGGACATCGGCGACGGGCCGCTGCTTCGAGTTTAGCTAAAGCTAGTTAGCGGGCAATTGAACGGGGGTTTCGGTCGGCGCCGTGGACTCTGCCGTTTCCCATTGCTTTATCGACTGCGGCCTCGACGCCGGCCGCGCCGGCAGGATCAGCTGCATGGTCACCACGTCCAGCCAGCGGTCGAACTTAAAGGCAACCTCTCGCTCGTGGGAAACCTGGCGATAGCCGAAGCTCTCGTGCAGCCCGACGGCGGGGTCGTGGCCGGCGACCAGTCGGGCCAGGACGGTGTGGTAGCCCAGGTTTGTGGCCGAGTGGAGCAGCCGCTCCAGCAGGAGCCGTCCGAATCCGCGGCCGCGCTCGGCCTGGTGGACGTAGACACTGTCTTCGATCGCGAAGCGGTAGCCGCTGGTGCGCTGATACTGGCTCAGGGCGCCGTAGCCAATGACGACGCCGTTGAGGAGGCCGACGAAGACGGGGCAGCGTTCGTCGTGTTCGGCGAGCCATTGCCCCTGTTCCATGACAGTGCGCGGCTCGATATCGAGGGTGGCGTGGGACCGACGCACCTCAATGTTGTAGATCTCGCGGATCGAATCGTTGTGCTCGCGGGCGGCGGGTACTATGTCGAGGCCTGGCATTACCTTCCCGATGGCTGAGGGGTGAGAACGCTACGATCAGCGGGTGAACGCGACCAGCGCCTCCTCTGATCTGAATATCGGCCAGGAAGTCGAGCTCTTTACTACGGGAATGGCCTTCGAGGGGCAGGCCGTCGCCCGCTTGGACGGCCATGTCGTCTTCGTCGACTACGCCATCCCCGGTGAGAAGGTGCGGGCACGGCTGGAACGGAAGAAGGGCAATGTATGGTTCGGCCGCGCCGTCGAGATCATCGAGCCCTCCACCGAGCGCGTGGAGCCCCGCTGCCCCTACTTCGGCGAGTGCGGCGGCTGCCAGTGGCAGCATATCGACTACGCGGCTCAGACTCGCTTGAAGACGGAGATCGTCCGCGACCAGTTGAGGAAGATCGGCAAGTTCACGGACGCGCCCATTCTCGACACGATCCCATCGCCGGCGCCGTGGTATTACCGCAACAACATCCGCCTGGCGGTTACACCGAAGGCCGGGCTGGCCTTCGCGCGGCGGCGTAGCAACACGCCGGTGGTGATCGAGGAGTGCGTGGTCTCCGAGCCCGGGATCAACCGGCGGCTGGCGCGCCTGCAGGGGAACGCGCGCGGCAGCCACGTCTCGCTGCGCTCGAGCCAGGTCACGGGCGAAACTCTCGTCGAGATCCAGGGGCTGGAGGGGGAGGCGTCGGAGCAGGCCTACCACGAGGAGCTGGCCGGGCGGCGCTTCCGCATCTCGGCAGACTCGTTCTTCCAGGTCAACACTCACACGGCCGAGATCATCGTCCGCGAGCTTCAGCAGCGGTTGACGCTGGGTGACACGGACCGCCTTCTTGATGTCTATGCCGGCGTCGGCACCTTCGCCGCGCTCTTCGGCGCGGGCGTCAGGGAAGTGGTAGCTGTCGAGGAGTCCCGCTCCGCCGTCCGCGACGCGATGTTCAACACGCTGCACCTGACCAACGTGGAGTACATCCACGGCCGGGCCGAGGACGTGCTGCCGAGCCTGAAGCCGGGCTTCGACGCGGTGATCGTGAACCCGCCGCGGGCGGGGCTCAAGACGGAGGTCGCGGAGTGGCTGCTGGCCAATCCGGCGGACCGGCTCGCCTATGTCTCGTGCGACCCGGCGACGCTGGCGCGCGACCTGCGGCTCCTCGTGGACGGCGGCTATAGCCTGCTCGACATTCAGCCCATCGACCAGTTCCCGCAGACCTACCACGTCGAGTGCGTCGCCGGACTGCGCTGGAAGTAGCCTTGGCGCGGCCGCTCTCGCTCTACCTGCATATCCCTTTCTGCGACTGGAAGTGCACGTACTGCGACTTCAACTCGTACGCCGGGCTGGACGACCTCATACCGGCGTTTACGCGGGCCCTGCTGCGGGAGATCGAGATCTCGGGGCCGCGTGTCGCGGGCAGGCCCGTCGAGACCATCTTCTTCGGGGGCGGTACGCCAAGCTTGTTGCCAATCGCGGATCTAGAGCAGATTCTCGGTCGCATTCGTGATTCTTTCGGAGTTACCGAGAACGCCGAGATCAGCCTCGAAGCAAACCCCGGCACTGTGGACCGGGAGAAGCTTGAGGCCATGCGCGGCGCCGGGATCAACCGCCTGAGCTTCGGCGTCCAGTCGTTTGACGACGCCGAGCTGAAGTTCCTGACCCGCATCCACGACGCTGAGACGGCGATGCGGGCCTACGAGGATGCGCGGGCTGCCGGCTTCGACAACATCAACCTCGACTTTATCTTTGGCCTGCCCGGCCAGACCCAGGAAAGCTGGCAGCATACCCTCGACCGGGCCATCGAGCTGCGGCCGGAGCACCTGTCGCTGTACATCCTGACCGTTGAGGACAACACGCCGTTGGGGCATGATGTTGCGCGGGGGCGCGTGGCCGAGGCGGACCCCGATTTCGTCGCCGGCCTCTATGAGTCCACCTGCGGGCTGATGTCGCGGGCAGGATACGAACAGTACGAGATCTCCAATTGGTCGCTGCCCGGCCGCCAATGCCGCCACAACCTGACCTACTGGCGCAACGGCGACTACCTGGGGTTGGGTCCGGGGGCGCACGCCCACGTGGATGGGAAGCGCTTCGCGGTGGTGCGCTCGCCTCAGAAGTACATCAGGACGATGGGCATCGAGGCCGGCGCGTTTCCGCTGGGGATACACGAGCAGGTTGAGGAGGTGTCGGCCGCGGACGACATGGCGGATAGCGCCTGGCTGGCGCTGAGGTTAAACGAGGGGTTGGATTTGCAGGAGTTCGCGGGCCGCCACGGACGGGAGTTCGCGGAGGCGTTTCCGGGGGCCGCGCGCTATATCGATGAGGGTTTGTTGGAGAGGGTCGACGGTCGTTTGCGTTTGACCGCGCGCGGGCGGCTGTTGTCGAACGAGGTGTTTGCGGCGCTCGTCGGCGGCTCACCGCCATAGCCGCCGTTACACCTACTCGCGGCGTTTCAGGGAAGGTTGTGGGCTTCGCGGAGCTTCTCGATCAGGGGCGAGATGTCGGGGCCGTCGGCGCCGCGGCCGCTGTCGCTCCAGGGGGTGCCTTCCAGCATGTCCAGGATGCCGCTGACTCCTTCGCCGAGGGCGACGTAGTCGTAGCCGCCTTCGAGGACGAAGGCCAGCTTCCCGCTGCATAGCTCGTCGGCCCAGCTCTTGACGCGGCCAGCGAGGGCGACATAGCCCTGGGTGGTCACCTGCTGCATGGCCAACGGGTCGTTCTCGTGGGAGTCGAAGCCGGAGGAGACCAGGATGAGCTCCGGCTTGTAGCGTCGAATCACCGCGTCGAATACTTCATCGAAAACGCGGGCGTACTGGAGGTCGCCGCAATAGGCCGGCAACGAGGCGTTGACAGACGTACCCGCGCCGTCTCGATCGCCGGTTTCGCTCCAGTGGCCGCTGCCGGGGTAGTAGGGATATTGGTGGGTCGACATGTAGAGCACGGATGGATCCGACCAGAAGATGTCCTGGGTACCGTTGCCGTGGTGGACGTCGAAGTCAACGATTGCAAGCCGCTTAACCCCGTGGCTTTCCCGTAGGACGCGGGCCGCAATCGCCACGTTGTTGAGCAGACAGAAGCCCATAGCCCGGCGCTGGGTGGCGTGGTGGCCGGGAGGCCTTGAGAGGACGAAGGCCGACTCATGATCGCCGGCCCAAACGCGCTCGGCGGCCTGGATGGCAGCGCCGGCGGCCAGGAGCGCCACCTCCCAGCTTCCGGCGTTGACGTAGGTATCACTGTCCACCCAGCCCCCGCCGCGGGCGGTGTGACCCTTGACCTCGGCGATCAGCTCGGACTCGTGGGCGAGAAGGACTTCCTTCTCCGTGGCCATCCGCGGCTCCAGCCGCGGCAGCCTTGCCATCTGGCCGGTGCTCTCCAGCTTGGCCTTGATCGCGCGCAGACGGCCGGAGCTCTCAGGATGGCCCGACATGTCGTGGTCGAGAAACCTGTCGTCGTAGGCGATTGCGACGCTCATGAGTTTCCATGCTAAGCGGACGGGGAGGCTGACTAAACTCAGGATCGCGTCATGTACGTCATTGGCACCGCCGGCCACGTCGATCACGGCAAGTCCGCGCTCGTCCGCGCGCTCACCGGCATCGACCCCGACCGCCTGCAGGAGGAGAAGGACCGTGGCCTAACGATAGACCTTGGCTTCGCCTGGCTGACGCTGCCCGGCGGGGAAGAGGTCAGCATCATCGACGTGCCCGGTCATGAGCGCTTCATCAAGAACATGCTCGCCGGCGTCGGCGGCATCGACCTTGCGCTGCTAGTCATCGCCGCAGACGAAGGGGTAATGCCGCAGACGCGGGAGCACCTCGCCATTCTGGACCTGCTGGAGGTCGGACACGGCGTGGTAGCGCTGACGAAGAGCGATCTTGTCGACAGCGACTGGCTTGACCTGGTTTCTGCCGAAGTGACGGAATTGCTGGCGCCGACCTCGCTTGGCGCGGCGCCGGTTGTGGCTTGCTCGGCCGTCACGGGGAACGGGCTTGAAGAGCTGGTGTCCACCTTGGAAACGGCTCTCTCGGCCACGCCCGCGCCACGGGACATTGGCCGGCCGCGGCTCGCGATCGACAGGGCGTTCACGATCGCCGGGTTCGGCACGGTCGTTACCGGCACTCTGCTGGACGGGAGCCTGGCGGTCGGGCAGGACGTCGAGATTCTGCCGGCCGGCGCGCGAGCCCGCATCCGCGGACTGCAGAACCACAAGCAGCGCGTGCAGCGCGCCGAGCCGGGCCGGCGCACGGCGGTGAACCTCGGAGGCGTGGCGGTCGCCGACCTGGAGCGGGGGATGCAACTGAATCTCCCCGGGCAGGCGAACCTCAGTTCAACCGCTGACGTGAGGCTCCGCGTGATTGCCGGCGCCTCCCTCAAGCACGGCGCCCGCTGCATCGTCCACCACTTCGCCGCGGAGGCCGAATGCCGAGTGGGCTTGTTAGAGGGAGAGAAGTTGGCTGGCGCCGAGGGCTGGGCGCAACTGCGTTTGGCTCGACCGCTGCCTCTTTTGCCCGGCGATCACTTCGTCGTCCGCGCCGGCGGCGAAACCGTCGGCGGCGGGACGGTGGTGGAGATCGGCGTGAAGCGGCACCGCCGCGGGGACACTAATGTGGTCAATCGCCTCGAGGCGATCTATTCCGGCGGGACCAGCCCGGCGCTGATGGCTCTAGAACGCCTTCAGCCCTGCACCCTGGAAAGGCTGGCTCGCGAGCTGCCCGACGCTTCGATCGAGCAGATGGTGGCGGCTCTGAAGCAGGGGAGGGCAGTACCTTATGGCGCTCACTACGTCACTTCCGAGCGCCACGAGGAGACCCTGGGTTTGGTCACTCGCAGGCTACAGTCCTATCAATCCGCGCATCCCCTACGGTTGGGCATGCCGGGCGAGGACCTGCGCAGGCAGCTTGGCGCTTCTAGCGAGTTCTTCGGTGCCTTACTCGACCATTTCGTCGCGGCGGGAATCGTCCAGCGGCACGGGAGCGTAGTGGCGCTGGCCGGCTGGACTCCGCGGCCTTCGCAGCAGCAACGGCAGGATCTGGAGGCATTCCAGGCCGCGCTGCGCGCGAATCCGTTCTCGCCGTCGCCGCCGGCCCTGGAAGCGGAGCTGGCCGTGTACGCCGAGGCTTTGGGCGTCGCAGTCCGTATCGGCGACGTCTTTCTTGGCCGGGATGCTTATGAAGCGATGGTCGCCGGCGTCATCGAGGCAGCCCGCGAACATCCGATCACGCTGGCCGAGGTCCGCGACAAGTTCTCGACGAGCCGGCGCTACGCCCAGGCCCTCCTGGAGCATCTGGACCAGATTCGCGTCACGCGACGGGTTGGGGACGCGCGGGTCCTGCGGGAGGCACCACGACGGTCTCAGGGGACCGAGGCGTCGTAGTCCATCGAGATGTGGCCGGCGTCGCGCAGACGCTCGTACTCCTCCTCATCTACACCAAGGACCTCTTTGTAGACGTACTCGTTGTGTTCGCCGAAGGCGACGGGCGGCTGGTAAACCGTCGCCGGGGTCTCGGGGAAGCGGTAGAACGGCGTAGTGTACTGGTGCTCGCCGATGTCGTCGTACAGGCGCTGCTTCTTGTAGAGCCCGCGCGCGTTGACGTGGGCGTCGTCCAGCACCCGCGAAGCCTCGAGGACCGGCGCGCAGGGCACACCGGCGGCCTGGAGGCGGTGGAACAGGTCGTAGTCCTCGAACTGGGCCGTCCACGCCGCGATGCTCTCGTCAACCTGATCCTGGGCGGCCAGGCGCGCTGCGGCCGAGTCCAATCCCGCAGTCCACTCCGGGTCGCCCATCTCATGCCTGAGCGCCTGCCACTCTTCGTCACTTGTTACAGTGATCGAGATCCAGTGGTCGCCGGCCTCCTGGGGGGTGCCGAGGGAGACGCAGGGGTAGACGCCACTGGGCACAAAGCCGTGGACCGATTGGTTGCCGGTCGCGCCCTGCACGTTGCCGTTGAGCGTGTAATCCATGAAGGCCTGGGCGAACATCGGCGAGGCGTTCTCGGCCTGCGCCACCTCGATGAGCTGACCCTCGCCGGTACGCTGGCGGTGCCAGAGCGCCATCATCACGGCCAGCGCGCCCTGCGTGCCCGACATGTAGTCGCCGGAGAAGATCGTCGTGTTGTTAGAGGGGTCGAGGTCGGGGTAACCGCGCAATAGCGTGTGGCCCATGACGCTCTCGAGGTGCGTGCCGAGGGCGCGCGCCTCGGAGTAGGGCCCGCTCAGACCGTAGGCCGGGATGCGGACCATGATGATGTCGTCTTTGATGGTCTTCAGCCAGTCGTATGTCACGCCGAGCTTCGATAGCGTGTCGACGGCGTTGTTCTCGACCACCACGTCTGACTTCTCGATGAGCCGGCGGAGGATCTCCATGCCCTCGGGCCGCCGCAGGTCTACCGTGAAGCTCTTCTTGTTGCGATAGACCTGGACGAAGGTGGGGCAGTAGTTCCAGGGCCGCGGGCCTGGCTGGCTGTTCGGGTAGCCGCCCGACCAGGCGACCAGCGCCGGCAGCACGGGCGCCGGGGGCCGGGCCATACCTCCGCGCGTCATCGGCTGGAAGACGAAGGGGTTCTCCACCTTGATGACCTCAGCGCCCAGGTCGCCGAGCAGCATCGTGGCGAAGGGGCCCGCCCAGACGACGCAAAGGTCGACCACGCGGATGCCGGCCAGGGGCAAGGTGGCCATCAAGCGGGGACTCCCACCAGGGCGTCCAGCTCGGCGCCGGCGAGGCCGGCTTCCGACAGTACCTCGCGCGTGTGCTCGCCGAGGAGCGGCGCGGGCCGCCTGATCTCCCAGGGCGATGCCGGCATCGTGAAGGGCCGGCCCGGCATCTCGAAGGCGCCAAGCTCTGCGTGCTCTACGGGCTGCCAGAAGCCGCGGCCACGGAAGTGCTCATCGGCGAACATCTCCTCGACGGTGAATAGAGGCCCGCAGAGCACCTTCGCCCGCCGCGCCTCGGCAAAGACCTCGCGCTTGGTGCGCTGCACCAGCCAGACGAGGAAGTTGCCGTTGAATTCCTCGATCAGGTCGGGATTGGCGGAGGCGCCCGGCACGGTCCACTTGGGGTCGTCGAACCAGTCAGGCTTGCCCAGCATGTCGGCGAGCCTGTCGGGCCGGATGTAGGCTACAGCGAACTCGACGAAGCCGTCCGCACACGGGTAGACGCCGTTGGCCAGCCCCTGCGCGCCACCCTCTGGACGCGGCGTCTTGCGGCCGGAGTACTGGTAGGCGATGACCGTGGCGTGCCGGCGGTCGACGCCGCCGAAGTGGCTGTCGGCGATGGCAAAGTCGACGTGCTGGCCCACACCCTGGCCGCGGCCGACCATGAGCGCGCCCATGATCGCCGTAGAGGCCGCCGCGCCAGACTCTACCAGGGCCGCCGTGCCGTACATCTTGACGGGCCCGCGGCTGGCGATGCCCATGGAGTACATCTCGCCGGCGAAGCCGTAGAGGACGAGGTCGGAGCCCTTGTAGTCGGCGTAGGGGCTGTCCTGGCCGAAATTGGTTATCGAGACGAGAGGGACGTTCGGCCGGCGGCTCTTGACGTAGTCCCAGCCGAGCCCCAGGCGATCGAGTACCCCCGGCCGGAAGCTCTCGACGACAATGTCGGCGCGGTCCAGCAGGCGCCCGAAGGCATCCCTGCCGGCCGGGCTCTTGAGGTCGAGGACGACTGAGCGCTTGTTGGTGTTGAAGAAGAAGAAGGTGCCGCTTTTCTCGGGATGGGGCTCGCCGCCCTTGAAGGGCGGGAGCTGACGCGCAGGGTCGCCGCCCGGGCGCTCGATCTTGATCACATCGGCGCCGAAGTCCGCCAGCAGCTTGGTGGCGTAGGGGCCGGTGATGTACTGCGTGAGGTCGAGGACGGTAACGTCGGCCAGCGGGCCCGGCATGGCTTGCCTCCTGACGCTTTAGCTTCTCCGCTGGGTGGCCAAGGGGGAAGAGCGGAGCGTGGAGAAGGCGAGGCTACGGGATGCGGGTGACCGACTCGCAGTTGGTGGCAGTATCGGCTGGCCAGCGATGTTGGCCCCGCCGTTGCGGGCCAATCTCATCTCCAGCCCTTTGGATTAGTAATACTCGCCGCGGACCTGTGCCCAAAGATGTTCGAACTGCCGGAACGCCAGCTCGTTCCCATATTGCAAAAGGTTGTCCTCGACGTTCACTATCAAGCACGAGTCGGTGCCTCCGTTTGCTGGCCCACGAAGCCCACGGCCGACCACCTGCATGTACAGACCTGGGCTGTAGATAGGGCGGGTGACAACTAACGCTCGCGTCTTCGGAGCATCGAACCCGGTTGTGAGCACCCCGTAGTTCGTGAGCACCTGGATCACGCCAGCTTTGAACTGCTCGATCGCGTGCCGGCGAGCGGACGGGTCCGTTCTCGACGAGATTGCGCGCGCTGTGATCCCTTTCGAGGCGAGGAGCGCAGCCAGCAACTCAGCGTGGTTCACTGAAGTGGCAAAGATGAGCGTGGGCCAGTCGAGCGGAAACTCACGTACACGGTCCACGATTCTCGCGTTGCGACCAACGTCCTCGCCCAGGCGCGCTTCGACGCTGCTGGGGAGGCGATCGAACTGCTCGAATTCTTCGAGCTCTTTCTGTGACAGTTCGAAATCGACGCCCTCGAGCACGCGGAACTCAGCATCCGACAGCACACCTATCCTTCGGAGAAGCGGGTACGGGTCATCGTTCTCGAAAGTGCCCCGGTCGAAACGATTGCCGCCGTAGCGGTTCACAAGCCGCATCGTTTCTGAGCCCTCGTCATCCGCTCGACCCCGGAACGGTGTCGCCGTGAGCCCGATGAGGGGACGTGCCGTTTGGCGCGGGGTGAGATCGAGCCGGCGCAGAATCTCCGTGTATGACGGCGTCACGGAACCGTGCGCTTCGTCGATCACTACGCATGAGGCTTCGGTGAGCCAATTGAAGTCCGCCCGGACGATCCGGCGAACCAACGACTGGAACGTCGCCACCACCACATGGTGTTTTTCGCGCACCATTTCCACGTTATTGTTCGTATCGGCCCAAAGCCGGCTGATTCGCAATGGGGCCTCTGGCCCGCAGGCCCTCCACACCTCCCTCCAGCTTTGAACGGCTTGCTCACAAAGCTCGTGACGGTCTGCCAGCCACAGCACGAAGCCGCGTAGCGAACCATCGCGGTAGGCGCGGGTCAGGGACTCTGTCGCGATCCGGGTCTTCCCGGCACCTGTCGGGAGGGACACCAGACCGCGTTCAGGCTGGATACTCGCGAGGGACCCTCGAATTCGGGCAGCAATGTCCTCCTGAAATTCGTGGAGGGGCGGAAGCTTCACGGGCCCATCGACTTCGATGAACGGCGGCCGCGATCGGCGTGGAGAGCCAGCGTAGAAGTCGGCGAAGCCCAGCGACCGCACGAAGCGCAGGGCGGCATCGCTCCCGGCCCACGTGCGGGGGGGGGCGCAAACCCTCCTGCCTCGAGCGCAAGCCGGCTCATCTGCAAGACAGCGGAGCCGTGGATCGCCAACACCATCGCGGCGAGCGCCTCCGGCCTCGCAGCATCCTGGCGCGGCGCAGCATCGCCTAACAGTTCCGACGGGAGCATCCTCTGGAGGCCGTCCACCCCCAACAGCGCGGCCAGCTTCTGGTCAGTGCTCGGAAGGTCCCGAACCTGAGCAACACGCCGCTCCTGATGTTCGTCGAGTGCCCGGCGCACGGCGTGTTTCACATCGTCAACGGTCAGTTCGATGGAAAGTGCCGCCATTAGCGCGGTTAGGACCTCCTCGGCGTCCATCGCAGCCTGGTAGAGGAACTCCTGGGTCGGTTCGAGCAACTGGAAGGCGACCTCAGTCCTGACCACACCACCACGGAGGCTACGCTCGCGCCAGATTGTCTCGCAGGGGACGAGATCCACATCCCCTTGCTTGGAGATTATTGAAGGCGGCAGCCCAGGAAACGCGTCCGCAAGCGGAACTGGTGGCCCCGGCCCCACCGCCTCGTAGCGCACCGTGGCGTCCGCGTCGGTCGGCTTCATTCCCCATCTAGCCGCGAGCGCTTCAGATTGCTCGGGGGTCTCGGCGAGGAGGACCGCTTGCTCAACGGCCAGGAGCTGCGCGACTTCGATTTCGTGCGTGACGACGACATCGGCTGGGAATTGCGACACGGGGCCCGCTGGTCCCATGACCCGAACTCGATCGGGCGCGGGCCAGCCTGCGAGGCCCATCTCGCCATAGAACGACATGACGACGTTCAGGTCCTCGGTACTGAGCGCGGCTTGATAGGCGGCGGAAACGAGCTTTTCGGGAAGGTTCGCCAGCTCTTCTGGTAAGCCGAGGAAGGAGCACTCGGCCGCAACGACGGGCAGGAGTGCATTCCACCGCTCGAGCTCTGGTCCGACTGCGTCCCGGAGTGGGCGGCCGCCCAGAGAAGTGGGTAGCGTCGCATGTTCGCGGATGAGCCACTGGGAAGGCGATTCGGCCTCGAGGTCCGGGTACACATTGCGTCGCGTTTCGTGATACCAGACGACGGCGTCATCGGATGCCGCGAGCGGAAGTAGAGCCCGGACGAATGCATCCTTACCGACTTCGCTCAGAGTGAAAAACGGCGAAATGGGTCCCGCTAGTTCCCCGAAACTCACTGAAATGGATCCCCCCTGCGGACGGCTTCCAAACGTGCGCAAACCTTGACTCTGATATTCCGTCAGGCATTCGTCTTGATACCGAGCTTGCCAGTTGGCCTTGGGCCACCAAACTCGATCGTGGAACTCCGGATTGCCGAGACCGCTAGGAGTCGGGCTCTCGACCACCCCGAGCAGCTCAAGCGCACCCTGGTCGTCATGATGGAATGTTGTGTCAACGGCAACCGCCCGATCCCGACTCCCGTCGTTGGGCACGATGCTTCCGGGGAAGAGGGCCTCCCACGGGCGCACCCAAGTACTGGCCACGGTGCGAACACGAAACGCCGGCCGATTCTCCCATAGCAACCTGCTGGCGTCGGCCAGCTGGAGGCGGCGAACGGAGGACCAGAGCGCTTCCCATGCCCCGAACCCCGGTTGCCTCGCTTCCCGAAGGAGGACTTCAAGCTCGATGAGGGGGGCCACCAATCGAATTCCGAACCGCTCGGCGAGAATGCCTTGTGCCTCCGGATCTGCTTCAACTTCCGAGTGGACAAGCGCTACACTCGTCACGGGTGCGTGGCCGGCACCGCGGAAGAACACGGCCGCCGAAAGTGGCCGCACGAGAGTTCCATCCGCCGTCAGCACAATTGCTGCCAGTTGGCCCGGGATTTGCGTCCGCCCATACTGGCGACTCTCGGTCTCGCAGCGAGCCGCGGCTCGAATTGCCGCGACAGACGCTTGGGGAATTGCAGGCGCTGCAATCGCCTCAAGCCATCCGTCGGTCGGGCCATCGGCAGCGCCGAGCCGGAGCGCACGGGGTCGTCGTTCACGTGTGCCCGCCCGGCTGTGCGCCCAGCCACCGGGCTTCGATGGCAACTTGTTCCAGACATCAAGCGCAGCGTCGCTTGCGCCGCGTGGCAGCAGTTTCAGCAACCGAGGCTGCCGGAGCTGGCTACTGGCGTCCGGCAGAATTGGCTGTTCCGCCGTATGTTTGTACACCGTCGCCGTCAACTCCTGGTTGGCCCAACCCTCGGCGTCTTCCAGGCGGGCTGGGAGCAAATCGAGGTGCGAACCCGGATCGCTCTCGTCGTAAAGTGCCGCAAGGGAGTCCGCGACTAAGTGCGCCCCGACGTCGATGATCTCGCGGTTGTACAGTCCCTCCAATAAACCCTGACGGTCGGAGTTTGTCTTCCAAGGCGCATTCAGGATGCCCGTGAGGCTGCTCTCGTAGGTGGTCGGGAAAAAGGCCCAGTACTGGCCCGCCGTCCGCCGCCGCCCCAAAGGCACCGCCCATGCAACCTCAACCTGGTCGCGTGCGGTGGCCTCACCAGCATCGTCCTTCGCCAGCGCGGACATCTCACGGACACGCTTGAAGACTCGCCACCGAGCTACGTCCTCGTCCCCGTCTTGCAACAACCATTCGCCGTTCTCACCCGATGCCACTCGAATCAGCCGATCGACTCCGGATTCATCGGCATACAACCGGAGCTCCGCAACGTGCGGCGAAAAGAGGAGGAACTCTGCCGGGAACCCGGCAAGGTCTTTCGCCAGGTCGGCTGCGCGCGCACGGTCGCGCGACAGACGGATGACCGTCGTCGCCCACGCCATAAGGTCTTGTAACCGTGGGTCCTCGGCGGAGGCCGCCACTGGGTCAACGGGTGTAGCCAGGCGTAGTCCCGGCGTGCGACCACTGTACGCGGGCACGGCAGTCAAGATCCGCTGGCGCGCGAGGCCAGTGTCGAATTCGAACGAACCAGGGCGGCTGTAAACGCCGACGTGTGAAGAGATGCCGAGGACGGATTTGAAGCCAACACCAAAGTGCCCGATCTCGTGGCTGCGTTTCGCCGAAACGTGCGAGTGCAGAATGGCGTTGGCCCCTTCTCGGTGAAGTGGGCTGCCTTCGTTCGCACAGTAGAGGTGCCGGCCGCTGAGTCGCACTTCGATCCGTCCCCTTTTGCCGGCATCACGAATCGCGTCCGCCGCGTTCTGGATGAGCTCGAAAAGCTGCCGGTGACCGTAGCCGCCATCGACGATCGATTGCTCAATCGCCGCGTGCTCCTCAATGTCGCCGGGGAGCGTCTCGTACCCTCGTAGCCGCGCTTTGGACTGCTCGCTCACGAACCGGCAGAGCGGCGAGTCGGCGTTTCTCCAATCCCTATGGAGCGCTGACAGCTCTTCGGCTACCAAAGGTCCGGCCCCCTCAATCCAACACTCAGGGACGCCCCGTCACGGACTCGCAGTTGGTGGCAGAGTCCGGCTGGCCCGCGAGGTTGACTTCACCGTTGCAGGTATGGCTGCACCCCCGGCAGCCGTTTTCTTGCGTCGCGCGCCCGTCGTGGTGGCTTGGCCGACCGGCTTGATCTCCCCGCGCGTCTGGGCCGTCGCGGCTGCCGAATCCTCCTCCTGAGCCGATTGCGTTGGCAGCTCGCGAACCAGCACCCAGCGTGTGCCCGCCTTCCGCCCCTCGGGCTGTTCGTGGGCGACTTCAACGACCGACCCGGCTTTCGTCCGCACACGGAAAAACGTCCGGTTCACCCTGTTGAAGGTGCGGCCGGCCGGGCCCTGCCCACCCTCGGCCCAGGTGGCCATGACCTCCTGGACCGTCGCGCGCTGGCCACGGACCTCGATCCACTCGGGCTGCACGTCAGCGCCCTCGCCGGTCAGGCCGACCTCTATCTCCTGGAGCCTTTGTTGGGTAGCTCGCGGCATCCTAACCTCCCGGCGAAGCCGCCGGCTCGCTTTCCCGTTCCCTGCCGCGGATGTTACTGAGCCAGCCCGTGAAGTCGCCGCGGTCGAAGCTGACCAGCAGCTGCGAGGCCACGAAGACCGAGCTGTAGGTGCCGCTGATGATGCCGATGAGCAGGACCAGCAGGAACTCGCGGATGGCCTGGCCGCCGAGCAGCAGCATAGCCACGATGGTCAGCACCACCGTCAGCGAGGTCGTGATCGAGCGGGCCACTGTCTCCAGCAGGCTGTCGTTGACCACGGTGGCGAAGTCCTCGCCGACACGGCGCTCGAGGTTCTCGCGGATGCGATCGAAGACCACGATCGAATCGTGGACGCTGAAGCCGATGACGGTCAGTAGACCCGTGATGAACAGGGTGTTGATCTCGGTGTCGAAGAGCTTGCCGAGGATCGAGAACACTCCGAGCACCAACACGGCGTCGTGAACCAGGGCGATAACCGCCGCCGCGCCAAAGGCGAAGGGCCGGGGCACCGAGCGGAATGCCAGCGTTATGTAACCGAGGATGGCCAGCGAAGCCGCCACCACGGCAAACGCGGCGTTACGCCCGATCTCCCGCGAGACCGTGCTTGAAACCGTCGATAGGCCGAGGAAACAGTTCGCCTCCTCCGTGTTGCAAGGCGATTGGAAGTCGCCGAAGCGATCGGCGAGGCCGGCCTTGACCTCATCCACCTCGCTGGGCAGCGCTGGGCCGACCGGCGGCACGGAGCTCGAGCCCTCCAGCTCCTCGGTGCGTACGAGGAAGTCGCCTTCGCTGGTGCCTTGAATTCGCGCCTCCGGATGACCGAGGTCGGCCATCGCTGACCTGAGGTCTTCCTGACTAACGTCGTCCTTGAAGTCAACCGTGAAAGTTGTGCCGCTACTGAACTCAATTCCGGGCTGAAGACGCGGCGGGATCATCAGCGAAACGATGCCGGGTATCAGCACCAGCAGCGAGGCGAGGTAGAACCAGCGGCGATTGCCGACGAAGTCGAGCCAGCGTCCACCCGGTCGGTGCTTCAATTCAATATCCGGGTGTTCCGCTCCCTCCACCGCCATCTGGCGATCCTGCTGGCTGACGCCGAACAGCCAGCGGTTACGGCTGAACCGCGTGCCGACCAGGATGTTGAGGAACGTCCGCGTGACGACGATCGCCGTGAACATACTGACAAGGACACCGATGGCCAGGGCGATGGCGAAGCCCTTGACCAGCGCCGCGTCGAAGGCGTCGCCGAAGAAGTAGAGGATGACGCAGGTGATCAGCGTCGAGGCGTTGCTATCGCGGATTGAGGGCCAGGCGCGGTCCCAGCCGACGGAGATGGCCTCGCGGAGGCGGCGGCCCAGCCGCAGCTCTTCCTTCATGCGCTCGAAGATCAGGATGTTGGCGTCCACGGCGATGCCGATGGAGAGGACGAAGGCCGCGATGCCGGCGAGCGTCAGCGTCACCGGGATCAGCTTGAAGAGCATCAGCACGATTGAGGCGTAGACCAGGAGCGCCGCGCCGGCCATGACGCCCGGCAGCCGGTAGTAGAGCGCCATAAAGAACATGACGATGAGCATGGCGATCAGGCCGGCCTCGACCGTCTTGACCACGGTGTCGTCGCCCAGGGTTGCGTCAACCTCGTTTTGCTGGATCACGCGCAGGGGGACGGGCAGCGCGCCGGCGTTGAGCTGGGCGACGATGCGGTTGGCCTCGTCGAGGCTGAACTGGCCGGTGATCTGGGCCTCGCCGCCGCCAATCTGCTCGTTGACCTGGGGGGCGGTGAGGATTTCCTCGTCGAGGAAGATGGCCAGAGGCAGATTCCCCGCCTGCGCCAGCCGGCCCGTGATCTGCTCGAAAATGGCGCCGCCATCATCGTTGAAGTTCAGCGTTATGAAGGCCTCACCCAACTGGTCGAAGTTGACCTCGGCCTCCGAGAGCAGCCGGCCAGTAAGCGGCACTTCCCGGCCGTCGACGACGCCGGTGGCAAGCTCCCAGACAACGTCCTGGATCGAGAAGGAGGTACCGATCTGGGCCGCGTCAACGAACTCCTCGTGGGTCTGCGGCTCTTCTACAGTCGCATCCGGGCTGGGGGTCGCCTCGGGGCTGGCTGTTGCCTCCGGGGTGGCCGTCTCCTCTGGAGTCGTTGTCTCTTCGGCGGTAGCCGTGGGCGTGGCGCTTGCCTCCTCAGTGGCCGTGGGCGATGCGGTGGCGCTCTCTTCCGCCGTCGGCGAGGGTGTCGTGGTTGACTCGGCCGACGCTTCCTCGGTCGCCTCCGGGGTTGCTTCCTCCGGCGTGCCCTCGGCGCCCCCCTCGTCGATCTGGGCCTCGTCGTCGGTGGCGTCCTCCGTCGACTCGTCCAGAGGCGGACCGGGAACTGTCACTGCGATCAGGCCGTCTTCGTTGGTCTTGGGCTCACGGAACTCGAGGACGGCGGTGCGGCCGATTAGCTCTGCTGCTTCATCGGGGTCGACGCCCGGGAGCTGCACCGAAAGCCGGTCCTTGCCCTGGCGCTGGATCTCGGTCTCGGCCACGCCGAAGGCGTTGACGCGGTTCTCGATTACGGACTTGGCGGATTCCATGGCGCGTTCGAGGTCGCCATCGAACTGGGTCGTGTCGGCCTGGAGGACGACGTGAGTGCCGCCGCGCAGGTCGAGGCCCAGCTTCATCGCCGTGCGGTCGAAGTCCTCGCCGAGGTTGATGCCGGTGCCACTGGGCCAGGGGCCGTCCGGGAGGTAGCGGTCGGGGTCGTCGGGCCAGACGACGAAGACCGCGAAGGCAGTCAAGACGGTGATGAAAAGCAGGGTCAGACGGGTCTGCAGGTTACGCACTTACTGCGGTTGCTCCTTTGCGGGTTGGGGCAAGGCGACGGGCTGCGGTGCTTCCGACAGGCGCTGCTCGATGGCCGCCGCGACGGCCCGCACCTCGAGGTTGTTGCCGAGGTCGAGCACGATTTCGGTCGGCCCTTCCTCCTGTATTTCTATACGTTTCACCGTCGCCAGCAGGCCTCCTGTGGTCAGCACGCGGTCGCCCGGGCTGAGGTCGAGCAGATCTCGTTTCTTCCTCCGTTGATTGTCGAGGACAGGCTTCAACAGGATGAAGTAGAAGAGGACGAAAACGAGAAGGAGAAAAAGGACTTCCATAGCTTCCGGTGCACGCCGGCGCGATTCCGATCCTAGCGGGAGGAAAGCCTAGCCGCAGGCATGACCTCTCCCCCTGGCCCCCTCCCCTTGGCAAGGGGAGGGGGAGAGCCGGGATAGGGGGTGTTCGGCGTACGTCGCCACGCCTGCCCGTGATGCGGGTCGGGCAGGTGTCTTAGGCGGTACTCGCTCGAACGCTAGGTAGCCTACGACACGCTGCCCCTACAGTTGCTCCGGCCGCGATCGCCTGCCTACACGGTCTCCGTTTCGTCCTGGGCGTCGCCCACATCGCCCTCTTCTTCCTCCTCCTCCTTGGGCTCGATCTTGTGGAGGTCGTCCTGGCTCTCCAGGTGGTCGATGTAGAGGACGCCGTTGATGTGGTCGATCTCGTGCTCCAGGGCCTCGGCCAGGAGGTTTTCCTCGGCGCGGATGCGGACCTCCTTGCCGTCGCGGTCGAGCCCTTTGGCAACCACCTTCATGGAGCGCGGGATCGTCCCGCGATAGCCGGGGATCGAAAGGCAGCCCTCATCAAGGATGCGCGTGCCCGTGGCCTTCACTATTGCGGGGTTGGCCAGGTAGATCGGCTCATCGTCGACGCTGGTCTGGATCACGATCAGGCGCAGGCCAACACCGATCTGGGGCGCCGCCAGCCCGACGCCGCGCGCCTCGTGCATCGACTCCAGCATGTCATCCCAGATGCGCTGGATGGCGCCGTCAATCTTCGTGACCTTCTTCGCCTTTTCGCGCAGGATCGGCGCGCCCAGGAACGTTATCGGATGAATCGCCAACCGTGCCTCCACACCTCTCCGGAGTCTGAGGGATCATACCAACCGTGCCGCGGTAGGGACGAGGCAGCAGGGCTGTTGCTTGATTCGAGGCTTCGTTCGTTCACGCCATGCCCCGCCCCGACCTCACCCCCGCTGTCTCCCAGGCGACTCTGCGAGCGGCTGGCCCTCCCCTTGCCAAGGGGAGGGGGAGGGAGGATCGCTTCGCCCTAGCCCCGTCCACCAGAACTCAACCCGTCGTTACGGGGTCGACGTCCACGCTCCACATCCGACCCAGCGACGTTCCCTCGAGCAGATCCTGGGGGTGGCTGCCCTTGACCAGGACATCCCAGCGGTAGCGGCCACGTAGCCGGGCGAAGAAGGCCGGCGCCGGCCCGACGACCTCGGTCGCCGGCAGGCCTCTACGTCTCACTTCAGTCCGCAGGTCCTCGGCGACGCGCATCGCCTCGTTGAGAGCGGCCCGCTCGTTTGTGTGGGCGTAGGTCAGGCGGATCAGCTCGCGGAAGGGCGGGTAGCGCAGCCGCCGCCGGTTCTCGATCTCGGCTGAGAAGAAGGTCTGGTAGTCGTGCTCGGCGGCTGCTGTTATCGCGTAGTGGTCGGGCATGTAGCTCTGGATGATGACGTTCCCGCCGGCGCCGGCGCGCCCCGACCGCCCCGCCACCTGGGTCAGCAGCTGGAAGGTACGTTCGGCGGCGCGAAAATCCGGGACGTTCAGCCCGATATCGGCGTTGAGCACCCCTACCAAGCTCACGCCCGGCAGGTCGAGCCCCTTGGCCAGCATCTGCGTGCCCACGAGGATGTCGGCCTCGCGGTTGGTGAAGCGGGTGAGGATGCGCTCATGGGCGTCCTTGCCGCGCGTAACGTCGCGATCCCAGCGCATGATGCGGGCTTCGGGGAAGAGGGCGGCGGCCTCCTCCTCCACTTTTTGGGTGCCGGCGCCGACCGGCTTCAGGTAGGGCCCTTTGCAGGACGGGCAGACCGGGTAGAGGTTGCGGCGGCGGTTGCAGCCATGGCAGACCAGCTTCTCCTCCGCGCTGTGGTAGCTGAAGGCGATGCCACAGGAGGGGCAGCGGGGGACGAAGCCGCAGTTACGGCAGAGCAGGAACCCGGCGCTGCCACGCCGGTTGAGAAAAAGGATCACCTGCTGCTTTTCGCCGAGAGCGCCGCGGATGCCCTGCTGAAGCTGGCGGCTGAAGATGCTGCGGTTGCCGGCGCGCAGTTCATCACGCAGGTCGACGACCTCGACCAGAGGCAGGGGCGAGGGCTCAGGCGGCCGCCCGGGACCCGCTGAGACTACGCGCTGCGACATCGCCAGGAGCTCCACGGCGCCGGTCTGAGAGGCCCAGTAGCTCTCGACGCGCGGAGTAGCCGAGCCGGCTATCAGCATCGCGCCGGAGAGCTCGGCGAGCTTCAGCGCCGCGGGGCGGGCGTCGTAGCGCGGGTCGCCCTCGGCCTGCTTGTAGGTCCACTCGTGCTCCTCGTCGAGGACGATCAAGCCGAGGTCGGGCTGGGGGGCGAAGAGGGCGCTGCGGGCGCCGACGACGACGTCGTAGCTGCCGCCGGCGATGCCCTGCCACTGGTCGTGGAGCTCACCCGCTGAGAGCCCGCTGTGGAGGACGGCGACTCGCCCCGGAAAGCGCTCGGCAAAGCGGCGGATTGTCTGGGGGGTGAGTGCGATCTCGGGGACGAGGACGATTCCGCGCCGGCCGCGCTGGATGACCGCCGACAGGGTATCGAGGTAGACCTCCGTTTTGCCGGAGCCGGTTACGCCGTGGAGGAGGAACTGCCGGGAGTCTGACGGTCGCGGAGGATTGTCGAGGGCGCGGCTCCTTTCGACCTCACCTCCGCTGCGGCTGGCCCTCTCCTTGCCAAGGAGAGGGAAGGACGCGTCCAGAGCCTGGCGCAGCGTCTCAGTGACGCGGGTTTGCTCCGGGCTGAGAACTGGCTGCGGCGCCACGCCGTAGACGCGGCCGGCGAGCGGGTCGCGCTCGACCTGCACCTCCGAGAGGCGCACGAGGCCATCGCGCTCCATCTCCTCGAGGGTCAGGCGGCTTACCCCGCTGCGCTGCCGCAGAGCCGCGTAGGAGGCGGCGCCCGGTTCCTCGCTTAGTTGTTGCAGCGCGGCGGCCCTCTCGCGGCCGCGCGCCGTCAGGCGCATCTCGCTGGCGCGCTTGCGTGCCTCACCGGCGCTGATCAGCGGCTCCAGACGCGAATCGACCAGCCTCGCGGCGCCTGATGAGACCAGCTTGTTGAGGTTCGAGAGGCCGCCCGCCGCGACCTGCGCCTCGACCAGGGGAAGGCTGCCCTTTTCGGCCAGCAGCTCCAGTAGCTCGGCGGCGCGCGACTTGCGGTCGCCGGGTATCGCGGCGAGCCGCGCTGCCTGCCCCGGGTCGACCGCTAGCTCAACCATGGTCTCTCGCCGCGGCGAGACCCGCGGACGGTCAAGCTGGTACGAGCGCTGCAAGACGCCTGAGCGGACCAGCGCGTCAACCGGCGCGTTGCGCTTCAAGCCCAGGGTGCGCTTGAGGTCTTCAACCTGGACGCGGCCACGCTCCCTGACCAGCTCGGTGATGGCCTGGTCCTGGGGCGAGCCCTCCTCCGCGTCCCAGCGCGGACCCGGCTCGATGATCGTCAGGGGCTTGCGCTCGAAGCCGGGCGGCAGCATCAGCGCCACCGCCGCGTAGAGAGACGAAAGGTAGTGGTCCGATATCCAGCGTGCGAGCTCGATCCGCGCTGTAGTCAGCAGCGGGCGCGGCTCCACGAGCGAGAGGATCGGGCGCGGGTCCTCTATCTCTGAGGTCTCGCTGAGGGCAACGACGACGCCCTGGAGCACGCGGGGACCGAAGGGCACGTAGACGCCATGGCCGGGCTCCACCGGGAGGGCTGGGGGGACGGCGTAGGTGTAGGTGCCGCGATGGGGGATGGGCGAGTTGACGGCGACTTCGGCGAAGTTCACGCCGTCAGTCTAGAGAGCCGGCTCTAGGCGGTGGCCTTGGGCTCTGCCTTGCGCCGTGCCGGCTCCTTGATGCGGGCCGACTTGCCGCTGCGCTCGCGCAGGTAGTACAGGCGTGCGCGCCGCACCTTACCGCGCCGGACCACCTCGACCTTCTCGAGCCGGGGTGAGTGGAACATGAACGTGCGCTCGACGCCGACGCCGTGCGACACGCGGCGCAGCGTGAAGTTGGAGCTGTTGCCGGCCTTGCGCTTGCGGATGCAAACGCCCTCGAAGGCCTGGGTACGGGTGGTTGTCCGCCCCCGCTCTGGGTCGGTCTCGATGATGCGCAGGAAGGCCTTCACGGTGTCGCCGACATTGAATTCAGCGACTTTCTCGTTCTTTTCAAGTTCGAGGCCGAGTGCGGCCGAAATGTCCATTGGTGGCTCCCGTGGTACTCAAGAAAAGACCGCGCGCGTCTGCGCACGGCCATTCGAGGATAGCAAACCGCCCCTTAACCGCAGCTTCGCTTAGACGTGGCCGCCGGGGCGCGATAGCATACCGGCACTATGGATATTCACGAATACCTCCAGCAGCAGTTCAAAGGAATGCACCGCCTCTGGGACGCAGCCCTCGATGGCTTCGACGACGAGACATTCAACTGGCGGCCGAACGAGGAGAAGTCGCTGAGCGCCGCCTTCTCGGCCTGGCACTTCGTCCGTACCGAGGACAACATCGTCAACTTCGTCCTCCAACGGAAGCCGACGGTGTGGATGGAGAAGGGCTACGACGCCCGCTTCGGGCTCGACGCCAAGGCCCAGGGCACCGGAATGCCGCTCGAGGATGCCCAGAACCTGCGCATCGCCCCGCTCGACGACTGGAAAGCCTATACCCGCGGCGTCTGGGCAAAGACGGACGAGTTCCTGGCCTCGCTAGACGAGGCAAGGCTCCAGGAGAAAACGACGGTCAGGCCGCTGGGCGAGATGGCAGTCCTCGACGCGCTGTCCAACATGTGCCTGGGCCACGGCTATCGCCACATGGGCGAGGTTGAGTATATCCGCGGCCTTATCGGATTGGGGAGCGCCGCCGGGATCTAACCCGCTTCGGTCGCCTCCGTGTCCGGCGTATCGTCTGAACCGCCGCCAAGGCGGAGGAGGGTGACCGCGGTACCGACGAGCCAGGCCACGAAGAGCAGCCCGCCGGCCAGGGCGACAAAGAAAAGGTCCTCCTCAAGCGCCTCGAGCCAGACCAGGAGCAGGCCTATGCCGGCCACAACGCCCAGCCAGCCGCCCACGGTCCTGTTGGTGCTGACCATCCAGACGCCGAGGCAGATCAGGCCGGCGCCCAGGAACGTCAGGGCGGTGTGGCTGGAATAGACCGCGAGGAAGCCGATAGCGCGAGCCACCTCGAGGATCTCGGGCTCGCCGGCTCCGCCGGCGCCGCCCTCCTCGAGGTCGACGGCCATGGTGTAGACGCTGAGGGCCGCGGCGTCGGTGACGGCGGAAAGGATTCCAGAGGCTATGAAGCCGAAGGCGCCGAGCGCGGCTATCGTCGCCGTGCCCAGCAGCCTGTAGATCACGACGCCGCTGGCGACGAGCAGCACGGCCAGCAGGACGTGCGCGGCCCGGCTGATGAAGAACAGCTCCTTGTTGTCGCGCAGGTCGCGGAGGCTGTCGGCGATCTCGTCGCGGCCGGTGTCAATGCCTGTGCCGGTGATGACGTAGACAAGGCTTGTGACGGCGACGCCAATCAGCAGCCAGCCGCCGAGCCTGGGGAGGTTCTCGAAAAAGCTCACTTCTCCTCTTTTCCTGCACCCCGCCTATTAGGGCGCGGTCGGACGGCAAGATCAATGGCTTGGGGAACGAAGGGGGGATACCAGCGAACAGGAGAGCGGCCAGGGCCGGGCTCTCCTGCTCGCGCCTAGGCACGTTATGGGCGGGGGCGGGCGGGAGCACGCGCGATATCCCCAGAGTTCTCCACAGACGGCGGAAGTAGGCTAGCCGGCGCGGGCGGCTATCTTGACCAGCGCATTGAAGGCGTCGGGCTTGAGGCTGGCGCCGCCAATCAGGCCGCCATCGATCTCCGGCTGGCCCATGAATTCGGCGAAGTTTTCGGGCGTTACGCTGCCGCCATAGAGGATGCGCGCGCTGGCTGCGCGCTCCACGCCGCTAAGGTGCTCTAGCTCACGACGGATCTCGCCGATGGTCTCGTTGGCCACCTCACCGGTCGCCGCGAGGCCGGTGCCGATGGCCCAGACGGGTTCGTAGGCGACGATGAAGTCGTCCAGTATCTCGATGCCATCCAGACCCTGTCGCACCTGCGTTCTGAGGACAGATGAAGTCTCGCCGGCGTCGCGCTGTTCGCGCGTCTCGCCGATACAAACGATCGGCCGCAAACCGTGACGCAGCACCGCTTTGACCTTCTTGTTGACCGATTTATCGGTCTCGTTGAAGTAGGCGCGGCGCTCGGAGTGACCGACGATGACGTAGTCGACGAGGCCGTGCAGCATCGTCGGGCTGATCTCACCCGTGTAGGCGCCGCTGTCATCCCAGTGGCAGTTCTGGGCGCCGATCAAAATGGTCGAGCCGCGCAGGTGGTCGGCGACGTCGTGCAGAAACAGGTAAGGAGGGCAGAGCACCTTTTCCACGCCGTCGATCCCGTCCGCTTCTTCGCAGACTCGCAGCGCAATCTCGATCGCCAGTTTGTGGTCGCCGTTCATTTTCCAGTTCCCGGCGACGACCGGTATCCGCTTCCGCGCCATGGCTCAAGAATAAACCTCTCCCCGAACCCCTTCTCCCGACCGCGAGGGAAACAGGGCTGCCAACAAGAGCTTGTCGCGATGATGAATTTCTGTAGGGCGCAGGTGTCGTAGGAGTCAACTTTCCATCCAGGAAGGCGCAAGACATCTGCCCGCACCTTCGAACAACACTTAGGTGCCTGACCTCTCGAGGGGAGCGGACGAACCTTGTTATTGGACACGGAAGATCGGAAACGGTCGGGGCCACGCGGGCAGGTGTCTCAGGTCGTCCTGATTCGGTAGCGGGTTCGCCTACGACACGCTGCCCCTACAGTTCCTCGGATGGCGCCTCGGCGGCGGCCTCGCCCGCCAGCTCGGCGGCTGCCGCGAGGGCCGCGCGGCCGGCGCGGGCCATACCGTCTAGGAGCTCGGGGGAGCTAAAGCCGAGCCGGTATGGCTCGAAAAGCTCATCGGAGACGACGAAGATCGCCGCTGCCGCGACGCTACGGCAGGCCGCGACGGTGAAGACGGCCGATGCCTCCATATCGACGGCCAGCACGCCGGCTTCGCGGTAGCGGGCGATCTTCTCCTTGTGCTCGCGGTAGGGAGCATCAGTTGTCCAGGCCAGCCCTCTGGTGGGCTCTAAATCCTGGTCGCGGCAGTGCCTCTCAATGGACGCGAGCAGCCGGCTCGACGGCCGCGCCGGGACATCGGCGGCGGCGTAGTGGTGCGAGGTGCCCTCCTCGCGGACGACTTCTTCAGGGAGGATGCATGAGCCCACCGGCAGGTCCGGCTGGAGGCCGCCACAGGTGCCGACGGTGATCAGCGCCTTTGTCCCGGCCGCGATCATGAATTCGAGGGCGAGGATCGTGGCCGGCGCGCCCATCGGCAACGTGACGATCGAATAGCCATCGCCCACGTGGAAGTCCGCCATCGCGGCCGGGAGTGGGTGCGCGACGGCCTGGGCGCCGGACACATGGACGAGGTAATTGGTCAAGCGGCGGTTGTAGGTCGCGACGATAACCGGCCTGTAGCCGAGGTCGGCGGGCGCCAGTTTGTGCGTCTCCATCCAGTTCGCGAGAAGGCGCGCCGGGGGCAAGTGCGGCTCACCTTCGAAGTAGAAGTCCGAGATTTCCGGCCGCAAGCTTACGCCCCGTACTTGGCCAGCTTGCCGGCGTGGGCCATGGCCATGACCAGGGCGTCTTTCGCATAGAAGGTGCCCAGGGCGCCCTGGCCGCAATGCAGCTCGTCGAAGCCCTCACTGGTGTCGACGAGGCGGAGGTTGCGGGCGTGGAGCAAGAAGGGCACGGGATGCCACGAGTGCGCCGCCATCAGCGCCGGCGTCGAATGGTCGCCGGTAACCATCAGGACGTCGGGCTGCAGGTCGAGGATGGCCGGGAGGTGGCGGTCGAACTCTTCGATGGCCTGCACCTTCCCCTCGAAGTCCCCGTCCTCGCCGGCGGCGTCGGTCGGTTTGTAGTGCAGGAAAAAGAAGGTGTAGCCGGCCAGCCACTGGCCGCGGACCGCGGCGATGGAATCGGCGAAGCTCTCGCCGCTGGGGATCGGCTCCATGCCTACTAGCTGCGCAAGCCCGCGATACATCGGATAGACCGCGAAGGCCGCGGGTTTCAGCCTGTAGATGTCCTGCATCTGCGGCAGCCTGGGGTAGGCGGCGAAGCCGCGTAGGGCCACCATGTTGGCCCTGTCTTGGTCCTTCAGGACATCCCTCGCCTTCTCCACCCACGTGTTGGCGAGGGCTGCAGTACGCTGCGATTGCTGGTCATCCTCGGTGAACGGACGGGCCGGCAACGGCGCGACTCCCACGGTCTGGGGGTCGGTGTCGCGCACGGCCTCGCCCAGCCCGGGCGCCCGTAGGACGAGCACGAAGCGATGGTCTTTGACCGGCTGGACAATGACCTCCGCCCCTTCAAGCTTGATCTCGGCGAGGCGCTCGACCAGCGGTGCGCTCTGCTCGGTGGGGATGCGCCCCGCCCGGCGGTCCGTGATCAGGCCGCTCTCGTCGACGGCGCAGAAGTTCCCGCGGGCGGCGACGTCGTCGGGCCCGAGCTGGAGACCGATTCCGGTCGCCTCCAGGACTCCGCGGCCGATGTCGTAGACCTCGGGGTCGAAGCCGAAGAGGGCCAGGTGGCCGGGACCGCTGCCCGGGGTGATCCCCGGCCCCACAGGGTACGTGAGCCCCAGAGAGCTCTTGCGGGCGAGGATGTCGAGGTTTGGGGTATCCGCTTCCTGCAGCTCTGTGCGCCCGGTTTCCTCGCGGGCCAGCCCGCCGAGGCCGTCGAGGACGCAGAGGACAATGCGGCTCGGGGTCTCCCGCGCCAGCTCGCGGATGACCTCGAGTTTCACGCCTCGACCCGCTGGTCCATCAGCGCCTCGACTGCGGGCAGCGTCTCGCCGGAAAGCATCTTCAACGAAGCTCCGCCGCCGGTGGAGACGTGCGTGAACTGGTCGGCGATGTCGAGTTGCTCGACGATCAGGGCTGTCTCACCCCCGCCCAGGATCGTAGTCGCGCCCTCGAGGCCGGCGACGGCCCGGGCGATGGCGTGCGAGCCGCGGGCTGTGTGTGGGAACTCGATCACGCCCATAGGGCCGTTCCAGACGACCTGGCGGCAGCCCGCCAGGACCCGTCTGTAAACTTCCACCGTCTTCTCGCCGATGTCCAGGATCGTTGCCCCGGCCGGCACGTCTTTCACGGAGACGGTCTGAAAGGAGGCGTCCGCGGCAAAGCGGTCGCCGACCACGACGTCGACCGGCAGCATCAGCTGCTTGTTGTTGGCGCGGGCCAGCTCCATGATCTCGCGCGCTTCTTCCAAGCGGTCGTCCTCTACCAGAGAGGCCTGCACGTCGAAGCCCTCGGCCTTGAGGAAGGTGTTGGCCATCCCGCCACCGATCAGGACCCTATCGGCCACGCCCATCATCTTGCGCAGCATCGGCACCTTGTCGGAGATCTTGGCGCCTCCAGAGATGACGGCGTAGGGGTGGTCGGGCTCCGACACCGCCTTGCCCAGGTAGCGCAGCTCCTTCTCCATCAGGAACCCCGCCACCGAGGGCAGGTACTCCGTGATCCCGTAGGTCGAGGCGTGCTTGCGGTGGGCCGTGCCGAAGCCGTCGAGGACAAACACGTCTGCCAATGAGGCAAGCTTGCGCGCGAATGAGGCGTCGTTGGCCTCTTCCTCGTTGTGGAAGCGGAGGTTCTCCAACATCAAGACCCGGCCCGGCGGCAGCTCGGACACCATGTCCTCGATCTCCATGCCGACGCTGTCGGGCGCCATGACGACTTCCTGGCCAAGCAGCTCACCGAGCCGCCTGGCGACCGGCCGCAGGCTCATTTCCGGCACAACCCGCCCGGCCGGGCGGCCCAGCGCCGAGGCCACGATGACCTTCGAGCGCTGACCCACCAGGTACTCGATTGTCGGCAGCGACTCGCGGATGCGCCGGTCGTCGCTGATCGCACCGCTATCCTTGTCAATTGGCACGTTGAAGTCGACGCGGACGAGGACGCGGCGGCCCTCGACGCTGACATCACGCACGGTCTTTTTGTTCATGCGGCCCCTGTCACTGTGCTTTTCGCAGGACAAAACAAGGCTAAGCGATGGCCTAATGAACCTCGCTCCGGCGAAGGACGATCCGGTCGATCACCCGGCCGCCGATTCGCCGCATTAGTCGACCACGGCTGTAGGGTGGGTCCCGTCTGCTGATGAAGTTCGCCTTGCCGTAGCCCACGGGACCCACCGCTACAGGTGTGAGACGATGTTCCGTCTGGTTGCCGAACGCCGATTCAATCCCATCCGAGGTGATGGTCGGGCATGCGGACGTAAATGACCTTACGCAGACCGGGGTGCCGGCACTCCCAATGTGCCGACCCTGACCGTTTCCGACTGAGTCCCCATCATGCTATAGTAGCTAATGATTAGTAAGTGGAGATACGAGCGATGACCATCGAAGTACGGCGCGACAGCGAGATATACAGCAAAGAGGGCGGGTGGTTCTCGGCCCGTTGGCACTTCTCCTTCGACGACTACCGCGACCCCGAGAACATGGGCTTCGGCCCGCTGCGCGTCTTCAACGACGACCGCCTGATCGCCGGCGCGGACTGGCCCATGCACCCCCATCGTGACATCGAGGGCATTACCTACGTTGTCGAGGGCAGATTCGAGCACCTGGACAGCCTGGGCAACGACGGCCAGCTGCCGCCGGGCTCCATCCAGCGCGCGACGCTGGGCTCCGGCATGTACCACTCGGAGCGCAACGGCTCCAAGACCGAGCCGATGCGCTTCCTCCAGTTCTGGATTCTGCCGGACACCGCCGACCTGACTCCTGAGAATGTCCAACGCGTGTTCACGAAGGAAGACCGAACCGACAGGCTGCTCAAGGTCATTGGCCCGGACGGCGGCCCAGACAAGCCCTGGGAGAAGGTACACCAAGACGCCACGGTCCACATCGCCTCGCTGAGCCCGGGCGTCGAGGTCAACCACGAGATCGGCGCTGGGCGCGGTGTGTATCTCTACCTGATATCGGGCGACGCCACACTGAACGGCGAGCGCCTGACGATGGGCGACGCGGCGAAGGTTAAGGATGAATCGTCGCTATCCATTAAGGCCGGTGAGACCAGCGAGTTGATCCTTGTGGACATCCCGCTGGAATGGACGCCGGTGGGGGTTTGGGCCGGCCTGCGGACCTAGCCGCGCCTCGACCTGTCTCTAACGGCCAGTCGCCTTGGTGGGCGTAAGCAGGTGGGACGCCCCGCCACACCCCGCCAACCTCACCCTGCCCTCTCCTTGCCAAGGAGAGGGTTTGGAGGGAGCGCCTCGCTCAAAAAGTCCCTTCACTCACTCCCCGTCGGAAACCTCTCCCCCTAGCCCCTCTCCCGGCCGGGAGAGGGGGAATGAACGGGGCGCCCGGTTGGGCGGCGCCCGGGTTTTAAGCGCCTGAAGTACGCGGCTCGGTCAGCGGCGCCACGAGGGGGCAGGTATCGCGATGAAGGCGTAACGACGTCCTCCCACCGCTGCGATACCTGCCCCTGCACAACAGCGGGATGGCGTTTACGTCCTCTTGCATGATTATGCAGACTGTTGCATATTCATTGCATGTCCTTCCGCGTTGGTGTCGTGGGGGCCAGCGGCTATAGCGGGGCCGAGTTGCTCCGCCTGCTCGCCGGTCATCCAGCTTTGGAGGTCGCCCTGGCGACCTCGCAGTCCCACGTCGGGAGGTCTGTGGGCGAGGTGTGGCCGGCGTTGGCGCCGTACTATCCCGCCCTCCCCCTCACGAGGTTCGAGCCCGTTGGGCTCTGCGGGCTCGACCTCGTCTTCCTCGCCCTGCCTCACGGCGAGTCGCATTGCGCCATCGCGGCCATAACGGAAGCCGTGCCCAGGGTCGTCGACCTTGGCAGTGACTTCAGGCTCCCCGCCGACGTTTATGGCGCGTGGAACGAAACGCCCCACGCCGCGCCGGGCTACCTTGCGAAATTCAGCTACGGCCTACCCGAGCTCTTTCGCGACGACATCGCCGGCCACGACCTCGTGGCCAACCCCGGCTGCTACGCCACGGCCGCCATCCTCGCCCTCGCCCCACTCCTCCAGCACGGCGCGATCGAGCCCACCGGGATTGTCATCAACGGTCTTTCGGGGCTCTCCGGCCGCGGCCGCGGGCTTTCGACGGAGAGCCTTTTCGTTGAGGCGGCTGAAAGCGTTACCCCCTACGGCCTGCTGAATCACCGCCACACGCCCGAGATCGAACAGGCGCTGGGCAGGGTCGCCGACGGTTCGGTCCAGGTCCTCTTCACTCCCCACCTCGTGCCGATGAAACGCGGGATCCTCGTCACCTGCACCGCGAAGGCGGCGAAGCCGGGCCTGTCGACCGAGAGCCTCCTGGCCCTCTACCAAAGCTCCTACGCCGGCGAGCCTTTTGTCTCTGTCGGCTGCCAGCCGCCCTCCACCGCCTGGACGTATGGCTCCAATCGCGCCGCCATTACCGTGCGCTACGACCCGCGCGCCGACTCCGTGCTAGCCATCGCCGCCATCGACAACCTGGGCAAGGGGGCGGCCGGCCAGGCCATCCAGAACGCCAACCTGATGCTGGGTCTTGCCGAAACCAGCGGCCTTACCCATTGCGAGCTGGCCGCGTGAAGCAGACCATTGTTGTCAAGATCGGCGGCCGGGTGGTCGAGCCGGGCGGCGCGCCGGCGCTGGCTCGTGACATCGGCAGCCTGGTCGCCTGCGGTCTGCGCGTGGTCGTCGTCCATGGCGGCGGCACCCAGATCAGCGCCGCGCTGGCCGGCACTGGGCGCGAGCCGCGCTTCATCGACGGCCTCAGGGTCACGAGCCCGGACGACATCGCCCTGTTGCGCGAGGCGATGCTCTCTATCAATGCGGAACTCGTCCAGCGCCTGACGGCAGCAAATGTCCGCGCGGTCGGCCTTGCCGGCGACGAGGACAACCTGCTGCAGGCCGAAGTAGAGCGGCATGACCTTGGGCTGGTGGGGCGCATCACCTCTGTGGACGGGTCAGCGCTGTGCGTCCTGCTCGACAACGGCGTTACGCCGGTCGTGGCAGCCATGGGGGCGGGCCCAAACGGCACCCTCAACGTCAACGCCGACACGGCTGCCGCCGCCGTCGCCACAGCGCTGCAGGCGGAGAAGCTGATCGTCCTCAGCGACGTCAGCGGTATCTACGAGGAGATCGGCCAGCCCGATACCCGGATGGCGCGCCCCGAGAGCGGCCAGCTCCAATCCTTGCTCGAAAAGGGTGCGCTCAGCGGGGGAATGGTGCCCAAGGTCACGGCGCTGCTAGCGGCGATCAATGGCGGCGTCGGCTCCGTTTCGATCGTCGACGGCCGCTCGCCTGGGGCAGCCCTGCGCGCTGCCTTCGGCCTCGCGGAGGGGACCGAGGTGGTGGCGTGACCGCTCAGCAGCTCAGGTCAGCGCAGACTCGAACTCAACCAGCTACCCTGGCGCGTAGCCTGCTGACGATCTCTGACCTGGGGCCGATCGGCGCCCAGCGGGTCGTCGATAACGCGCTGGACGCCAAGCAGCACCCCTGGTCGGTCGCCAGGGTCCTCACCGGCCAGACCGTGGCGGGGGTCTTCGAGAAGCCGTCGCTGCGCACCCGCGTCTCCTTCGAGGCGGCCGTCGTGGCGTTGGGCGGCCATCCGATTGTGCTCAGCAACGAGCAGGTCGGGCCCGGCTCGCGCGAGGACTGGCTCGACCTGGGCCGCACGCTGGCGGCTTACTGCTCGGTGATCGCCGCCCGCGTGCACGACCACGGCGTCCTGGAGCAGCTCACGGCCACCCTGAAGGTCCCCATCGTCAACCTGCTCTCCGACCGCGAGCACCCCTGCCAGGCCCTCGCCGACATCCTCACCCTGCGCGAGTGGCTTGGCCCTCTCAAGGGCCGCAAGCTTGCCTACGTGGGCGATGGCAACAATGTCGCTGTGTCCCTGGCCGTCGTCGCGGCCTACTTCGGCATGGACGTCGCCATAGCCAGCCCGGCGGGATACGCGTTGCCGTCCGCTGCGGTCGAGCAGGTGCGGTTGCATGGTGGCCGGCTTCTGCTAACCGAGGACCCCGCAGCCGCCGTGCACGGCGCCGACGCCGTCTACACCGATGTCTGGGTCTCGATGGGCGACGAGGCCGAGGCGGACCAGCGCCTCGAAGTCTTCGACCCCTATCGCGTTGATGGATCTCTCATGGCGCAGGCCGCGCCTGGCGCAGTCTTCATGCACTGCCTGCCGGCGCACCGCGGCCAGGAGGTCGCCGACGAGGTGATCGACGGCCAGCAATCCGTCGTCTGGCAGCAGGCAGAGAATCGGCTGCACGCCACGCGCGCCTTGCTGGCCGACCTCTGCGGGGGTGGAGCGTAACGATGGCCGCCAGCGAGCAGCGCCGGCGCCGCATCGCCAAACTGCTGGAGGACCAGCAGGTGGCAAGCCAGGTCCAGCTCGTCGAGCTGCTGGCCGGCGAGAGCATCAAGGCCACGCAGGCCACCGTCAGCCGCGACCTCGATGAAATGGGCGCAATCAAGGTCCGCAGTACGTCCGGCGCCACCGTTTATGCCCTGCCCGAGGACGACCGCCTGCGCCCACCCACCGAGGATCGCCTGCGGAGGGTCCTCGCCGAGTTCGTCATCGATATCGCTGCCAGCGGCAACATCGTCCTCGTCACGACAGGCCCCGGGTCCGCGCACGTCGTGGCTTCGGCTATCGACCGCTCTTCCATAGAGGGCGTGCTGGGGACTGTGGCCGGCGACGACACGCTGCTGGTGGTTGTCTCCGAGGAAGTTCCCGGGCGCACTGTTGCCGCTGCGCTGGCAAAGATGGCGGCCCTGTGATTTCGCCGCCTCGAACAGGCCCGAAAAACTCTCGAAATAGTGCGTCTTCGCAGGCGGTCGACCTCACCCCCGGTCCGGCAGGCCCTCTCCTTGCCAAGGAGAGGGATGGGGGGATGCGCCACGCCGTCCACCCGGCGACGCTCGACGACGTTTCCGGGATCCAGGCGCTGGTCAACGCCATGGCCTTCAGCGCTGAAGGTGGCGACCTCCTGCCGCGCTCTCGCGAGAGCATCGAGGGAAATCTCGGCTACTTCAGCGTGATCCGCGACGAAGGCCGCGTGATTGGCTGCGTCGCCCTGGCGCGCATCGGCAACGACCTGGCCGAGATCCGCTCGCTAGCCATGCACGCCGACTATCGCGGGCTTGGGCTCGGCGCTGCTCTCGTTGACCACACGCTGGAACAGGCAAAAGACCGCGGTTACGAGCGTGTCTTCGCCCTGACGCGGCGCCCTGGCTTCTTCGAGAAGCTAGGCTTCAAGGTCGGCCTTCTCTCGCAGTTCCCGCAGAAGGTCTGGTTGGACTGCCAGCCCTGCCCCCGCCGCGCCATGTGCGACGAGACCGCCGTCGTCATCGCGGTCTGACCGGCCAGGCCCGGGGACGGCCACCCCCTGCCACCCCACAACCTCACCCTGCCCTCTCCTTGCCAAGGAGAGGGTTTGGAGCGGCGTTCATCCTTGGGTCGCGCGCGGGGCCTAGCTGGGTGCATACGAAGCGCCGTACAGCGTGCCACGAGGGGGCAGGCAACGCGATGTGGATGAGAGCAAGTCATTGACCGCTCGGCTTTTGGCTGCCCCTACATGGGGGCTGTCTGTCGGCGGTTGCCAGCCAATGATCCGTGACATAGGTCGGGCCGACCGCCCAGACCCGCCGTCCACCCGCTCTACCTCACCCGGTCCTCTCCTGCCAAGGAGAGGGATGACCAGGGTCGGGTTTAGGCGGGCTCAGGCGCGCCTGGCCGGTAGTAACCTAGATGGTGGCCGCGCCGCGCCTGCCCACGTACCTCTCCCTGACCCTCCCCTTGTCAAGGGGAGGGGGATAGTAGACTTCGGACGCTGGCTTAAGACCTCTATCGCGGAGGGCAAGATGACCAAATACGTCTACGACCTCAAAGAGGGGTCCAAGGACATGCGCGACCTGCTCGGCGGCAAGGGCGCAAACCTCGCCGAGATGGCCTCGCTCGACCTCCCCGTCCCCCCGGCCTTCACGATCACCACCGAGGCCTGCAACCGCTTCCTCGACGAGGGCCAGATCTGGCCGGACCTCCAGCGGGAGATCGACGAACACCTCTCGGGCCTCGAAGAAAAGGCTGGCAAGAGGCTCGGCAACCCCGAGGACCCCCTCCTGGTCTCCGTTCGTTCCGGCGCCAAGTTTTCCATGCCGGGCATGATGGACACCATTCTTAACCTGGGCATCAATGACGAGACCGTCGCCGGCCTCGCCCGCCTCAGCGATAACGAGCGCTTCGCGCTGGACTCGCAGCGCCGCTTCATCGACCTCTTCTCCCGCGTCGTCCTGCAGATCCCCGGCGAGCACTTCGAGGGTCCCCTGAGCGAGGCCCGCCTCAAGGAGGGCGTCGAGACCGACGCCGAGCTCTCGCCCGAGGCGCTGCGCGAGGTCGTGGCGCAATACAAGAAGATCGCCGAGGAGCGCTCGGGCCAGTCCTTCCCCCAGGACGCCCGCGAGCAGCTGCGGATGGCGATCAGCGCGGTCTTCAACTCGTGGAACAACCCCCGCGCCATCGCCTACCGCAACCACGAGAACGTCCCGCACGACCTGGGCACGGCCGCCAACGTGCAGGCCATGGTCTTCGGCAACTTCGGTTGGGACAGCGCCACTGGCGTCGCCTTCACCCGCGACCCGGCGACAGGCGAGGCCCGGCTATACGGCGAATATCTGCCCAACGCCCAGGGCGAGGACATCGTCGCCGGCATCCGCACGCCAAAGACGATCTCTGATCTGCAGAAGGAGATGCCGGAGGTCTACGGGCAGTTCACCGAGATCGCCACCCGCCTCGAGAACCACTTCAAAGACGCCCAGGACATCGAGTTCACGATCGAGCGCAAGAAGCTCTACATCCTGCAAACGCGCTCCGCCAAGCGCACAGCGGCTGCCGCCGTGCGCATGGCGGTGGAGATGGCCAACCAGGGCATGGTCGACCGCAATACGGCCCTCGAGCGCGTAACGCCGGAAGACATCAACAAGCTGGTCGTCCCCGTCTTCCGCGAGGACGCCAAGAAGGCCGCCGTCGCGGAGAAGCGCATGCTCGGCATCGGCCTCAACGCCTCGCCGGGCGCCGCGTCCGGCCTGCTCGTCTTCGACTCCGACGAGGCGGACGTGCGCGCCAAGCGGGGTGAGGCCGTCATCCTGGCCCGCGAGGAGACCAGCGCGGACGACATCCACGGCATCTTCGCCGCCCGCGGCGTACTTACCGCCCGCGGGGGGATGACCAGCCACGCCGCGGTCGTTACGCGCGGCCTGGGCAAGCCGGCTGTGGTCGGCTGGCAGGCCGCCCACATCGACGTCCGCGCGAAGACGCTCTCGGTCAACGGCACGACCGTCCGCGAGGGCGACCCCGTGAGCATCGACGGCGCCACCGGCGAAGTCTTCACCGGCGAGATCGAGACCGTGATCAGGCAGCCCGACGACATCCCCGGCTTCGCAGAGCTGCTGGGCTGGGCCGACGAGGTCCGCCGCCTGGGCGTGCGCACCAACGCCGACTCGCCCGAGGACTGCGCGAAGGCCGTGGAGTTCGGCGCAGAGGGAGTCGGACTCTGCCGCACCGAGCACATGTTCTTCGCGCCACAGCGCGTCGAGAAGATCAAAGGCCTGCTGCAGAACGCCGACGAGTACGCCGTGCTCGAAAACCGCGTCGAAGACCTGCGCCAGGAGCTGGCGGCCGCGGCGGCGGGGAAGAAAGCCGGGATCAAGGCGTCTCTGGACCGCGCTGAGCGGGAGTTCGAGTCGGACTCCCACGTCGTCGCCTATCGCCAGGCCCTCGCCGAGATGGAAAAGTTCCAATGCGACGATTTTGCCGGCCTCTTCCGCGTCCTTCAGGGGCGTCCGCTGACCATCCGCCTGCTGGACGCGCCGGCCCACGAGTTTGGTCTGCACGAGGCCAATCCGATGCTCGGCCACCGCGGCAGCCGGCTGGGATTGACCCACCCGGGCGTCTACGAGATGCAGATGCGGGCGATCGTCCGCGCGGCGGTCGACGTACAGCGCGAGGGCATCGAGGTCACGCCGGAGGTCATGGTGCCGCTGATTGGCCACGTCAACGAGATGAAGAGCCTGCGCGCGCGCATGGAACGGGTGGTGGCCGAGACGCTCGATACGCTCGGGGCCAGCATTGAGTTCAAGCTGGGGACGATGATCGAGGTGCCGAGGGCCGCCCTCGTCGCCCAGGAGATTGCGCAGCACGCCGACTTTTTCAGCTTCGGGTCCAACGACCTGACGCAGATGACCTTCGGCTTCAGCCGCGACGACACGGGCCGCTTCCTGCCCGACTACCTCAGGATGGGCATTCTGCCCTCCGACCCCTTCGTAACGCTGGACGTCGAGGGCGTTGGCCGGCTGATCCGCTTCGCGACGGAGGAGGGCCGCAAGACCAACCCGACGTTGAAGGTGGGGATCTGCGGCGAGCACGGCGGCGACGCCGCTAGCGTGACCTTCTTCCACAACACGGGTTTGGATTATGTAAGCTGTTCGCCCTATCGCGTGCCGGGCGCCCGTTTGGCCGCCGCGCAGGCCGCGCTGGAATCCACGGGCCGCCGCGACGTCTAAATCGCAGGCTGGCGTTTGGTCACACTCCCATCACAGATAAGTGCGATCTGCCCTAAAACCGTGGCTGAGAGTCAGGTTCCTCCGTAGCTTCAAGAGGACGGTCCTGAGCCGCCGCACTTCGACAACCCGGAGCAGCCCTTCAGAATGACCCGCCTTCTCCTCGCAGCGCTCGCCGCATGCGCCATCCTCGGACTCGGCTACGCGGTAGCGCCGGCGCACGCCGACGACCCCACGGTCCCACTGGTCGCTGTCGACCCTGACATCGCCGGTGGCGGCAGCGCTGAGGGCGAGCCCGAGCCCGCGGCCTGCGACACCCCTGACTTCAACGGCGCCGCCACGCCCGAGTTGAACGCCGCGGCCTGGGCTGTCTACGACGCCAGCTCCGAGACCTTCCTCGCCGGGGACCAGGCGAACGACCAATGGTACCCAGCGTCGCTCACCAAAATCGCTACCGCGCTTGTCGCGCTCGATCTGCTGGACGATATGGACGAGATCGTGACCGCGGAGGTCGATTGGACGGATGAGCCACGCAGCGCGCGCCTGGGCATCGGTCCCGGCAGCCGCATCACCATCGGCGACCTCTTCATAGGCATGCTCACCGTCTCCGGCAACGACGCCGCCGAGCAGCTGGCCATAGAGGCGGCCGGCAGCGAAGCGGACTTCGTCGACCTGATGAACGAGAGGGCCGAAGAGCTCGGGCTCGAAAACACACACTTCGAGAACGCCCACGGAATCGACTATGAGGGGCACCTCTCGACCGCTCACGACCTGGCGCTCCTCGCAGCCGAGGCCATGGAGAATGAGTTTTTCAGGGAAATCGTCGGTGCGCCTTACAACACGGTGGATGTCGACGGGGAGCGGTGGGACGTCGGCAACACCAACGGGCTCCTCAGCTACTACGACGGCGCCACGGGCATTAAGACCGGCACCACCGCGGGCTCGGGCATGTCGCTGGCCGCCTCGGCGATGCGGGACGGCCACGAGGTCATCGCCATCGTCCTCGGCAGCCGCGATCGCGTCGGCGAATCGGCCCAATTGCTCGATTGGGCCTTCACGAACCATGGTTGGAACTGTTAAACAGTAGGGAAAACTCCCCGAGGCTCAGAACATGGAAGAATTCGGCATCGACCTTGAAGAGGTCTTCAGGGTCATCGACACCGCCGAGGTGCTCGTTATCCGCTTCACTCTGATCGACAACCGCCTGCTGCTCGACGCGCGCGACGACGCCGATAAGGGGCCCATCCTCACCGTCGTGCCCAAGGCCACCTCGCTGGAAGAGCGCTTCCGCACGATCAAGAAGCTGCGCCCCGGCCTCCCCCTGCCCGAGCGGATCATGTCCTTCCAGTGGCCGCGCCAGGTCGGAACCCTGCGCAACTCCGGCATCTGGGAGCGGCTGCGCGAGCGCTGTGCCGCCGGCGAGGCCGACGACGAGATGTGTGCCCGGGCCTGGCGCGAGCTGGCCGGCGCGGAGCGCCGGCTGGTCGAGCTGGCGATCAGCGGCGGCCAGGGCTTCCAAACCATTTGGGAGCGCGCCTAGCCCAAGCCCCCGATGATCGGGTGTGGTGGCCATCGCGGGATTACGCGCCCGTAGTCGCGGGTCTCAGACCCGCCGTCGCCCCATCTTCAGAAGATTCTTGCTCTTTCAAGCGCGCAAGGTTTGGGTGCCCCGTCGCAGGTAGGCGGGTCTAAGGAGCCTGTCTCGTAATTCATTGGACTCCTTCGCGGTTACCCGGGCGGTGGCCAGCACCGCGGTTCGGCGAAAGATGGTCTCGATATTGATGCCGAGTTTTAGGTCGCTGGCGAGCTGGCTGCAAAGATCCGTGATCGCCGCCAGATCTGCGCCAATGCTTTGAGATTGAAGGCCGTTGCCAGCAGGCTCCATTCGGCCGCTACGTTGGCTAGACCGCGTAGCAGGAAGCGCCTTCCAGCCTGTTGCTCTTTGATCACGCTGAAGACCCTCTCTATCGAGACCTGCCTTAGCTTGTAGAGTTCCTTAGCGGCTTCGCTCGCCATCCACAGACGATGTGCCCGCAGGTCTTCCTCGGCAGCCGTGACGGATAGCGAGCGCCATGACGCCAATTAGTAGTGCACTCACCGAACGCTGGACAATGCCGGCAGGACTCAGCTTGAGCCATGTAGGTACGGGTCGGTTCGCCACGGCGGTTTGTTTTCCTCCCTGCATAGCGCAGGGTCTCCCCCTGCGGACAGAGGTAGCTGTCTGTCGCTTTGTCGTAGCTGAAAAACTCTCTGTTGTATGCTCCGCGCGGGTTGTGGTTCGGGATCTCCGGCACCACCCCTACCTGCCCTCGTGCCTTCAACGCCTCCAGGTTCGAGCCGGAATGATAGCCCGTATCAGCCAGGGTTACGGTCGCGTATTCACCCAGGCTGGCCGCCGCCCTATCCACCATCGGCACCAATTGGTGGTTATCGGACCCTTTCCCCGATACATCCACTGCCGTAATCAGGCAAGCGCCCCGGCCTGACCCTTTAAGAGGAGAGGCCACCGCCTGGCTGTTGTAACCCAGCACCCAGCTTTTGTGGCCTTTGAGCAGGCCAGCGTCGGGGTCGGTCAGGCTGACCTGCTTTGGCCCCTTGGCGGCCCGGCTGCGCTCCAGCGCCCGCTTGACGCGCTCACGCAGGCTGCGCGCATTGCTTAGTTCCCTGGGCAGGCGCGGGACCTGAGCCTCGCCGTCGCCGGCGTTTTGGGCTTCAAGCTTCGCGATCTCGCCTTCCGTCTTCGCCAGGAGATGCTCCAACTGGCTGGCGTTATAGGCCTTGGCCGCGTTGCCGCGCATCTTGGTGCCATCTACCGCCTGCCAGGCAAGGTCGACCAGTCCCGCGTTCACCGCCGTACGGACTGTTTCTTTGATCAGATTGCGCAGTGCTGAGCGGTGTTCTCGGTAAAAGCGCCAGAGGGTGTTGTGGTCGGGCCTTTGCATGGCCGTCAGCCAGAGGAAAGGCAACTGCTCCTGACAGGCGGCTTCCAGCTTCCGCGCGGAGCGTACCCCGGTCATGAACCCATACAGCCAGACACCAAGCAGCAGACGTGGGTGATAGGACGGCGCACCTTCCGCCTCACCGTCCAGCGCCACTCCCATCGCCGACCAGGTTTCGCGGTCCAGCTCATCCACGAAGGCCGCCACAAAGCGCACAGGATGGTCATCCGCGACGAGTTCATCCAAAGCAGGCGGCAGCAAATAGGACTGCTCTCGCGAAAACTGGCGAACAGGCAAGGATCTACCCCTCTCAATTGATCACTTGGCCTAACCTTACCTGTTTTGAGACAGCCTCCTAAGACCCGCGACTACACCTTCGTTTTTTTCGCGCGACAGTTTCTGTCGCGACGGTCGGCGACCATAGACCTTTCGCAAGGAGGTTTCCGATGGTGAGATGGGAGCAATTCGAGAAGGAGATGCCTGAGCTGGCGGCGCTGGCCAAACGGCTTCTCTGGCACGAGAGCCAGAAGAACAACTTTGCTTTCCTGGCTACAGAAGGCGCTGGGGGGCGGCTGCGCCTGCACCCGATCTGCCCGACCTTCAGCGAGGGCGGGCTCTACCACGTCGCCGAGGGCAAGACACCCAAGAAGCGCGACCTGCTGAACGACGGCCGCTACGCCATGCATGCCCTGCTCAACCCCGGCGGCGAGCCGGGCAGCCAGTTCTACGTCTACGGTCGGGCGGTCCTCGCCAATGACCCGGAGAACCGCGCGAAGGTGGAATCCACATACCAGGGCTGGAAGTTCAGCGAGGACGAGACGGTCTTCGAGCTGCTGCTGGAGCGTGTACTGCACACCGACTACGTGGACGGGACGGGCTACATCCACACGAAGTGGCGCGCGGGCGGGACCTCCTGATGGCGACCTGGGGCGAGCTCAAGGAGGCCAGGCCGGACCTCGCAGAGCACGGAGCAAGGCTCCTGAAGCAATACGCCGTCGCCATGGCCTTTATCGCCACGCTTCGCAAGGATGGGGCGCCGCGCCTGCACCCCTGCTGCCCTGCGCTCACCGAAACCGGCCTTTACGTCTTTATCCCTCACACCTCGCCCAAGCTCCACGACCTGAGCCGCGACCCCCGCTACGCCCTTCATACCTTCCTGCCTGAGGAGGGAGACGAGGAGTTCTACGTCGCCGGGAAGGCCGCTCGGGTAGACGATCCTGACGTGCGTGCCGCCATGGTGGCGACCCACCACTACGCCCCGCCGGCCGACGAAGCCTTCTTCGAGCTCTCGATCGAGCGGGCGCTGCACACGACCTGGGAGAACTGGGCCACCCCGGAGACCCGCCCGATCTACGAGAAGTGGCAGGAGGCGTAGAGACAACCAAACAGCCTGCGCGGCTATCCTTTCCCCTGTATCCCACGCGAGCGAGTCCGATGAAAACGATAGACCTGCGCAGCGACACCGTGACCCACCCCAGCCCCGAAATGCGCCGCGCCATGGCCGAAGCCCCGGTCGGCGACGACGTTTTCGGCGAGGACCCAACCGTTATGCGTCTCGAACGCCTGGCGGCCCAGATGCTGGGCAAGGAGGCTGGGCTTTTCGTCGCCTCTGGAACCATGAGCAACCTGGTCTCCCTCCTCAGCCACTGCTCGCGGGGCGAGGAGGCCATAGTCGGCAGCGAGTCGCACATCCTGCACTACGAGGTGGCCGGGGCGGCGGGGCTGGGCGGGATCCAGCTCCGCGCGGTACCCAACAGCCCGACCGGCCAGATCAACCCCGACGATGTCGCCGCCAACATCCGCGGGCAGGACATCCACTTCCCTCAGACGGCCGTGGTCTGCATCGAGAACACACAAAACCGCTGCGGCGGCGCGGTTATCACGCCCGAGCAGACGAAGGCCGTCGCCGACGTCGCTCACGAGCGTGGTGTACGCGTCCACATCGACGGCGCCCGCATTTTCAACGCGGCGGTCGCCCTGGGGGTGCCGGCCTCAGACCTGGTTTCGGAGGCTGACTCTATCGGCTTCTGCCTCTCCAAGGGGCTGGCCGCGCCGGTGGGCTCGGTGGTCTGCGGCGATGGCTCGTTCATTGCCCGCGCGCGTAAGGCGCGCAAGATGGTGGGTGGGGGCATGCGCCAGGTGGGGGTCATTGCCGCCGCGGGGATCGTATCGCTCGAATCAATGGTCGACAGGCTGGCGGACGACCAGGCCAACGCCCGCTACCTCGCCTCCGAGCTCAGCCGGATCCCCGGCGTGCGCATCGACCCGGCCAGCGTCCAGACCAACATCGTGATCTGGGAGATGGAGGGCATCCCGGCGCCGGAGTTCGCCCACCGCCTGCGCGAGCAGGCCCTCCTCGTCACCACGCTCGGCCCGACCCGCCTGCGTATGGTCACCCACTACGGCGTCGAGCGCGCCGACATCGAGGACGCCCTCCAGCGTATCCAGCAGACCGTAGCGGTCGCCGCCTGAGTGCTTAAGTCACTAGGGCCGGCATCTATTGCCGGCATCCTTCTCGTCGCGTCGTCGTGCCAGGCCTCAGGCACGAATGTCGTGACGGAGGACGTCGTCCGGCAAATTCCCTTCCTCGATGGTGAGGTCGCCACCTACGAGCTCACCGATGATGACGGCAACTCGGAGGGCTCAGGCACCCTTGCCGTCGCCGAGCCCGACAGCAGGCACCTGCTGGCGCAGGACTTCGCCGATGAGGAGGGCAACGTCGACTGCTGGCGGGTAATCGCCGACGACAACCTGAAGCCGATCGGGGTTAACCGTCGCATCGTTCGGATCGATGACGGCGAGCCCGACGAGGTCACCATTCGCGGGGTCTATGGGGATGGCTTCGCCGAAAGCGTCTTTGCCTCGGGCGATGAGTCCCGCAGCGAGGAAGGTAACGTCCCCCAGCACGCCTACGATAGCCTGACTGAGGTCTTCCTCGTCCGGACGCTGGATTTCGAAGAAGGCCTTCAGGTCGCGTACAACTCGGTCTTCGTCGCACGCCCGGACGGCCGCGACATCGCCACCGACCCGGTGATCTTCGAGGTCGAAGGGCGCGAAACAATCGAGGTCCCCTTCGGCGAGTTCGAGACCTGGCGTATTGGCATCCGCGGTGGCTTCGGCGCCGACCGCACGGCCTGGGTCAGCGTGGACGAACCCTACTTCCTGGTTCGCTTCGACTTTGGCTTCCTGCTCTACGAATTGGAGTCGTTCGGCATGAACGGAGGGATCGACAACACCTGCCCAGGGGCCGACGAAGGCTCTTAGCCGGCTGAGGCCTCCTCCTCCAAGCGGCAGAGGAGGACGAGCGAGCGCGACTCGACGAAGATACGGCGGCGCGGCCCGTAAACCTTGCGCTGCTCCTCCGGGACAGGGCGGCTGGTGTCGAGGACGACCTGCCAACGCTGTCCCCAGTCGGGCCCGGGCAGGGCGATGCCCATGCGGCCGTAGTGGGCGTTGAAGATCAGGTAGAAGCTGTCGTCGGCGATGCGTTCGCCACGGGTGTTAGGGCTGGGTATGGCCCTGCCGTTGAGGAAGACGCCGATTGACTTGGCGTAACCCTTCTGCCAGTCCTCCTGGCTCATCTGCTCGCCGTCGGGCTTGAACCAGCCGATGTCGGGAAGCTCGTCGCCCCCGAGCGGCTGGCCGACAAACCAGCGCCGTCTTCGGAATACCGGATGGCTACGCCGTAGCTGGATCAACCTGCGCGTGAACTCGAAGAGGTCCTCGTCGACGTTCTCCCAGTCGAACCACGAGACCTCGTTGTCCTGACAGTAAGCGTTGTTGTTGCCGCCCTGCGTGCGCCCGATCTCGTCGCCACCTAGGAGCATCGGCACGCCCTGCGAAAGGAATAGCGTGGCCAGGTAATTGCGCTGCTGGCGGCGGCGACAGGCAACAACCTCCGGCGTGTGCGAGGGCCCTTCCTCGCCGCAGTTCCAGGAGCGGTTGTGGCTCTCGCCGTCGCGGTTGCCTTCGCCGTTGGCCTCGTTGTGCTTGTCGTTGTAGGCGACGAGGTCGGCCAGCGTGAAGCCATCGTGGGCCGTGACGAAGTTAATGCTGGCCGAGGTCCGGCGCCCGGTGCCAGTGTAGACATCGGAGCTGCCCGTGATGCGCGAGGCAAACTCGCTCATCGTCTGGTCGACGCCGCGCCAGTAGTCGCGTACGGTGTCGCGGAACTTGCCGTTCCACTCCGACCAGAGCGGTGGGAAGTTCCCCACCTGGTAGCCGCCCTCGCCGACGTCCCAGGGCTCGGCGATCAGCTTCACGCGGTTGACCACCGGGTCCTGCTGGATCAGGTCGAAGAAAGCCGACAGGCGATCAACGTCATGTAGCCCGCGGGCCAGGCTCGAGGCCAGGTCGAAGCGGAAGCCGTCGACGTGCATCTCCGTCACCCAATAGCGCAGGCTGTCCATGATCAGTTGCAGGACGTGCGGGTGGCGCATGTTCAGGCTGTTGCCCGTGCCCGTGTAGTCCTTGTAGTAGCGAGGATTCTCGTCGAGCAGCCGGTAATAGGCAGGATTGTCGAAGCCCTTGAAGGTGAGCAACGGCCCCAGGTGGTTGCCCTCCGCCGTGTGGTTGTAAACGACGTCGAGGATGACTTCGAAGCCCGCCTGGTGCAGCGTGCGGACCATCTGCTTGAACTCCTGGGTCTGGTGGCCACCCTCGCGCCACGCGGCGTATTCGTCGTGGGGGGCGAAATAGCCGATCGAGTTGTAGCCCCAGTAGTTGCGCAGACCCCGCTTGACCAGGTCGTAGTCGTGGATGAACTGGTGCACCGGCTGCAGCTCAATTGAAGTGACGCCCAGCTTCCTCAGGTGCTCGACGGCCGCTGGATGGGCCAGCCCGGCGTACGTCCCGCGCAGTTCCTCCGGTACATCGGGGTGGCGGGCCGTGAAGCCCTTGACGTGGACCTCGTAGAGGATCGTGTCCTGGCCGGGCACGCCCGGCGGGTGGTCATTCGCCCAGTCAAAAAAGGGATTGACGACGACAGACCTGGGGACAAAGGCGGCGTTGTCGCGGCCGTCCGCCGTCAGGTCTTCGTCCGCGCCACCCAGGACATAGGGGAAGACGGCCTCATCCCAGCGGAGGCCGCCGTCGATGGCACGCGCGTAGGGGTCGATGAGAAGCTTGGCAGCGTTGCAGCGCAGGCCCTTCTCCGGCTCATAGGGGCCCTGGACCCGGAAGCCGTAGCGTTGCCCGGGTCCCACGCCGGGGAGGTACCCGTGCCAGCAGAATCCGGTGACCTCCGTCAGCTCCACCCTGGTTTCGCGGCCCCCTTCGGCGAAGAGGCAGAGCTCGACGCGCTCGGCGGCCTGTGAAAAGACCGAGAAGTTGGTGCCCACGCCGTCATAATTGGCGCCAAGCGGAAAGGGTTGACCCGGCCAGACCTGCAAGGCGGGTCAGCCGCCCTTGCGCCGCGCCAGCTCTTGCAGGACGAACGGATTGGTCGTGCGTTCGACGCCGATGCGTGTCTCGTCCATGTGGCCGGGCAGGACTACTGTGTCGTCCGGCAGCGTGAGCAGGTGGTCGATGATCGAGGACATCTCCTGGGCGTAATCGCCGCCCGGCAAGTCGGTGCGACCAATCGAGCCGCGGAAAAGTGTGTCGCCGCTGAAGAGCAGGCCGTCGGTGTAGTAGGAGAGGCTGCCGGGGGTGTGGCCCGGCGTGTGCATGACCTTGAGGCTGACCCCCTCGACCTCCACCATGTCGCCGTCCTCGGGGAAGTGGTCGGGGTCCGGCGGCTGCTCGTACTCCCTTTGAATCCACGACCGCGCCGAGGCGGCGGCGCCGCGGGCGATCTCAAGGTCGCCGTGATGGAGGTAGAACTTCGCGCCGTCGGCACGCTTCACGCCGGGCACCCCAAGGATGTGGTCGATGTGGGCGTGGGAGTTGGCGATGGCCTTGATCTTGACGCCCATCTCCGTCGCCATGTGCACGATGTCGTCGGCCTGATCGCCAGGGTCGACGCAGATCGCCTCGCCGGTGCGGCGGTTGCCGATCACCCAGCAGTTCTCCTGGAAGAGGCCGACGACCAGCCCCCTGATCATCAGCTCGTTGACCTGCGGTTCAGCCAGGGTGAGCCTCGCTCAATCCGGCCGGCCACCCTCGCGCTGAGCGCGCAAATACTTCTCGAGGTCGGCGACCAATGACTCGCCGGTTGGCAGCTCTGGCGCCGGGCGCGGCGCCTCGTCTTCGTCGTCGACGCGGGATTCCAGCTCGCGGACGTATTGAGCCACTTCGGGGTTCTGGGCGAGGCCCTGCTGGATCTGCTCGTCGAACTCCGTGGTGCGCTCGTCGAGGTCGGCCAGGTCCAGCTTCAGGTCGAGGAGGGCGCCAACCCGGCCCAGCAACGCCTTGGACGCGCGGGGGTTCGGGAGAGCCGGTATGTAGTGCGGGACATTGGCCCAGAGGCTGACCGAGGGCAGCCCCTTCTCACGCAGGCTCTGGTGGAGGACGCCGAGAATTCCCGTCGGCCCCTCGTAAGTCGAGCGCTCCAGCCCGAGGATCGAGCCCAGCTCGGGGTCGCTCGACCCGCCGGTCACGCGCACGGTGTGGGTGTGCGGCACTTCAGCCAGGAGGGCGCCGAGGCTGACCACCATGCTTACTTCGAGCTCCTCGGCGAGGCCGGAAACCAGGCCGGTGAAGGTGCGCCACTTGAGCTGGGGCTCGCTGCCCTGGAGGAAGAGCAGGTCGCGGCCGCCATCGCCCCGGTTGTGAAACGAGAAGTCGATCGAGGGCCATTCCAGCTCGCGGATGTCGTCGACCAGGCGCACGGTCGGCCGGGTGTCGGTGAAGCTATAGAACTCCTCGGGGTCGATGCTGGCGAAGTGCGTCGCCCCGAGCTTGTCCATGAGGATCTCGAGGGCGCCCGACGCGGCGTCGGCGGCGTCGTTCCAGCCCTCAAATGCCATGATCAGCACGGGCCGATTGAGCTTCGGGTGCTGGTCGAAGGTCAGGTAATCCGCCATAAATCAATGGTAGGCGGCGACCCCCTAACGGCCACGAAAGGGCGGTACACTGACGCCTATGCCAGTGCCCGACCCCGACGCCTCACTTACCGACGACCCGCAAGGAACCGGCGAACTCGACGAGTTCAGCGGCGGGCGCCATCCCGCCTTCGCCGGTCTGCAGACCTTCATGAAGATGCCGCTGATCGAAGACCCTGCTGAGCTGAAGCGCAAGAAGGTCGACGTGGCGATCGTCGGCGCGCCGCTGGACTGGGCGGCGACCTACCGCGCGGGGGCGCGCTTCGGTCCGCGGGCCATCCGCCAGGCCAACTACATGAGCAGCGCCATCGCCCACCACCTAGGCCTTGGCCTCATGCCGCTGGTGGTGCTGCGCGTGGCCGACGCCGGCGACGCGCTCTGCCCGCCCGGCGACATCGCGGCCGGCCACCGCGCCATCGAGAAGAAGGTGAAAGGGGTTCTGGAGGCCGGCGTTTTGCCGATCGTGCTCGGCGGTGACCACTCGATCACCCTGCCGTCGGCGACCGCGGTGGCCGACCACCACGGCCGGGGGCGGGTGGGGATCATTCACTTTGACGCACACGCCGACACATCAGAGGACTCGTGGGGCGTCGTGCTGAGCCACGGGACACCGATGCGCCGGCTGATCGAGAGCGGCGCCGTCCCCGGCAAGAACTTCGTCCAGGTAGGGCTGCGCGGCTACTGGCCCCCGCCCAACGTCTTCGCCTGGATGAAGGAGCAGGGCATGCGCTGGCACCTGATGCGCGAGATCGAGGACCGCGGCTTCGACGCCGTGATCGATGACGCCATCGCCGAGGCGCTGGACGGACCGGAACTGATCTATCTATCGGTAGACATCGACGTCCTCGACCCGGCGCACGCGCCGGGCACGGGCACCCCAGAGCCGGGTGGGCTCACGTCGATGGAGCTGTTGCGGGCGACCCGCCGCATCGCCCAGGAGCTCAACCTGGTGGCCGTGGACATCGTCGAGGTGGCGCCGGCCTACGACAGCGCCGAGATCACGGCCGCCGTAGCCAACCGCGTGGCGCTGGAGGCGATCAGCGGCCTCGCCGCGCGGAAGCTCGCCGCGAGTCAAGGTCGTTAGCGGCCGAGGACGCCTCCCCGCGCCACCCCTCAACCTCACCCTGCCCTCTCCTTGCCAAGGAGAGGGTTCTATGCGGGGTTGCGAGCGCCGCCGGCCGGGAGAGTTCCTTGTACATGATCGTCGTCGGTTCGAGCTCCGGAGTCAGAGACCCGCGCGCGTAGCGCGGAATAACGCCTGCGGCGATATAGCCCATGGACCGATAGAGCGATTCGGCGTTACCGCCGGTCCACGTGTCGAGCGTGAGCAGAGTCCTGCCCTCGTCCTGCGCGATCGACTCGAGCTCAGTCATCAGTGCCCGGGCAATTCCGTGGCGCCGGGCTTCCGGATGGACCAAAAGCTTCAGGACCTCAGCCCGGTGCTGCTGGTTGGGGGGCACGGCGAGATCGATTTGGACGGTTCCGACTATCCGCGTATCCCAGCGGGCGACAAGCACTCGGCGGGTCCGGTCCCGCACTCCCGGCAGCACCTGATCGACCCAGAACGTGCGGGCCTCGGCGATTGAGAACGGGACGATGAAGCTTACGCCGGCGCCAGTGTGCACGACGGCATGCAAGACCTCGCCCAGCATGTCGATGTCCTGTTTGAGGGATGGGGCTCCGGGCAAATCGGGCCGCCACTCTTCAACCTGAGCCGCGGTGGTCACCGGTGACCTGGGCTTATAGCTGCGGGCGGTGCTGCGCCCATGGGGCAGCTTCCTCGAAGGCCGCGGCGGCGCGCAGAACCAGGTGGTCCTGGAAGGCCGGGCCCACGATCTGCAGGCCTACCGGCAGCCCCTCGCTGTTGAAGCCGGCCGGCACCGACGCCGCCGGCACTCCCGTCAGGTTGAAGGCCGTCGTGAAGGGCGACCAGGCGAAGGGCGGGACTTCCCGGCCACCGATCTCGCGCGGCTGCTCGCCGTGCGGGAAGGCGACCGTAGCCAGCGCGGGCGTCAGCAAAAGATCGTACTTGCCGAAGAAGGCGTTGAGCTTCTCCCACATCGCCGCGCGGTCGAGCTGGGCGGCGAAGTAGGAGGTGAGGTTGGCGTCTTTACCTGCCTCGATGAAGCGGACGGTGTATTCCGCAAGGTCGTCGCGGTTGGTCTCGAGTAGGGGACCGAGCCCCACCGACGTCTCCGCGGCAGCCAGGGCGACGAAGGGACTGCGCGGGCCCGCCAACTCCGACCAGTCGGGGTACGCCTCCTCGACCTCGCAGCCGAGGTCGCTGAAGCGGCGCGCGGCCGCCTCGGCCAGGTCGCCGACTTCGTGGTCGACGGCGGCATAACCCATGTCGCGCGACCAGCCGATGCGCAGCCTGCCCAGGGGCTTCTTGATCTCTTCGACGTAGCTGGCGACCGGCTTCTCGATGGACCAGGGAATCGCCGGGTCGAAGCCAGCGATAGCGTCCATCATCAGCGCGGCGTCGGCGACAGTGCGGGTCATCGGGCCGGCGTGGGTCATCGTCGTCCAGCCGCCGGGGCTGCCGGCCTTGGGCACCAGATTCCAGGTCGGCTTGAGGCCGAAGATGCCGTTGAAGGCCGACGGGATGCGGATGGAGCCACCGCCGTCGCTGCCGACAGCCAGCGGGCCCATGCCGGCCGCCACCGCTGCCCCAGCGCCACCGCTGGAGCCACCGGCTATACGCTCGACGTTCCAGGGGTTGTTGGTCCGGCCGAAGACACGGTTATCGGTCCAGCCGACCATACCGAACTCGGGGCTGTTGGTCATGCCGACGAATACTGCGCCGTTGCGCCGCAGGCGGGCGACGACGGGGCTGTCCTTCTCGGCGATGGTGTCCTTGTAGAGGAGGGAGCCCTGGGTGGCGCGCACGCCCTTGATGCCCAGGAGGTCCTTAATCGAGACCGGGATGCCGTGAAGGACCCCGAGGCTCTCGCCGCGTGTGGTCGCGTCGTCCGCTGCCGCGGCCATGGACAGCGCTTCCTCGTCCATGCGTGTGACGACGGCGTTGATCTTGGGGTTGACGCGGTCGATGCGGTCGAGCGTGGCCTGCGTGACCTCACGCGAGGAAAGCTCGCGGCGGGTAATGGCATCCGCCATCTCGGTGGCCGACATGTAGGTCAGGTCTGGGGTGGTTACCATTGGGGCCTCCAGTGCGTGGTGACTAACGGGGCCGATAGGTACGCCTGCCGTCGTTCAACTCTGCTGAGCTGTTGCGACCATATCTTGCAGCGGCTGCCCTATAGGGGGAAGTATTCGCGGTAGGAGTCCTCGTCGTCCAGCATTCCGGCGTCGAAGGCCCCCGCTAGTACGGCGCCTCGTTCTCACTTGGCAGACGCTGTATCATCTCGCCACGAGCCGAAAATGAAGGTGCGATCACCGGCGCTAATCGTCCTCGCCCTCGCCCTACTTGCCCTCCGGCTGCTGTTGGGCAGCGCAGCGTCGAACGCGGCAACGCCGGATGACGACGTGGCCGACCTGGTCTTTGGCCAGGACGGTTCCTTCACAACGGGTGACGTTAACAAAGGCGGGTTGGACGCAGGCAGCTTCTCCGGTCCACAGGCGGTGGCAGTGGATGGGGCAGGCAATGTCTACGTAACCGACTTTTTCAATCACCGGGTGCTGCAATACGACAGCCCGCTTACCACCGACACCATTGCGGACCGCGTTTTCGGGCAGGACGGCTCGTTCACGACGGGCGACGAAAACAAAGGCGGGTTGGACGCCGGTAGCCTGGCGGGGCCGCAGGGCGTCGCGCTGGATGCGGCGGGCAATCTCTACATTGCGGAGTTCACTAACAGCAGGGTGCTCGAATACGACAGCCCGCTGACCACGGACACCATCGCCGACCGCGTCTTCGGCCAGGACGGTTCGTTCACGACTGCCGCCTGCAACGCCGGCGGGCTGGACGCCGGCAGCCTCTGCAACCCTCAACGCCTCGCACTGGATGCGGTCGGCAACCTTTACATCGCGGACTACAACAACAACCGCGTGCTGGAATACAACAGCCCCCTGATGACGGACACGGTGGCGGACGTCGTATTCGGCCAGGACGGCTCCTTTACGTCGGGGATCTGCAACGTCGGCGGACGAGATGCCGGCAGCCTCTGCGGCCCGTATACAGCAACGCTGGACGGGGCCAACAACCTCTACGTCGGAGACTTCTTCAACAGCCGCGTGCTGGAATACGACAACCCACTGGCGAACGTCGTGGCCGACCGCGTCTTCGGCCAGAACAACACCTTCACGGCGGGGAGCTGCAACCTCGGCGGGCTGAGCGCCAGCAGCCTCTGCTTCCCCCTGGGCGTGACGCTGGACGGCGCCGGCAACCTATACGTTGCCGATATGACCAACAACCGGGTGCTGCAGTACATCAGCCCCCTGACCTCGAACACGGTCGCCGACCGCGCCTTCGGGCAGGGTGACTCGTTTACGACGGCGGGTTGCAACGCCGGCGGTCGCGACGCCGACAGCCTTTGCGGCCCACGCGACGTCGCCCTGGATGGCGTCGGCAACCTTTATGTGACCGATACGGACAACGAACGTCTGCTGGTGTTCGAGGCTGGCATCCCGGAGGATTTCGCCGACGCTGTCTTTGGGCAGGACGGCTCTTTCGCGACGAATGTTTGCGGGGCGCAGGTCGACGCAACCACACTCTGTTTCCCCCAGGGGTCGGTCGTGGACGGGGCCGGCAATCTTTATGTGGTCGATAACCACCGGATACTCGTTTATTTCAATCCGATCGCCGGCGACACCGTGGCTGACCGCGTCATTGGCCAGGACGGTTGGTTCACGACGAACGATTGCAACCGCGGCGGGCGGGACGCCGGCAGCCTCTGTCTGCCCGTCGACGCGGCAGTCGACGCAGCCGGCAACCTCTACGTCGCTGACTACGGGAACAGCCGGGTGCTGGAGTACGACAGCCCGCTGACCAGCGATGCCCTGGCCGACCGCGTCTTCGGGCAGGACGGCTCCTTCGCGACCGGCGACTTTAACGGCGGAGGGCCGGATGCCGGCAGCCTCGCCGGGCCAACCAGTGTGGCGCTCGATGGGGCCGGCAACCTGTACGTCGCTGACATCGGCAACAATCGCGTGCTCGTATATGACAGCCCGTTAACGACCGACGCCCTGGCCGACCGCGTCTTCGGCCAGGATGGCTCCTTTATCACGGGCGCTGTCAACAAGGGCGGCCGGGACGCCGGCAGCCTCGCCGGCCCCGAGGGCCTGGGTCTGGACGGGACCGGCAACCTCTACGTCGCAGACGCCAGCAACAACCGCCTGCTGGAGTACGACAACCCCTTGACCACGGACACGGTGGCCGACCGGGTGTTCGGCCAGGACGGCTCGTTCACGACAGGCGATGTCAACAAGGGCGGGCGGGACGCTGGCAGTCTCAACTATGCTGCCGACGCTGCGCTGGACGGGGCGGGCAACCTGTACGTTGTCGACTGGTTCAACAACCGCGTGCTGAAGTACGAAAGCCCGCTGACCAGCGATACGCAGGCCGACCGCGTTTTCGGGCAAGACGGCTCCTTCACAACGGCTGCGTCCAACAAAGGCGGGCTCGACGCCGGCAGCCTCAGCGGCCCCCGAGGCGTGACGGTGGACGCGGCCGGCAACCTCTACGTCGCCGACCAATCCAACCACCGGGTGCTGAGGTACGATGCCGACGACGGCGACGCCGACGGGGTCAGCGATGTGGTCGATAACTGCCCGGCCGACCCGAACCCGGAGCAGGCGGACGCCGACGGCGATGGTACAGGCGACGCCTGCGACGCGGCCGATGGCCGCCCCGGCACGATCCGCATCGTCAAGGACGCAATCCCCAACCACGCCACCGATTTCTCGTTCACGGGGGGCCTGGGTAGCTTCAAGCTTGACGACGACCCGGGCTCGGCCCTGCCCAGGGCGAAAGTCTTCGTCCGTGCGGCGGGCAACTATGTCGTCAGTGAGGCGCCGAAAGCGGGCTGGGAGCTAACCGCCATCAGCTGCTCAGACCAGGATGCGCCACTGGCGCGAACGGCTACCACTCCCGTTGAGGTGACTATCGACCTCGACCCGGGCGAAACCGTGACCTGCACTTTCGTCAGCAAGCAGCAGGGGACGATCAGGATCATCAAGGACGCGCAGCCCAACGACCCGCGCGACTTCGTCTTCTCCGGCGGCCTGGGACGGTTCCGCCTGGATGACGACACCAACGCTTCTAGGCCCCGGCTGCTGGTGTTCAAGAAACTGCCGGGCAGCTACGCCGTAACGGAGGCCGTGGCCGCCGGCTGGAGCCTCAATGCGATCACCTGCGTCGACGGCGATGGCGGGACGACGGTCAACCTGAACACGCGGAGGGCGACGATCGACCTCGACGCCGGGCAAACGGTGACCTGCACCTTCAAGAACAAGAAGCTGCCCTAGTTCGGGCGAGGCGAGCTCGCACGGCCCTTGAGACCGGTCCGGGACTTAGCGCGGGCGATATGAGCCGGAGCCGGCGTTCAGCTCCTGTTGAAGCTGCAGCGACTGCTCCTGCAGGGGGAAGTATTCGCGGTAGAAGTCAATGTCGTCCAGCTTGCCGGCGTCGCGCTTCCCGGACAGCTTCATCATCTGCTTCTTGAGCTGGTTAAGCTTCTTCTCCAGGTCGCGGTTGCTTTTGCCTTGTGCGTCAGCCAAACGCCCTCCTGCGGATACTTCTCGACCAAAGGATAGGCGGCAACTGCCGGGATGGAACAGCGCTAGGCTGAGTGTCGTAGACAAATCATGGACATCCTGAGGCTTCTGGTCTTTCTGCTGGGCCTCCTGCTCGGCGTCAGCGACGGCCTGGCGGCACTGCCGGACGATGGCGAGGGCCTGATCCGCGGCACCGTTATCCAGGTCAACAGGTGCCGAAACGAATCGCCGGACATGCCCTGCGCCGACCTGCGCCTGCCGCAGACTGAGGTGGAAGTCCGAGACCACGACGGTACAGTGGTCAAGACCGTGATCAGCGACCTCGCCGGCCGCTTCGAGGTCAGTCTCCCGCCCGGCAACTACACCCTGCAAACACGCCCCGTCGGCCCGTTCCTCTCGACGCCGGCCGAGGTCGACCTGGACGAGGGTGAAATCGTCGAGGTGCGCCTCATCGTCCGCCCCGCCATCCGCTGAGTCGCCGGCCAAGCCGTCCCCAAATGTAGGGGCGCATTGCGATCGCTACTATCCCTTGACAGCACGTATGAACTTCTGTACTATTGGGACAGAGGGACCAGCCGATGCAGAAGTACACCATCCATGATTTCAACCGAGACTTTCCAGATGAGGAGTCTTGCCTCGATTTAGTTGCCGACCTGATCTACCCGGATGGGATGCCCTGCCGAAAGTGCGGCGAGCTACGCAAGCATCACCGGCTGACCAACCGCAAAGCTTTCTCGTGTCAGATCTGTGGGACGCACATTTACCCGCTAGCGGGGACGATCTTCGCCAAGTCCACGACGCCTCTGAAGTCTTGGTTCTATGCGATGTACCTGATCGCCTCGACGCGGTGTGGCATCTCGGCCAAGCAGCTTGAGCGTGAGCTAGGCGTCACGTACAAAACCGCGTGGCGCATCTACAACCAACTGCGCAAGCTGATGGCTGAGAACTCGGGGCCGCTAACCGGCACAGTAGAAGTTGACGAGACTTGGATCGGCGGCAAGCCCCGCTATCGCGCGGGCGGTCCTCAGCCAGCCCGTCGCGCCGATGGATCGCGGCGGCCAGGGCGTAGGACTCGGGCCGAAGCCCCCAACCAGAAGCCCGTTATCGGCATGGTTGAGCGCGGCGGTAGGGTGCGAGCCTTCGCAGTCCCGCACGTCGGGCGCCGTGTCGCTCAGCCGTTGGTTCAGGCCCACGTCATGCCGGCTTCGCTGGTCTACACCGATGCGGCCAATGCCTACGATTTACTGGAAGGAAAGGGCTACCGTCACGAGCGTATCCACCACGAGGCGAAGGTCTACGTGGACGGTGACATCCACACCAACACCATCGAAGGCTTTTGGAGCCTACTCAAGAACGGTATCGCAGGCGTCTATCACTCGGTGAGCGCGAAGCATCTTCAGGCTTACGTGAATGAGTACGCCTTCAGGTACAACCACCGAAAGTCGGACGCGCCGATGTACGAGCTGGTTAAGGCTCAGGTAAAGGCCGTCCGATACGGGCGGTATGGCGCTTATGCGCCGATAGGGGAATAGCAAGGGGAGAGGCCGCGCCAACGGTTTCTCTCCAAGCGACAGGCGGGCTGTCGCGCTGTGGCTGCCAGAGCTAATCTAGCAGCCTAGCCACCGCTCTGCGTGGCTATGGCACGGAAGGAACCACCGTGGCTAACGACACGATCACCATAGCCTTCGAGGGGGATGTACCGCTCCACATCTTTGCCAAGGCAATGGGAGACTTCCACCAACTCATCGCCGCCCTGACCGAAGAAGTCGCCCATGCGCCGATCGACTGGGCCGTCCACGATCTCCAATACAGCAGCGCGATGGCCACGGTGAAGGGCCGCTACGCCCAGATTCGCGCAGTTGAGCGTGTGGTTGAGGCATACGGCGAAGTCGGTTCGCGTCTTCAAAAGAACGAAGCCATACCGTACTCCGAAAAAGTAGTTCGGCCAGCGCGCAACCTCACCCGTGTACTCGACGGTCGGATAACTAGCGTCCGGTTCGAAACACCCATCGATGCCGTCACCGTCGCTAGTCCATCCGCAAAGCTCACAACCGAACGACTAAGTGCCTACGGAGCAGTGGAGGGCGAAGTCCAGACATTGAGTAAGGCGCGCGGGCTAAGGTTTAGCCTTCTTGACACCGTGTCTGAGCGCTTGGTTTCCTGCTACTTGCCGCCGGACGCGCACGAGGAAGAGACTATGCGAGGCATATGGGGGCGGCGCGCCATCGTAGAAGGGCTTGTGACGCGCGACCCTGTCACCGGGCGGCCGGTCGCTGTTCACAATGTGCGGCGCGTGACACCGACACCAGATACTCAGGGCGGTTATCAGCACGCCAGGGCTATTCTTCCTCTCGGAGACGGGGACCTGATGCCGGAAGATTTAGTACGGACGCTGAGAGATGCCGAGTAACGCCCGAAGCATCTACTGGGATGCGTGTGTGTTTCTCTCGTACATAAATGGCATCCCCGCTCGACTACCAACCATCGATAACCTGCTCAAAGACAGTGCCGACCCAGACAGTCCTTTGGAGATCATCACCTCGGTGCTCTCTATCGCTGAGGTCGCATGGGCGCAGATTGAGAAGGATAAGAAGGCACTGGATCAAGCTGCGGAGCAGCGGATAAAAGACTTATGGAATGACCGCGCCGCAATTCGCCTGGCCGAGTTCCACGAGCTGGTCGCGCTTGACGCGGCGGCACTAATGCGCGGGGCAATTGTGAAGGGTTGGAGTCTTAAGGCGCCCGACGCGATCCACTTGGCTACTGCGCAGCGGATAGGGGTGTTGGAGTTTCATACCTACGACGACAAGTTGGACAAGTATGACTCGGACGTGGGGATAAAAATCTGCCGGCCTAATACGCTTTACGTCAAGACTGCGGCGGCGCGCCAGAACCCTTAACCGCCCCCTTTAGCACCTTCCTAAAGGCGGCTTGGGTGAAATCAGCGTCCATCTTTAGCTCGATGGACTTGTCGCGTAACTCGCCCTCTTCGTAACTGGGCGTGGGCCGCTTGTTGCCGGCCTTCTTGTTCACGCCCTCAGTCTAGAACAGCGGTGTCAGGATCACAAAGGCCAGCCCGGCCGCAGACGCCCCGATTCGTGACGTTCAACAACACGCTTGGCCCTTTCTAGTGACGGGACCTTTTCGCAGCCGAGCCTGTAGGCCAAGACTATCAGCCAGAACCAGAACGCGATCAGCAGGACTATGGCCAGCGTGGGTGTCCCTCCATCGCGCAGTTCTCTGCCAGTGAGAGCGATCCCGACCGGCGCCAGAAGCCAGGTCAGGAAGGCAACCCCCCCCCACACTCTATCAGCGATCGTTGACTCTTCCTCCGTCGGAACTGGGCCAAGATCGTCGCGGTCCTTCATGCGTCGGATCATACCATACGTGCGGTCAGGGGATACTTGCGATTGCGATGCGCCCCTACAGGCACATCGCCGCACGTCGAAGGGCAACTCCTGCCGGATGCGACCTCTCGGGGAGCCCGTTCGGCGCGGCCTCGATATACTCCCTTCCAGTCTGTCCAATCCGAAGGAGTTTGCGATGAAGGCTGCCCTGCTTTGGGAGCAAAAGACACCACTTAAGGTCCAGGATGTCGACATAGAAGACCCGCGCGGCGGCGAGGTCCTCGTCAAGACGGTCGCCAGCGGCGTCTGCCACAGCGACCTGCACATGATCGAGGGCCTCTGGCCGTCGCCGCTGCCCCTCCTGCTGGGGCACGAGGCGGCGGGGATCGTCGAGGAGATCGGCGAGGGCGTTACCTACGTAAAGCCCGGCGACCACGTCGTGATCTCGTTCCGCGCGTTCTGCGGCCGTTGCGACAACTGCGTCACCGGCCGGCCCCACCTTTGCATCGACACCGCTGCGGCCGACCCCGGCTCAGCCGAGGGCCGGCTAAGCGTTGATGGCGTCCGCGTCACTCAGTTCGCGTCCGTCGGCTCGTTCGCCGAGAAGATGTTGGTCAGCGAGAGCGCAGTGCTCAAGGTCCGCGAGGACGCCCCGCTCGACAAGCTCTGCCTGATGGGCTGCGCCGTGATGACCGGGGTTGGCGCCGTCGTCAACACTGCCCAGGTCAGGCCGGGGGCCCGCGTGGCTGTGATCGGCACCGGCGGCATCGGCCTCAACATCATCCAGGGCGCCCGCCTCGCCGGCGCGGGGCAGATCATCGCCGTCGACCTGCTCGAGAACAAGCTCGAGATGGCGAAGCAGTTCGGGGCCACGCACACCGTCAACGCCTCGCAGGACGAGCCCGTGGCGGCCGTAACGGCCCTTGCCGAGGGCCGGCTTGACTTCGCTTTTGAGTCCATCGGCCGGCCGGAGTCCGCGACCGACGCCTTCAACATGATCCCGTTCGGTGGGACCGCCGTAATTGTCGGCATGATGCCGATGGCGTCGGAGATCAAGCTGCCCGGTATGGGCTTCCTCTTCGAGAAGCGCGTCCTCGGCTGCCTCTACGGCAGCGCGCGCTTCCGCTACGACATGCCGCGTCTGATCGACCTCTACATGTCGGGGAAGCTCATGATTGACGAGCTGGTCAGCCGCACCACCGGCCTGGAAGGCGTGAACGACGCCTTCGAGTCGATGAAGAAAGGCGAAGTAGCCCGCACGGTCCTGAGCCTGAATTAGGTCTCAATCAAACGGCGGGCGCCCGGCATACCGGGCGCTCGCCTTCTTAACTCACAACCGAGGGGACGGATCGTCTGTAGGGGCGCATCGCAATGCGCCCTCCCATTCGCCTTCGACGGACGTTGGGATCCAAACGAGGTCATTGCTTGGATTTCCACAGGGTCCACCGAAGCTGCAAGCCACATATGGCGCACACATAAGAGGGCGCATTGCGATCGCAACTATCCCATCACTGTAGAAGGGGAGTAGAATGACGATTGCAAGCGACTTAGTTGAGGTGGCGATTCAGATCGCTCTCGAATACTCGCAGGAATTGATCATGCAGTGTCCTCATTGCAAAATCGGTGTCGGCTTCCGTTGGCAGCCCTTGTGTGCCATCACCGACGAGAAAGGCGATGCACTAGAGAAGCCAGCTGCCAACTTAGCCCAGTGGCACAAGGCAGGGTGGGCTATTTGTTCCGAGTGCGAAAAGTTTGTACTGGGCATATGGCAGTTTGAATATTCGTTGCCCGAGGACCCGCTTGATACGAGCCGAGTCCTTCGCACAACCAGTGGTTCCTGGTGGGCAGTTCCTCACCTTGCTTCGGAAGCCCCTCGTGATGCAGCCACCCTGCCAAAGGAATACGCGGCCAATTACGACGAGGCATACAGGGTGTTGCCCATTAGCTACCGTGCGGCGGCGGCCTTCGGGCGCCAGGTTCTCACGGATTTATTGGCTGACCACGGCTACCCCTCAAGACGCCTGTCTCAGCAGATCAAAGCGTTTATCGCAGACGGTAAAGCGGCGGTCAGTCTTACGGATAATTTGAAAGCGTTTCAAACGATGGCAGACTTCGGTCTGCATACAAAGAAGGACGAGGAAGGGCAGATTGTAGAGGTCGAACTAGAGGAAGCGGAGTGGACGCTGGGCGTGGTTGAGCGCTTCATCGATTACTTTCTGAGTGGCCCCGACTTAGACCAAGAAATGCAGGCAAGAGCTGCCGCGAAGCGTCACGCCGCTGGAGAACCTTAGAAAAGTTGAAAGGGGCCGGAGTTAACCGGCCCCTTCGGGGACACGGCCCGCTACTTACCGTTCTTGGGCTTGCGGCGGCAGTGACCCTTGACCCTAACGAGTCCGGCCATTTGGCATCACCCTCCCTTAGGATGGCCGCCGCGGGGAACCTGAATCGACCTGGCCACTTCTTGACCCCTCGATCCCCGGCACATAAGATGCCGGTGTCGTGTCCCGAGGGATTCAAGCCCCACGGCGGCATAGCAAAAGCCCGCTCGTTTGAGCGGGCTTGCTTCTTAGGGTCAGGCAGTAATCTGCTAGACTGTCCTCAGATTCAAGGCGAGATAGAAGCTCGCTCAATCTTGCGAAGGTCGGTGTTTGCGCACCGGCCTTTGCTTTTGCTTACCTCTACTGTACTCGATTCCGGAACTCAATTGCGCAGTCCAGTGAGCGGTATCCGCAGAGTGTTAAACTCAACGCGTGGCCGACACGCAGAAGACGCCGAAGGGGTACGAGATACCGGTACCCAAGCGCGAGGACTTTATGCGCGATCTCAAGAAGGCAGCAAGCCCGAAGCCGTCAGCGTCCGACAGTCCGAAGAAGTAGCGTCTCGAACTGAGTCCGGGCATCGTGGCGATGATTGTACCGCCAAGCATATTCGCTTAGATAGCCCTGAAGATGCTTAGCGGACACGGCGTGGTAAACCCCGTCGATGCCCCGCTTAACCAGCGACCAGAACCCCTCGATGGTGTTGGTGTGCACGTCCCCATCCACGTAGACCTTGGCCTCGTGGTGAATTCGCTGATGGGCGTAGCCCTTGGAAACCAGCGAGTCGTAAGCGTTGGCCGAGTCGGTGTAGACGATGGCCGAGGGCAGCACGTAGTTGGCAACCAGCGGGATGGCCACGCCCTGACCCACGTTATCGACGGCGAACACCCGAACTTGTCCGCCCCGCTCAACCATGCCGATGACAGGCTTCTTGTTCGGCGATTCCTCACGAGTCCGCCGCCCTGGTCGGCGAGTCCCATCCTTGCGACGTGCAGGCTGAGGGCCACCCGCTCGATAGCGAGGCTTGCCACCTATCCACGTCTCGTCAATCTCAACCGTCCCATCGAGCGCCGAGCCCATCGCTTCGGCCACGAGCGCGCCCCTGATCTGGTTGAACATGCGCCACGCCGTCTTGTAGGTGACGCCGATCTCTCGTTCCAGTTGCTTACCGGAGATACCGCATCGAGTGCTGGTCATGAGATACATCCCGTAGAACCACAGGTGCAGCGAGGTAGACGACTTGTGGAAGATCGTCCCCGCTGTCGGGTGGATGTGGTGACCGCACGATGTGCACGTCCAGGACTGCCGCTGCTGCGACGTACCGTACCGCTTGAACTTGGTCTGCCGCTGACAGATAGGGCAGTCAGCGTGCTCACCATCGGCCGAGTAGCGGTTGCGCCACAGCCAATCAAGGCAGGTGGCGTCGTCGGGAAACTCTCGCATGAATTCCATGAGGGTGTAGCGAGACTCGGAAGACTTGGCCCGGACTGGTTCGTTGCGGTTTACTGGCGGCATTTCTTTGTACCTCTGCCAGTATTAGAGCACGTCAGTCCTATACAGTCAAGGGATAGGTGCGATTCCGATGCGCCCCTACGTTTCCTCCTACTCGTCGGCTGGTCGTTCGCGCGCCGAGCGAAGCCAGCGCGGGACGAACAATATGCCGCAGGCAGCCCAGATGGCGAAGAAGGGCAGAAGGGGCTCGTGATAGCGCGGGTCGCCGAGGACGAGCGTGTAGTAGATCGCCGTGAAGCCAACCAGCAACGGCAGCAGCAGGTGGCCGGGCTTTCTTAGCCACCAGGCCGGAATGCCAAGGAAGGCCAGGAAGAGCAGGCCGTAGTAGGCCCAGTTCGACGCGAAACTGAACATCGCCCGCGGAATTCGTCCGGGCGTGTCCTCCTGATCGAAGGAGTTCCAATAGACCGAGATGGCGTCCTCGCGCCAGGTGCAATTGAATTTCAGCGGCAGCAGAGACAGCGCCTGGAGAGGATCTTCCTGCGTAAACTCCAAGGATTCCTCAAGCGCCTTGCGGTCGCGTTCCACCTCGTCGGCGATCAGGAAGAGGAAGCGGTCCTCGTCGTCGAAGCTGAAGCAACCGGTGGCGCCGTCGTGGTTGCCGACGAGGACGTTGAGCCCGCCATTGGTCGAGATATTCGCACCGATGCCGATCTCAGCCTGGTTGCGGGCCAGCCACGGCAGCACGAGCAGGGCGGCGCCCAGAAGATAGACTCCGCCGTACTTCAGGACCGGCGAGCGCGAAACCCGCGGACCGGGGAGGGACTGGGCGTCGCCCGGGTGCCAGGGCGCCATCCGCCGGGCCAGGATGTAAGTCGCGACCAGCGCCGCAAGGACAATGGTCAGCCCTGCCGGCCGCACGAGCAGCGCGTAGCCGGTCACGACGCCGGCCGCACCCCAGAGCAGGAGCACGCGGTCGCGACGCCAGCCGTAAACGGCGAGCCCCAGCAGCACCACGAGGCAGGCGCCGGCTATGAGCCGGGCCTTATCGAGCTCGGGCAGCAGAAAGAGGGCGGTTGCAGCCGACACAGCGGTTCCGGGCCGCGCGACCGAGGCGTCCGGCGCCCGGCGAAAGCCCAGCAAGAGCAGGTAGACCGCCGCCAGTTGAATAGCTGTGAAGAGTGGCTCCGAAAAGAGCAGCGTGCTGACGAAGACCTGGCTTGGCAGCAGTGCCATGATCCAGGCCGCGATCCGCGCCGCCGGGCGGCCGTAGAGCTCGCGGCCGATGAGGTACGTCAGCGAGACGATGGCGATGAAGGCCAGGATGTTGACTAGCTTGCCGACCCAAACGTGGACCCCGAAGACCTCGAAGAAGGCGGCCAGCGTCGCCGGGTAGCCCACGGGGATGTAGGCGGTAGGCCGGCCATCGAAGACGTAGCCGAGCCCATTGGCCAAGCGCTCGGCGTGGTCGAAATACACGAGCGCGTCGGACGTTGGCTGTGCGTCCACGTAGAGCTGCCAGCCAATGCGCGCCGCCAGCCCCACGATCAGGGCGCCAAGGAGCCAGCGGTCGATGGATCGGAGAACCCTGGCCCTATCGCGGATGCCTGTCCATAGCTCGCGCGGGCCGGTCAAATCGTTTGCCTCCCCGTTCTCACAAGCCCTCGCCTTCCAAGTCCCGAGACCGGGAGATACGAAGCCAGCGCGGGACTGTTGCAATTCCCACCGCGGCCCAGAGCGCGACGTAAGGGAGCAGAGACTGATGGAAGCGGTCGCCGCCAAAGAAGGGCAGATAAACCAGAGTGGTCACCGCGACCAGTATGACGGGCAGCAGGTGCTCGGGAGTCCGCCTGAACCAGGCCGGGATGCCAAGGCCGGCCAGCCCCAGGAGGCCAAGGTAGTACCAGTTCGAGACGGCGCCCCAAAGGTCCCGCTCCAGTTTCCCTAAGCCATCGGGTTGCTTGCGGAAGTGCCATTTGGCAGCGGCTGTGTCGTCGTCCCGCCATAGGCAGCCCAGCCTCAGGGGTACCAGGGCGATGGCGCGGTCGGGGTTGTCGGCCATAAAGCTCACGGCATCGCCGAAGGCCTCGCGGTCGGCTCTCACCTCGTTCGGGTTCTCCTTGTTGTATCTCGACGCGCCAATCGGAAAGGTTGCGCAGCCGTTGGCCCCAGCGTTGTTCCCGACCATCAGGTTGTAACCGCCGTTGGTGGCTAGGGTTGCGCCGGCCCCGATGTCGGTCCAGTTACGCACAATCCACGGGGCGATAACCAGGCCTGCTGAGACGATGAAGAGCGCGGCCGGCGCGCCAATCGCGACCTTTTGTTGCCTCGCGGCGACACACAATGTCGCCAACACAGCCAGAGCCAGGGCCAGCGCCGCAGGGCGCACCAAAAGCCCGTAGCCGACGAGCGTACCGGCAGCAAGCCAGAAGAGGAGATTCCGCTGGGTTCTCGCCAGCCAGGCCGCCAGCCCGGCGATGAGAGCGGCGCAGGCTAATCCCAACGATTCTTCGGATTCGCCAAGCGCCGGCACGAGGAAGAAGCCGCCTAGTAAGGCCTTACCCTGGCCGGCCGGCGCTGCCTGCGATCTGCGACTGCCGTCGCGGAGCGCAGCTACGACCAGCAGGACCACGGCCAACTGGAGGGTGGTGAACAGGGCTTCGGGGATGAGGAGGTTGGTGAAGAAGACGTGGCTGGGGAGCAGGGCCAGGAGCCACGACGCCGGACGCGCCACGGCGCGTCCATAGAGCACAACGCCCAAGAGGTACAGCAGGGGGATCGCAGCCAGGGCGAGGACCAGGTTGAGCGCCTTGGCGACCCAGACCTCGTTCCCGATTATCTCGAAAACGAGCCCAAGCAGGGCGGGATAGCCCACCGGCCAAAATGCCGTGGGCCGGCCGAACTCCTCGTAGCCAACTCCGTCCGCGAGGTTGCTGGCGAGCGTGAAGTAGTCGAGGGCGTCACTAGCCGGCACGGTGTTGATGTGGAACATCAGCGCCAGCCGCACCAGTGCGCCCACAGCCACGGCTCCGAGAAGGTAAGGGTCCACGAGGAGCCGGGAGGATCGAGGGTTGAAGGTCATCAAGGCTGGAGCGTAAGCGTTAGTAGAACGTGGCGCCTTCCGGCTCCAGCTCTTCGGAGACGAGGACCTCGCGGGAGCCACCGCCCTCCGACGGGCCCACCACGCCCTCAGCCTCCAGCTGGTCCATAATCCGCGCGGCCCGCGGATAGCCGATGCGCAAACGGCGCTGCAGCAGTGATGTCGATACCCGCTTGTGCTCGCCGGCCAGCTCACGGGCCTGCTCCATCACGGGGTCGGCGGCCGCTTCGGCGTCGAGCGCCTCCCGCGCCTCCTCAAGGAGGTGGTCGAACGACTCGGTCTCCGGATTCTTCAGCTTCTGGGCCGCCCAGAAGGCGACGAGCTTCTCGATCTCCTGGTCAGACACGAAGACGCCCTGGATGCGCTTCGGCTTGGCGGCGTCCGTCGGCATGTAGAGCATGTCGCCCTTGCCCAGCAGGCGCTCGGCGCCGCCCATATCGAGGATCGTGCGCGAGTCCACCTGGCTGGACATGGCGAAGGCGATGCGCGTCGGGAAGTTGGCCTTGATCAGGCCGGTGACGACGTCGACCGACGGCCGCTGCGTGGCCACGACCAGGTGGATGCCGGTGGCGCGAGCGAGCTGCGCCAACCGGCAGATCTGGCGCTCGACCTCGAACGGGGCGGCCATCATCAGGTCGGCCAGCTCGTCGATGATCACCACCCAGTAGGGCAGCGGCGCGGCCACCCTCGGGCTGCGATTGTAGGAGTCAATGTTGCGCACAGCGATAGAAGCGAACTTCTTGTAGCGTGTCTCCATTTCGTGGGTCACCGCCTGCAGGGTGCCAACCACACGGTCCATCTCGATCACGATGTTTGAGAACGCCAGATGCGGGATAAGGGCGAACGGCGCCAGCTCCACCCGCTTCGGGTCGATCATCACGAAGCGCACGTCCGAGGGAGAGGAGTGCATCAGGATGCAGGTGATGATCGAGTTGATGCAGACGCTCTTGCCCGAGCCGGTCGACCCCGCGATCAGCAGGTGCGGCATCTTCGTCAGGTCGGCGACAATCGGCTCTCCTGAGACCCCCTGCCCCAGCGCCAACGTCAGCTTCGAGCGGCCGACGTTCTTTTGGAAGGGCTGGCTCTCGATGACGCTGCGCAGGGTCACGGTCATCGCCGTGTGGTTGGGCACTTCGATGCCAACCACGGGCTTGCCCGGCACCGGCGCCTCGATCCGGATCGTTGGGGCCGCCAGCGCCAGGGCCAGGTCGTTGGCCAGGGCGGTGATCTGGTTGACGCGCACGCGCGTCCGCGATACCTCCTCGATGCGCTGACGCGGCTTGCCATCGCGGTCGAAGAGGGCTCTGCCGCTGCTGTCCTTCTCGGCAACGGTCCGCGTCTTGATCTCCCAGCCGGGCTCGATGCCGAATTGGGTGACCGTGGGACCCTGGTTGATCTGGACAACCTTAGCGTCGACGCCGAAAGAGGTCAGCGTCTTCTCGATCAACGCCGCGCGCTGCGAGTTGTCGATGCGCGCCGAGGGCTCATTCGAGCGGTCGGCCAGCAGGCCGATCGAAGGCGTCTTCCAGGGGATGACCGGTATGCTGGTGGTGGGGATGACTTCTCCCGGCGCCAAATCGATGCGCAGGGCCGGCTCCGCGGGCTTCTGGTGGTGCTCGATGGCCTCACTGATCTCGCGCAGGTCCGGCTCGTGCTCCTCAAACTCGACGTCCACGGCTTCGAGCGTCTCCAGGGCCGGGAACGCGGGGCGCTCATCGCTAGCGATGGCCAGCGGCGAATCATAGGTAAGATCGTCTTCGGCGGAGCGGGGCTCACGCGGCCGGCCAATCCAGCGCACGAAGGCCACGAGGCCCGTGGCCACGGCGCATACCACCCACCAGGCGCGGCCGGGGAGATCGGCGGCGTGGATGGCCAGGGCGATGGTGCGGGCCGTGGCCCAGGTGGCTTGCGGTGCGGCGAGCCAGCAACCGGCCACTGTCACGAGCATCCAGCCGAGGACGCCCATGGCGTTTCCCGTGAACCAGCCACCGATCTCGCCTCCGGCACTGACATCGGCCAGGTTGACGGAGCCAACGGACGTGCTCGGGTGGAAGAGGGACAGGAGCCCAAGACCGCCGAGGACAAGCAACAAAGCGCCGGCCCACGGCCTCCAGAAAGTGCTGCCACGGGCCGGGTACATACCAACCAGCAGGCAGGTCGCCGCGGCAAACAGGAGCAGCGGTATGAAGCCAAGGCCGACCTTGCGGAACACTTCGTCCCGCGCGCTACCCAGGACGTCACCGACCGGCGACGAAATCGTGCCGAGGGTCACCATCTCGCCCGTCAGGACGATGTAGGCAACGACGAAGGAGGCGGCGACGGTGCCGATGGAAATGACCGGGCCGATCCAGGCCCCAAGGTCGTTGCCCAGCCGTTGCAGCGAGGCGTGTCGCCGTGAGCCGCGGGCCGGCTTACGGAGAGATGGGCCGCCGAGTCGGCGGCCCTGGCGGGGTGCACTCTTGAGCTTGGCCATAGAGCCAGCCCTCCTTCGTTGACCTACCGGTGTACCACCCCGCCAAGGACTTACACCTCTGTGACGACCGGCAGAATCATCGGCCGGCGTCGGGTCTTTTCATATAGGAACTCCGCCACGGAGTCCTTAACCATTGTGTTGACTACTCCCCACTCGGCGATGTGCTCGGACGTCCCATCGAGGGCCGCCACCACGCGCCGCCGGGTCTCTTCGAGTAGCTCTTCCGATTCCTCCACATCGACGAATCCACGGGAGACGACATCTGGCCGCCCCACAACGCGTCCCGTCTGCTTTTCGACCGCGATGATGATAACCAGAATACCATCAGTGGCAAGGTGTTTGCGGTCACGCAGGATTATATGGTCTACGTCGCCCACACCTAGGCCATCGACGTAGACCCAATCACACGTCACCTTGCCGGCCCTCGCCGCCCCGCTGGGCCGAATGTCGAGGGCGTCGCCGTCCTGGAGGACGAAGCAATTCTCTTTCTCGACACCCATCAGCTGCGCCAGCTTGGCGTGCAGGACCAGGTGACGGAACTCGCCGTGGATAGGGACGAAGTACTTGGGCCGCGTCAGCCCGAACATGATTTTCAGCTCTTCCTGTGAGGCGTGGCCGTGAACGTGCACATTCGAGATGCGGTTGTAGAGCACCGACGCGCCGAGCTTGAACAGGTTGTCGACGACGCGGTAGACCAGCGCTTCGTTGCCCGGCACCGGCGAGGAAGAGAGGATCACCGTGTCGCCGGGGACGATCTGGATGTGCTGGTGGTCGCCGTTGGCCATGCGCGCTAACGCTGAGGTCGGCTCGCCCTGGCTGCCCGTGCTGACGATGCAGACCTTCTCGGGCGGCAGCTCGCGTACCTCGTCAACCCTGAGCAGGCCCCCGGGCGGACTCTTCAAATACCCGAGCTCCATGGCCATGTTGACGTTGTCGATCATGCTCCGGCCGGTGACGAAGACCCGCCGCCCATGGTGGTTGGCCGCGTCGATGACCTGCTGGACACGGGCGATCAGCGACGCGAATGTCGTCACAATCACCCGGCCGGGCGCATTGGCGATGATCGTGTCCAGTGCCTCGCCGACGACGGACTCCGACGGCGTGTAGCCCTCGAGCTCGGCGTATGTGGAATCAGAGCAGAGGAGGAGGACGCCCTCCTGGCCGAAGTGGGCCAGCCGCGTCAGGTCCGTGCCGGATCCCATGACCGGGGTGTGGTCGAGCTTGAAGTCGCCGGTGTGGATCACGATGCCCAGGGGAGTCTTGATCGCCAGTCCGGCGGCGTCGGGGATCGAGTGCGCCACGCTGAAGAACTCGACCTCGAAGTCGGTGCCGGCTTTGACGCTCTCCCCGTATTCGACATTGAGCAACGTCGAGTCGTCGAGCAGGCGATGCTCCTTGAGCTTGACGGCGATCAGCCCGCGGGTCAGGCGCGTGCAATAGATGTTGGTCTTCAGCTCCTTCATCACGTAGGGCAAGCCGCCGGTGTGGTCCTCGTGGCCGTGGGTGATGAAGATGCCGCGCAGTTTATGGGCGTTGTCGTGGATGTAGGTGATGTCGGGGATGACGAGGTCGATGCCCAGCATCTCCTCCTCGGGGAACATTAGGCCCGAGTCGACGACGATCATGTCGTTCGCGGTCTCGTAGACCATCATGTTCTTGCCGATCTCGCCGAGCCCGCCGAGGGGGACAACCCGCAGCCAGGGCTCGCCCTGCGAGCCAGATTCAGATGGGAGGTCGGACTGCCGCTCCTGGCGGCGGAAGATATTCACCGTTTGATGTTCGTCGATTCTGGGGGGAGCCGCCCGAGAGCGGCGGCGTCGCCGTTACGCCACCCTACCCCCCCCCGACCTCACCCCCGCTGCGGCTGGCCCTCTCCTTGGCAAGGAGAGGGCAGGGTGAGGTTGAGGGGTGGGCGGGCGGGGCTCCGTCGATTACGCAGGCGAAGGCGTCGCGCCGGCTAGAAAAGGCGGCCCTGCTCCACCGGGCGCAGGGCGATGGGAGCAGGCGCCGGCTCGGGCTCCCGCTCGGGCGGCAACAAATGCCCGGGCAGCCGGCGGAAGTCCTCCTCGATAACCGCGCGCAGGTTGCCCTGGTGGAGCGCCGCGGCTGGGTGATACATGGGGACGACGATGCGGCCGTCCTTGCTGAACTTCTGGCCATGAACTCTTGAGATGGAGGAGCCGGGAAGGAAGCGCTGCAGCGAGAACCGCCCGAGCGTAACGATGGCCTCAGGGTCGATGGACTCGATCTGCGCCGCCAGATGCCCCGAGCAGGCTTCGATCTCGCCGGGCAGGGGGTCGCGGTTGCCGGGTGGGCGGCACTTAAGGACGTTGGCGACGAAGACGTCCTCGCGCCGCATGCCCGCCAGGGCCAGCAGGTCGTCGAGGAGCTTGCCGGCCTGCCCCACGAAGGGCCTGCCCTGCTGGTCCTCGTTGAAGCCGGGCGCTTCACCGAGGAACATGACGCGGGCATGGGCGCTGCCATCGCCCGGCACGGCCTGCGTCCGCTGGCTGCCCAGCGGACAGGCGCGGCAGGCAGCGATCCGCGCGGCAAGCTCGGCCAAACCGGGGGGCGATTCGATCAAAATGCTGCCTCAAGGCGAGGGGATTCACCACTGAACATGGTTCCCCGCCCGCTCGCCGGCCAGAACCTTACCCACACGCCTATCCCCGAATCGGCACATCCTCGTGCTCTTTTGCTGATTCCCGGGGGAGAGGTCGCAGCGACGTGTAGAGCATCCGCAGACCAACAAGGAGGACCGCGGCGCCGAAAATCCGTTTGAGGGTGTCGCCGGGCAGGACAGACGCCAGGTAGGCCCCAATCAGGACGGCCACCACGGCCACGGGCGTGACGGCGGCGAAGGCGCGGAGGTCAACGTTGCGATGGCGCAGGTTGACGATGGAGCCCGAGGTCGCCGTCGCCACTATCACGGCGAGCGAGACACCCTGCGCCCCGTGCTGCTCCTCGCCCAGCAGAAGCACCAGCGCCGGGACGAAGATGGCGCCACCGCCGACGCCGAAAAGCCCCGCGCCGACCCCACCAATGAAGCCAACGCCAATTGAAACCAAGAGCTCCAGCAGCGGGCTCAACCGAGCAGCATCCGCAGGGCGATGACCACGAGGTAGATGCCGAAGGCCTGCCGCAAGCGCCGTTCAGATAGCCGCTGTAGGGCGCGGGCTCCGACAGCCCCACCGACCACGCTGCCTGCCGCCAGGGCGGGGATCAGATGCCATGTGATGTCTTCGAGCAGGGCGTAAACGCCGAAGCCCGCCATACCGATGAAGAGGAGGATGGCCAGCGAGGTACCGTGGGCGAGCCGCTGGCCCATCCCCATCGTGCCCGTGAGCAGCGGAATCATCACCGCCCCGCCGCCGACACCCGTTAGCCCCGCGAAGAGGCCACCGGCGATACCCGTCAACCCAGCGGGAACGGCCGAAACCCTGGTATTGCCGTCCGACCCCGAGCTCAAGGCCGGTCCGGACCCATCAGCTAAAGCGGACCGGCTGGTCGCCGCGCGGCTGGACCAGGAAGGCGAGGCCGGTGCCCACGCCATAGAGGACGATGATTGGCGCGGCGATCAGGGTCTGCGTGATTGGGTCAATGGTCGGCGTGACGATGGCCGACAGAATGAACGCCCCGACGACCACGTAGCGCCATTGACGGACCAGCCAGCGCGCCTTGACGATGCGCAGTTTGGCCAGGCCCATGATCAGCAGCGGGGTCTGGAACGTGATGCCGCTGATCAGCAGCATGCGCAGCACGAAGTCGATATAAGGCCCGATGCGCAGTGTTGGGTCTGCCACGTCTTCGCCGAAGTTGATCAGAAAGTCGATCGCAGGCGGCAGGCCGATGAAGAAGCCAAAGGCCAGCCCGCCGGCGAATGACAGCCCGCTGCCCACGACGACCGGGATGATCCAGCGCTTTTCCCCGGGCGTCAGCCCAGGGGCGATGAAAGCAATGACCTGGTAGACGAGCACCGGCATCGAGAGGGCGAGGGCGCAAAGCAACGAGATCTTGAAGTAGGAGGAGATGAACTCCAGGGGCTCGGTCTGGATCGGCTTGAAGCCGGGCTGGGCGTCCTCCGCCGGCATCAGCAGGAACTCCATCACGTCCTTGGCGAAGTAGAAGGAAACCGCCGTGGCCACGACCATCGTGCCGGCGGAGATCATCAAGCGCTGACGCAGCTCCCCGAGGTGTTCGAGGATGGTCAGGTATTTCTCGTTGGGCAGGGTGGGCTCAGGCTCGCTCGTCTCCGGCGGCCGCGTGCTTGTGGCCATTACTCCTCGCCGGGTTCGATATCAGCCGCAGTCCTTTTTTCCCTCTTCCGGCCGGGAGAACGGCCAGGGGAGAGGTCCGCCGGCCGGGGGGCCTTGCGAGGGGTTGGGCGGCTGGCGCCGTTGCGGCGGCCGCGCCCCGCGACCAGCTTGGGGTCGACTTCGGCGTCGACAAACTCACCCTGGGCGAGGTCTGATGTATCCTGGAGCCCTCGCTCAATGTCGCGCCCGCTGGCCCTGAGCTCGCGGCTGAGGTCGCGGAACTCGCCCTTGGTCGCCTCGACCTCCGATGTCAGCTCGCCCAGTCCCTCTTTGAGCTCGCTCTGCACACCGGCGGCGTAGCGGCGCAGGGTGCGCACCATTTTGCCAATCTCGCGCGCCGTCTCGGGCAGGCGATCAGGGCCCACCACGATCAGCGCCACGATCATGACCATCGCGAGCTCGAAGAGCCCGATTCCGAAGAACTCCATCGCGCCTCAGCTTAGTGGGTTAGCCGCAATGCTGGCGGCGGAGCATCCCGGGACGGGGAAGATCTACCAACGACCTCACCCCCTGGCCCCCTCTCCGCAAGCAGAGAGGGGGAATTGCGGATCCGTCTACTCGTCCTCGAGACCGTGCTCCTTGAGGTAGTCGACGGCGTCCTGCACGGTGGCGATCTTCTCGGCGTCCTCGTCGGAGATCTCGAGGGCGGCTTCGCCCTGGCTGAACTCCTCCTCCATCGACATGATCAGCTCGACCAGGTCGAGCGAGTCGGCGTTCAGGTCGTCGACGAAGGAGGCGCTTGGCTGCACCTGGTCCTCCTCGACACGGAGCTGCTCGACGATGATTTTCTTCACCCTGTCATAGACAGTGGCCACTGGCGCTCCTCCAACTTGATGTTTGGCGCGCTAACGCGTCGCCGTCATGCTTATTGAACCGAGGACGCCATTTACGAAGCGTCCTGAACTCTCACTACCATAGGCTTTCGCTAGCTCAACCGCCTCGTTGATGGCGGCACGAATCGGCGTGCGCTCGCTGTGCAGCAGCTCGTAGACTGCGAGGCGCAGGATGTTGCGGTCGACGGCAGCCATGTCGGCCAGCGGCCAGGTTGTCGCGGCCTGCTGGATCCGCTCGTCGATCGGCTTCTGGTTCGCCAGTACGCCATGGACCAGCGCCTGCGCGAACTCGGCGGCGGCTTCGTCATCGATTCGGTCTTTGAGCTGGCGCTCTAGGCACTCCTCAATCGGGTGTCCTGCGACATCCCACTCGTAAAGCGCCTGCAGAGCGGCGACCCGCGCCTTGCGTCCGTATCCCGTCGCCATTACATCGCCATCCCGCCATCGACGCAGATGACCTGCCCCGTTATGTAAGACGCCTGCTCCGAGGCCAGGAAGGTCACCGCAGGGGCTATCTCCTCCTCGGTGCCAAGCCGAGCCATGGGGATAACACTGAGGTACATCTGCTCCTGCTCCGGCGTCAGGTCGGACGTGAGCACGGTTTTGACCAGGCCGGGCGCCACGGCGTTGGAGGTCACATTGCGCAAGGCCAGCTCCCTGGCGATGGCCTTGGTGAAGCCGATCAAGCCGGCCTTGGAGGCCGAATAGTTGGCCTGCCCCGAGTTCCCGCGCACGCCGCCGACGCTGCTGATGTTGATGATGCGGCCCCAGCGCTGACGGATCATCGAGCGCAGGGCTGGGCGCGTGCAATTGAAGGCGCCCGTCAGATTGAGGTTGAGCACGCTCGACCACTGCTCGTCGGTCATGCGCATGGTCAGGTTGTCGGTCGTTGTGCCGGCATTGTTGACCAGAATGTGCAGCGCGCCAAGCTCCTTGATCACGGTGTCGATCATACGGTTGCAATCGGCAGGCACGCGCACGTCCGCCTGGATGATGATCGACTTCCTGCCCATGGCCCGCAGCTCGTTGGCGACCCCTTCGGCCTGCTCGGGGCTGCGGCTGTGGTTTATGGCCACGTTAGCGCCGGCGGAGGCCAGGGAGCGGGCAATGGCCGCCCCGATCCCGCGCGAAGATCCGGTAACCAGGGCCACGCGCCCGCCAAGGTCGATCAAGTCTCGACCCGTTGGGGGAGGTCGGCCAGAGTCTCGACGTTTGCGACCTCGACGCCATCGTCGATGCGCTTGATCGTCCCGCTGAGGACCATGCCAGGCCCGAACTCGACGAAGCGCCCGACGCCACCACGGATCATCGCTCGCACACTGTCTTCCCAGAGTACGGGATGGTCTGGCTGGTAAATCAGCTCGGCCTGAACCTCGCTGGCCATCTGCACGGGCCTGGCCGAGCCATTGGCGACGAGCGGGACTTCGGAGTCAGCGAAATCCATGCCCTTGAGAAACTCGCGCAGGCCATCGGCTGCCGACTTCATGAGGCTGGTGTGGAAGGGACCGCCGACCTTGAGCGGCAGTGCCCGTTTGATACCGAACTCGCGGGCCCGCCGCGTAGCCTCCGCGACCTGCTCGAGGCTGCCGCCGATCACAACCTGGCCGGGCGCGTTCAGGTTGCAGACCTCGCAGCCGGTGGCGGCGCAGAGCTCATCCGCCTGCTGGCGGTCGGCGCCCAGGAGAGCAGCGAGAGTGCCCGGGTTCTCCTCGCTGGCCTTCTGTATCAGCCGCGCCCGCTCGGCCACCAGCCGCAGGCCATCGGCGAACGATAGGCTGTCGCAAGCGACGATCGCAGCGTACTCACCGACGCTGTGCCCGGCCACGCAACTCGGCCGGCGGAGACTGCCCGCGAGCTCGCTGGCCTTGAGCGCGGCCAGGCTGGCGACGAAGATCGCCGGCTGGGTGTTGACCGTCTGCTGCAGGTCGTCGGCGCTGCCCTCGCGGACCAGCTTCGAAAGCGGACGGCCCAGCGTCGCATCGGCCTCGTTCCAGAGATCCTGGATAACCGGATACTGGGCGGCGAAGTCGAGCGACATTCCCTGCTTCTGGGCGCCCTGGCCGGGGAAAACCCAGGCCTCGGCGGCCTCCGGCAGACTCGACAGATCTACGAGGGACATAAGGAAAGGGTCACCCTCAGCGCGCTGGCGGGCAAGAGTACCGCGGGCCGGCCGGCGACAGGCTCAGGGGCGGCGTTCTTCAGGCAGCTCGGGCGTCTTGATCGCCACCGCCTGCCGGCCCTTGTAGGTGCCGCAGACGGGGCAGGCGTGGTGGGGCAACCGCGGTGTGTGGCACTGCGGGCAGTCAACCAGCGACGGGTTGGCGGCTCGCAGGTGGCTGCGGCGCTTCCCCTGACGCGACTTTGGATATTTTCGCTTTGGTAGCGGTGGCATTCTTTATTCCTTTTCGATCCGGCCGGCGAGCTCGACGAGTGCTGACCAACGCTCATCGAAGGGCGCCTCGTGCCAGTGGTCGGGCTGCTGGTTGAGGTCGACCCCGCAGTCCGGGCAGAGGCCGCGGCAGTCGGGCCGGCAGAGCGGAGCGAGGTCCTCCGCCACCCAGCGATACTGCCGGACTGGCTCCCTTAGGTCAAGAATGTGGTGCTCGTCGATCAGGAAGGCCTCGGGGTCTTCGGGTGGCGACAGGCGCTTGCCGGATTCCATATTCAGCGAGGGGAAGAAGACCTCCTCGATGTGCATGGCCAGGGTGCCCGGGAATCCGCGCGTGCAGCGCGCACAGCGCTCGTCCAGGGCCAGGATCAGGGTCGCATCAGCCAGCACGCCATCCTGGGTACGGGTGAGGCGGACGTGGCCATCGACAACCCCGCGGTCGCCCTCGTCGTTGAGCCGGACCTCCTCTTCCTCGATCTCGTAGTCTCGCGTCTCCCCGGTGTGTTCCTTGAGGAGTTGGACAACATTGAACTCCACGTGTCACCTCGCAGAGGGGTCTCGCCAAGTATAGGGAACACCGCAAAGCGGCTGGATGGGTCGCATCGGCGGACGCCTAAGCAGTTCCGAAGCGGCGAAACAACCGCTCCCAACAATCTATTTGGAAATTGCTGCGCCTGTGGACAACCTTATTGAAGCCTAAAAACTGGCATCTATAATTCCCCTCACGTGACCGTCGTCCACGACCTCCTCGACCTCCAGCGCATCGAGATCGACCTCGAAGCCCGCCAGGGCGCCCTGGTCGTCATCGACCACCAGCTCGCCGAGGACGACGGCCTCGATGAAAAGCGAAGCGAGCTCGAAGACGCGCGCAAAGCCCTGCGCGCCCTGGAAACCACCGAGCGCGACCTCGAGCTCAAAGACGGAGAGCTGAGCGAACACCTGGCGGTCATGGAGAAAAAGCTCTACTCGGGCCGCGTCGGTAACCCCAAGGAGCTGAGCAGCCTCAACGACGACGTCGTGATGCTCAAGCGGCAGCGAGCCGAGCTGGACGACCGCGTCCTGGGTCTCATGGAGGAGGTGGAGGCGGCGAGGGCAAACGTAGCCCAGGCACAGGACGACCTGGCCGGCGCGGAAGCCGCATACATCGAGCGGCGCAGCAGGCTGCAGCGCGACCGCGAGAGCACCATCGCCACGGTCGCCGCGCTGACGGCGCGGCGCGAGACAAGGCTGGGGACCCTGCCGCCGGATGCCCGCGAGCGCTACCAGGCCGTCCGCGCCCGCAAGCGCCCCGCGATTGCTGTAGTCGAGCGTGGGATTTGCGGCTCCTGCCGCGTCGAGGTGCTCGACCAACTGGTCAAAGCCGCCCAGCGAGAGATCGCGCTCTGCAACAGTTGTAGCCGCATCCTCTACGTCGCCTAGCCATGTTCTCTTGCGGCTACTTCTGCGACTCCGGCGATCCCGGCAGCCTGGCGCGCCAGAACCAAGAATTCCTCGACTATTGCACCGCCCAGGGCTATGACGTCAACGCCACCTTCTTCGACCGTGAGGGCGAGCGCAGCGGCTTCCTACGGCTCATCGAGTACCTCAGGCCAGCCGAAGCAACACCCTCGCGGGCTAGCGAGCGCCCGGCAACCCCGCGGGGCTTCGCCCTCGCCGTCATCCCGCGGGCCGCCGCGCTCGGCCCCAACAACGAGGTCGCAGCGGCGTCCTACTACGCGCTTAAGGAGACCGGCGCCCGCGTTGTTGTGCTCAACATGGACTGCTTCGAGGGCGAGCAGTGGCCCGCCGGCGACTCCGGCCTCCAGGAGAAGATGATCGGCGACCGTGTGCGGGCGGCGATGCGCAAGCGGGCGCTCAAGGGCGAGGTGCTCGGCCGGCCCCCCTTCGGCTACCAGCGGGGACGCTTCCGCCGCCTCGAGCCCGTCGGCGACGAGGCCGAGGTCGTGCGCTACATCTTCCGGCTCTACCTGCGCGAGGGGCTCGGCGTTCGCCTGATCGCCCGCAAGCTCAACGAGAACGGCTTCCGCACGCGCAGCGGCAAGCTCTGGACGATGGTTAGCGTGCGCGACATCCTGCGCAACCGCGTTTACCTGGGCAACTACAACCGGCTGGGGGTTAAGGTGCCGGGCAGCCACCCCAAGCTGATCGCCGAGGACGAGTTCAAGCGCGTGCAGGAACTGCTCTCGTCGCGGCGCAGCTCGCCGGTTTCACGCGAGGCCGGCTCCTTCCTCCTGGCCGGCCTCCTGACCTGCGCGGAGTGCGGCAACCACATGATCGGGGTCAGCCGCAAGCAAAGCTGGAAGCGCAAGACTGACGACTCCCGCCAGGAAGTCACCTATCGCTACTACCAGTGCCAGTCCCGCACCAACCAGGGTGTCTGCAAGTACCACACCCGTCGCGCGGACGAGCTGGAGGAGGCACTGCGGCGCGCGCTGGCCGGTGAGGAGCCGGACGGCATCACCATCCGCACCAGCCGCGCTGGCGACGACTCCGCCGTGCGCCGCACCGTCAGCAGCGAGCTGGCGGAGGTAGACGCCCGCCTGAAGGTAACGGACGCACGGATCGGCAGGGCGCTGGCGGCTGGACGGACCCGCGCCGGGGGCAGCGACGGCCCGCTTCTGCGCGAGCTGTCGACCGACCGCATCGACCTGGAGCTCAAGCGGGCGGAGATGGCGCGCACCGCCGCCCTCCAGCTCAGCGAGGACGAGCGGCGGGAGTCGATGCGGAAACGCCTCGGCGACGCCGTGACTCGCTGGGATTCCCTGCCCATAAACGAAGCCCGCACCGTGCTGAACGAGGCGGTCGAAGACATCAAGGTGGACGACACCCGCATCGAGGTGACGCTTTACTGAGGCGAGGAAGTCCCGTTCACACGGCCGAGCCAATGGCCTCCTCACCATAGCCGCCTCCGGCTCAGTTTCGGGGGATGGCCGCCCGTCGATCGTAGGGGCGGGTTGCAGACCGATTTCAAGCATCAATGCACGTCAACAATCTGCAACCCGCCCAGTATCGGTGGGAATGGGCGTGGGTTGGCGTGAAATCGCACTTCGGCAGCAAGCCGATACCAGGGCGGGTTGCGTTGCGGATTCGAAGAGATTCTCAGATTCATCTGCAACCCGCCCCTACGTCCGATTGTCCTAGTCGTTTGTCCGTCCCGGGTCGGGGCGGCCCAGGATCCGGTTTATATCCGGCCTCAGACAAACAAGAAGCCCGGCGCTGAACGCGCCGGGCCTCCATCTATGTCTGAAAGGCTGTTAGCCGATGCGCCGGAAGGCGACCGCGGCCATACCACCGGTCACGACCAGGCTCACGACCAGCAGCATTACCTGCCGGGCCCCGACGTCTGCCGTGCCGGCGAGGCCGGAGTTGCCGGTGCCCACTATGGGGCCGGAACCGTCGTCCGTGCCACCCGAGTCATCGGACGGACAGGCCACCGTCGTGCTGACGCTGTCGATGTTGTCCTCAAGGTCGGCGTCGAATGTGTTGCCACTTGTCGAAACGGCGGCCACCACATTCGTCAAGACAAAGCCGCAGGCGGTGTCTGTGGCCACTGTGGCCTCGACGCTGAAGCTCGCGCAATCGCCTGGTGCCAGCAGATCCAACGTGGCGATGATCTCGCCCGCGCTGCCTTCCGCCAGCTCAAAGTCATCCGAGGTTACCGTGACGGACTCAAGGCCCGCGGGGAGCTGGTCGACGACTTCGACGCTGTCAGCGTCGCCGCCGCCGGCAGCATCGTTGCAGATCGTGACGTCATAGCTCAGCGACCCGCCCTGCTCCACCGTGGCGCCGGTTGAATCGATGACCGAGCTCACTACCTTGTCTGCGCTCAGGTCTTCGCACTCCAGGAAGAAGTCCACGCTCGGCGTCTCCGTGTCCTCGTCATAGGTGGCGAGGGCAGAGTTGGTGTAGTCGCCGCAGGGGCCGTCGGTGAACTGGCCGACGATGCGCAGGCGGAACTCAGTCCGGTCTATATCTGGGATGAAGGTACAACTGACCTCCTGGCCGTCGATGGTGGCGGGGTCGGAGTCGATGAACCCCGTGTCGTCGCCAGCGTCGCAGGTGGCGGTGGAGATAGTGAAGTTCTCAAAGACTACGTCCACGATGTCCAGGGGCTCCGTCGCGACCGTTCCCGTGATCGGGATCGACGTAACGGTACAGAGCACATCGAATGTGACGTCGGTTTGGGGCTCAACTACGGCCCCGGTAGCGAGAGTGTCTACCTGTTTTTCACAGTCGATCTCGCCGTCCGCACCAAGCAAGCCGCCGGCGGCGCCGCCCGGCGCCCAAAGTGCCAGTGCAAAGCCCGCGGCGATCGCCAGGCCGAGGATGGTCTTCCGAGCAATCAGTTGTTTCATATTTCGTTAGCGGCAGCGCGACATGGAGGCGCTGCTCCTCCAAGGTGGTTATCGGCAGCGGGCGGCAAAGCTTGACCCGGCGGGCTCAGCCGGCGGTGAAGCACATGTTCTAGACTGGGGTCGTTCAGGAGGCCGGGTGGCCGCCCTTCCGCGAGGGAGGGAGGAAAGTCCGGGCTCCACCGGGCAGGGTGCTGGATAACGTCCAGGCGCCGCGAGGCGACGGAAAGTGCCACAGAAACATACCGTCCCTCACCCGCAACGGTGAGGTGATAAGGGTGCAATGGTGCGGTAAGAGCGCACCGTCGTGCTGGTGACAGCACGGTTCGGGCAAACCCCACCCGGAGCAAGGCCGAATAGGAGGGCGGACCCGCCCTGGCGGGTCCAGGGGCGCCCGGCCCCAGACCCTCGGGTTGGCTGCACGATCCTCTCGGCAACGGGGGGACCAGATGGATGGCCACCGGTCGCCCTCGGGCGACTACAGAACCCGGCTTACAGGCCTGCTGGACAATCGTGAAGGCCCCCGCGCTGCGGGGGCCTTCCCAGCGCGTCTCAGCGCTTGCGATTCAGGGCGGAGACGAATACGGCCAGGGCAAAGAGGCCCGCCGCGACGACCGCCAGCACAAGGTTGACAGACCCATCGGGCGACTCCAGCGCGTTCTCCAGCCGGTCGGTGCGCAGATAATCACCGATCAGCAGCAGGATCAGCCAGAGCGATAGCCAGGCGGCAACGAAGAGCCCGCCATAGAAGAGGACGCGCGCCCACATGGCCTCAGGATGGCAGAGAGGCCCACATTGGGCAGCCAGCCCGTGGCAGGTCCCTCTACAGCGAACCCCGGGTCGCCCGCGCCGCCGGCGCGATGGGCAGCAGGGCGATGCCATTCTCATTCTGCCGATCCGAGATGACCTCAGGCGACGAGTATTAGGCCCGAGCCCTTATCGCCGACGCTACTGACGATGTGAGGAGGAGCGTCTGGGCCACTCTCACAGTTGGCGTCGCCCGTATCCGAGCCCGGACCCCCGTTGCAGGTATCGTTGACGCCGGGCCCCCCGAACATCTCGTCGACACCACCACCGCCGTTGATCACGTCGTTGCCGGCGTCCCCGCGCAGCTCGTCGTCGCCCGTCCCACCGTTCAGGGTGTCGTTGCCGCCTCCGCCCTGCAGGAGGTCATCGCCGCCAAGTCCGTTGAGCGTGTCATCGCCGCCGTTACCGAACAGGCGGTTGGCGCCGTTGGTACCCGTAATCGTATCTCCAGCGTTGCCCCCGGTGGCGTTCTCGACCGTGCCGATTGTGTCGCTTCCCTGGCCGGTGTTTTGCGCCGTCGTTACCCGCAGGTCGAGCGTGATTACCGCGCTCCCCGGGAAACGGACTATATCGTTAGTGCCCGCTCCACCCTCGATGTCGTCGTTGCCCACGCCACCGATCAGCTCGTCGTTGCCGGCCTCGCCGAGCAGGAAGTCGTTGCCATTACCACCGTTCAGGATGTCGTTGCCGGCGCCGCCGCAGATGTGGTCTCCGCCGCCCAGGCCGTTCAGTGTATCGTCGCCGCCGAGTCCGAGGATGACGTCTACCCCGGCGCCGCCGCTCAGCGTCTCGGCGGCGGCCGTACCCGGCAATGTCACCACCTGGCCATTGCACTTGCGCAGCTCGACCGTGATGTTGAGGGCCGCCGAAGCAGGGCTCGGGTTGCCGGCGGCGTCAGTCACTATGGCCGTGATGGCGTAACTGCCCTGGGCCAGGGTTACCGCGCTGGTCAGCGTCCAGGCCCCTGTGTTCTCGACGGCCGCTGTGCCCAGCGAGGTAGCCCCGGCGAAGACCTCGATCGTCCCGCCGGCCTTGGCCGTCCCCGCGAACGAGGGCGTCTGGACATCCGTGATGTTGTCGGTCGCTGAAGTCCCGGTATCGCTGGTCAGGTCGGGGGTGCTCGGCGCCGTCGGGGCGCTCGTGTCGACGGTGAAGGAGAACACAGCGCTGTCAGGGCCAGCGTTGCCCAATGCATCCTTCGCTCTCACCTTCCATTCGTACTCACCTGGTACCAGAGCCTCGCCAGCTGCGAGGACAACATTTGACGGGAACCGGTTGCGGATGAGTGGGGTGGCGAAGCTCTCGCCCGCGGCGTCAAGCATGAATTCGTAGGAGTTGGCGCCTGCGGCGTCTTCCCAGTCGAAGGCGGGCGTGGTGTCCGCCGTGAACCCGTTGTCGATTGGGGTGAGCAGGGTAACCGCAGGCGGCCCCGTGGTATCCACTGTGAACGTACGGACCGCGCTTGTGGAGATATTGCCTGTCGCATCGATCGCCATGACTCGCCAGAAGTAGGCGCCGTCAGCAAGCGCCTCGCCCGCGGCGAGGGTGTAGCTGGAAGGGGTTAGCCCGGCCTTCGTGAACGGGGAGCTAAAGGCGTTGTTGTCGTCGATCTGGAGGGAGTAGCTTGCAGCATCCGTAGCCTCGTCACCCCAGTCGAACGCCGGCGTGCTGTCAGCCGTCGCGGAACTGTCAGCCGGCGCCTGGAGGGTTGGCGCGGCCGGCGCGGCGGTATCGACCGTGAACGTGCCAACACTACTGAAGGGCCCGATGTTCCCGGCGACATCACGAGCCCGGACCTTCCAGTTGTACGACCCGTCAAGGAGGCTGGCGGTCGTGAAAGCGGACGAGCCGAGGCCAGACTCGTGGACCTCAGGCGAGGAGAAGTCGGCATTGTCGTCGACAAGGACATCGTAGGTCGCTGCTCCAGCCACATCGGACCAATCCAGGTTGGGGGTGGGGTCGTTGGTTCCGGCGCCCTCGGCCGGCGAGTCCAAGCTGGGCGCCGCCGGCGCCACTGTGTCGATGGTGAACGTCGCTACGGCGGTGGACTCGACGTTACCGGCCGCATCCGTGGCACGTGACGAGAGCGTGTAGCTACCGTCCGGCGGAAGGGCAAGCGTGTAGATCCAGCTTGTGGTGCCGGAGGCGCCGACGAAGAGCGCTGCCGAATCGAAGCTGTCGCCGTCCCAGTATTGGTTGTCACTGTTGCGCTTGAGGCTGACCTCGACGAGGACGATTGCTGTGCCACCCACTGCGTCGGCTGTACCGCAGACCTCATCTGTGTCTATGTTGCAGGCGTCGGTGTAGGTAGGGGCATTGAAGGTGGATCCGTCGACAGGGAAGGTGATCGTGCTGGTTGGCACGCTGATGTCGATCGTGAAGATGAAGGGGTCGCTGTAGAGGCCCGTGTTCCCGGCGGCGTCCGTCGCCCTCACCTTCCACCTGTACATCCCCGGGGCGAGGTCGATGGTGGGCGTGAAGTCAGAATCGGTTTCGCCGCTGCGCGTTATCTCGGGCGTGTTGAAATCCGCGTTGTTATCGACCAGCAGGTCGTAGGAGACGGCCCCGCTCACAGCGTTCCAGTCGAAGCCGGGCGTCTGGTCGTTGGTAGAAGCGCCATCGATCGGCGAAACGAGAGTGGGCACGGCTGGGGAAGTGACATCGACGGTAACCGTGCGTGTTGAGCTGAACGCGCTCACGTTGCCGGCGCTGTCGCGGGCGAGCACCTTCCAGTAGTACGTGTCTTCGCTGAGATTGCCTCCCGGGGTGAATTCTGTCTCGACCATGGCGCTCTGCAAGATCGTCACGGACGAGAAATCCGAATTATTGTCAACCAACAGGTCGTATGAAACGGCGCCAGTGACCGCCTCCCAGTCAAACGTCGGCGTCTGGTCGCTGGTCGCGGCGCCGTCGGTGGGCGCCGTCAGGGCCGGCGAATCAGGTCCGGTCAGGTCGACCGTAACGCTGATGGAGGCCGAGGCCGGGCTGATGTTTCCCGCGGCGTCCTTGGCCTTCGCCGTAATGCTATTGACGCCTTCATCGAGCGCCGGGCTGGTGACGTCGAACGTCCAAACGCCGGCGCTGTTTACCGCGGTTGTGCCAAGCGATGTGCCGCCTTTGAAAAGTTCGACGGTGCTATTGGGCTCGGCTGTACCGCGGAAACTCGGTGTGTCGTCCTGTGTGATGTCGTCAGTATTTGAACTGCCCGTGTCCGTGGTGGCTGTGAGGTCGGGCGTCGAGGGCGCCGCAGGGCTGGAGGTATCGATGGTAAAGGTGGCGGCGGCCGTGGACTCCAGGTTGCCGGCCACGTCGCGGGCACGGGTCTTGAGCGTGTAGCCGCCGTCGCCGGGCCGATTGAGGTCAATTGTCCAGCTGGTCGTCCCGCTGACAGCGAGGAATATCTCGCTGGTGGAGGTGAAGTCAGTGCCGTCCCAGTACTTGCCGTCGCTTTCACGCCGGAGGCTGAACTCAACGCCCTGGATGTCGGAACCGCCGCCCGTGTCGGATGTCCCGCAGAGCTCGTCAGTTCCCGGCGCGCAGCCTGCCGTGTAGCCCGCGGCGTCATACAGCCCGCCGCCAGCCGGGAAGGTAATGGCGCTCGTCGGCGCCGTGGTGTCGACGGTCACGCTCAGCGGCGCCGACGCCGCACCTGTGTTGCCAGCCGCATCCGTGGCCTTCGCCATAATGCTGTTCGCCCCGCTACTCAAAGCCGAACTCACGTTAAACGTCCAGTTTCCGCTGCCGTTGGCCGTCGCCGTGCCCAGTGACGTAGCGCCCTTGAACAGCTCCACTGTGCTGTTCGCCTCTGCCGTGCCCGTGAAACTCGGCGTGGCGTTGCTCGTGATGTTGTCACTGTCCGAAACGCCCGTGTCCGTGCCCGCCGTCAGATCGGGCGTCGAGGGCGCCGCAGGGCTGGATGTATCGATGGTGAACGTCCTGACGCTACTGAAGGGGCCGACATTGCCGGCCGAATCACATGCACGCGCCTTCCAGTTGTAGGTGCCTTCGACGAGGTTCGAGCCTGGCGTAAAGCCCGATGAGCCAAGCGTGGCTTCGGTCACCTCGGGGGTGAGGAAATCGGCGTTGTTATCAACCAGGAGTTCATAACTGACCGCAGTCGGAACGTCGTTCCAGTCGAAGGCGGGTCTCTGGTCGTTGGTCAAGGCCCCGTCCGCCGGCGAGCTCAAAATCGGCGCGTCGGGCGGATTCGCATCCACGGCTAGCGTGCGCGTTATGGTGAATGCGCCTAGGTTGCCGGCAGCGTCCCTGGCCCTCACCCTCCAGCTATACGCCCCATCGGAGAGGCTCACGCTCGGCGTATGCGTCGACGCCGCCTGGTTCGTCAGGTTTATCTCTGGCGAGGGGAAGCCGGCGCCGCTGTTGTCCGCCTGGAAATCATAGCCAGTAGCGCCCGCCGGCTCACCCCAGTCGAAGGTCGGGGTGTTGTCCGCAGTTGCAGAACCGTCGGCCGGGCTCAAACTGCCCGGCGGGTCGGGCGCTGTGGTGTCAATCGTCACGCTAAGCGGGGTCGATTCGGCGCTGGTGTTGCCGGCCACATCGCTGACGGTGGCGGTAATGCTTCTGACGCCCTCGGCAAGCGTGGTCGTCGTCAATTGGAAGAAGTGGACGCCGCCACCCGACTGGGTGTTTATCGTGCCCTTGGAAACACCGTCCACCAGGACATTGGCGCTCGTGGCCTGGTCGGCGCTCCACACCGATAGGCCATGAACCCTGGGCGTTGAGTCATTCGTGATGTTGTCGTCTGGATCGGCGCCGCTGTCGTCGAGAATCTGCAGCGCCGTGGGCGCCGGGGGCGCCGTGGTATCGATGGAGACGACAAGGATGGGTGAGTGCGAGCCTCCATCGACCGTCCTCGTGATGTTCTTCCAGCCGTCGCTGAGTGCGCTGGTGGTGATGCTATAGGCGCCGCCGCTGGCCGTGCCCATGCCCACCTCGACGCCATCGGCGAAAATGCGAACCGTGCTCCCGTCGCTGGCGGGACCCGTGAACGTCGGGGTGTTGTCCTTCGTACGGTTGTCGGTGGAAGAGTTACCCAGGTCGCTCGCGGCATCGAGATCCGGCGCGGCGCCAGACGCGGCGACGAAAGACGGAAGGTAGTAGGTCTTGAAATAGCCATCGCTGGATGTGTCAGTAGTAGCGCCACTGAACACAAGGGTGCCCGCAGGGTAAGCATTGCCGAAGTTTCCGCTGGCACAGACGTGCTCCATGCCATTGCCGTCGATGACGAGAATTCCGTAGACAGCGCCCGGCGTGAGAGCAACGCCGCCAAGTGGCAGGTCAACGTGTGTGACGGCCGTCGGATTTCCGCTCGCCGGCAGATTCACTGACACCGCGACAAGGTTCGGCCCAGTCAGCGCGTTGCCCGACACCACCTGCCGGATGACGATCGTGTGCGGGTTGTGACCGCGCGTGCAATAGCGGACATCGAAGCCAACGACGTTGTTCTGAGCCGGCGTAAAGGTCTGCCCCCAGGGATAACTCCCACCCGCGTTGGAGAAACCCGCCGGCGTCCCGATCTGCTGCTGGTCCACGTCGATGGCGTCGGGGTCGTAGTACGTCCTGAACGCCAGGTCCTCCCAGAAGAACTGTGTCCAGAAGGCGTCTTCTCCATCATCAAAGAAGGCGGCCATTGCCCCCCGGTTGTAAGGGTCACCGGACATTCCGGCGACTTTTGCCCCGCACAGCGGGTCGGTTGAGGTGACCATGACGATGTACTTTGAACCTGCCGAAACATTCAACGGGCTGGTCAGGTCGACGTGGGTAAAAGGCGCCTGAGCCGGGTCTCCCCCCGGCGGCGCCGGAAGGGCCACGCCAGTGACCACAGCCAGGTTCCCGCCGGTGGGCCCGGTCGAATCCGACCATGCTTTTACAGCGAGGTCCACCACGCCGTCCGGCTGGGTTGTACACCAGCCAAGGTCAAATCCCAGCAAAGTGCTTCGGGCCGGCGTAAAGGTCTGACCCCAAGGCGTGTAAATGTCCAGGGCCGCCTCGGGGCTGGAGGGGACATGCGCCTGGTCAACGCTTCCGTGGGCCTCAGCGGTTTCCGGCGCCTGGGCGACCAGAGTGAGCAGGCCGGCTAACACGGCCAGCGCTGAAAATACGATCGATCGTCGACGCATTAGTCGCCCGCGATCAGAGGGCGGGCTATTGTGGCCCGTCGGGGCCGATGTGAGGAGGGCTCTGTGCATTGTCTTCCCAGCGGAGGGGACCAGGCCTGCTTTTTGTGGTTGAGCTCTAGGGTATTGGCCCCTCCTGTGCAACTTTACGACAACCTTTTGGTCGGGGGCCGACCTGGCAAAGCACAATTTGGTCTCAAAGTTGTTCTCAAAGGACCGGGTAACGAGCCGCTGGTCTACAAAGAGCCTTCCGGCCGCAGCGCTGATGGCACGAGCGGCACCACCTAAGGGAGGCGGACGCCCGGGAGCCTCATCCGCAGGAGCAGTTCCCCCCGCAGGCACAACCCCCGCCGCCGCTCTCGCCCTCACCCTCGAAATCGCCGCCGGCGTCCCAATCATCCGAGCCGCTGGCCGGCCTCGCTACCAGGGACAGCAGGCGCGTTGCCTGCGGGTGGCCGGCCGGGCACGACGTTGTCTCGTCCGCGCGGTCCATCGAGCGCAGCATCTCGAACTTCGTTTCGCACTTACCGCAGTAGTATTCGTAAAGTGGCAAATTCAGCCTCCGGTCCGTTCTCTTCTCGCGCCGATCATAGCAACGAATGCACCGGCCCCTCCCGCCGATGATGACGGTCCGCTTCGCCGAGTTCGGTGAGCCTGCCGCCGTGCTGAATGTTGAGGAGCTCCCACCCCCTGCGATGACCGAGGGACAGGCCCTCGTTCGCATCACGGCTCGCCCAATCAACCCGGCTGACCTCCTGACCGTCCGAGGCCGCTATGGCCTCTTGCCACAACTACCGGCCACCCCCGGCGGCGAGGCCGCCGGCACAATCGAAGACCCGGGCGACTGCCCATTGGCCCCCGGTGATCGCGTGGTCCTGCTCGGCGTGACCGGCACCTGGCAGCAGTACCTCTCCGTCGATTGTGATCGCCTCGTGAAGGTTCCGACGGGCGTCGACGATGACACGGCGGCGCAGGCCTTCCTCAACCCCCTGTCCGCCTGGGCGATGCTCGAAAGCCTCGACGCACACCCGGGCCAGTGGCTCCTGCAATCAGCCGCCGGCGCCGCCCTGGGCCGGCTCGTCATCCAGATGGCGCGGACTCGCGGCCTGCGCACGGTCAACATCATCCGCCGCGCCGGCCAGGAATCCGAGCTGACCGACCTCGGCGCGGACGCCGTGATCGAGAGCGATGGCGAGGGGCTGGTCGAGGCGGTACGCGAGGCCACCGGCGATGATGGCGTCCTCTTCGCCCTCGACACCGTCGGGGGCAAGCTCGGCGGGGAGATGCTGCGCTGCCTGGCCCCCGGCGGCACGATGATCGTCCACGGCAGCCTCGCCGGCCGCGAGCCGATCCCGGTCCAGGCCGGGCGGTTCCTCACGCGGTCGCTTACGATGCGAGGGTTCTGGCTCAACGAGTGGCTCGGGCGCACCCCGCTGGCCCAGCAGAGGCAGGCTTTGACGTCGCTCCTCGATCAGTTCGCCACCGGCCACCTCGCGACAGGGCCGGTTGAGCGCTGGCCGCTCGAAGATATAGTCGAGGCAGTCAAGGCGGCTGAAGAGCCGGGCCGCAATAGCAAGATTTTGCTGGTCGGCTGAGACGACGGAGGACCAATGAGCGATCCAGTGGCGGTAATCACGGGCGCCAGCCGTGGCATCGGCAAGCAGCTGGCCAAAGACCTCGCCGGCGCGGGCTACGACGTGGTCTGCCTCGCCCGCTCCAGCGGTGACTCGCCGGGCAAGTTGCCCGGGACGATCGACGAGACCGCGGACCTGGTACGAGAGAAGGGACAGCGCGCCCTGGCCCTTCCGCTAAACGTCGGGAACGAGGACGAGGTCAGGGCCATCGCCGACCGCACCTTCGAGGAGTTCGGCCGCTGTGACCTGCTGATCAACAACGCTGCCATCGCTGTCCCCGGCAAGACCCTGGAGCAGCCGACGAAGCGCTGGCGGCGGGCCGTCGACGTCAACATCAACGGGCCGCTGTACATGATGTACTACTTCTGCCCGCGGATGCGGGAGGCCGGCGAGGGCCGAGTGATCAACATCTCGTCCGGCGCCTCGGATGCCCCGGAGTTCGGCCGCGTCAGCTACACCGTGACCAAGCGCGCCCTGGAGGCGATGACCGAGGCCATGTCCTTCGAGCTTGCCGGGAGCGTCGCCGTCAACTGCATCAAGCTCGAGCTTTCGGTCTGGAGCGAGGGCTACGCCTACACCCTGGGCGATATCGACACCTCAGGCTTCGAAGACCCCGTGATCATGTCCGACGCCACGCTCTGGTTCGCGAAGCAGCCCATTTCCTACACCGGCAAGGTCCTGACCATCGCCCAAATGCGCGAGATGGGCGTGGTCCGCCCCGTGACCACCGTCGGTCAGGTGTAACTAGCTGGACGCGCCGCCGGTTAGTCCTCAGCAGGGCGTGCCGGCAATCTCCAGGTCCGCCCGGCTCCGCAGGCTCGCCTCGACGACCCGCAGGTCATCGGTGATCAATGCGCTCACGCCCCAGGCGGCGTACTTTCGCAGCGCCGTGCGGTCATTGCTCGGGCCTGCGAACACCACCAGGCCCTTGGTTCGGCAGGCCCTGACAAGTGATTCGCTGAGGACCCTTGGGCCGAGACTGACTCCATCGATTCCGGCGAAGTGCCCCGCGAGGAGAGGTCTTAACCAGCCGCGCCGCCGGCCGATAGAGAGGATCGTCGTCGCCCGCGGCGCCAGCGTCTTCAGGTAGCCCAGGAATAGCGGGTTGGGTGCGCCGACGTAGAACCTGCGCCCCGGGTTCTCGGCGATGAACGTCGCCAGGGCCTGCGCGCAACGCCGAGTATGGATCTTCACGTCAAGATAGGCTGCTGTGCCGTGCGGCAGGTCGCGCCACGCCTTCGCCAACGGCACGCTCCGATAGACCCACCATCTCAAGAAGAAAGGCGTCATTCGCGGCGGCGTGTGGGCCACGTCCAGCCGCCCGCCGAGGAACGAGATGTCGAACTCGATGATCTCCGCACCCCAGGCCGCGCAGAGCGCGAGGGAACGCTCGGTATCACCACCATTGTGGGCGATGACAGTTGCGGTGAAGCCCGTTTCGTCCTGGAGCTCTGGCCCGAGGAAGGTAGGGGCTCGGTGGCGAAACTGGTGAACACAGAGGGCCCTGGCGGCGATCCCGCCCGCGACGAAGCCTGCGGAGGCTAGGAGCCAGAACTCCAAGAAGGCTCCAGCAGATGTCTCGGCATCTCAGCCTATGCTTGCCTGCTGCTTCGGCCCGCGCCGTTAAGCGATGGTTAATCTCGCCAGCGGGGCCGCTAGCACGCTATGGGCGGCGGGGACTCCGACGGCCGCCAAGAGGGACTCCCGAACGAGGTCTCGCCCGTCGGATCGTTTAGAACTTCGCGTTCGCACGTGCCATCCACGTTTATCTCAAGAAGTGAGGACCCGTAGCCGTTTTCCACGCCACGCTGAAACACCAGTCGCTCCCGGCCGACCCAGGTAGCAAGAGATTCATCTACGGCGAATGTTTGGGTCAGGCGGCGAGGATTGCTACCGTCGGCGTTCGCCACGTAGAGCTCCGTGGCTATCGTCTCGGGCTCGCCATAACTGATGCCGTTCTCATCCGCAGTCGAGGCGTAGGCAAGCATTGCCCCGTCAGGCGAAAATCGGGGCCTAACCGCGTCGTCGATGAGGAGCGTTGGCTCGCCACCGCCCAGGTCGAGTGTATATATGCCCAGGTCGATGTTTAAGGTCCCGCTCGCGTTGTCCTCGTCGTATCTAACTCGACCAAAGGCGACCAGGTCGTTGACCGGGGACACCGATGCAAACAAATCCACCACACCGGACGGGTTGTCGGTCAGCTGCCGCACCTCGCCCGTTGCGATGTTGACAAGCCACAGGTTGCCGATGGGCGGAGCATCGCCGGACTCCAGACGCGAAAAGACAATTGACTCACCGTCGGTCGACCACGTCGGAGAGGCCGCATCGCCGACGCTCGTGACAGGGCGCACATCCGAGCCATCGGGCCGCATTAGATAGATATCGCTGAGCCTCTCCCCACCGGCTGGGTTTCTGGCGCTGCCAATGAAGGCCAACAATTCGCCATCAGGTGACCAATCGAGACCGCGAGAGGGCACCAGCGTATCGTGCTCATCACCGCGGGTAATGAGGGTCGGCTCGCCGCCGGAGATGTCGAGAAGCCCGATGTCCATGGGCGGCTTGGAGCGGGCAAAGGCTATGGTCCCGCCCCCGGCCTCCCCTAACTCCGGTTCATCGTCGTCGCCGCCTGAGCACCCCGCCGCGCAAACAGCAACCACGCTCAAGAGGGCGGCCGCAAGACGACTGAGCATCGTGCCGACAGCATAGACCGATGCGCCCACTCCCGTATGTTGCACCCCACGCCGCGTCCTGTTGGGGCGCGTCGCAATGGCGCCCTCTCATTTCCTCCGAGGCGATCTCCTCATCTCGGCTTTGGGCTACAAACCAGCCGGAGACGGATTCTGTCGCCCGGAGTGCCTGTTTCAGCAATCGATGGGCGGGGGCGACTCCGACGGGCGCCACGAAGGAGCACTGAACAAAACTCCGAGGGTAGCGTCGGCCAGGACCTCGCGTTCGCACGTGCCGTCCGCGTTGATCTCAAGGAGCCAGGACGCCTCGGTGTCGCCGGTCTTTTCCCCTCGCTGGAAAACCAGCCGTTGCTCTCCGACCCAGGTTGGGTGGCCCTCGTTCAGTTCGAAGGTTTGGGTCAGCCGCTGGGGATCGCTGCCATCGGCGTTTGCAACATAGAGCTCCGCTGCGAAGAACGTTACCTCGCCGTAAGTAAGGCTGCCATTCTGATCGGCCCGCGAAACGTAAGCCAGCCTGCTGCCGTCGGGTGAGAAGTCCGGTTCCAAGGCATCCTCGATCAAGAGTTCGGGCTCGCCGCCATCAAGGTCGAGTGTGTAGATGTACGGGCGTGCGCCAGGGCCGTCTTCGTCATAGTTGACTCGGCTGAAGGCGATGACGTCGCCGGTGGGGGAGGCCGATGGTAGCACGTCGGCCACGCCCGGCAGATTCTCCGTCAGCTGCCGCGTTTCGCCGGTCTGAAGAGTAACCAGCCATAACTCCCCGTGAGGCAGTGTGTCCTCGGACGCGAGACGCGAAAAGACAATGGATTCGCCGTCTGCCGTCCACGCCGGCCAGGCCGCGTCGCCCACATTCGTGACGGCACGCAGATCCGACCCATCGGGCCGCATTACGTAGATGTCCCGGAGCCTCTCGGCGCCGGGCCCATTCGCACGACTCGCCCCGTAAACGAGCCATTGGCCATCGGGTGACCAGTCGACGCCGCGTGTTGCAAGCAGCCAGTCAAGCTCGCTGCCTTGCGTGAGGATGGTCGGCTCCCCTCCGGAGAGGTCGACAATCCCAATGTCGTCACGCTGTGCGAAGCGGTAGAAGGCTATAGTTCCCGCCTCCGCCTCCGCCTCCGCCTCCGCGTTCGCAGTCGCAGTCGTGGGCTCTGCAGGCTCGTCGTCATCGTCGTCGCCGGAGCACGCCGCCGTACAAACAGAGATAAGCACCGCGGCGCAGAGGCCCATACGCAGTCGCCTCATGATGCCGTCAGCATAGAGCGACAGCCCCGATGCTCGGGCGGCCCGCGGTGCGTAATCCACGAGGCAGACGTCGGCGTCACATGCAGGGGTAGGCATGGCAGCGGTAGAAGTACGTCGATTCACCCAAGAGCCATACCTTCCCTCCGGGGCGAATCAGAGACGGTGTAATCCGCACGCGACAGGATCAGACGCCGCCACGCCCCAGAGTACATAGATGAGCGTCACCCTTGTCCTCTACCAGCAGCCCCGGGGGGACTCATCAACTCCTAAAAAACAAAAGCAAAACTCCGCTAAGCGCCGTTAGGCGCGAATAGCGCCGAATAAGCCCGAATAACGCCAATTAACGCCCGATAAGCCCAACCGGGCGAGCCAACTAAGGGCAAATAAGGCAGATTAGAGCGATTTAAGGACGATTAAGCCGTCGCAAAACAGACCCCCGGCGCCACGACCAGGGCGCTAGTGCTAGCAGTGGGAGGCGATTCGCCAAAAGAGGCACCGCAAACCGAGATTGGAGTAGCCTCTAATCCTGACCCCCGTATGAATCTTCGTTCCCCCTCTCCCGGCCGGGAGAGGGGACCAGGGGGAGAGGTCAAGGAGGACCCATGAAACTTGGTATCAACATCGGCTATTCCGGCGGGCGCATCGAGATCCCCATGGACCACGTACTCGAGGCCGAACGCCTCGGCTACGACTCGATCTGGGCCGCCGAAGCCTACGGCTCCGACGCGATTACACCTCTGGCCTACATCGCCGCCCGGACCGAGCGCATCAAGCTCGCCACCGGCATCGCCCAGGTGGCAGGGCGCACCCCGGCCAACCTGGCAATGACGATGACGACCCTCGACCACCTCTCCAACGGCCGCGTAATCTGCGGCCTCGGCCTCTCCGGCCCGCAGGTCGTCGAGGGCTGGCACGGCGTCTCCTACGGCAAGCCGGCCGTGCGCATGCGCGAGTACATCCAGATCCTGCGCCTGATCTGGGCCCGCGAGGAGAAGCTGGAGTTCGACGGGCAGGAATACCAGATTCCCTACCGCGGCCCCGACGCCACCGGCCTCGGCAAGCCCCTGAAGTCGATCATCCACGGGCGCCAGCTGCCTATCTACCTCGCCTCCCTCGGCCCGGTCAACATCCGCACCGCCGCCGAGCTCTGCGACGGCTGGATGCCGATTTGGTTCTCGCCCAAGCGCATCGACCTCTTCCGCCCGGCCCTTGAGGAGGGCTTCAAGCGCGCCGGCAACGGCAAGTCCTACAAGGACTTCGAGATCGTCGCCGGCTGCAGCGTCATCGTCACCGACGACGTGAAGTCCGCCCTCAACGCCATTAAGCCCGGCATCGCCCTCTACGTCGGGGGCATGGGCGCCCGCGAGAAGAACTTCTACAACGAGCTGGCCATCAAGTACGGCTACGTCGACGAGGCCCGCCAGATCCAGGACCTCTATCTTTCCGGACAGAAGCAGGAAGCTGCGGCCGCCGTGCCCGACGAGCTGGCCGACGAGGTTTCCCTGGTTGGGCCGCCGGAGCGCATCCGCGAGCGCTTCAAGACCTGGGAGGACGCGGGCGTGACGACGATGCTCGTCCAGTCCCAGCAACCCCAGGCGCTCGAGCTAATGGCCGAGATCACCGGGGCTGCTCAAGCGGTCGCGGTCTAGGCCCGCGGTGCGCTTCGGACTTGTCGTCCCGCACTACAGGCAGATCAGCGCGGTCGACGACATGGTCCGCTTCGCCCGTCGCGCCGAGGAGCTGGGCTACGACACCCTCTGGGTGACCGACCACGTGGTCGTGCCGGACATCGCCATCGCGCGTTTCGGCGAGAACTACCACGAGCCGCTGACCGTCCTCGCCTTCCTTGCCGCGACGGTGGAGCGCATTCGCCTCGGCACCAGCGCCTTGATTGCGCCGTACCGGGGCGCCGTCCACCAGGCCAAGGTCCTGTCCACCCTCGACCACCTCTCAAACGGCCGCATGACCTTCGCCATCGGTGCCGGCTGGTCGGAGGACGAAACGAAGGTTCTCGGCGCCGACTTTCATCGGCGCGGCAGGATGACCCGCGAGTACATCGAGGTCTTCCGCGCCCTCTGGGCTGACAAGAACGCCGAGTTCCACGGCGAGTTCGTCAACGTCGAGAAGGTGACCTTTGCACCGCCGCCCGTCCAGGACCCGCTGCCCCTCTGGGGCGCCGGCAACAGCGCCGCGGCGATGAAGCGCGCCGCCGAGCTTTGCCAGGGCTGGCACCCCACCCGCCCTACCCTGGAGTTCCTCGGCGAGAACACAGAAAGGTTCCGCGAGCTTGTGATGGGGGCGGGCCGGGAATCCGAGGTAACGGTGCTTGCCGCCCGCCTGCCGCTCAAGTTCGACCACGGCGATGACCCCGAAGCGCCGACACTCTTCGGCTCGACGCAGGAGGTCATCGACAAGCTCGGCCGCTACCGCGAGCTTGGCGTCACAGACGTCGTGATCGATACCTTCTACAGCATGCGCGAGCTCAATGACGAGAACATCGAGACGATCCTCGCCACAGCACAGCGTTTCAGCGAAGAAGTGGCGCCAGTCCTGGCTTAATGGTCGAAGGTCTGCGAGCCCATCTCGAGTGGGGCGTCAGCGGGTCCAAGCGGGCCGTCGCCCGCGGCGACGTCGTCGTCGTGGTCGACGTGTTCTCGTTCTGCACGACGGTCGTTGCGGCCGTCTCGCGCGGCGCCATCATCTATCCCTACCGCGGCCTCAACCCGGAATCCTATGCCCGCCAGGTCGGCGCCGAGGTCGCCCGCCGCGGCTCCTACTCGCTGTCCTCGACGACTTTCGAGAAGGCCGAGCCCGGCCTGAAGGTCGTTCTGCCCTCGGCCAACGGCTCGACCATCACCATGTACGTGGCCCGATCCTGTCCGGTCTACGCCGGGGCCCTGGTCAACGCTAGCGCGGCCTCCCGTGCCGCCGCCCGCGCTGCTGCCGAGCGCAACTCCGGGCTAACGGTCATCGCCGGCGGCGAGCGCCCCCTCGACCGCTGGCAAGACGAGCGCAGCTATGAGTTCCGCCCGGCGATTGAGGACCTCCTGGCCGCCGGCGCCATCCTTTCAGTCCTCCCCGCCAGCTGGGAGCTGACCCCGGAGGCAACCCTTGCCCTTCTCACCTACGAGGCCGCGAAGCCCCGGCTGAAGGAGCTGATCTGGGAGTGCGAAAGCGCCCTCGAGATTCGCGCCGACGGCCGCGACCGCGACGTAGAGTTCGCCAGCCGGGTGGACAGCTTCGACCTCGCCCCACTCTTCAGCGAGGGCGCCTTCCGCCCGGCTCCCGGTCAACCCGATGGGCCATGACGTGGGGACGCGACGACTGTTGCGTTACTGTGTCCACCACGCGGCGTCTTCGGCCTCGCCCTCGGCCGCCCGGTTGACCATGGTGGCGCGGATGCCCTCCTTGCGTTGGTCGGTCAGGGGCTCCTGCGCGGGTTCTCTGGCCGCCAGCCGTTCGTAGAGCTCGAGTCCCTTGTGGTAGTCCTCCAGGTAGACCTCGGCGAGGCTGCGCACCTCATCCGCGCTCAGCTGCGACTCGGATTCCTCGCCGGCGGCCAGCAACTGCGAGATCTGCGCGCCTTGCTCCCGCGCCTGAGCCTCCATCTCGGCAATCGCATCGGCCGAGATGTGCTTGGCTCGCTTGCGGTTGCGCTGCTCCAGCCGCCAGACGGTCTCTTCGAGCGCCGCCAGGGCAGACTCGTCGTCCAGCGGCGGCAGGACGCGTTGCGTGATCCGGGTGTAGTCCTCTTCTAACTCCTCAGGCACGAGCTCCCAGAGCTCCTCGCTGCCGTCGGATTGAAGCCAAACGTCGTAGAGCGCGTTGTAGGCGGAGATGGTGAAGAGCGAGCGGGGCTCGGCTATAGGGATCTCGCGCAGTGCTGGGAAGCTGAAGAGGAGAGCCAGGAGGTACTCCTCGACCGGCTCGCCGGCCGTCCGCGCACGCGCTGGTGGCGCAGAGGTCGCAGGCGGGCCGCCCGCGTTTGCCGGCCGTCGCCTCGGCGGCGCCGGCGCCGTCAACCGCGCCCGCACCACGTTCTCATCGACGTGCACCAGCCGCGCCAGCCGCTGGACGTAGAGGTCGCGGGTGATGGGGTCGACAATCGCCGCCAGCGCGGGCACGACCAAGTCGACGGCCTTTGCCGCCTCGCGTGGGTCGTTCACGTCAAAGCGCGCCGGCAGTTGCTCGAGCAGGTGGTCGACAACGGGTCGGGCGCCGGCGATCAGCTCCTCCCAGCGCGCGGGGTCGCGCCGGATCAGCTCGTCGGGGTCTTTGCCTTCGGGTATCGAGAGGATCTTGATCTCGGTCGCCGACTGCTCCTGCAGGCGGACGAAGCCGCGGGCGGTGACCACCGGCGTGGCCTCTCTTTCGGCTTCCCCGGCCGCCACTTCGATTCCTCGCAGCGTCGCCTCGGTGCCGGCGGCGTCGGCGTCGAGGGCCAGCACCAGGTGGCGGGTGAAGCGTTTGAGCAGGTGCACCTGCTTCTCGGTCAGCGCAGTGCCCATCGAGGCGATCACGTTGCGGTGCTCGAACTGGTGCGCCGCGATCACGTCCATGTAGCCCTCAACGATCACTACCTGATCCTTCTCGCGGATAGCGTCGCGCGCCTTGTCCAGGGCGTAGAGGAGCCCGCTCTTGTCGAATATCGGGGTCTGCGGTGTGTTCAGGTACTTGGCGGGGTCATCGACCATCGTCCGCCCACCCATCCCGACGACGCGTCCGCGTTCGTCGCGGATCGGGAAGATCAAACGGTCGTGGAAGCGGTCGAAAAGTCCACGCTCCCCCTCGATACAGACCCCCGCCTCAACCAGCTCGGAGCTGGAGAAGCCGCGCTCCGAGAGGTGCGAGAGCATGGCGCCGCGGCCCGGCGCGAAGCCAAGCTGGAAGGCGCGGATCGTGGCCCCATCAAGCCCGCGGCCCTCGGCATACTGAAGGGCGTCGGCGCCCTGCGCCGACTGCAGCAGGAGGCTGTGGTAGAAAGCGGCAGCGGCTTCGTTGGCGGCGCGCAATCGATCGAAGCGGTCGTCCTCCCCAGCCGGCCTGCCCGATTGCGAGCGCATCTCGACGCCGGCCCTCGCCGCCAGCTGGCGAAGCGCTTCTCTGAAGTCGAGCCCTTCACGCTTCTGCACGAAGCTGAAGACGTCGCCACCCTCGGCGCAGGCGCCGAAGCACTGCCAGTACTGGCGGTCGGGGAAGACATAGAAGGAGGGGGTCTTCTCCTGGTGGAAGGGGCAATTGGCCTTCCAGTTGCGGCCGGACTTCTGGAGCTGCACGCTCTCCGAGACCACGTCGAAGAGGTCGACGCGCTGTTTGATCTCTTCGGTCAGGGACATAGCTCTAACCGAGTATCCCGTGGCAGTCGACAGACCGCAGTTGCCGGCTCCACAGAGGTTTGCACACGGCTGAAGCGCGTTTGGGTGGTTGCGACTTCACTGCCCAGATGGTGCCGGCCACGGGCGACGAAATATGTCGTCTCCGAGGGCGGACAATCGCCCGCCTGACGTTTGCGCCTTGGTGGCGCAGCGGTCAACCTAGCGCCAATGCCCGAAATCAAGAACCGCAACGTCTCCATCTACTACGAAGCCCACGGCGAAGGCCGGCCGCTGCTCCTCAGTCACGCCTATGCGGCCAGCCACAAGATGTGGGAGCCCCAGGTCGGCCCCATCTCCGAGCGATACCGGCTGATCACCTGGGACATGCGCGGCCACGCCAACAGCGACTCCCCGGAAGACGAGGACGAGTACAGCGAGGAGCGGACCGTCGAGGACATGGGCCTGATCCTGGAAGCCGAGGGCGCAAGCGAAGCGGTGATCGGCGGACTGTCGCTGGGCGGCTACATGTCCTTCGCCTTCTACCTGGCTCACCCGGACATGGTCAAGGGGCTCCTCCTCGTCGACACCGGTCCCGGCTACCGCAACCCGGACGCCCGCGCCGGCTGGAACAAGATGGCCTTCGCCCAAGCTGACCGCTACCTCGAGCGTGGTATCGCCGGCTTGCCGCCGGCCACCGAGGTCCAGGTGGGCGCCGCCCTCCAGCGATCGCCCGAGGGCCTGGCGAAGTCGGCGCGGGGGATGCTGGCGCAGTCCCATTCGAAGGTGTTGGACATCATCGAATCGATAACCATCCCCGCGCTGGTCATCGTCGGCGCCGATGACACGCCCTTTCTCCAGGCCACCGAGGTCATGGCCGCCAAGCTGCCCAACGCCCGCAAACTGGTGATCGAGAAGGCAGGGCACGCGGCCAACATGGACCAGCCGGAGATCTTCAACGAAGCCGTGCTGGGCTTCCTGGACGAGGTCTGGGCAGCAGGCTGAGCTTTTTACTCGGCGGGGGGCAGGAGGTCGGGCCGGCGCTTACGCGTCCGCTCGACGCGCTGTTGATCCCGCCACTTTTGTACTTCCCCGTGGTGCCCTGAAAGCAGCACATCTGGCACGGTCCAACCGCGGAACTCGGGCGGGCGAGTGTATTGCGGGTACTCGAGCAGGCCCCCCGTGTGTGACTCGTGCTCCAGCGAACCCTCTGAGCCCAATACGCCGGGCACGAGCCGAGCAACCGTTTCGATGACCACCAGGGCCGGAAGCTCCCCGCCGCCGAGGACGTAGTCGCCGATGCTGATCTCGTCGTCGACGAGGTGCTCGCGGACGCGCTCGTCGACTCCCTCGTAGCGGCCGCAGAGCAGGAGCAGCCGCGGCTCGCCGGCCAGCTCAGCGGCAATCGCCTGCCTCAGGACCCGGCCCTGGGGGGTTAACAGGATGACCCTCCCCGGCGGCTCGGCCAGGGCCTGCACCGCCTCGACGGCCGCGAAGATCGGCTCCGGTTTCATCACCATGCCGGCGCCGCCGCCATAGGGGTAACCGTCCACCGTCCGATGCTTGTCGGTCGCCCATTGCCTGATGTCGTGAAGTTGGATGTCGATGATGCCGGCGTCGCGGGCGCGCTTGAGGATGCTCTCATCCAGCGGCCCGCGGAAGATTCCCGGGAAGAGCGTCAGGACATCGATGCGCATCGTGCTAAGCCTAAACAGGCCGTCGCCTGCGTAGGGAGCATCCTATGCACCCTGCAATTAGCCCTTCTCCATCGCCGGCCCATGTCAGCGAACGCACGTGTTCCGCACCAGCATCAGGGGGTAGATACAAGGGGCGTCGTTGCACCCGCCCTTTCGGTCGCACCAACGAGGACCCATGGCGCAAGCCTCCGGCCGGCTCGCCTAGGAAAATCGACAATGGATTGCCAAGGGTGGGCGAATGCAATGCGCCCCTACACAAACGTCCACATGTGAATCGATGGGAGCGGGTAGGCCGCGAGAAAACTCGTCTCAGTAGGTAGGGCTGGGGCCGGCGTAGGCCCGGCCCAGGACGGTCAGGGCGCTCTTGCCGCGCGGCGTGTAGTAGCACGGATAGTTGTTCCAGTCGGTCTCGTCCGCCTGCGCCTTCCAATCGGACGTAGAGGGGTTGTCCCACCACCAAATAAACACGCCCGCCAGCCAGCTCCGATTGCGCACCCCATCGAACAATGCCCGGTAACCGTTGGCCTGGTCCGTGTTCGAAACCTGGATGCCAGTCTCTGAGCAGAGCTCGGGATAGGCCCAGGGGCAGCTCGCCGAACCGTCGAAGCTGCCGTAGCCGACCTCCGTGAAAAGGATTCCCTTGCTGGAAACCGGGGAAGGCTGCGCGGCGCGCCAACCCTCGATGTTGTCGAGATGGAAGTCCCAGCGGTTGACCATCGAGGCCACCGTTGGGTTCTTGATGCTGCGTGGGCCGCCCAGGTGCAGGCAGGCGTCCGGCCCTGCGCCAGTACCCACGCCGCCGACCTCGTAGTAGGCGTCGATGCCGACGTAATCGAGGTCCTTCCAGAAGCTGACGCCTTGGTAACCGGGCTGGTCGGTCCCCTCCCAAAAGTAATTAGAGGCGTACGTTAGCTTGCCATCATAGATGCCGCGCAGCGCCGTGATCAGGTTGCGCCAGCGCACGTAGTTTGTGTTTTCCTCGGCCAGCGTCGCCAGCTCGGTGCCCATCGACATAATCTCGACGCCCGTATCCTGGGCGATGTCCGCGTAGATGGAGAGCATCGCCGTGTAGTTGGCGAACCACGTGGTCTTGTTGGTCGGATCGATGTAGGCCCTCCACTCGCCGTTGCTGAGGTCGAGATGGGGTTTGAGGAAGACGCTCATGCCCCGGTCGTGCGCGGCCTCGATGAACTCGCGCACCGAGGTGTCGCTTGCGGTCTCGCTTGTGCGGTGGATGTTGCTTGTGGTTTCGTTCGCCTGGAACCAATGCGGAACCACGGCCACCCAATCGATGCCGGCGTCCTGCATTGCATCCAACTGGGCAATTGTCGTTGGGAGGCGCAGGGTGTTTTTTCCGAACGAAGCAAGGCTCATTCCCTGGCGGATATGCGAGGGAAGGGGATCGGTGGCCTGCAGATCGCTCGCCCGCTCCTCGCCCTGCCCAGCCAGGCTTCCGTGGCTCAGGGTCGCCCCGACGCCGATAGCAACGAGGCCGGCCAGCAGGGCCGCGACTGCCACGTGTCTCAGCAAGACGAGTTCTCGTCGGTCGCGGGACTGTCGGCCGTCATCGGATCGGACATCGCTCACCTGCCATTACTCTGCTAATCGGCCACTCCACTTGCCAGGTGAGCGGTGGGCAATGGGGCTGCGCATTGCCGGGCCACTCCTAGCTTGACACACCGCGTTGCCGAACGGTATCTCTATGGGTACTGCATCGATGCCTTGAGGTGCCGATGCAGTGGCAACTGCTGGCCTCAGCTGCCGTGATATAGGGCACGAGGGGGCAGCTTCTTTGATAACCACCGCCAGCCCTCACTACCGCGCGCCCGGCTTCCACTTGCCGGCGTCCTTCCGCAGCCTTCACACCGCCACGGAGCGTCTCCATACACCGCCTTTGCGAGGTTTCCTCTGATTTCCATCTGACCGGACGCGGAGGTCGGTGGTAGTCCTGGCCCTTCCCTGGCCACCTCCGACATCCGTTAGTCCGGGAAGTAGTGCGTGAAACCCTTGTGGGTGTGAACGAAGCCCACCGCCTCGTAGAAGCGGTGGGCTTCTTCACGCTTCAGGTTGCTCAGGAGCGAGACTTTGTCGCACCCGCGCTCCTCGGCCAGCCGCACCACCTCGGCGATCAGCGCTTTTCCAGCGCCTGTGCGGCGGGCGGCCTCGTCAACCGCCATGTTTTCGAGGGCGCACCACGGTCGAGCGCCGTGGCTGAGATTGGGGACGAAGGTCAGCGCGCAAGTTCCGACTGGCTCCCCGTCACGCGCCGCAACCAGAAGCGCGTAGGCAGGGTTCTCGCTTAGCTCCTTCAGGGCCGAGCGATGTCGGTCGCTCTCTTGCTCCGCAGGCCTATCGGGGTGCTGCCGGATCGGAGCTGGTCGAGAAGCCTCAAAATCGCAGGCAGGTCGTCCGGGCCCGCGCGTCTTACGACGATCCCTGGCAGGGTCACGTCGTGTGATCGCCGGTCTGGCCGCGGATGGAGTCCACGGCGTGCTGCAGGACGGGCAGGACGACCGCGATATTCTCGCGCACGGCTTTCTCGCTCCCCGGCAGGTTGACGATCAGGGTGCGGGCACGCACGCCGGCGACCGCCCGCGAGAGCATCGACATGGGCGTGAACTTCAGCCCCTCGCTGCGCATGGCCTCGGCCAGCCCGGGGACGAGCCACTGCACCGCATCCAGGGTCGCGTCGACCGTAACGTCGCGCGGCGTCAGCCCGGTGCCTCCGGTGGTGAAGATGATGTCGACGTGGTCGTCATCAGACCAGGAGCGCAGGTACTCGGCGATCGTCTCGCGGTCGTCGGCCACGATTTCGTAGAGTAGGACCTCGCCAAGCCCCTCAAGGGAGTCCCTGATCGCCGGGCCGCTGGTGTCGACGCGCTCACCGCGGCTGCCCTTATCGCTGACGGTGAGGACGCCGATGCGGATGGCCACGCTTAAGCCTGAACAGGTGCTTTGCTGGCCGTCAAGACAGGTTCCGCGGCGCTCATCAGCATAAAAACCGCGTAAAAATCTGGCCACGGATGGGAAATGCGTTGACTTGAATGGGTGGAAGTGGTAGAAATTGGGAACACATGGGAGCCGAGCCGGCGGGCAAACATCGTTTCTCTCTCAAATACGCCGGCCGCTCCCTCCAAGGCGGGCGGGACAGTGTTTTACGGAAAGCAAGAGTACACGGTTGATGAGCGGGGCAGGGTTCCTGTCCCCAGCGACTTCCGCGCCGTCATCGCCGATTCGCCTGTTTGGCTCGTCCAGGGTGCCGACGACTGCCTCGAACTTTACCCTGATAGAGAGTTCGAGCGTTTCCGCCAGGAGATCGAGCACTTCCCACGCCTTTCCCAGGACGGCCGCCGCATCCGGCGCGCCTTCTTCAGCTCCGCGCAAAAGCTCAATCTCGACAAGCAGAACCGCATCCTCATCCCCGCCGAGATCCGCGATGAGCGCGGCATCACCGGGACCGTCATCTTCTCCGGCCGTGGCGACGTCCTCGAGCTGTGGACGAAGGCGGCCTGGGAGCAGGAGCAAGCAAAGTTCCGCGCCGAGTACAACGACATGTTGGAACGGACGCTAGAGAAATCGCAGTGAGCGCACTATTGATGGAAGCCCCACAGAAACCCACTTCCCTCCACCAGTCCGTGATGGTGGGCGAAGTGCTGGCCGGCCTGGCCGTGCGCCCGGATGGGCGCTACATAGACTGCACCCTTGGTCTTGGCGGTCACGCCGAGGCCATTCTCGAAGCTGGATCACCGGGCACCTCGCTGCTTGGTTTGGATCTGGACCCCGCCGCCCTCCACCTGGCACAGGGGCGCCTGGATCGTTACGGAGACCGGGCGCTCCTGGTGGAGGGAAACTTTTCCGCTGTCGGCGAGATAGCGCGCGAGCACGGTTTCGACCGTGTGCAGGGAGTCCTCTTTGACCTCGGTGTGTCGTCGCTTCAACTGGACGATGGCGCCCGCGGCTTCAGCTTTCGCCATGAGGCTCCCCTCGACATGCGCATGAGCCCGAGCCAGGAGCTCACAGCCGCCGACATCGTTAACCAGTACCGCCAGGACGACCTGGCGGACGTCATCTGGCGCTACGGCGAAGAGCGCCACAGCCGTCGTATCGCGCGCCTGGTCGTAGAGAACAGGCCGCTGCGGACGACCACCGAACTTGCCCATCTAGTCGAGCGGGCCGTAGGCGGCGCCAGGGAGAAAATCCACCCCGCCACTCGGACCTTCCAGGCGCTGCGCATCGCTGTCAACGGGGAGCTTGACTCTCTGCCGACGGCGTTGCGCGAGGCCTGCGGTCTGCTCGACTTTGGGAGCCGCCTCGCCGTCATATCGTTTCATTCACTCGAGGACCGGATAGTCAAGAACTTCATCCGCCTCGAGTCGACCGACTGCATCTGTCCCCCCACGACGCCGGCTTGCCGGTGTGGCCACCAGGCCACTCTCCGCCCGGTAAGCCGGCGTCCAATCAGCGCGGGGCCGGATGAGCTGGCGGCCAATCCCCGAAGCCGCAGCGCCAAGCTGCGCGTGGCGGAGCGGATCTAGTGGCAGCCATCGAGCGGCCCGGCTTCGTCCTGCCTCGCACCTGGCAGCTTCCTGTTTCTGGGCGCGGGCTAATGGTTGCCGGCCTGCTGGGTCTTGGCTTCCTGGGCCTTCTGCCGGTGCTGCAGAGCAGCAGCGCGACGACAACCGGTTTCACCGTCAACGACCTGGAGCTGCAGCGCGATGGACTCCAGAACGAGGTCAACACCCTGCAGGGCGAGGTCGCCGTCTATTCATCGCTCGACTACATCGAGCGCGAGGCTACCGGCAGACTCGGCATGGTAGTTCCGGAGCGCAGGCTCTTCGTCGGGGTTGACGAAGCGGCGCCGCCCCTGGAGCGACTGCCCCGCCGCTTCGAGCCGCGGCCGTTGGAGTCCCCACTAGCGTCCACACCGTGGTGGCAGCCTCTGGCTGACCTCCTCGATTTTGACTGACCCCTACTATCCGCGCCCAGTACTCGGCGGGGCGTCGATGGTAACGAGAAATAAGGCCAAAGGCGGAAAGAGGCAGCTATGCCCGCCCAGGGACGCTTGACGTGGCGACTCCTGGCACTGGTCCTTGTGCTTTTCGTAAGCACCGGGGGCCTCGTCGCGCGTTTGGTACAGCTGCAGGTCGTCGAGCACGGCCGCTACGCCCAGGAAGCCTTCGAAGAGCACTACGCCGAGCGCGAGACCTACGCCTTGCGCGGGTCAATCCTCGACCGCAACGGCCACCCCCTCGTCACCAGCACCGAAGCGTGGGACGTCTACGTCAGCCGGGTCGTCTGGGAAGAGGACAGCGAAGACGCCACTGAGTCCGCCCAAGGTCTGACCAGGTTCATCGGTGGCGACCCCGCCAACCTTCTCTCCTACGTGCTGACCGACCGCAACGGTGAGGTGCTGACGGCGGAGGCGATCGACTACAACCTGGGCCTGCAGATCAAAGGAGAAAAGCTCATCGGCGTCAGGCTCGAGGAGAGCAGCCGACGCGTTTATCCCGAGGGCGGCATCGCCTCCCCAATACTTGGCTATCTCGGCCGCGACCGCCTCGGGCTGACCGGGATCGAGCTGCTGTTCAATGAGGTCCTCGCCGGGCGGCCGGGGCGGACGATCTACGAGCAGGACGGCCTCAGAAACCGCATCGCCCTCGGCGCGCTTGAGGTGCAGGCGCCCGAGGCCGGCGGCAACGTCGTCCTGACTATCGACCGCGGCGTTCAGCGGGCTGTCGAGCGCGCTCTCGACCAGGCCATCTCGGAGCGGCAGGCTATCGGCGGCTCGGCGATCGTGATGGACCCCAACACAGGCGAGATACTGGCCATGGCCAGCCGACCCTCGGTCGACAATACCGCCCTGGACTTCAGCGCAGACTCGAACATCGTCGACCTCTCGCGACTGCGGGCGATCAGCGACCTCTACGAGCCAGGGTCGCCGTTCAAGCTGATTACGATGGCGGCCGCGCTCGACATCGGCGCCGTAACCCCGGAGATGACTTACTACGACAGCGGCGCCTACAGCTACAGCGACAAGAAGATCCAAAATTGGGACCGCTCGGCGAACGGGACACAGTCCATGCTCGAGGTGCTAAAGAAGAGCCTTAACACCGGCGCCATCTTCGCCGCCCAGGCCGCCGGCACAGACATCTTCTACGACTACCTATCGCGCTTCGGCTTTGCCCAGCCGACGGGAATCGACCTGCCCGGCGAGGCAGCCGGACTTTACCGTCTGCCGGCGGACCCGGCGTGGTCGCCGCTCGACCTGGCCACCAACAGCTTTGGGCAGGGTATCAACGTCACCCCGCTGGAGATGCTTAACGCCGTAGCGGCCATCGCCAACGGCGGAGAGCTCATGCGGCCCTATCTAATAAAGGAAGTTCACACGGTTGAGGGCATCCAGCGCACGGGGCCGGTCGTTATCAGGCGTGTAATCTCAGAACAGACTTCGCAAACGCTCCGCGATATGATGGTCCAGGTAGTTGATGGCATCTCGGAGCAGGCCGGCATCCCCGGCTACCGCATAGCTGGCAAGACCGGCACCTCCTCGATCTACAGCCAGGAGATTCAGGCCTACGACGATCAGCGGGTGATCGTCTCCTTCGTTGGCATCGTCCCCGCTAACGCCCCGCGCTTCGTCGTCCTGGTCAAGATCGACGAGCCTGCCGGCGTGGCCTATGGCTCGACCGTTGCCGCCCCCGTCTTCCAGAACCTGGCCGAACAGATCGTCGCATTGCTCAACGTCAAGCCAGATGAGGGCGCGCTCGTTCAGAGGGGCGAAGAGTGACCCGCCGCTTGACCGTCGCCGACGCCCGCGAGGGCCTTTCGACCATGGCTGTGAGCAGCCGCGGGGAGTTCCCCGCCACCCCGGTCGCCTTCGTCATCGATTCGCGCGAGGTGCACGACGGCACGGGCTTCATAGCCCTGCGCGGCGAGAAAGTGGACGGCAACGATTACGTCGGTGATGCCGTCGCCGCCGGCGCCAGCCTTGTGATCAGCGAGCGTCCCGCCGAGGGTCCGTCGGCATCACTGCAGGTTGGGGACAGCCGCGCTGCCCTGGGCGAGCTGGCGCGCTGGTGGCGGCGGCAACTCGGCCCGACGGTGATCGGCGTGACCGGCAGCGTTGGCAAGACGACGACCAAAGAGCTTATCGCGGACGTCCTGCAGACCCGCGGCCCCGTCCTGCGCAGCCTTTCGAATTGGAATACCGACATCGGTGTACCTCTGTCGCTCCTCGGCCTGACGAGCGAGCACCGCTGGGTCGTGCTAGAGATGGCCATGCGCGGTACCGGCCAGATTCGCCAGCTGGCCCAGATCGCTGAGCCCGAGATCGGCGTCGTGACCAACGTGGGCGAAGTGCACGCCGAGCTGCTGGGCTCGATGGACGCCATCGCCTGGGCCAAATCGGAGCTGATCCAGGAGCTGCCGGCCGATGGCCTCGCCGTCCTCAACGCCGACGACCCTCGCGTCGCCGCCATGGAGAAAAAGGCCGGCTGCCCCGTCGTGACCTACGGATTCAAGAAGGAGGCAGCTGTCCGGGCCGCTGAAGTCGAAGGCCGCGGGCTGGAGGGGACGAGCTTCAGCCTCGAGGCCGGGGAACAGACCTGCCGCGTCGAGCTCCCCCTGGCCGGCCGCCACAACGTCCTGAATGCGGCCGCGGCGGCGGCCGTCGCCATCAACCAGGGCTTCGACCTGGATGAGGCTGCCCGCGCGCTGGCTGCCGTGAAGCCGTACCGGCTGCGCAGGCTAAACGGACCTAACGGCTCGCTGATCCTGGATGACTCCTACAACGCCAGCCCTACGTCCATGAGGGCCGCCCTCGACCTCCTTAAGGAGGTGCCGGGGCGGCACATCGCTGTGATCGGTGACATGCGCGAGCTAGGTCCCTACCACGAGGACGCCCACGCCGACATCGGTGTCTATGCCTCTGAGCGGACAGATGTCATCATCGGCATCGGCGAGGGTGGCAAGCTCATCGTCGACGCCGCCCGCGAGGCCGGCCACGCCTCGGCCCACGCCTACCTGAGCAAGAGCGACGCCGTCGCCGACCTCACGAAGAACCTGGAGGCCGGGGATGTAGTCCTGGTCAAGGCCTCGCGTGCCCTTGCCCTGGAGACACTGGTAAGCGCGCTGGGGGCGAAGAGTTGATCTTCTCGCTGACCGCCGGCGCCCTCTCGTTCATCGTCACCTGGATCATCGGCCAGCCGCTGATCAACTACCTCAAGGCCCGCAGCATGGGCAAGGAAGTCAACCGCTACGGGCCGGAAAGTCACATCGTCAAGGCAGGCACGCCGACGATGGGCGGCCTGATGATCTTCGCCACGGTGATGCTGGCCATGGCGGTCGCCTACGTCACGGCGCCGCTGGCCGACCGCGCCCGTGGCCCCTCAATCTTCCTGCCTCTCGGGGTGATGGTAGTGATGGGGATGATCGGCTTCTGGGACGACTTGCAGACCCTGCAGGGCAGCGGCCGCAAGGGACTGAGCTGGCGGTTCAAGCTGGGCATCCTCTTCGTCCTGGCCGTTATCTCCGCCGTGTTGATCCAGTTCGCGATGGACATCCACTCGGTCAACATCCCGGGCCTCGGGCAGTACGACATCGCCTATGTCTACATCCCGCTGGCCGTGATCATCATCATGGCGACGACCAGCGCCGTGGCCATCACCGACGGCATGGACTCCCTGCTCGGTGGGACGGCAGCCATCGCCTTCTCGGCCTACGCGATCATCGCCTTCCTCCAGGAGCAGACATTCCTTCTGACCTTCTGTTTCTCGGTGGTCGGCGCGAACCTGGGCTTCCTCTGGTACAACGCCCATCCGGCGCAGATCTTCATGGGCGATACCGGGGCGCTGGCCCTGGGGTCGAGCCTGGCGATAGTCGCCCTTATGACGGGTCAGTGGCTGCTGCTGCCGGTGATCGGTGGCGTCTTCGTGCTCAACGCGCTTTCAGACGTGATCCAGATTGGCTACTTCAAGCTGACCAAGGGCAGACGCGTGTTCAAGATGGCGCCCCTGCACAACCATTTCGAGTTGACCGGATGGTCGGAGCCGCAGGTTGTCATGCGCTTCTGGCTGATCGGCATAGTCTGCGCGATGATCGGCATCGCCCTGGCGCTGACGGTATAGCGATGGTCCTTGAGCTGATGAAACGAGACAAAACGAACGAGCTGGCAGGGCAGAAAGCGACCGTCTTCGGCCTTGGTATGGAGGGCGTCGACCTGGTCCGTTACCTGACGGCGCGCGGCGCGGAGGTGACGGTGCGCGACACGCGCGACGCCGACCGCCTGACGTCGTCGCTGAACCAGCTCGCCGGCGTTAGGGTCCACCTCGCCCTGGGCACAGACGCGGCCGCGCCCGTCGAGGACGTTGACGCGATCTACCTCTCACAAAGCGTGCCGCTCACCCTTCCGGCGATCGCCACGGCGCGCGCCGAGGGCATACCCGTGCGCTCGATGATGCAGCTCTTCCTCGCTGAGTGCCGGGGCACTGTCGTCGCCGTGACCGGCAGCAGTGGCAAGTCGACGACGACGGCGCTCCTGGGCGAGATGTTCCGCGAGTCGGGGCGCAAGATGTTCGTCGGGGGCAACATCGGCGTGCCCCTGCTGAGCAACCTCGATCAGATAGAGGAGGACACCTGGGTCGTGCTGGAGATCAGCCACACGCAGCTGCTCCTGACCGATCGCTCGCCCCACATCGCCGCCGTCACCAACGTGACGCCGAACCACCTCGACCAGTTCAGCTGGGAGCAATACGTCGACCTCAAGCGCAACATGGTGCGCCATCAGGCGCTCGACGACATCGCCGTCCTCAATGCCGACAACGAAGTGGCTGCCTCGTTCGCCGCAGATACCGCCGGCCGCAAGCTCTACACCAGCCTTGATTCGCGAAGCGACGAGGCGGTTTACCTCGAAGGTGACGCTGTACTGGCGCGCTGGGACGGCTCCGACCGTCAGCTGTTCGGGTTGGGCGACATCCATCTACCCGGCCGCCACAACATCGAGAACTGCCTCACCGCGGCAGGAGCGGCCGTAACCGCCGGCAGCGACGCCGAGGCAATCCGCAAAGCCGTCCAGGGCTTCCACGGCATCGCCCATCGCCTGGAGCTGGTGCGGCGTGTCAACGGCGTCGGCTATTACAACGACAGCATCGCCACCGCGCCCGAACGGACTATCGCCGGCATGCGCTCTTTCCCAGACCACCCGCTCATCCTCCTCCTCGGCGGACGCCACAAGAATCTGCCCTGGGAGCCCCTGGTAGCCGAGGTACTGACGCGCTGCCGGGCCGTCGTTTGCTTCGGCGAGGCCGGCCGCGAGATCGCTGAGGCCATAACAGGCGCCGGCTTCGATGCCATCGAGACCTTCGACGGTCTCGGCGACGCCGTCGAAGCGGCTGCACGGCTAGCTCAATCCGGAGACATCGTCTTGCTTTCGCCGGCCTGCACCAGCTTCGACGCCTACGCCAACTTCGAGGAACGCGGCGAGCACTTCCGTCGCCTCGTCCGCGCCATCAGGGAGACGCAGTAATGGCTGCCCAGGCCGCCGTCCACGCCTCGCAGGCAGGCAGGCTGCGCCCGGCAGCCGCCGATTGGCTGCTGATGCTGACAGTCCTGACTCTCGTGGGCGTCGGGGTGCTGGCGGTCTTCAGCGCCAGCTTCGCCGAGGGTTGGCGACTCTATGGCGACGTCAACTACTTCGTCATGCGCCAGGCCATGTGGGCCGTCATTGGCCTCGTGCTGATGGTCGCGCTGATGCGCACCGACTATCACCTGCTGCGGCCTGCCAGCCCTGTGCTGATGGTCCTGGCTGTGGGGCTCCTAATCGTGGTTTTGACGCCCCTCGGGGTCGAGAGCAACGGGGCGACGCGCTGGATCCAGGTGGGGCCCGTGCCGCCCGTGCAGCCGAGCGAATTTGTGAAGCTGGCGATGATCATCTACATCGCCGCCTGGCTGACCGCTAAGGGCAAGGAGATCAGCCAGTTCAACGTGGGCATGCTGCCCTTCGTCCTGCTGGTCGGCGCGGTCGGCGCGTTGGTCATGATGCAGCCCGACATGGGCACGGCGATCGTCATCATCCTGACGACGATCACGATGTTCTTCGTCGCCGGCGGGGAGCTTCGCCACATCGCCGGCCTCCTGGGCGCCGGCTTCATCATCGGCGTCATCCTGATCATCAGCGGGGACTACCGGGCGCAACGCTTCAGTGCCTTCCTCGGCGCCGAGGACGACCCCCTGGGTTCCGGCTTCCAGATCCTGCAACTGTCAATCGCCCTGGGCAGCGGGGGCATCACCGGCCTGGGCTGGGGAGTCAGCCGCCAGAAGTTCTTCTATGTGCCGGGGGCCCACACTGATGGCGTGTTCGCCATCATTGGCGAGGAGCTGGGCCTCCTCGGCACGCTGGGCGTCATCGCTCTCTTCGCCTTCCTGGTCTTCCGCTGCTTCCGGGTCATCGTCAATGCCCGCGACCAGTTCGGCATGCTCCTGGCGACCGGCGTCACCGTCTGGATCGCCTACCAGGCCCTGCTCAACATCGGCGGCATTACGCGGACCCTTCCGCTGACGGGAATTCCCCTGCCCTTCGTCAGCTACGGAGGCTCGGCGCTGGCGGCCACGATGGCCGCGGTCGGCGTGCTGCTAAGCGTCTCCCGCTATGGCCACGACAAGCACTTTGCCGACCAGCAGCAGCCCACCACCGACAAGGGGGTGCGCAGTGTCCGACGCTAGGCGTGTCGTGCTGACCGGCGGCGGCACCGGGGGACACTTCTACCCGGCGCTGGCCGTGGCGGAAGCCCTGCGCTGCCGCATGCCCGATATTGACTTGCACTATGTGGGAACTAGCACGGGCGCCGAGAGCCGGCTCGCGCCGGCAGCGGGCTTCAGCTACGAATCGGTTCCGTCCGGCCAGGTCCGCGGCAAGTCCCCATTCAAGGTGGCATCCTCCCTGGCCCGGATCGCCGCTGGGACCCTGTCGTCGCGGGGGAAGATGGGCGCCGCCAGCGCCGTCTTCGCCACCGGCGGCTACGCCAGCGTGCCGGTGATAACCGGCGCCTGGCTGCGCCGCGTCCCCGTCGTCCTCTTTCTCCCCGATGTGGAGCCCGGCTGGGCCGTGCGTTCGACGGCGAGCATGGCGGCGCGTATTGGCGTCAGCAATGAAGCCGCGGTCGCCGCGCTGCCCGCTGACAAGACCGAGGTCACGGGATACCCGACGCGGGCCCGCTTCGGCGAACTGAGCCGCGAGGAGGCGCGCACGGTCATGGGCGTCCCACTCGACGGACGCGTGCTGCTTGTCTCCGGGGCGTCGACAGGGGCGCAGCGCATCAACGCCGCCGTGACTGAAGTGTTGCCGGAACTGCTTGATCTCGCCGTCGTCATCCACTCAACCGGTCCGGCCAACCTCGACGACGCGCTGGCAAAGCGCGACGGGCTGCCGGAAGGCCAGAAGGTCCGCTATCACGTCTACGGACTGATTGAAGACATGCCGGCGGCGATGCAGGCGGCCGACCTGACCATCATGCGCTCGGGCGCCTCGGTACTCGGCGAGCTGCCGGCCGCGGGGCTGCCCTCGATCCTGATTCCCGGCACCTTCGCCGGCGGACACCAGAAGGCAAACGCCGAGGCGCTGGCCCGCGCCGGCGCCGCCGTAGTCCTCGAGGAGAAGGATTTCGGTCGGTTGCTCGAGACAACCCGCGATCTGCTCAACGACCAGGAGCGCCTCGACGCGATGGGCGCGGCGGCCAAAGCGTCGGCCCATCGTGACGCCGCGGACAGGCTGGCGCAGCTTGTGCTGGAGGTGGCCCGCTAGTGGGCATGCTTATGACAGCAACACCGGCCATCCCGCAGCACGTCCACCTGGTGGGCGTTGGCGGCGCGCACATGTCGGCGATCGCCAGGATTCTGCTCTCCCGCGGGCACGAGGTCAGCGGCTCCGACCAGAAGGTCTCGGCCGCCACCGTCCAGCTCGAAGAGCAAGGACTGCGCTTCAGCCTCGGCCACGAGGCCAACAATGTGGGCGACGCCGAGCTCGTCGTCTACACAATCGCCGCCGCCCAGGACAACCCCGAGCTGGCCTCGGCCCGCCGCCGCGCCGTCGACATCATCACGCGGGCGCAGATGGTGGCCAGGCTGCTCACCGGCCTGAAGCTGATCGCGGTGGCCGGCGCGCACGGCAAGACCACCACGTCGTCGCTCGTCGCCTACCTGCTGAAGAGCTCCGGCATGTCGCCGACCTACCTGGTGGGCGGCGAGGCCCTCAATCTTGGCTCCAACGCCGACGCCGGAGACGGCGAATGGGCGGTGGTCGAAGCCGACGAGTACGGACGCGCCTTCCTCGAGTACGAGCCCGACATCGCCATCGTGACCAACGTCGAGGCGGACCACCTCGACTATTACGGCGATTACGAATCGTTGAAGGCGGCCTTTCGCCAGTTCATCGAAAAGGTCAAGCCAGATGGCCAGGTCCTCGCCGCAACGGGCAGCGAGGGGCTGGACGAAATCCTCGACCAGGCGCGCCCCCAGGCGAAGATCCTGCGCTACGGCGCCAACGGCGCCGCTACCTGGAAGGGCTCCAAGCTAACCGCCGAGGGGGGGCGCCAGACCTTCCGCCTGATGGGCGAGGGCGAAGACTACGGCCTGTTCAGCTTGACGGTGCCCGGCACGCACATGGCCTGGAATGCCGTGGGGGCGCTTGCGGCCTCCATCAAGGCCGGCGTCGATGTCGAGCTGACCCGCTCGGCTCTACCCCACTTCCGCGGGGCGCGCCGGCGCTTCGAGCTGATCGGAGAGGCCCGCGGGATATCGATCTACGACGACTACGCCCACCACCCGACGGAGGTGCGCGTAAACATCGAAGCCGCGCGCGGCCGCTTCCCTGGTCGCCGGCTGGTTGTCCTCTTCCAGCCGCACACCTACAGCCGCACGCGCTACCTGCTCGACGAGTTCCTGGCCTGCTTCCAGGGCGTGGACAGCCTCTACATCCTCGAGACCTTCGCCGCGCGGGAGGCGCTCAGCGAGGGCATCGACGCCGCGGAGCTGGCCGCCATGCTGACCAACCCGCGAGCCACCTACCTGGCCTCCCACGAGCTCGCGGTCGAGACGCTCCTCAACGACCTGCGGGAGGGTGACGTCTTCTTCACGATGGGCGCCGGCGACGTCAACAGCGTCGGCCCGGAGCTGCTGGCGCGGCTGGGAGGGGACGCTTGATTTCTCTGCCTGCTGGCCTGCTCAAGCGCCTGGAGAAGATCGGTCCCGTGCGGCTGCACGAGCCGCTGGCCCGCCACGTCACCTTTGGCGTGGGCGGCCCGGCCGACGCGTACCTGGTCGCCCGCAGCCGCGATGAGTTGAAGGAAGCCTTCGTCGCCGGCGCGGAACACGGCGCCCAGACCCTGATCCTCGGCGCCGGCAGCAACATCCTCGTGGGCGATGGCGGATTCCGGGGACTTGTTGTCGAGAACGAGGCGACTGCCATCGACGGCCCAACACCCGCCGAAGACGACAGCGCAGGGCTGGTGAGGGTCGATAGCGGGGTCAGCTTCGCCTCCTTGGCCCGACGGATGTGTCGCGCCGGCTGGGCGGGGATCGAATGGGCCGTCGGCATCCCGGGTTCGCTCGGCGGCGCCGTGGTCCACAATGCCGGCGCCTATGAAGGCTGTCTCGCCGACGTGCTGATCGACGCCGAGATAGCTGATGGGCACGGCGCGCAGGAGTCCTGGAATCGCGAGCGGCTTGGGTTCTCGTATCGCAACAGCGTTTTTGCCCGGGGTCAGATCGAGCCCTCGGTCGTCCTCGGCGTACAGCTTCTTCTCCGCCGCGGGGACGCCGGCGAGCTGATGGCGAAGGTGGCCGCGTACGACCGCGACCGCACGGGCGCACAGCCGCCCGGGCGAAACTGTGGCTCCGTCTTCAAGAACCCGGCGGGACACTCGTCCTGGCAGCTGATCGACGCTGTCGAACTGCGTGGCCACCGCATCGGCAACGCGCAGATTTCTGACAAGCACGCCAACTTCATCCTCAACCTGGGCGACGCCCGCGCCGCCGACGTGAAGGGGCTGATCGACCTCGCTCAGCAGCGAGTCCGTGACCAGTTCGGCGTCGAGCTCGAAACGGAAGTAAACCTCGTGGGTGAGGGCTTCTGATGGCCAAGACGAAGGTCGGCATCCTCTTCGGCGGCCGCAGCGGCGAACACGAGGTTTCGGTTGTCTCGGCGCAGGGCGTGCTGATGGCCATAGACACGGAGCGCTACGAGCCCGTGCCCCTGGCTATCACTCGTGACGGCATCTGGCTTACTCCTGAGGAAAGCCGCGAGGCTCTCCGTCAGCTCGCTCCGGGCCGCTACCTGCAGGTGCCGCAGCTGTCGGATACTCCGCCGCTCCGCCGGCCCGAGGTCATGGCGGCCCTTGCCGAGCTCGACATCGCCTTCCCACTGATCCACGGGCCTTACGGCGAGGACGGATCGCTGCAGGGTCTGCTCCAGGTACTCGGCGTCCCCTACGTCGGCGCCGGGGTCGCGGCCAGCGCCGTCGGACTCGACAAGGAGCTGCAGAAGGCGATCTGGCGGCAGGCCAGCCTGCCGGTGGTGCCGCACGTGACCATCCGCCGGCTCGACTGGGAAAGAGACGCTGAGCGGGTCCAGAGAAAGATCGAGACCTGCCTGGCCTATCCGGCGTTCGTCAAGCCGGCCAACGGCGGTTCCAGCGTAGGCATCACGCGACTGAGGTCGCGGGAGGACCTGGCTGAGGGGATGGCGCTCGCCCTCGACTATGGGGGAAAGGCGCTTGTCGAGAAGGCGATGGTCGCCCACGAAGTTGAGTGTGCCGTCCTGGGCAACGACGCCCCCGAGGCCTCGCCGCTGGGCGAGATCATCCCCCACCGCGAGTTCTACGACTACGAGGCCAAGTACCTCGACGACGGCACGGAGTACGCCATCCCCCCGCGCATCCCCGCCGAGTGGCACGAGCCCATCCGCGAGATGGCCATCGCCGCCTATCGTGCGATTGGCTGCGAGGGCATGGCGCGCGTTGACTTCTTCGTCGAGGACAACGGGACCATCTACCTGAATGAGATCAACACCATCCCCGGCTTCACGCCGATCAGCATGTACCCGCGGCTCTGGGAGTCGGCGGGGCTTACCTACACCGAGCTCATCGGCAGGCTGATCGAGCTCGGACTCGAACGTTTCCAGAAGGCTCAGAAGTGAACCCCGCTGGAGCCAGGAAGGCCCGGCGCTGGGACTACGCCTACGAGAAGTCGCGGCAGGCATCCGCGGCGCCCGAGCGCAAGTTCAATCTGCCGCGGCCGGGATTGCCGAACCTGCGCATGCCACGCATCCCGCTGCTCAGCGTCCTGCTGGCGGTGCTGGGGGTCATGCTGGCCGTCTTTGCCGTCCTGCTCTTCAACTCCTCGCTGTTCAAGGTTTCCAAAGTCGAGGTCAGGGGCGTGTCCAGCCTGAACGCGCTGGTCATTGCCGAGCTGGCCGAGGCCGAGGGACAGAACATCTTCACCCTTCGCTTGCACGAGGTCGAGCGGAAGCTCGAACGTAACCCATACGTCCGCTCGGCCACCGCGAAGCGCGTCTGGCCGAACGGCCTCCAGATCACGATCGACGAGCGCGTGCCCGTTGGCGTCTGGCAGGTGGGCGAGCAGCGCTACCTTGTCGACGGGGAAGGCTTTGTGCTCGCCGTCCTATTGGGCGAGCCCCCACCCGGTACGGCGCCGATCCTGGCCCTCGATACGACGATCCCGGCGCCCGGCGAATTGGTCGACTCAGACGCGCTGTCGCTGATCACAGACCTGCAGGCCTCCGTGCCGCGGGAAACCGGCGAGCTTGTCGCATCGTTCGAGTACAGCCTGCAGACCGGCCTGACGGCCATAACGACCAGCGGTGTGCGGGTGATCTTCGGCGACAGCAAGGACTACGAATTCAAACTGGCTTCCCTCGGCGGCGTCTTCAAGGAGGCGCGCACCCAGGGGCTGCCGTTCACAGTAATCGACCTCCGTTTTGGAGAAAGTCCGGCATTGCGATAAGGAGGGACAGAGCGATGGAACCCCGCCAAACCCATCACTCAACGACCAAAGCAAAGCCCAGTGGGCCAGCTCGAAAGGAGGTGGCTCATGAGGCATAGCAATACCTTCGTTGCCATCGACATTGGCACGACCAAGGTCTGCACCCTGGTCGGCGACCGCAGCATAGACGGCGACCTGCGGGTCCTCGGGATCGGTATGGCGCCGTCCACGGGGATCAGCAAAGGTATGGTGTCGTCGATCCAGGACACCATCGAGTCGGTGCGGGTCTCGGTCGCCAAAGCCGAGCGGGCCGCCGGCACGCGCATCGTCTCGGCCCACATCGGCATCACCGGCAACCACATCGACTCGCTGAACAACCGTGGCGTCGTGGCCGTGCCGGCGATGGACAAGCCAATTGCCGCGGAGGACGTCAACCGCGCGCTCGACGGCGCCGGAATGGTGGCCATCCCGACCAACCGTCGCATCCTCCACGTCCTGCCCCGCTTCTTCGAGATCGATGGGCAGGGCGGGGTAGCCGACCCCGTCGGTATGTACGGCAACCGCCTCGATGTTGAGACACACATCATCACCGGTGCGGTCTCGGCCATCCAGAACCTGACGCGCTGTGTCGAGGCCGTCGGTGTTCAGGTCGACAACGTCGTCCTGCAGCCGCTGGCCAGCGGCGAGGCCGTCCTCGACGAGGAGGAGCGGCGTCAGGGCGTCGTCCTCGCCGATATCGGCGGTGGGACGACGGACATCGCTATCTGGGTCGATGGCTCGGTCCATCACACCTGCGTCCTCCCCGTCGGCGGCTACCACCTGACCAAGGACCTGGTCGTGGGGCTGCGGACACCCTTCCACGTCGCAGAGGATGCCAAGGCGCGCTACGGGCACGCCCTGCCCAGCCAGATCGAGGCGGGGGAGTCGCTTGAGCTCGACGCCTTCGGCGGCGAGCGGCGGCGCGAGGTTGCCCGCCGGCGCCTCTGCGAGATCCTCCAGGCCCGCGCCGAGGAGGTGCTGGAGATGATCTACGTCGAGGTCAAACGAGCCGGCTACGAGGAGATGATCTCGGCTGGGCTTGTCCTAACGGGAGGCTCGGCGCGGCTGCCGGGCATCGACGAGCTGGCCGAGCAGGTGCTGGGCGTACCGGTGAGGATCGGCTACCCGCGTGGGGTCACCGGGTTGATCGACAACCTGCAGGACCCTGCCTACGCCACCAGCGTCGGTCTGCTCAAGTGGGCGTCGCAGGGCAATGCCATCTCGCCGGGGCGCGTTGTCGCGTCCGGCAACGGCAGCGCCGGCGTGACCAAGATTTTCCGCTGGATGGGCGACCTGGTGAAGGCGCTGCTACCGGCATGACCGCGAAAACCTCTCCCCCTGGCCCCCTCTCCCGGTCGGGCGAGGGGGAACCTCGGGAACCAAGGGTACGAAGGAGGCTGGCTTATCGGAAATAGGCAAGGCGATTGAGAAGCGAGACTGGACCCCCGCCAGGGTTCAATTCGAGGAGGAACCTATGTCCAGCAAAGTGAGATACGACGGATTGCCACAGATCAAGGTCGTGGGAGTCGGCGGCGGCGGTTGCAACGCCGTCAACCGCATGATCGAGGAGCGCATCCAGGGCGTTGAGTTCATCGCCGTGAACACCGACGCCCAGGCCCTGGAGAACTGCCAGGCCGAGATCCGAATCCGCATCGGTGACCGCGTGACCCGCGGTCTCGGCGTGGGCGGGGACCCCAATAAGGGCCTGCGCGCCGCCGAGGAGAGCCGCGAAGAGCTGTTCGAGGCGGTCAAGGGGGCGGAGATGGTCTTCGTCACCGCCGGCATGGGCGGTGGCACCGGGACAGGGGCCGCCCCGGTGGTCGCCGAGGTAGCCAAGGAGTGCGGGGCCCTGACGATCGCCCTCGTCACCAAGCCCTTCGACTTCGAGGGGTCGCGGCGGCGCGGCAGGGCCGCGGAGGGCATCGAGCGCCTCCAAAGTCGCGTCGACACCTTGATCACGATCCCCAATGAACGGCTGCTGGCCGTCTGCGATCAGAACGTGACCATCGAGGAGGCCTTCAACCAGGCCGACGACGTCCTGCGCCAGGGCATCGCCGGCATCTCGGAGCTGATCGTGACGCCGGGCGAGATCAACCTCGACTTCAACGACATCCGCACAATCATGAGCGAGGCCGGGCCGGCGCTGATGGCCATTGGCCGCGCCAGCGGCGAGAACCGCGCCGTGGAGGCCGCGCGGCAGGCGATCCACAGCCCGATCCTCGACATCGACATCCGGGGCGCCCACGGTGTCCTCTTCAACATCACCGGCTCGCGGACGCTGGGCCTGCGCGAAGTCCACATGGCGGCGCAGGTCATCGCCGAGGTTGTCGACCCGGACGCGGAAGTAATTTTCGGCACGGCCATCAACCCCGAGATGGGGGATGAGGTGAAGATCACCGTCATCGCCACCGGCTTCGTGATGGACCACGAGGCGACGCTGGCCGATGAGCGCATCCGCCAGCTGCGCATCGAGTCGCTGGAGCAGGTGGCGGACACCGAGCTGCCGACCTTCCTGAGGCGGTCGATGGTCCAGCGCTAATAAGTGTTACCCGTCCTTCCTCGGAAGGACTCGTGGCAAGTCCCACTGAAAGGAGGGCTCTGTCTAGCCGAGCAACCCGGCCCCCGCCGGTGCGGGATTAGCCTTTAGCGACCTCCGGCAACCCCGCCTGTCGCCAAGGAGTGGGCGGCCCTTCGCAAGGAGGGCCGCCCTTTTTCGTGGCGCCGGCTGGTTTGCTTGGAATGGAAGTAACGCCACCCAGTTGTCGCCGGCCAAAAGAACGCCCCTAGCCCCGCCCCAACCTCACCCCTAGCCCTCGCTGCGCAAGCAGAGAAGGGGAATGAGGGAACGAAAAGCCGTGGGCTTAACGGGCGTTCCGCAGTTGGGGCCGCCTTTCTGTCCATTCCGGCTTTCGGCTTGTCGATCCTGCCATCGCCTGCTCGTCTACTTGTTGTAGGCCCGGCGAACCGGGTAATTCATTTGGAAAGGGAGTCACATGAAATACGCGCTGTTGATCTATAGCGACGAAGCGGCCTGGCAGAACGCCTCGGAGGAGACCAAGCAGAGGGTCTATGCCGGACACGCCAAACTCGGTGAGGAGCTTCAGAAAAGAAAGGCACAGGTGACCGGCTATGAGCTGGCGCCACAGCGCGAGGCGAAGACGGCGAAGCTAGGTGACAGCCCAGCGGTGACAGATGGTCCATTCGCCGAGGCCAAAGAGTCACTGGGCGGGTTCTACGTCGTCGAGTGCGCCGGTATGGACGAGGCCCTGGCGCTGGCAAAGATGATCCCGGCGGTCGCCACAACGTCGATCGAAGTTCGCCCGGTCCTGGAGCAGTAGAAGTGCGCTACATGCTGCTGATCTACGACAACGAGAAGGCCTGGGAGACGCGCTCCGAGAGCGAGGGTGAGGAGCTGATGCGGGGCTACTACGCCTTCACCGAGGAGGTGCGCGGTAGTGGGCGGCACCAAGGCGGGGCCCCTCTGCAGTCCGCAGCCACCGCCACCACTGTCCGCGTGCGGGACGGTGCGACTTCCATCACCGACGGACCGTTTGCCGAGACTAAGGAGCAGTTGGGCGGCTACTACATCGTGGACTGCAACGACATTGATGAGGCAATCGAGATAGCGGCCAGGATCCCGGGTGCCAAGTACGGGTCAATCGAAGTGCGACCCATCGCGGAACTCCCGGGTTAGGGCGAGCCGGGTAATAGAGAAGTCTCCGTGACGGGTAGGGGAGAAGGTATGGCCCCCTCGTGCAGATGATTGTCGCTTCTGAGCTAGCGTTTTCGAGTGAGAAGAAGACTGCTTTATGAGGGGCCATACCTTCCCCTACTGGCCGGGCGCTACCGTGATTGAGAGCAAATCCGGTTCGGGCGAGGACGTTGCCGGCGTCTTCCGGGAGCACTACGGCCGGATAATCGCCTCGCTGATCCGCTTCTGCGGCGACTTTCAACTGGCCGAGGACTCATTGCAGGAGGCGTTCGCCGCTGCGCTGGTGGCGTGGCGCGATGAGCTGCCGGCCAACCCGGCCGGCTGGCTGCTGACCACAGCGCGCCGGCGCGCCATCGACCAGCTGCGCAGGGACCAGACTCTGCTCCGTAAGCGGGAGGAGATGGAGCGGGAGCTGGCTGTCGACCTTAGTGCTGGAGGGGGATCGGCGTTGGTACTGGAGTCCGGCCTTGAAGACCACCGCCTGCGGCTGATCTTCACCTGCTGTCACCCGGCCATCGCCCGCGAGGCCCAGGTGGCGCTGACCCTGCGAACCCTTTGCGGGTTGACCACGACCGAGATCGGCCGCGCGTTCCTGGTCAGCGAGACGACGATGGCGCAACGGCTGGTGCGGGTCAAGCAGAAGATCCGCAGCGCCGGGATACCCTATCGCGTGCCGCCGGTCGCCACGCTGCCGGAGCGGCTGGAGGCTGTGCTGTCGGTCGTTTACCTGGTCTTCAATGAGGGCTACCTGGCGACGGCCGGTGACAAGCTGGTACGCTGGTCGCTTTGCGCGGAGGCTATTCGCCTCGGCAGGCTGCTGACGGAGCTGATGCCGGACGAGGCGGAGGCCCGCGGCCTGCTGGCGCTGATGCTGCTGCAGGATTCGCGGCGGGCGGCTCGGGCAGGGGCTGATGGCTCGCTTGTCCTGCTGGAAGACCAGGACCGCGGGCTCTGGGATCGCGCGCAGATCGAGGAGGGACTTTCGCTCACGGAGCGAGCCCAGAGTGCGGGGCAGCCAGGAGCCTATACCCTGCAGGCGGCAATCGCCGCGGTCCACAGCAAAGCTGCTGCCCCGGCGGAGACGGACTGGCGGCAGATAGTCGCTCTCTACGGCGAGTTGCTAAAGGTGCAGCCGTCGCCCGTCATCGAGCTGAACCGCGCGGTAGCCGTGGCGATGGCCGACGGAGTTGAAGCGGGAAGGGCGCTGCTGGCGCCTCTGGCGGCGACGCTTGACGGCTACTACCTCTATCACGCAGTTAGGGCCGACCTCGCGCGGCGGGCCGGCGATTTGTGCGAGGCGGCTGAGAGCTACCACAGGGCGCTGGCCATGACCTCGAACGCGGCGGAAAGGCGCTTCCTGCGCCGCCGGATTGAAGAAGTGATGTGGCCTTTAAGGCCCTCAGTTGGGAATGACGACCCAGAAGGCCCATGACGGCGGGGAAGTGTAGGGGTCAACCCTCGAGCTGCATCTCCAATTCCAGGCGGCGGCGGACTTCGCGGCGCCTGGCAAGGCCGTTGTAGGCCAGGGCCATGCAGGCGATGACCGCCACCTCTACGACGACGATGCCGCCGACAAAGATGACTGCGCGGAACCAGAATTCCTCCGGGAACATCTGGATCAGACGGTCGCGGTCGGGGTCGAGGTCCCAGAGGTCGTTGGCGAAGATGAGCTTGTGGAAGCCTTCCCAAGAGCTGTCGAAGCCGGTTACCGCGAGCAGTCCAATGGTCACCAGCAGCCCGGCGGTTAGGGCGCAGGCGGTCAGGGCCTGGTTGGCGAGGCTGCGCAGCGACGACTCGGACGACCAGACGAAAACGCCGACGACGTACAGCAGCACGTAGGCCAGGGAGACTTCCTGGACCAGGAAGACGAGGTTCATGAGGGTCTTGACGTCCTCCATGTGGCGCACCTCGCGGGGGCTGAAGAGCTGCTCCTCCTGGCCGCGGACGTCGACGACGATGTTTACGGCGGGGTCCTCGGAGTTGAAGTAGGCGATTATCTCGCGCGAAGCGCGGCGCAGCTCGTCCTCGCTGATGCCGGTCGTCTGCTGCACATCGAAGGTCGAGATGCTGTAGTAGTAGACCTCGGATTCGTTGGTCGCGAAGCGAACCGCCGAAGTTATCATCAGCAGGGGCAGGGCTAGGACGAAGAGAAACGCCCCTATGGAGCGGACTGTCAGTTTGTGACCTCCCGTTGCCGCCAGGGCGGCGGTCGTGCCCAGTCTAGCGCCGGCCCAACCTCCGTTCGAACTTAGCCGACCTCTCCCCGGGCCTCTGCCATGAAGAGGGGAAAAGGCGGACTTAGCCGAGGATTGTATGGCCCTGACCATCGTTGGCCTTGGCCCCGGGGCCGCCGGCCTGCTCACCGTTGCCGCGCTCGCGCAGCTGAAGTCGGCGGGCACGGTCTACTTGCGGACGAGCCGGCATCCCGTGGTGGATGAGCTGCCCGCGGGGCTGAAGTTGATCGACTTCGATGATGTATACGAGTCCGGTCAGGACTTCGCCGGCGTCTATGAGGAAATTGCCAACAGAGTGGCTGCCGCGGCCGGCGCCGGAGATGTGACATACGCCGTGCCGGGCCACCCTCTCTTCGGCGAGGCCACGGTGCGCCGCCTGCTGGAACTGGTGCCCGATGCCCGGATCATCGACGGTGTCAGCTACCTGGAACCGGTTTCAAGCTACCTGCGGCTCGACCCCCTGGAGCTGGCTCTGCAGCTTGCCGACGCGCTGGACCTCCCAGTACTCGACCCGGCGCGTCCTGCCCTGGTCGCCCAGGTCTACAACCAGCGGGCGGCTTCGGAGCTGAAGCTGGCGGCGCTGCGCTGGTACCCGCCCGAACACGAAGTCGTCGTCCTCCAGGACATGAGCCTGCCGACTGCGCGGCGCCGCGAGGTGCAACTGGCCGAGCTGGACCGCAGCTCCAACTTCGACCACCTGACCTGCGTCTATCTGCCGGCGCTGAGCCTCGAGGCCAACACGCGGACGATGGGAGGGCTGCGGGACATCGTCGCGCGGCTGCGCGCCCCGGACGGGTGCCCCTGGGACCGGGAACAGACCCACCAATCCCTGCGCTCGGACCTGCTGGAGGAGACCTACGAGGTCCTGGCGGCGCTGGATGAGGGCGACCCCCACCAGCTCGCCGAGGAGCTTGGTGACCTGCTCAACCAGGTCTTCTTCCACGCCCAGCTGGCCGCTGAGGCCGGCGACTTCGAGCTGGAGGACGTGGTCGAGGCCATCGCCGCGAAGCTCGTTCGCCGGCACCCGCATGTCTTCGCCGGCGTCGAAGTGAGCGGCACCGACGAGGTTCTCAAGAACTGGGAGGCGATCAAGCGGCAGGAAAAGGGCGACAAGGAGGAGATTTCAACTCTCGACCGCGTACCTCTCACGCTCCCGGCGTTGCACCAGACGTCGGTGGTGCTGGAGAGGGCCGGACGTTCCGGGTTCACGTGGCCGGGCATGGAAGACGTGTTGGAGAAACTCACGGAGGAAGTCGCGGAGCTGGCTGAGGGCCGGACCGACGCTGAACGAGAAGACGAGTTCGGTGACGTGCTCTTCAACCTGGTCAACGCCGGGCGCTACCTGGGCGTCGAAGCGGAGTCTGCCCTGCGCGGCTCGCTGGCCAAGTTCAGGCGCCGCTTCGCTGCGCTGGAGTCCATAGCGGCGAGGGATGGGCTGGACTTTCGTCAGATGTCGCGCGAGGAATTGCTGGCGGCGTGGGCCGCGGCTCGGCGGGCGGCTGACGTCCCCCGCCCCAGCGCTGACTGAGTTAGGCTGATAGCACTATCAAAAGTGAAGTGAGGCGGGGATAAGCATGGTCACAGCGTCCGAGTCGGTAGTCACCGAGGAGAAGTTCAAGAGTGGTCTTTCCTGGGAGGGCTACCTCGGCCAGCTCGAAAAGGGCAGGCCTCGTTACGAGGAGAACTACAACGAATTCAAGCTGAGCGACGAGGATGCCGCCTTCTTCAAGGACCTGGCGCAAAGGCCCGGTGGCCCTGCACGCGTGCTGGTGATCACGGAGTGGTGGTGCCCCGACTGCTTCCGCGAGGTCCCGGTCGCGGTCAAGATCGCCGAGGCCGCGGGCATGGAGCTTCGTGTCGTTGCCCGCGACGAGCACCTCGACGTCATGAGCGAATTCCTACGCAACGGCGAGTTCCAGTCGATTCCCGTCTTCGTCTTTTACACGAGCGACGGCAGGTATCTGGGTCATTGGATCGAGCGGACGAAGCTGGCCTACGAGGAAACCCACCTGCTGCGCGAGGCGACCGAGGGCAAGTCGAAGGAAGAGCAGAAGGAGTCCTACATCGCCTTCCAGAAGGGTCCGACCTGGGCCAACTGGCGGGACGAGACCGTCAAGGAATTGAAGGACCTGCTGGGGGGCGCCGCGGCCTAGCTCTATTCACGGCGCCGCTTTAGTGCAAGACTGGGCTTCCACCGGTTAACTCCGCCCGGAGGTGGCCCTGATGCGGTCTATAGTCCTCCTGCGCATAGCGCTGGTCTGCGGCCTCATGGCCGCCGTGGTCGGCACGGCCTGCGGCGGTGACGACGACGCAGGCACCGACGAGACGGAAACCTCGACACCCATCGGCTCCGCCACGCAGTCAGCGGCCACGTCGACAGCAACCACCACCAGCACGGATGCCCCCGGCACGTACACGGTCCAGGCCGGAGACACGCTTTCCGGGATCGCCGACCGCTTCGGCATCACGACCGCCGCGCTGCAGTCCGCGAACGGGATCAGCGACCCCAACCAGATCCAGATCGGGCAGACTCTGACGATCCCCGCACCCGGGGCCACTACCCCGACGGCGACGGCGACGGGCGCCACCCAGACCGCGAACTGCGACCCATCATATCCCGACATTTGCATCCCGCCCCCACCCCCGGACCTCGCTTGCACCGAAATCCCGCAGACTAACTTCCGCGTCGTAGCGCCGGACTCGCACGGCTTCGACGAGGACCTCGACGGCACCGGCTGCGAGGCGTAGCCGCGGGGCCAGGGCCACAGACTAGCCTTCGAGCGTGAACCCACGCCTTTGTGTCGTAGCCGTTCTCGTTGCGCTGGCCGCGGCCTGCTCAGATGCGGCTGACGATCACGGCGAGACAGTTCCGGTAAGGCCGAGCGCCCCGAGCGAGGTGACAGTTACGCCGGCGGCGACACCGTCAGCGATAGCAACTGCTGTCACAACCGGGCCGCCTGACGAAGTCCAAACGTTGCCCCCGCCGGCGGATGGCCAGTCCGCCGTTGTGATCTATGTGGTCGATGGCGATACGTTCGACGTCTTGATCGACGGCGTCGAGGAGCGCGTCGGCTACATCGGCATCGACACTCCCGAGCTAGGCGGCTGTTATTACGGCGAGTCCAGTGCAGCCAACGAGCAACTTGTAAGCGGCCAGGAGGTCTGGGTCGTCAGCGATCCCGCCAACGACCGCGACAGCACGGCTTCCCACAGGCTGTTGCGCTATGTGTGGGCCGGCGACGTGTTCGTCAACGAGCTCCTCGTGCGCGAAGGGTTCGCGGAGGCTACGACGCGGTTTCCAGAGCGACGCTTCGAGGAGGCACTGGTCGATGCCGAGCGCGAAGCCCACGCCGCCGGGCGGGGCATCTGGACCGCCTGCCCTAGCTTCGGAGAGCTGAGCTAGGCGCCGACGGCGATCGGCTCGGCGGGGAACTCGCCGGCGAGCAGCGGGCGCAGCAGGGCGCCCATGGCGATGGGCGCAAAGACCTCGTCGGTCGCCGCGTCGATCTCGTCGTTCGACCACCAGCGCATCTCGCCCCAGACCTCGGCCTCGTTGCCCTCCAGCTTCTGCGGCGCCGCATCGACGCGATCCACGCGGACGATGTAGAAGTGCTCCTCGGAGTCGATGACCTCGTCAAACCAGGGCCAGGCGTGGCGGCGGATCCAGACGCATGGCCCGACCTCGACGCCGCTAATCCCCGTTTCCTCCCAGAGCTCGCGTAGTGCCGCCTCCTCGTATGATTCGCCGGGGTCGAGCCCACCACCCGGCGTGATCCAGAAGGGAGGTTCACCCATAAAGTCCGACGCTAGCTGCACGAGGAGGATGCGGTCCCGCGCGTCGAGGATGATCAGGCGCGAGGCCGGCCGGTAGCGGGGCTCGGTGGCCACTATTCCACGGTGACGGTCTTGGCCAGATTGCGGGGCTGGTCGACGTCGCAGCCGCGCTGGACGGCGATGTGATAGGCCAGGAACTGGCAAGGAATGACGGTCACCAGCGGCGACAGCAGCTCCGGGGCAGGCGGGACGTAGAGCAGGCGGTCGACCTTGTTGAGGAGGTCGGGGTCATCGTGGGCGCCAATGGCCAGGACGATGCCCTGTCGGGCCTTGACCTGCTCGATGTTGGAGAGGATCTTCTCGAAGAGGCGGTCGCGCGGCGCGATCGCCACCACCGGCAGCTCATAGTCGATCAGGGCTATGGGGCCGTGCTTCATCTCGCCGGCGGGATAGCCCTCGGCGTGGATGTAGCTTAGCTCCTTGAGCTTCAGCGCCCCCTCCATGGCCACCGGGTAGTTGACGCCGCGGCCGAGGAAGAGGAAGTTGCGCGACTGCGAGAACTGCAGGCCCAGCCTGGCCACCGCTGGCCCGCACTTGAGGGCCTCGCCGATCAGCAGGGGCATCTTGGCCAGGTCGTCAAGGAGGCCACGCAGCTGCTCCTGGTCGAGGTGGCCGCGGGCCTGGCCCATCTTGCAGGCGAGGAGATAGAGGGCGACGACCGACGCGCTGAAGGTCTTGGTGCTGGCGACGGCGATCTCGGGGCCGCAGCGCGTGTAGACGACGCCATCGGCGACGCGCGTCGACTCGGCGCCGACGGTGTTGCAGATCGTGACCTGCTTCGCCCCAAGCTCTTTGGCCTGGTTCATCCCGGCCAGGGTGTCGACGGTCTCGCCGCTCTGGCTGACCGAAACGACGAGGGTGTGGCCGTCGATCGCCGGCTGCCGGTAGCGAAACTCGGAGGCGTAATCGTACTCTGCCGGGACGCCGGCGATGCGCTCGAAGTAGGCCCGGCCGATCATCTCAGCGTGCATGCTGGTGCCCATGCCGATGAGGACGACGCGGTTGATGTCGCGATAGTCCTCGTCCGTGAAGGGGACATCCTCGAGGGTGACCTCGGCTCGTTCGAAATCCACCCGCCCCCGGATCGTGTCGAGCACGGACTGCGGCTGCTCCATGATCTCCTTGAGCTCGAAGTGCTTGTAGTTGCCCTTGGCCACGGAGACGGCGTCATAGGGGACGGTCTGTGGGCTGTAGTCGAGCTGGTCGCCGGCCGCGTCGAAGTAGGTAACTCCCTCCCTGGTCACGGCGGCGAGCTCGCGGTCAGCCAGGAAGACCACGTCGCGGGTGTGCTCGAGGAGTGCGGGGAGGTCGCTGGCGATGAACATCTCGCCCTCGCCGTAACCGACGACGACGCCACCGGCGTTGCCGATGCGGGTGGTGACGAGGGTGCCGGGGTGGCGGCGGCTCATGACGACGATGGCGTGGGCGCCGTGGATTCGCTCCGACATTAGCCGTACCGCGGTGGGGAGGTCGTTGTCTCCTTCGAGCAGCACCTCCACGAGGTGGGCTATGACCTCGGTGTCAGTTTCGGAGCGGAATTTGTGGTCGCCGGCGGTCAGCTCGCGCTTGAGCTCGACGTAGTTCTCGACGATGCCGTTGTGAATGACGACGATGTCGCCGCTGCAATCGGTCTGCGGGTGGGCGTTGAGATCCGTCGGGGCGCCGTGGGTGGCCCAGCGCGTGTGGCCCATGCCGGTATGGCCCTCGCTGGGATCGAGGTTGAAGGCCTCGACGAGGGCGTCGAGCTTGCCGGCGCGCTTCGTTATGTCGATATCGCCGTCATCGGCCAGGATGGCGACGCCGGCGCTATCGTAGCCGCGATATTCGAGACGGCGCAGGCCGTCGAGCAGGACTGGTCCCGCGGGCTTGTCGCCCACGTAGCCGACTATTCCACACATGGGTGTCCTCCTTGGGGTGCGTCTGTTCGTTGACGCGAGCAGGAGGACGTGCTCGGCTCGCCACCGGCCTCCCCTTTGTTCACCCGGTTACCCGGGAGGTTTGAGAGAGGCCTGAGGACCGTGGCTGACGGCCCGGGGGTTTCCGCAGATGCTGGCTCCTTCATGCGAAGCCGCCCGATTGGCCGCCCGTGGGCGACCCCCCCTCCTCGTATTCCCCGCCGGAGCGGGGACCACACGCTTCTTTTCGTCCTCCAATTGCCATCTGGCCAACTGGATTGGTTTGTGGCTTCTCCTTCAAAGCCGATCATAGCGGGAGCGCCCGCAGCGTTGCGCGGGCGGGACCGAGCGCGATCGCCCCGGGGGCGTTGCCTCTTCGCTACCAGGTCTCCCAGTGCACCATCTTCTCCAGCGGCTCGCGGTGGCCCCGCTTGAATTCGGTGCCCTTCGTGTAGGCGACGGGCAGCAGGGCGGCCTGTTGCACCTCCGCGTAGGGGATGCCGAGGATCTTGGCCGCTTCCTCCTCGTGGAATAGGTGGAACGAGGTCCAAACGCTGCCCAGGCCGCGTGAGCGGAGGGCCAGCTGGAAGTTCCAGGTCGCCGGGCCGATCGTCCCCCAGGTCGCCCCCTGGGCGATGGCCGGAGCGCTATCGGTGCGGCCGTTGAAGCAGGGGATCACGTAGACCGGCACCTTGTGGATGTTCTCGATCAGCCACGTCGCTGACTCGGTGACACTATCTTGGGCGGCCTGCCTCTCAGGGTCGTCGTACGTCACAGCCATGGCAGAGGCTGACGTGCCTCGATACGTCTCACCGCCGCGACGATAGAGCTCGGCCAGCTTGTCGCGAGTGGCCTGCTCGGTGACGACGACAAAGTGCCAGTTCTGCCTGTTGGAGGCAGTGGGCGCCTGCTGGGCGATGCGGAGGCAGTCCTCCAGGACCTCCCGTTCCACGGGATGGTCGAGGTCGAGACGCTTGCGCACCGAGCGCGTCGTCGTCAGCAGCTCGTCGGGGGTGAGATTCAGAACCTGGGCCATGTTTGCCTCCTCAGGCTTGGAGGCTAGTGCCAGACCTGCTGCCGCGGCTAGACAACCTCCAGGGCGTCGGCCGGATCCACCTGGTAGATCCACGACTTGCCGGCCTGGTTGGGGCCGGCGCCGATGGTCAGGGGCCGGCTGAACCACAGCCGGTCCTGGAGCAGCTCGACGACCTCAGACATCGAGGTGACGAAGGCTACGGGCTTGCCAAGCTCGCGCTGCAGGTCCTCGGCGGTGACGTCGTCAAGGAAGCGGGTGCCCGACCAGTCGAGCGAGTAGCGCGAGATGAGGATGGCGTCGGCGTCCGTGGCCCTGGCCGCGGCGAGCAGGTCTGCGCCGCCGAGCAGGCCGCTGCAGTTGATGCGCGAGCCGAAAAGCGTATTCGTGACGGCCGTGACCTGGGTGCGCACTCCGGTTAGCTCGGAGAGCTCAGCGAACAGGCCGGAGAGGACGGGGGCGATCAGTGTGCCCGTCAGTATGGCTATCGACGGCCGCGAAACGGGTCGGGGCGGGCTGGGCAGCAACCGCTTCTTTGCCTTCTTCCAATCCTCGACTAGCCAGCGCGTCATGCCGATGCCGTTCTCGAACTGCTCGTAATCGCCGTAGTGGCGCGCGGGGGGCAGGGGGACGCCGGCGGTCAGGTAGTACTCATCTGAGAGATAGACGATGTCCTCGCCCCAGCGCTCGCGGAAGTTCTTCTGGTGGGCTTTGACCTGCCCGACGATAGCGCGGGCATAGGGCGGGTCGCAGGCATCCATGCCCTCGACCGCGGACATCCGCTCCTCGGCCTGCAGCGAGGCGCCGACCGGCACGACCGAGATAGTCTGCACGGTGGGGTAGCGGGCGCCCAGCTCCTCGATCGTCTGGTCGAGGGCGGCGCCGTCGTTGACCCCGGGACAGAGGACGACCTGGGTGTGCGCGCGGATGCCCATTTCCCCCAGCCTATCGAGCTGCGCGAGGATCTCAGGCGCCGTGGGGTTGCCGAGGAGCTTACGGCGCAGCTCGAGGTCCGTGGCGTGGACGGAGACGCGCATCGGGCTGAGGTGCTGCTCCTCGAGTCGGGCCCAGTCGTCATCCGTCAGGTTGGTCAGCGTGACGAAGTTGCCGTGGGCGAAGCTCAGCCTGTAGTCGTCGTCCTTGAGATAGAGGGGCTTACGCAAGCCCTTGGGGAGGCCCTTGAGGAAGCAGAAGAAGCATTTGTTGTTGCAGGTGGTAACGCGGTCGAAGGTCGCGCGGGCGAAGGAGACGCCGATGTCCTCGTCGGGGTGCTTGTCGAAGGCGACGACCTCTTGCTCGTCGCCCCGCACGACCGTGAGCTCGACGGACTCCTCGGCCGTGAGGTAGCGGAAGTCGATGGCGTCGCGCAGCTCGCGGCCGTTGACGTGGGTGATGTAGTCGCCCGGTTCTAGGCCGATCTCGTCGGCGATAGAGCCAGGGGCGACGGCCTCAACGAGGCCGCCGGTGGTGTCGGTTGTGACTGTCAACTATCTACTCTTTAGGCTCTTTGGAAGGCGTCTGTCGCTCCGGTCGGTAAACGACGCTTTCGAGAACGAGAAGTTTAGGGTCCGGCCTGCCGCTGGCGCCCAAGGTGCCGTCAGGCCGTAGGTACTGGTGAACGACAGCTATTCGCTCACCGGCTGAGTCAACGTACTCGAGAACCTGGCTGCGAGCGTCGCTTGTTTCGCCGGATTCCTCCGAAGGCCTTCCTTCATAAAGTAACCGTTCGAGCAACTCCCCCGTTTCGACGCGCTGAAGAAACCCGCCTTCGTTGAACATGCGGCGGAGCTCGGCGGCCGCCACTGTCGCTCTGCTAGGCTCTATGCCCATGAAGGACAGTTTCAGAGACGAACTGGCGCGAAGGCTAGCAAGCTTCGCTAAAGGCACGGCCAGTCTTGACCAGTTCCGGGACTGGTACGAGGAGGCCGTGTACGACGCCGCGCTCCCGGCCGGAGACGACGGCTGGGAGATGCTGCTCTACCTCTCGGAGTTCGACCGCGGGCACCGGACCGAGGCGGAGCTGCGTAAGGCTGCGCGCGCCCGCGCTAACGCCCTTTCGCCGGCCTAACCGCACCAAAATTTGACGGACAAGTGCCTAAGATCCTCTGCTTCGCCAGCCGGTTCGACTACGACACTTGCCCCTGGCAACGTTTAGTTCGGCAACAACACCTGGCCTCACACTTTGGCGGCCCGGCACAAGCCGCGCCCTACGCCGGGACGGCTTCGTATTCCTTGAGGGCGGCTTCTACGTCGTCGATCACGAAGTCTGGGGTTGAAGCGCCGGCCGTCAGGCCGACGCGCCGGCGGCCACGGAACCACGCGGGGTCGAGGTCGGCCCTCGTCTCGACGTGGTAGGTCTCCACGCCCTGCTCCCGGCAGACCTCAACCAGGTGGCGGGTATTGGCGCTTTCGTGGCCCCCGATCACCACCATCACCTCGACCTGTTGCGCCAGCTCCTCGGCGGCCGCCTGCTGCCCGCTGGTGGCATGGCAGAGGGTGTTGATTACCTGCAGGTCGGAGATGTCGTTGATGTGCTGCCGGAAGAGGGCGCTGACGAAGGCGGCGAAACGGTCGGGGTTGTGGGTTGTCTGTGAGAGGACGGCGACGCGCGAGGGCATCTCGTCCCAGGGCAGCGTGTCGATCTGGTCCTCGGTGATGGCGTAGCCCTTGCTGCCGGCCCACTGCAGGACCCCGCGAACCTCCTTATGGTTGGGGTCGCCGTAGATGACGATGGCGAACCCCTCGTCGGCCAGCTTCTTCGCCCAGCGCTGGGAGCGCGTGACGATCGGGCAAGTGGTATCGATGATCTCCTTGCCGGTGGCCTGCAGCTGCTCAAGGACCTTAGGCCCGACACCGTGGGCTGTGATCGCCACGCGGTCGCCGCTCAGCTCTTCAATTGAGTGGGCCATGTTGACGCCGTGGTCGGCCAGCTTGTCGACGACCTGCTGGTTGTGGACGATCGAGCCGAGGCTGATGATCTGGCCCTTCTGGGCCTCGCCCTCCATCATCTCGACAGCCCGGCGGACACCCCAGCAGAAGCCCATGTCCTGGGCGCGGATAACCTGCATTTAGCTGTCCTGCTCCTCTGTGGCCGAGGCGACGACCTCACCCCCGCTGCGGCTGGCCCTCTCCTTGTCAAGGAGAGGGAGAGAGGGAGTCGGGTCGTCAGCGCTGGGTGGGGTGGTTTGTGGAGGCACGTTTTCGGAGGCGTAGACGCCGCGATACTGCTCCGGAAGCAGCTCGGCGATCGCTCTCATGATAGCATCGGTGGCCTCTTCGAGAGTCTGCGCGGTCACCCTGGGCGGCCGCTCCAGGTAGAAGGGCTTGCCGTAGGTGATGCTCAGCCGGGCGCGCGAAAACAGAGTCGCCTTCCAGCTCTTGAGCTCCTCGGTACCGGTGATTGCGGCAGGGACTATGGGGACGCCGGCGCGCAGGGCGATGAAGGCGGTGCCCGGCCGGCCGTGCTGCAGCTTTCCCTCTTTGCTGCGCGTGCCCTCGGGAAACATGCCCAGGACCTCGCCATCCTTGAGCAGTTGGGTCGCCCGGCGGACCGCCGCCGTGTCCTTCTCCAGGCGCCTGATAGGAAAGACACCGTGCAGGCGCAGCAGCAGCCCGAAGCCGGGGAAGAACAGCTCCTCCTTGGCCATGAAGCGGATGCGCCGCTTGATCGACGTGCCAACGACCCCCGGATCGAAGTTGCTCAGGTGGTTGGCGACGACTATCGCGCCGCCGACGTCGGGCACGTTCTCCAGCCCCCGCACCTTCAGGCGGAAAAGCAGATAGCGCAGCGGCATGCCCAGGGTGAATTTCAGCACCGGGTGCATGAAGGGGACGAGGCGTTCGATCATCCGCGCACCACCAGGCCGGCGACGGCCTCGACGACGTCTTCGATGCTCATGCCGTCAGTCTTGATCGTTTGGGCGCCCTCGGCTGCCACCAGGGGCGAGACGTTGCGTGAGCTGTCGACGCGGTCGCGCTCGCGCAGGGCCTCGGCGATCTCCTCAACCGTGCGCTCGTCGCCGCCGTCGTGGTTCTCCTCCCACCGCCTCCGCGCCCTCTCCTCGACCTCGGCGTCGAGATAGACCTTGAGGTCGGCCTCGGGCAGGACGACCGTGCCGATATCGCGGCCCACCATCACGACGGGCCGCTCGCGCGCAATCTCCCGCTGCAGCGCCACCATCACCTCCCGCACGGCGGGGACGCTGGAGACGCGCGAGACGGCAGCGTCGACCTCGGCGCTACGCAGGAGCCCCGTCACGTCTTCGCCATCGACGAGGATGCGGGTACCTTCTTCGGCCGGGACGACCTCCAACCCGCAGGTGCGGGCAAGCTTGCCCAGGGCCGCCGCGTCGTCCAGGTCGACGCCGCCCCTCAGGGCCTGCAGGGTCACGGCGCGGTACATCTGGCCCGTATCGAGGAACAACGCGCCCAGCCGGCGGGCCAGGGCGGCGCCCACCGCTGTCTTGCCCGAGGCCACGGGGCCGTCGATGGCGATGGTCAGCGGCAAGGCACAAACCCGCCGCGAAGAGTTTTAGAGGGGGCTTCCCCTATCCTCTGCATGGTGAATCGACCCCTCTCGTTGCCTTCGCGCATCGTCCTCATCATCGCCGCAGCCTATTGTTTCACGCTCTTCGTCGCGCTGCACGCGCGGGCGACGGACGCCTTCTACCAGTTCCTCTGGCCGATCGGCCCGCCGACGGCGGCCTTCGTAGGCGCCTGGTTCGGGGCGCTGGCCATAACGCTGTTCTTTGCGGCGCTCTTTCCGGGCTGGGCGGAGGTGCGGGGCTTCCTCGTCGCCGCTATCGTCGCATCCGTCTTCCTCCTCGTGGCGCCGGCCGTGGACGACAGGTTCCGCGAGGACGACTTCGTCCTGGGCATCGTCTGGTACGCCGGCCTCGCCGGGATGCTGATAGTCTTTCCTGTCGTCTTCCTCTACCAGGAGCTTCTGGTGCCACCGCGCGAAACGGCTGAGCCGGCGGGCAACGCCTGGCTGAGGCGGGGGATGCTTGCCCTGGGCCTGGCGATCTGGGTGCTGGGGCTGTTGACGGCGGTGGCGCCGGGGATCATGCAGCCGCGCTGGTCCTGGCGCTGCCTCTTTCCGGGGCCCTGCGCCGAGGGGGTGGTCCTGCCCGAGCGGGACATGATCGCTGTCGGCGCCGTGATGCTGGGGACGGGACTGGCGGTCGGTTGGGCGGCTGTGGAGGGGAGCCTGCGGGCTCTGACCCTGGTGGCCCTGTTCGCCTTCCTGGCCGCGACGATGTCGCTGTTCGGGCTGCTGCGCTACGGCGAGTACGTTGACGAAGGCTATTGGAGCACGATCGGCATCTTCGCCGCGCAGGGCCTGTTGATTGTCGTGGCGCTGGTGACGCTCGCCCTTTCAGCGAGGCAGGTCTTCCGGGCGGACAGCCGCTTGGTCGATGAGCCGCCTGCTGCCGAAGATCAGACCTCGGCCGAGTAAGGCCCACCCCAGCCAAAATATCGAGGTGCGGGAACTTCCCCGGCGTCTGCTAGTGGAAGTCCCCTCTCCCCGCGCGTGGGAGAGGGGACCGGCTGGCCCTCCAGGGAAGAGGGAATCCTTTCCCTCGGAGGGCGAATTACAACGCCCGGGTTAGACCGTAACGGCTGAGGCCTTCACGAAGGTGTAGCCGGCGGCCTGGATACCCTCCACCGTCTGCTTCAGGAAGCTGATGTCGAAGAAGGGGTGGAAGTAGAAGCTGGCCCAGGCGTCGCGCAGCACCCTGTTGCGCTGAGCATCAGCGATCAGGTGTTGCGGCAGGCGCTGCGGGAAGGGACCGGCCACGGGGTCGGGCCAGCGCTCCGGCTCGATGTTGTTCAGGTTCTCCGGCAGCAGGCGCTGGCCGTAGACATCCCGCTGGACGACGTAGGGGTAGAACTGCCCGCCGAAGCGCTCCGGCTCCCCCTCAGCCGTGACGCGAGTGTTGTCAGAGGTCGGCTGTGTCCGCTCCTGGCGGCGCCGCTCCTGCTCGATCTGCCCCGACCTGCCGGGGCGCGGCGCCGTCCGCTGCGAGGTGAACTCGCGCTCGAAATACAGGTTGCGGTGGTAGCTGAGCTTGAACTTGGACCCGATCGCCTTGTAGTCGATCGCCGAGGCCGCGTAGTGAGGCGCCTCAAAACCGATGTAGGGCAGGCTCGCCCGGTCAAGCTCGCGCCGGCCGTTATCGAGGACCTGCCTGACCCAGGAATCAGAGTCCTCCCCCACGGGGCCGTGGAAGGTCAGGCTGTGGTCCGGATTCTCGGTGACCCTGAAGAACTCGAAGTCGTCGGCACTGACCGCGCTGTACGGGTTCGGGATGTTGCGATACTGGTGGGTCGTGCCGTGCATCACAAGCTCGCCGCCCTTTGTGCGCATGTACTTGAGGGCCTCTCTCACATCCTTGCCGTCGCGACTGGAAAGTCCGATAGTCTGCGCAACTCCGTCGTTGTAGTAGCCCGTGGGGTCCTTGTAGAAGGGGATGGTCGCCACCGCAAAGGGGACGTTCCGCGACCGCAGGTAGTTCGCGCAGGCTCGGAGCTGAGCGGGATCGGAGATAGCGCTGACATCCTCGAGGCGGACCAGTGCACGTTTCGTTGGCGTCCAGCTCTTGCCCAGGATGTCGAAGAGGACGTCGGCGAAGACGTTGTAGCGATCGTCCTCGGCGATGTAGGCGAAGGGGTGGTCGGCCACATACCAGAGGTTCTGGCCCTTGAGGATATAGGGGATCTCGCGGCCAGCGTCGTTCCGGGCCGTGGCGATAACGCGAGCCTTGGTCGCATCCGTGATCTGGGTGACGCCGACCTCGGAATCCAGTGTGCTTTTGGAGAAGGTTGCGCCCTTGTAGATAACCCGCGAAAACGTCGTCGGCGACTCGAGGCCGCGGAAGTTGAAGCCGAACTTCCGGGCGAACGGGGAGTCAGGGAAGCCTGTGTCGAGCTGCCAGATGTTGTATTTGATGATGACGACCGGCTTCGTCGTCGTCATCAGGTCGTCCTTGAAAGCCTGCGGCAGCAGGTTGTCGTAGACATGCCCGATGTAGAAGGTGGCGTCAAAATTGGCCATGTCGCCGCGCTTGTAGTCGGAGATTTTCTTGCGCGCAGCGCCGATCCCGGTGGACCCGACCGGAAGGAAGCGGCCCAGCAGGTTGGTCAGCATCTTGGCATGCACGACGCCGATCCAGGCGAACTCGCCGACGCCGTCGTAAAGGATGAGGCTCTGGCCCGGCGCTGCCTCGGCCGATTCCGCCTCCATACCCAGCAGGTTGAGGTCGAATACCCCGCTGCCGATGCCCGCGGCTGCCAGTCCCACCGGCACAGTGGCGGCACCGGCGAGCTTGAAGAACTCGCGGCGTGAATAGCCGCGACACATCATTGCGCGCTGAGCTTCGAGTCTGCGATCTAGTTCCTTGGCCATTCCATTAATCTCCTTGGTTCCGTATTTGATGCGATCAGCGCGCGCAGGTCGCTGATGGTGAGAAAGCCGTTCTTTCCCTGGCTACCGGGGTTTATGCCGGGTGGTAGCTCTACGTCGATTTGGAATTCGTCAACCTGGAGCACCGCCGAGGCCCGCGGCGGGGCGATACCATTGGCGGCGAGCACCTCTTCCAGCCGGCGAAGGTGCGCCTCGCTGCGGGCCATCAGCAAGTGGCCGTCGAGACGAGTTGGTCCCGCAACGGGCGTTTCAAAAAACGTCGCGCCGGCGATACCTTCCCTTTCACTTCTCGGCAGAAAGTTCTCTGTCCGTAGTGGCAGGAGCTGCTGTGACTCGTGGAGCCAGCGAACTGACGTGTGTGTCGAGAGGTAGCGCTGCGGCCCCCTATCGGCCTTCGGGGCCTCGAGCAACAGGATGTCGGGCAGGGCGGTGCGAGTCGTCTTGGCCCAGCCGGCGCTCCGCTTGAACGTGTTCCACGTCGCGACCAGACCGGCCAAAAACCAGATATAGCCGCCAAGGACGTAGAGATGCGACAGGGCGAATGCGCGGCCCCAACCGGCCTGCCCATCCCGATGTAACGCGATGGCGCAGAGAGGAGCCGTGCCAAGCCCCAGCAGGTACCAGGCAGCCAGCGCGACGGGCCGCTGGTCGACGCTCACGAGATCGCCCGGCAACAGGGGCGAGACGATTCCCAGGAGAAACAGGCCGAGGGCGAAAATCGAGAAGAGGCCAAGAGGAATGGTGAGGATGGGCGCGATCAGGTAGTTGAGAATGTCGATTTTGCGCAACAGCGGCATGCGGCTGGTCACTACAGCGCGAGCATGGCGCCAGCACGAGATGTGACCCTGGAACCAGCGTGCGCGCTGGCGCAGCAGACGCCGGAACGAGGAGACAGCCTGCTGGTGGACCCTGGTCGTGTGGCAGTAGTGGTTGACCCATCCGAGCACGGCCAGGCGCAGGCCTATGTCCAGGTCTTCGGTGAGGCAGTTCGTCCAAGGCTGGCCGCCGAGCGAGGTGAGGGCGGAGAGGCGGACGAACTGTCCATTGCCGCCGAGGCTGGCGCTACCCAGGGTCTCGTGGCCTCGCGAGAACACCCAATTGAAGGTCGTGAACTCACACTGCTGCCAGAGGGTGATGGCGTTCTCGTCGCCATTCATCATGCGGACGCCGGTCTGCACACCGCTGGTCTTCGGGTCGCGGAAGTATGGAGAGATCGCACTGAAGAGGTTGGATTCGACCTCGCAGTCAGCGTCCATGACGGTGAAAACGATGTTGTCCAACCCGTAAATCTCCGGGAGTTCCGACGTGAGGATGGCGTGATAGGCGTGGTTGAGGACGGCCCCCTTGCCCTCGCGTGCTATCGGGAAGTGGCGGCTGGAGAGCCTGACTTTATCCGAAGCGAACGACTCGACGACGGCCGCCGTGCGGTCATCGGAGGCGTCATCGACGATAAAAATCAGATAGTTGTCGCCGGGCAGGGTCAACAGATGCCTGATCGTGTTGGCGATCACCAGCTCTTCGTTGAGCGCGGGGATGACGAGGACGTAAAAGAGCTCGGGTGCAGTCCCCTCGCGTGGGGTGCGCGACCTCTCGGCGATGAGGTACGTCACGTAGCCCATCACGATCATGTAGAGGGGGACCGCAGCCAGGAGGGCAAACGTGCCTCCGAAACTCATGGCTGGCGCCGGCAACGCCTGGTCGGTTTGAGGGGGATCACTAGATCTTCCGCCTCCGCATCCCCTTGAAGAACCCGGCGCCCTGGCTGGCGTCCACGCCCAGCCAGCGAACGAACTCGCGGACGGTTGCCTCGAACTCACGCTCCAGGCGCTGCATTTCCTGGTAGCGCGCGTTGGCCTGGTTCAGCGAACCCGAGCTGGAGCTGCAGATCTGCGAAGCCTGGCTGTGTGCCTCATCGCGGATGCGCTTGGCTTCAACCTCCGCCTGGCGCCGAACCTGGTCCATCTCAGAGCGCGCGCGGCCAATAAGCCCGTCGGCGTCGCGCTGCGCTCGTTGGAGGGCGAGCTGCGCCTCCGTGGCAGCCTGTGCCTTGATTCGCTGAGCCTCCTCGCCGGCACGACCGAGAATGTCGGCGGCATGCTGCTCCGTGGCCGCCATTTGCTCACGGACACGGGCGAGGGCGTCGAGGCGGATTTCTGACCCGCTCTCATAGGCTTCTTCCAGCACGACGCGAGCCCGGCGGTAGACGCGATCCAGCAGCATGTGAGCGTCAGCGCCACGCGCCAGGGCTCCAACCTCCGCCCCGATTGAGGGCGGAGCGGCGGCATCAACGGGCGATGCGGGCGCCTGCGCTCGAATCGTCTCGCGCAGGTCGCTGATGGCCTCGTCCACCGTGACTCCCCCATCGCCCCACCGCGCCAACGTTGAAGTCGTTGAACCGTTGCCATTCGGGTGATTTGTAACGCCGTTGGAGCCGCTGCCACTGGCCCCGGGCTGAGCAACGCTAATGTCCCGGGCATCCAGCGGCCGTGTCATGGTCTGCAGGGAAGCAGCTGGAACAAGATGACCGTTGCCGTTGGCGTGTCCGTTGCCGTTGGCCTGTCCGTTGCCGCTGGCCTGTCCGTTGCCGTTGGCCTGTCCGTTGCCGTTGGCCGGGGGGCTAATCCTCGGATCGACTGGAAGCCAATGGGCGGGTGCGCGCTGCCTGCTTGCCTCGGTCTTGAGCGACTCGAGGCGACGCCGAGCAGAGCTGTCGCGGGGTTCGCCGCGGGCCACCTGTCGACGGTCGCTGGGCTCGGGCGGGCGTTCGATCGAGGGTAGCGGGGTCCAATAAAGGTTCTCTGGGTTTGATTGTTCCACGGGACTCTCCTGGGCATGGCGACAATCGCCAATTTTTGCGGGGGTTACCTGGCGAAGCCCTGGACTTGGCTTGGATTGCGACGCCCGGATGTGGTGCCTGGGAGAGTCGCGGAGCAGCCTTGCCCGATGTGGCTTCGAATGACCCGGCTCTGGGCCGGGTGATGGCTATCTGTACTGGTCTTTGACCAAGCTGCCCCCTACCAAGTACTAGTGGCAGCTGGGCCAGCAGATGCCTTACCTTATCGCAACGTGTTTGTTACGCCTCGGGCACGGTTATGGTGCTAGGGCGGGCGCGCCCTGTCAAGGTCTGGAGACCGGAACCAGGCGTTTACCCGAGATCGACCGGCCAGTTTTTACAAGCCGGGATGCAAGCGAGGGAACGCAGACAGGTGCCTGCGGCGCGGCCGGCCTTAGCTCGCGTAGCTTTGGAGCAAGGCCCGCGGAGCCTCTATCTCCACCTTGCGCGGCTTGATGTAGCCCTCGACGATCTCGCGCGTGCCCGGGACGCCCAACTGCTCGAAGAGGAACTCGAATTTCTTCTCCAGCGCCTCCTCGATCGGCCCCATTCGCTCCGCCGGCAGGTCCCAGATCTCCTGCTTGAAGGGGCCCCAGGCGCGCTTGCGCTGGCGGTAGTAGAACTGCTGCTCGGTCTCGTCGCTTTCCTGCTCGAACTGCTCGCGCAGCCAGTCGTACATCTTGTCGCGCAGGTCGCCTGAGAAGTGCTCGCTGTCGAGGACGAGGTTCTGGAAGCCAGTGGCGAGATGGATCTCGCAGGTGCCGGTGTCGGGGAACTTGTTGAACATCTCATCGGGCAGCGTCGAGGCGCCGTGCTGCACGGCCCCGGCCATGCCGTACTCTTCGCGGGCAACCGTTGAGAGCTCCCGCAGGGTGCCGAAGTCGAGTTTGACCTTGGCCACCGTGCCATCGGCCAGGACGACGCCGCCGTGGGAGGTCCCGCTTTGCACGCTGACCTTGCTCGGGCCCTTGTAGCCGCCACGCTCCTGGAGGCGCTTCTGGAAGCCCTCCATGTAGGCGCGGAGCTCGCCGACGGTGCTGTTGCTCTTGCCGACCTCGCCGATCTCGCCGCCGACGGAGATCTCGTTGCCCGGCAGCTCGTGCTCGCGGACATAGGCCGTCAACTCGGCCGCTACCTCATAGTTGGGCCGCTGCTGCGAGTCCAGGTCGGGGAAGGAGAGGTCGACGAGGGTGCTGGAGTCGATGTCGATGTTGAAGAACCCGGAGGAGATCGCCTCGTCGATCAAGGCCTTGATGGCGTTGACCTCAGGGTCGGGGTCGGCCGACCATTTCTTCTTGTCGACCTGGAAGTGGTCCCCCTGGATAAACACCGGTCCCCCCCACGCCTCGGCCAGCGCGGCGGCGATGATTATCGGGGCGAACTCGGCCGGCGGCATCCTGATGTAGCCCATCTCCGAGCGTGCCAGCTCGACGACGACAAGGCCGCCATCCATCTTCTTGGCGGCGCGGTAGGCGGCCCGCGCCTCATGGTAGGCGAGGCCGCGGGCGTTGATCGCCGGGACCGTGACGCCTTTCCACTCGCCGCGCCCGCGGGCGGCGTATGCTTCCTGGATCGAGGCGGGTAGGATGCCTTTGGCCGCGGCAAGCTCGCGGATCAGCCAGCGCGCGGCCTGCTTGACCTGGTCGCTGCCGAAGGTCGAGGCCCAGGCCAGGCGATCGACGTGCGCGGCATCGAGATGCTCAGGGTCGACGCTGACCGTGCCTTCATTGACGCGGACGATGCCGTTGAGGGCACCAAGAAGCTCGCCTGTAGCGCTGGCGACCGAAACCATGAGAAACCTCCTCTGACCTGCCGACGGGGTCCGGGACGAGGCGCCGAGGTGCGCGGACCCCTCAGATCATATCCCTCTTTTCGCTTGAGCCCCGGCCAGGCGGACGCCGCGCGTCTCTTGTCCGGGAGGCGCCCGATCAGAAAGTCTTGTCCCCCTCTCCCGGTCGGGAGAGGGTTAGGGGAGAGGTTTAAGAAGGCGCCAGTTTATTAGTGTTAACTGATGGCCCCCGAGCGCGGATCCGGATGGCTGGGCAGCACTTTCAACTCGCTCGACAACACCAGTTTCCGGATCCTTTCCGTTGGCTCATTCCTCGCCTTCGTCGGATTCATGATGTCCTCGACCGCGCAGAATGTCGTCGCCTTCGACATCACGGGCAACAACCGCGCTGTCGGCCTGGTGACGTTCGGCCAGGGCATCGCGATGCTCTTCCTGGCGCCGTTTGGCGGCGCGCTGGCCGACAGGCTTTCCAAGCGGCTCGTCCTGCTCGTCTGCCAGTCGATGATCGGACTGACGTTCCTCTCCGTGGCCATCCTGCTGGCGACGGACCAGATCACGATCTTCTTCCTCGCTGCCTCGGCTTTTATCACCGGCACGATGTTCTCGCTTCTTGGCCCGGCGCGGCAGGCGCTCGTCGGAGAGCTGATCGAGCCCAACCGCAGGGGAAATGCCGCGGCGCTGACCCAGGTGGCCCTGAATTCAGCCCGCGTCGCCGGCCCACTGCTGGGCAGCGCCCTGCTCGCCTGGAGCCTCTTCGGCGCCACCGGCACGTTCTTCGTGGCAGCGGCGGTCTTCGTCGTCGTCGTGGCCACGCTCTCGCTGCTGCCGCCAACGCAGCGGCAGGACACGGGCGGGCGCAGCGTGCTGGCCGATGTGGCGCTCGGCATTAAGTACGTCCGCGAGAATCCTCAGCTGTTGCCGCTGGTCCTTGGCTTCATCCTTGTCGTGACCATGGGCTTCCCATACTTCACGGTGCTTCCGGGGTACGCGAATCAGGAGCTGGGGGTGGGCGCGGCGGGCTACGGGATAATGGTCGGCGTGTCGGCAATGGGCGGTCTGGTGATGAGCCTGCTCGTCGCGCCTTTGGCCGACAGCTCGAAGGCCCGTTTCTTCCTCGTCCTGAACACGATAGGGATCGGCGTAGCGCTGATTCTCACGGGCCTCGCCCCTTCCTTCGCCATCGCCCTAATCACGATGTTCGGGGTGGGTGCGGCGACAAGCGGCTTCCAGACGCTGAACAGCGCCCTCGTCCTGCGCGAGGCAAACCCCGCCTATTACGGCCGCGTAATGTCGCTGATGATGCTGGCCTGGGGCTTCGCCGGCGTGGCCGGGCTACCGGTGGGCGTGCTGGCCGACGCCATCGGCGAGCGTGGCGCCCTGATCGGGATGGGGACGGCTGTTTGTATAGCGATCGCGTTGTTGACGGCCTGGGGGGCTCGCCTTTCGAGCCGCCGCGAGTACGTCGCCGGCGCGACGCTGGCGGCGCGTGAGGGCGGCGCCGGGGGTCGCTAAGGAGCCGGCATCTGGTCAGCCCGCCTCTAGGGCACTCCGACGCTCTGCCGCTCAAAAGCCCCTCGGTCGCAGCGGGCCCCGCCCGCGCCGTCACCGTTTTTTGGCCTGTCCTCGCCGCGTTGATCGCTGAGTGGACAGCCACCGGCGTTGTTGCCGGTATCTGTGGCCGGGCTTCCGGCGGGCAGCGCCCGGGTCTTCGTCGGGCCGCCGTGGTCCAGCAGTGCACCCAGCTGGGGGTTAACCCCTGCCACGTCCGTCCCCGAGTTCGTAAAGCAGGTACCGTCGCTGTCCAGGTTGAAGCCCTGCGAGGTAACTGGGTCGCCCGCGCAGTCGCTGCCCACAAAGTTGCTGGCAACGATGCTGTTCTTGAGTCGCACGAATCCGCCGAGGGAGTCGCTATGAGTAATCGCACCCCATGCATCGAGCGTGGTGTTGTGGCTGATCGTGGTGTTCCTGATCGTCAACTTTCCGTTGTTATCGATGCCGCCGCCGACGTGATTGGCCGAGCTATTCCCCGTGATGGTGCTGTTATTGATCAGCATTACTGAGCCCGCATAGTTGCCGATCCCTCCGCCATAGTCGGGAGATGTCGTGTTCGAGCTGATAGTGCTTCGCGTGATCGTCGTGTTGCCGCCGTTCGCGTTGATGCCACCGCCGCAACAGCTCGAGTTGCCGCTAATTGTCGACGTCGTTACTGACAACGTGCCGTTGTTGAAAATGCCGCCGCCATCATCGTCGACTTCGTTACCGCTGATCGTCGAGCCGGAAAGGCTCACCTCGCCCTGTCTGTTGTAGATGCCTCCACCTTCGCCATTAACACCCCCAGTTGCTGAGTTGTTCTTGATGCTGCTGCCGCTGATCGTCAGTTCAGCCCCGATGTCGTTGAGGATGCCGCCGCCGTCACCGCTGGTAGGATCCGCCGGGCTTCCCCTGATCTCGCTGTCCTTTATCACCACGTTTATAAGGGTCAGTCGGCAACGGTTATGGATGGCGCCGCCGTCCGCGTTTCTGATCTTTCCGTTCATCAGTGTCAGGTTTTGGATAGTAACGTCGATGCACGATTCCGACACGAAAATGTCGAAGAGTCTGTCTACCTGCTGGGCATCGATGAACGTCGTGTTCTTTCCGGCGCCGGCGATCGTCACGTCACCGTCGTAAAGGTCGAGGTCGCCGCTCTCGGCATTGTCCTCATCCCGGTTGTCGGTCGCGGGATTCGTACCCAGCAGGTAGGTCCCTTCACCCAGGATGATCGTGTCGAAGTTGGACTGGGCGTTGGCCTGGCGCACTGCCTCGCGCAGAGTGCAATGGGCCGCCGTGCAGGCCGCTGGCACCGGGTCCTGGAAGTGCGTGACCGTCAGCTCCGCGGCGTCCGCCTGGGGGACACCGTCGCCCAGCGTCCCAAGAAGCGCCAACCCGGCTATGGCGATGACCAACTTTCGTAGCATGCGCAACCTCCGGAAAGGCGGGGTAGCCGGAAGTATACCACCATTCTTCGCGCTTCCGCCCCCAATCTGACTCGCGGCGAGCGGGTTACGCCGTTCGCACCCGAACGAAGCGCTTCCTACCGATTCTTAGTACGTCGCCCTCGTCCAGCTCGGCGTCGGGTGCCGTTATCTTCTCCCCATTGCGCTCCACGGCGCCCTGGGCGAAGAGCCGCTTACCCTCAGCCTTGCTGGCGATCAGGCCGGCATCGACGAGGGATTGCAGCAGGTCCTCGCCCACGAGGACTTCCGGCATGTCCGCGGGCAGTTGGCCGCGGCTGAACACCGCTTTGAAAGACTCCTCGGCAGCCGTCGCGGCCTCTGGGCCGTGGAGGAAGGTGACGATCTCCCTGCCCAACCGCATCTTAAGCTCCATCGGGTTCACCAAGCGTTCGCCTAGCTGGCGTTCGATCTCAGCCAGGTCATTGTCGGGCACGTCGGTTACGAGGCTGAAGTAGGGCAAAATCTGCTCGTCCGGGAGCGACATGACTTTGCCGAAGACCTCATCTGGTGGGTCCTCGAGGGCGATGTAGTTGCCCAGCGACTTGCTCATCTTGACCTTGCCGTCGGTGCCGACGAGGAGCGGCACTGTGAAAACGCATTGCGGCCGCTCGCCCATGTCCTGTTGCAGCTCGCGCCCGACCAGGAGGTTGAAGGTTTGGTCGGTGCCCCCGAACTCGACGTCGGCATCCACGGCTACCGAATCGTAGGCCTGCATGATCGGGTAGAGGAGCTCGTGGACTCCCAGGGGCTGCCCCTCTCGGTAGCGCTGGCCGAAGTCCTCGCGCTGCAACATCTGGGCCACCGTGAAGCTGGCCGCGAGCTTGATGATCGTCTCGAGCGTGAACTTGTCGAACCATTCGCTCTGCGGCCGGATCTCTGTGCGCTCGCGGTCCACAATCTTGAAAAACTGACGCAGGTAGGTCTCGGCGTTGGCGCGCACCTCCTCCTCGGTCAGCATGGGCCGCGTGGCCGAGCGTCCCGACGGGTCGCCGATGCGCGCCGTCCAGTCGCCGACGATGACGACCACCGTGTGCCCTAGCTCCTGCAGCTGGCGCAGCTTGCGCAGGCCGACGGCGTGGCCAAGCGTCAGGTCCGGCGCCGAGGGGTCGAAGCCCATCTTCAGGCGCAGCTGGCGGCCTGACTTGAGCAGCCGGATGAACTCGTCGCGGGGAATGATCTCGGCGACGGCGCGAGTGGTCAGGTGCTCGATCTCAGCGTCGTCGGGTACGCGCACGGACATAGGGGCATGATATCGACCCGGCGCCGCCAGGCCCCGCCCGGCGGCGACCTGTCACAATCTGACCAGCCGGCTCGTCTACTTTCCGGGAGGGCATGACATGAGCTACAGGGCAAGGATCGCAGTGGTCGGCGGAGGGATCGCCGGGCTGGCGACATCGCTGCAGCTGGCCCGCGCCGGCTGCGACGTAACTCTTTACGAGCGCTCCGCCGCGGTCGGCGGGCGCGCCGTTACTACCCAGAACAACGGCTTCCATTTTAACCTCGGTCCGCACGCCGTCTACCCGCGCTCCCAGAAGATGCTGCGTGACCTCGGCGTCGAGCTGCGTGGTGGCAATCCGGACTTGAAGAACGGTGCCTACCTCTTCGACGGCCGCGAGTTTCACCGTCTCCCTTCCACGGCGTCATCCCTGTTGGGCAGCAGCGCGCTCTCGATGGGCGACAAGTTCGAAGCCAGCCTCAAGCTAAACGGCATCCTCAACGACGACGGCGACGGTCTGGAGCGGCTGACCGTGGAGCAGTGGGTTTCGAACCGCCTGCACAGCCAGCAGCTGCGGCGCTTCCTGCACACGCTGATCCGGATAGCTTCCTACACCCACGCGCCGGACCGCCTGTCTGCCCAGGTCGGCGCACAGCAGATCCGTCAAACCGACGTGCTGTACCTCGACGGCGGCTGGCAGACGATCGTTGACAGCTTGCGTGCCCTGGTCGAAGACGCCGGCGTCATGATCAACACGGAGCAGCGGGTGGAGGCCATAGAAACCCGCGAGGACACCTACAGCCTGCGTCTCGCCGGCGGGGAAGAGGCTGTAGTCAGCGCGGTTGTGCTGGCGGTGGCGCCACCGGAGGTAAGCCGGCTACTGGCAGAAGACCGCTTTGGGTCAGTGCGGGAAAAGCTAGCGGCAGCTGTGCCTGTCCAGGCAGCGATCTTGGACGTCGCCGTCTCGCGACGGCCGGCGCGGTCGGTCGTGCTCCCACTCGACCGCCCGCTGTACTATTCGGTGCATTCCTCCGTGGCCAGGCTGGCGCCGGAAGGCTCAGCCATCCTGTCGGCGGCGAAGTATCTCACACCCGGCGCCCCGAGCGATGCGGAGAGCGACCGCAAGCAGCTCGAGGACTGGCTGACGCTCATCGAGCCGGCCTGGCGGAACGTGGCCGTCGAGCAGCGCTTCATGCCCAACCTCACGGTCTACAACTGGCTGCCGTCCGTCGCCCAGGGCGGTCTCGCCGGCCGGCCAGCGGTCCAGGCAGCCCCCGGCGTATACCTGGCCGGCGACTGGGTGGGGCCCGAAGGAATGCTGACCGACGCCGTCCTCGCCAGCTCGCTGAAGGCGGCAAAGCTGGCCGCGGCCCACGCATCACGCGCCTCCCAGCCGGAGGCGGCGGCCCTGGCCTGACCGATGGTCTTAGCAAGGGTTGCACCAGCCGCCGTAGATAGCGAATTCGAGAGTCTCCGTCCTCTCCTCTTCTCGGTGGCCTACCGCATGCTCGGGATCGCCGGCGAAGCCGAGGACGTCGTCCAGGACGCCTACCTCCGTTACAGCGCCGTCCCGCGAGAGGAGATCAAAGAACTGAAGCCCTACCTGCTTACCGTCGTTACCCGCCTCTGCATGGACCAGCTCAAGTCGGCGCGTGTCCGTCGGGAGCAATACATCGGCCCCTGGCTGCCGGAACCCATGCCAGGGCACGTCGGGGTGTCCCGTGAAGCGGACAACCCCGAGGCCGCCGTCGACCTCCATGAGTCGATCTCCCTGGCCTTCCTGAGGCTGCTCGAACGCCTGTCGCCAGCCGAGCGCGCCGTCTTTTTGCTCCACGACATCTTCTCTTACGGCCACGACGAGGTTGCGGGTATCGTCGGGCGCAGTGAGGCCGCCTGCCGGCAGCTCCTGAGCCGGGCGAAGAAGCAGATTTCGGCCGGGCGGCCGCGTTTCAAGCCCAGCCCCGCCGAGCGACAACGCCTGACAGAGCTCTTCGTCGCCGCCGCGACGAAGGGCGAGCTGGCGCCTCTCATCGAGGTGCTCAAACCAGACGCCGTCTTCTATTCGGACGGCGGAGGTAAGGTCGCGGCGGCGCGCAACCCGATCATCGGCTCCGATCGTGTCGCCCGCCTGATCCGGGCCCTGATCGCAAAGACGCCGGAAATGTCGGCGGTGCTTGCCGAGGTCAATGCTGGGCCGGCTGTGCTCCTCTACTCACGGAAGACCTTCCTCGCCGTGATCGCCCTCGAGTTCGAGGATGGGCTGGTGAGCGAGGTAATGGCCGTGATCAACCCCGACAAGCTGACCCACTTCGCACCAATCCCGGGCTAGGTAGAGGTCGGCAGCGCGGGCTGCGGCCTGTGCCCACTGAGGACGGCGGGCGGTACGATACGCGGATGAGCGAGGTTGCTCCCGTCCTCCTCTACGACGACGATTGCCGCTTCTGCCGCGCCTGCGCCGACCTCGTGCAGCGCTGGGACCGGCGCGGGCGCCTGGCCATCCTTCCGTTCTCCGACCCCTTCGCCACCGAAAGGATGGCATCGCTCGATCCAGACCTGCGTGAGCGCAGCATGCACGTCGCCTACCCGGACGGCTCGCTGGCCAGCGGCGGGCAGGCCATGATCGCCCTGCTCAAGCACCTTCCGGGTGCTGGCTGGCTGGGCCGCCTCGCGGAGCGTTTCCCGCCCCTGGGCTGGCTGGTGGGACGTTCTTACTTCCTGGTCGCTAACCGGCGGGGGTTCTTTTCCAGGCTGGTAACTGACCGGCCGGCTCCCATCCGAAGGCCTCAGTCGATTAGGCCGTCGACTGCGGCGAAGCTATAGCCCTGGTCGCGCAGGGCGGCGACGATGTCATCCAGCGCCGCGAAGTCCTGCGACTGCGAGCCGACGTGGAAGAGGATGATCGCGCCGGGTTCCATCTGATCCATCACCCGGTCGAAGATCTCCTGCTCCGTCAGGCCGTTCCAGCCCAGGCTGTCTATCGTCCACATCAGCACGTGGCTGTAGCCGAGGGAGCCCACAACGTCGAGCGTCGCATCGTCGTAGTCGCCATAGGGCGGCCGCCAGAAAGGTTTGCCGTCAGTGCCCGCTATCTCCTGGAAAATCTCGTCGGTCCGCGTGATCTCCTCCCTGCGCTCCTCTTCAGAAAGCGGTTCCGCGCCCGTCGAGAAGCCCGTAAAAGAGGAGTGACTGTAGGTGTGGTTGAACAGTAGGTGGCCGTCGCCGACCACGCGCGCCACGGCGTCGGCATTGTCCTCGGCCCAGCTCCCGGTGATGCCGAAGGAAGCCGGGATGCCCTCGGCGGACAGGAAGTCGAGGATGTCATCCGCGAAGCCGCGGTCCGAGCCGGCGTCGAACGTCAGGTAGACCACGTTCTCGCCGCTGGGGTCGGCATCGATGACCTGTGCGGGCGGTCCGCCGCCATCGTCGTCATCGTCATCGCCGCCGTCATCGTCGTCCCCGGGGTCCTCGGTCGGTGTGGGCTCCTCCGTCGCGGTTTCGGTCGCCGTTTCGGTCGCCGAGGGCGTCGCCGTTGGCGTTTCGGTCGGCGTGGCTGTTTCCGTTGCCGACGGTGTAGCTGTTTCGGTCGCCGTGCCCGTTGGGACGATTACCGTATCGTCGTCATCGCCCCCGCCGCTGCTGTCGGCAACCAGGACGACGACCACCGCCAGCACGACCCCGGCGATTGCGGCCGCAGCCGCGACCGGCCAGATCCAACGCCGGTCGATGCCACCGTCGTCGAGCGGCTCCTCAGGCGGATATTGGTATGCCATTCAGATAAATGTACGACGCGCCCTCCCGGCTTGTTCCCAAGCCGAACCGCCTCGACGCGAGGCTACATCGCGCCGGAGCGCCAATGTCTGCCTTAGGCGGTGGCCGTTGTGAGGGCTAACTCCAAAAGGGCCTTGCCTTCGGCGACCATGGAAACGTCGCCGGACTTGCCCTCGAGAGCAAGAGAACACCCCTGCACAAAGTCCTCACCGAGGTCGTCGAGCAAGCCTCGAACGGCGTCGAGCGCATCGGACTTCGACCGATAGTCATCGATCAGGTTGCCTGTCCTGGTTTCCCAGAGTTGGTAGGTCATAGCCGCTTTCACTTATCACAGTCGCAGAACGCGGACAGCGGCGGCTTCAGCGATGGTCAGTTCGGCAGTGGGAGAACAGGCTATCCCCCTCTCCCGGCCGGGAGAGGGGTTAGGGGAGAGGCTTACTCGTGGCGACCTCGTAGGTCGAACCGATTCTGTTAGTGGGCTACCGAAAAATTGGGAGCTTCCTATCAGCGGCCGCGGCGCCAAAGCAGCCAGCCGCCAGCGACGGCGGCCAGAGCGAGGCCGAAGCCGATGGCGGCGCCGACCACCCAGGGGGCCCAGTCGTCGCCATCGTCAGACGATGCCGCGAGTGTCTGACTACTTTCCTGGTCCAGAGGCATGTTCGACTGGGGGCCGGGCTCGGGCATCGCGGTGTAGTCCGGTCGCTCGCCCAGCCGATCGAGGGCTTCGGGTATGGGGATAGCCAGCTCGGCGGCGACGCTCGTATCACCGTCCGCCTCAGTCTCAGTCCCGCAGGCAAAGCCCTCCTCGATCTCCCGTGGCAGGCTGGTGCCGAAGGAGTTGTCCGCGAAGCAGTTGCCGGCGCCGGAACCATCGGACAGGGCGATGTCCGCCACCAGCGAACCCTCGACGATGTTGTCGCGGATCACGTTGTCCTCCGGCGCCCAGGGCGGGCCTTCCCGCTGCACAGTCGGATAAAGGGCGATGCCGTAGGTAGCGCTGCCGGTCACGGTGTTCCCTTCGACGATGTTCTCGACCCCGCCAGCGATGGCGATGCCGATACCGTGGAAGCCGCCCAGGGGAGAGGTGTTGGGCGTGGGCTCCATCCCGCTGTTGCGGATCGTGTTGCCGGTGATCAGCGCCGAGCCCTGTGGTGGGAAGTCCTCTTCGTTGTAGGAGTTGGTCATGATCGCCGTGCCGTTCAGCTCCCACAGCGAGTCCTTGATGACGATTCCCCCGCTGGCGTTGGTGCCCGAATAGCCGACCGACGAATAGCGGGCCGTGAGGTCGGTCAGGACGGTGTCGCAGGGCCGGCACTCGCCGATGTAGAAGGCGGCGTCGGCGGCGCCAGAGACATAGCTGTGCTCGAAGAGGCCATCCCGGCTGTCGATCGCATAGACGCCATACAACCCGACGTTCCAGACCGTCAGGTAGCGGCCCGTGAAACCGTCCGCTTCCTCCCAGTAGAAGCCGTTGGCTGTGAAGTTGTGCGCCGTCATGTTCTCGATGGTCACGTGGTCGGCGCCGTCTACCTCAATGGCGTTCGTCCGCTCGTCCTCGCCGTCGAAGACGACCTCGTTGCGGTCCACGCCGCGGATGGTCAGGTCGTGCTTCTGGACGATTACGTCGCCGGGATAGACGCCGGCATCGATCAGGATGGTGTCGCCGGGTTCCGCCGCGTCGACTGCTTCCTGGACATCTTCGTAGTCCTGTGGCACCCGGACGACATCGCCCTCATCGCCGGCCAGGCCGGCGGCGGGAGCGAGAACCGCGGCCGCCGACCCGGCGAGGACCGCTATCCACCTCACGTCCTCAAGTACTGCCTTGACCGGCGCGCGGTTCCCTCAGAGCGGCGTCCCGGGCGCCACCAGCGGCCACGGTCGCGCACGCTCGACAGCCAGCGCTAGGTCGAGCAACCGCGCCTCGTCGAAGCGGTTGGTGTAGACCTGCAGGCCCACCGGCAGACCGGAGGCTGTGGTGCCGACCGGGATGCTGATGGCCGGGTGGCCGCTGATGTTGCCGGCCCGCGTCAGGGTGCCAGCCGTGTAGGGGTCCACCTTTACCTCGCCCACATAGCGAGGGCTTGGGCCCTCCGCGGCGAAAGCTTCGTAGGGGTTTGTGGCGCAGATCAGCAGGTCGGTCTGGTCGAAAATCCTCGCCATTTCGGCGACGACCGCTGAGCGGTACGTCTCGCCGCCGGCGGCGTGCCTGGCCCGGAAGTACTTCGCGTGCTCCAGCCCGTAGCGGATCTCGAAGGTGAAGTCGTCGGCGTGCTCCGGCCAGAGGTCGCCCACCGTGCCCACCAGCCCCGGCAGCCCGGCGAGCGCCCAATCGACGCCGCTGTCGGGCAGGTCGATGGCGACGTCCACCTGCTCCAGTCCTGCATCGTCGATCAGCTGCGCCGCTGCGCGTTGGACCATGGCCGCGACCTCGGGGTGGACGGTCGCCTTACCGAGATCGATGTTCACGACGGCGCGCAGCCCCTTCAGGTTGTGCCGGCCCAGCCCGGCCTCCCAGCCCTCGGTGCGCGGCAGGCTGTAGGGGTCGCGGTGGTCGTAGCCGTTGCAGACGTCGAGCCAGCGCGCGGTGTCGCGCACGGATCGGCTGACGCAGCCGACGACGCTGGTCAGTGTGCCGAAGCCGGAGTTGGGACCGCGGGGGATGCGCCCGCCAGTGGTCTTGAGCCCGACCAGCCCGCAAAAGCCGGCGGGAATGCGGATCGAGCCGCCGCCGTCGCTCGCGGTGGCCAGCGGCACTACTCCCCCGGCGACCGTGGCGGCGGAGCCGCCGGACGACCCGCCCGGCGTGCGCTGGTGGTTCCAGGGGTTGCGCGTCGTGCCGTTGAGCTTCGTCGAGGTATAGCCGACAAAGCCGAACTCGCTGGCCGTGGTCAGGCCGAGAGGGATCGCGCCGGCCGCCCGCAGCCGCGCCACCTGGATACTGTCCACCGGCGCCGTCCTGTCCTTGAGGGCAACTGACGCGTGGGTATCGGGCCAGCCCTCGGCCTGTTCTAGCTCCTTCACCCCGATCGGCAAGCCCCCGAAAGGAAGGCTGGGGTCAGCATCCCTCGCAGCAACCCGCGCGGCGTCTGGATCGAGGTGAGAGAAGGCGTTTAGCTGACTCGCCTGTATTGCATCGAGGCAGGAATCGACGGCCTCCAACGGTGACACGTCGCCCGCCCTCATGGCGTCAACGAGTGAGCAGGCGTCGCCCAACCAGGGGAGGGTCATCGGAACGCCGTCCTAGCGGCCCGCCGCCAGGGCCTGCTCTGCGTGCTCGCGGGTGTGGTGGCCGGTCAGGGCCAGCAGGCCCTCTACCGTCATCCCCGGGAAGCGCTCGCCGGTGATGGGCTTCTTGAGGTCGTCATCGCTGACGTACTGAATGATGGCGTCGGCCTTGGCAGAAACGCGCACGCAGCCCTCAGCGGCGTCTGCCGGAGTCGCGAACTCCATTTTCTGCAGCTCCAGCTCGGGATAGCCGCAGCTCTTTGAGACGAGCGAGGCAAAGAACAACTCCGCTTCTGCTGCGTGTTGAATTGCCTGCCGCGGCGCCCAGGCATCCTCGCCCGCACCGGCGGCGGCGGGTTTCTCCCAGTTGCCGGCGACCTCAACAATCGCCCGCTGTGTCAGCGCCCGCGCTTCGGTGATCTTCGCGCGCAGTTCCTTGCGTGTGGCCATGTCCTACTCCTTAATGCAATCCGGCTGAAGATACATCCGCGCCCGCGCGTGGGCTATGCGCCGGCGGCGCGATCTGTATCCATGGTTTGCCCCGCCGCAACCGCCACATACCCCGCAGGTCCTCGGCGATCGTGGCCGGGATGTTGACGCGGGAGTCCTTGTCCTCGATCCACGTCACCGGGATGTCCTTGACGCGGTAGCCGGCCTTCTCGGCGATGACCAGAAGCTCGGTGTCGAAGAACCAATTGTTGTCCTCGATGTCCGAGAGCAGAGCCTGTGCGGCTTCGCGGGAAATGGCCTTAAAACCGCATTGTGCGTCGCTGAACCCGACGCCAAGGAAGGCACGGAGGAGGTGGTTGTAGGTCCAGGTAAGAGCCCGCCGCCCCAGCGAGCGATGTAGCTTCGAGCCACGCATGTTGCGGCTGCCGGTCGCCAGGTCGTAGCCTTCGACCACGATCGCGCCTATGAGATCGGGCAGGGCGTGGAGGTCCGTCGACAGGTCGACGTCCATGTAGCTGAGAATGTCGGCATCGCTGGCCAGCCAGACCTGCTTCAGAGCCCCGCCCCTCCCCTTGCGAGGGATGCGGACGTACTCCACTCGCTCAGCTTTGGCAAGACGCGCAGCCACGTCCGCGGTCCTATCGATGGAGGCGTTGTCGGCGATGACGATGCGCCAGTCGTGTTTGTAGCCGTCGAGGTGTGCCGAGAGCCGCTCTATAGCGGCCGGCAGTGCGCGCTCTTCGTTATAAACCGGGATGACGACATCAAGGCGGGGCATGTCATCCCATGCTACGCGCGCCGGCCGCCAGATCGTCGCAGCAGATGTTGAAAAGGTTAGGGATAAGGCCTCACCGAACCAGCGGTGGGCTGCCTAAAGTTCAAAGTGCCTCTGGTGACTACCACTCAGTCAACCGAGGCTTCGCGAAACCGTCGCACTACTCGGCCTCTCGGGGCCGAACCAAGGGTGACGGTGCCGGGAAGCTGGATCGGCTGAATCGGAAAGCGCCGGAGGCATTTTCTTGCCCGCTAAACGGCGGCCTCCGCCTGCCGAGAATGGATTGGGGAGGGGCGAGCGACGGGCTTCCCCCGCCGCGAGTCCTTTGATGCTTGGTCTCCCGCCTCTCCCCGGCCTCCCCTCAAAGACCCTTGCGGACGACTGCCCTGTCTTCCACGTCCCGCACCACCTCAAACCCCGCATCCAGGTACATACCCAGCGTCCCGTGGTAGTTCTGGGCCTGCGAGATACCCTCGCGCAGGGGGTACGCCTCGGCCACCTTTAGCCCCAGGCTTCGAAGCTCGTCGCAGGCAGCGTCGATCAGACGCCTGCCGAGACCCTGGCCCCGATAAGGGGCGGCGACGACAAAGCAGACTATCGAGCCCACGTCCGGCGTATCGTCTGACGCGACGTCACCATCCCGAAAAGCCGGCAGGTCGGCCTTGGGCGCGGCGTGGCACCAGCCCACAGGCTTGCCATCCGCATAGGCCAGAACGCCGTGGGATTTGCCGTCCCGGATCAGCTCAGCCTTCGCGGCGCGATTCTCGTCGCCTCTGCGGGCCTGCCATTCCTCGTTCGGGATATCAAGTTGGTAATAAAGGCAGTAGCAGGAAGCCCACGCCGGGTTATCCATAAAGGCGTCGCCGTCGAAGAAGGTTAGAAAGTCAGTGACCCGTTCCGGGCTGAGACCCTTGACTTCGATGGGCCCTGGCAAAGGTCGAGATGATCCGTCCCAGGGATTCGGGCCGGCGCTCTTGGCGACGATCGTGCGGATGTCATCGTCGGTTGCGGTCCGATCTGGATGGGCGGCGCGATAGTGGGCGCGCAGCAAATCAAAGAGCTGCGCGCCCTCAGCGAGCTCAGGCCTCTCACCGCACAGGCACTGAAAGACCCGCGGGGCCGATGTCTCGCTCATGCACCCATCGAAGCGCTTCCACTCGCGGACGGATCGAGCACTGTGAGTTCCGTAAAGTACTCCCGATAGAAGCCGCGGTCGCGGGTCAGTAATCTGTCGGCCTGCCGCATCGCATGCGCGCCGACTAGGAAATCCCCGATCAACCTGCTTCGACCCCCGCCGGCCTGCCGATAATTCCGCCAGAGTTGCCCGGCTTGCCTTGCTGAAGACTTATCGATCGGACTGAAGTCGACGCCGAGTCGCGTCAGGACTCCATCTGCCTCGTCGGGCGAGTCGTAGGCAGCAACCACCTCGGCCCACACGACCTCGCAGGCTCTAAGCCCGCCCTCGCTAGCGGCGTCCCGGAGGGCTTCGCGCGCCGGACGGCCGAACAGCCTGTCACCTAAGAGGAAGTCGAGGAGGATGCTCGAATCAACCGCGGTTATCAGAGGTCCGGCTCGCCTCTAATAGAATTAATGAACTCGTCTGTGGACATGCCCAGGTCGAGGGTGCCGTAAAGGTCGTCGAAGGCGTCCACAACGCCCGTTTTCTTCCCGACAAACGTGCCATCAAGTTCGTAGAACTCGATGACCTGGCCACCTTTAATCCCCAGCCTGTCGCGGAGCGGTTTGGGGATGGTGACCTGACCTTTCTCGGAAACCGTTGCTTTCATACTCTTATAGTAAGAATTCCTACATTCGATGTAAAGAACCCTGAATTGCTAGGCCACGTGCCTCTTGTGATCCTCATTTACCCCGCCGCCACTGTGCGTACTTCTTAGCGCAAAGGCGTTCGATCGCATCACGATGCTCGGCGACGAACCAGGGCTCCCAGGAGCAACAGGTGGGCGAGCTGGCGCTCGACCGGCAGCGCGGAAGACCCGCGAACGAATTCGCCTCGCCACTGTTGCAGCGCATCGTCCCGCCTCCGGCCGGCGCGTTGAGGGAGTAGTCCAGTGTTATCTCTTCGCCCTCGGCGATATCACGCAGAGCGTATCGCCTGGTCACGCCGTCCTCAGTCCGGTCGTAGGAGTTGGGGTCGCAGGAGTGGTTGGAGTATCGCTCCGGCTCGGGGAGGTAGACCACCTGCCCTCCCGCGATGTCGTCGCAGTGCCACTCAAACTCGCCCAGCTCGGGCCGCAATGGATGCTCGTCGTCGACCATTCGCGTGCGGTCGCGGACGAAGACAACCTCGCCCGCTGTAATCGGCTCGCGAGCGAAGATGCCAGTGCCCTGGATCGGCGAGGGCCCGGCGTAGATCCGCCGGTAATCGCCGTGTTGACTAGCCACGGCCGCCATCGGGGAGCAGTAAGGGCTGAAGGCACGCCTCGGCGGTGCCCTCTGTGCGAATGCCGGCGTTTACTTCGGCGAGGAAGAGCTCAACAGCCGCGGCAAGCTGGGCAACCTGATCATCCGTGGAGACGAGGACGAGTGGAAGACGGGCTGCAAGCCAACTCTCAAGATCTTTGAGGCTTAGCCGGCGCTGCAGATAGTCTTCAACCTTGACCGTCAGTTCACTCGGAGCGGCCATCGAGCTCAACGTCCACCAAGGCTCAGCCGCGCGGCAGGCCGAGGCCGCGTCCGGCGATGATCCCCCGCTGGATCTCCGATGTCCCGGCCGCCACGGTCGAGGCCACCGCCGAGTTGTAGGACTTCGGCGCCGAGCCCCCCATCACCGCGTGCTTCGAGCCCGGCTCCAGCTGGCCATGCATCCCGAGAGTGTGCATCGTCGTCAGCGCCACGCGCTGCGTCAGCTCGCTGCCGAAGAGCTTCGACATCGAAGCCTCGTGGTTGGGGATCATGCCCCGGCTCTGCATCCAGGTGATGCGGTAGGCGATGATCGTGCCGGTCTCGATCTCGATCCAGCGGTCGGCGATCTCGTTGCGGAGCTGCGGGCGCTGCTCGAGGACGTCAGGGTTGGCCCTCACGTATTCGGTGACCTTCTCCATCGAGCGCCGGGCGCCCGAGTACGACTGGATACCGGAGCGCTCGAAGTCCAGCGCCACTGCTACCTGGTACCAGCCGCGATTCTCCTCGCCCACGAGGAAGTCCTTGGGGATGCGCACATCCTCGAAGAAGACCTCGTTAAAGCCGGCCTCGCCCGCCATGTTGATCAGCGGCCGGATACTCACACCCGGCGCGTCCATTGGCACAACGAAGGTCGAGATACCCTTGTGCTTGGGCGCTTCAAAGTCGGTGCGGGCGGCGAGCCAGCCCCAGTTGGAGTTGCGGGCACCAGAGGTCCAGATCTTCTGGCCGTTGATCACGTAGTCGTCGCCATCGTGGATGGCCTTCGTCTGCAGCGCAGCCAGGTCAGACCCGGCGATCGGTTCGGAATACAGGGTGCACCACACATCATCCCCCGAGGTAATCCCCGGAAGGAAGCGCTTCTTCTGCTCGTCGCTGCCGTAGAGCATGAGCGCGGGCCCCACCCAGGCCACCCCCATGCTGAAGGCGCCCGGCGCCTGCCGGTAGGACATCACCTCGTTGTAAATTAGCTGCTGGTGGTGCGAAGCGCCGAGACCGCCGTATTCGCTCGGCCAGGCCATGGCCAGCCACTTGCGGGTCGCCAGCTTACGCACGAACTCGCGCTGGAAGCCGGCTCGTTCATCCGTGCTCTCCTCGTAGGGCATGCCTGGGCTCCAATCGGCCGGAAGCTCGCGGTCGAGGAACTCGTTCAGCTCGTCCCTGAAGGCCTGGTCTTTCTCATCAAGTTTCAACTGCATTCTGTACTCCAATCTGGACGAAACTGCGTGTGTCGCTAGAGAGATATGCTAATACGCCACCCGGCATTCCAACCCGGATGGCACGCTACGGCAACAGCGTTAGGGCTTCAACGTGTCGGGGGCGAAGCATCGAAAAATGGCGCTTGTCGAAGGTCGCAAGCTTCCGTTCATTTAAGCGCTCGGTGATGGCCAGCACTGCTGCGTCGACGAACCCGATGTCGGAGTCCGCGTAGCGATCGGTGAGGTACCGAACTCTGCCGTAGTCGTGAATGGTAAGGTCTTCGACACGAAAGGCACCGATTCCGATGTCATCGAGCAGGCCGACGAGGATTCCGGGGTGAAGGCGCTGGTTTATGAAGTAGTCAACTTCTACAAGTACCGGAGCGGGAATCACCAACGGTTCCGTTGCTTGCTCGATCAACACCCGACAATCGCCCCAACGCGGATCGCGTCGATCCAGGGAAGCAAAGAGTGGACCGGTGTCGAAGATCAGCGCCAAGAGCGGGGCACTGGTCGTATGTCTCCCATTTCCTCTGCGGTCGGGCCTGGACCGCTCGACGCTCCCATACCAAGGCTTCGCGGAAGCGGACCGCGGCGCTTGCTTATCGACTCCTCCAAGGTCTCACGTATGAGACGGGCCATCGATTTTCCGTCTTCGGCTGCGGCTCGCTTAAGTCGCTGAATTAGGTCGCCGGGCAACGAGATTGTGGTGCGTTCCATAGCATCATGATAGCACTAGTGATGCGTACCGTACGCAACGCTGACCTCGAATAAGCTGTGAGCAATGGCGGGTGAGGCACAGAGCAAAGCGGCAGTCCTCGCCGCCATGGCGGCCAACGCCGGCATCGCCGTCGCCAAGGGCATCGCCGGACTCCTCAGTGGCAGCGCCTCCATGCTCGCCGAGGCCGGGCACTCCGTGGCGGACACCGTCAACCAGGTGTTCCTGCTGATAGGCATTAACCTCTCCGACACTAAGGCCGACGAGGCGCACCCCCACGGCTACGGCAAGGAAGGCTTTTTCTGGTCGTTTCTCGCCGCCATCTTCATCTTTGTCGCCGGCGCCACCTTCTCCTTCTACGAGGGCGGCCGCACGCTGATCGAAAGCCACGAGCACGACCGCAGCGAGTTTGAGGTCATTCTTTCCTTTGCGGTACTGGGCTCGGCCTTCCTCTTCGAAGCCTTCTCCTTCTCCATAGCCATCCGCGCGATCGGCAAGGGGGCAAGGGCTAAGAACTGGGGCTTCGGGCGCTACCTGCGCGAGTCCAACGACACAACAACCAAGACTGTCTTCTTCGAAGACAGCGCGGCTTTAACCGGCCTGGCTCTGGCCGCCAGCGGGCTCGGCCTGTCGGAGCTGACGGGAAACGAGGCGTGGGATGGGATCGCTTCGCTGGCCATTGGCGTGGTGCTGGCCCTGGTGGCACTGATGCTGGGCGTGCAATCACGGCGCCTCCTGCTCGGCGCCTCGGCGCACGAGGACACTGTGGCCGCGATCAAAGCCACGGTCGGTTCGTTCCCCGAAGTCGAGAACATCGTGCGCATCCTGACGATGCAGATCGGCCAGCACAGCATCCTCGTCACCGGTGAGCTGCAGGTGCAGGCGGGACTAACGCTCGACCAGGCCGAGAGCCTCTTGCAACGGATAGATAGCCGCCTCAACGAGGAAGTCCCCGAGGTGGCCAACACCTTCTGGGAACTCCGCCGCGAGCCCGATCGGGACAAGGTCCTGGGACCCGAGCCCACCACGGACGACGCGGCCGGCTAGCGCTGTCGGGCTGTCAGGCCGGCACGGGAACCTCGGCGTACGGCGGGGCCGGGTAGTACTCGATGTACTTCTGCACCAGCCGCGCCTTCTCTGGGCCCCACAGCCGGCCCACCAGGTGCAGTGCCATGTCGATGCCGGCTGAGACGCCGGCGGCGGTGATCACGTCGCCCTCGTCCACCCAGCGCTCCTCAACCACCTCGACCCCGTCCTTCTCGCCCAGGTGCGGCCGCATGCCCCACCACGTCGTCGCCTTCTTGCCCTTCAACAGCCCCGCCCGCTCCAGCACCAGGGCGCCGGTGCAGACTGACGTCGAGATCTCGGCGCTCTTGGCGACTTCGCCGATATAGGCCATGAACGCGGGGTTGTCGACCTCGGTGCGCGTGCCCATGCCGCCCGGGACGATGAAGATATCGGGCTTCGGCGCGTCCGCGAAGCTGTAGTCCGCCAGCACGCGTAGCCCCTTCGCACAGGTAACCGTGCCGCCGTGTTCGGACACGGTGTAGCAACGGGCAGCGTCCTCGTCGACGTGCCGCATGCTGGTCAGGACCTCCCAGGGACCGACGAAGTCGAGCTCCTCGGCGTCATTGAACAGGATGAAGGCGATGTTCTTAGTCATGTGTCCAAGTCTATGCTGACGCCCGCCACCTCGCCTTCCGAAAGCGGTTACTCAGTTCTCCGGGTAACCCGCCGCCCTCCGTTCGAGGATGCGTTGCGTCACTGAGCGGAAGACGTCGTAGGATTGCGCGCCAACCAGGGCAAAACGCTCGTCGAAGATGAACGTCGGCGTACCGCTGATACCGGCTGAGTGGGCCGTGTGTGTCGAAGCCCTCACACGCTCGCGGTACGCCCCAGAAGCGAGCGTCTCCGCCAGGCCCTCACCCAGTCCGCCCTCTCTTCCGATCCGCACGAGCAGATCCGGGTCGCCGATGTTCTCACCGTTCGTGAAATAGGCCTCGAACAGGCGATGGTGCAGGCGGTTGAACGGCTCGGGGCCGGCCTCGCGGGCGAACTCAGCGGCCTCAAGGGAAGGCAATGACCGCGCGATCAACTGCGGCGGCTTGATGATCAGCCCTTCCTTCTCGCCCTCCTCGCGGAGCATGCCCATGTAGTCGTCGCCACGGCGGCGGCCGCCAAACAGGCGCTCCGGCGTGATGCCCTCGGGCGGGATCTCCGGGTGGAGCTCGAATGGCTTCCAATCGATGTCGAGATCGAACTCCCGGGCGAGCCTCTCCACACGGGCGAGGCCTACATAGCACCAGGGTCAGATGTAGTCGGAGTAGATGGTCACCGGCAGTGCATCGGTCATGTCCGCAGCCTCCGACGCGGCGCCGCAGCCGTCAATCCCTACTGCACCGAGCAATAACTACCAAAACACGGTCTTCCCCCGCCAAACCCTCTCCCTGGCAAGGAGAGGGCAGGGTGAGGTCGTGGGGCGGCGGGGTGTGGCGTCCGTAACCGAGCCGGGTTGACTGTTACCCATCCAGGGGCGGGAACAATTGCGCAGCCTGGGGCGTTAGGGCATTAACCTGCCTGAGGGGGTTGACTATGCGCATGCTTCTCGCCCTGCCCGTCCTTGCCCTGACGATCGTGGCCGGAGCCCTGCTTACGAGCTCCGCACAAGCAGCCGCCCCTCCCGACATCACCCTTAAGGCCTTCCTCAAGTGCACCGAAGAACGCCTCATCGTGCGCGTCGTCGTCGTCAACGAAGGCCGCGAGACCGCGCAATTCCTCGAGGTCTATCTCCAGGTCGAGGAGAATTCCGGCGACAACATCAACAAGGGCATCGGATTCCAACTACTTCCATATCAGTACGGTGGACATTGCCGGTAACTGGAGCGACCCGGTACACGCCGGCCCCTTCTTCATAGACATCAACGCTCCCGGCGCCGCAAGGATCATCGGACCCGCGGCGACCAAGGAATTCCAGCTCTCCACCCAGTTCCGCCTCAAGTGGGCGGCCAGCGACCCGAACAGTGGCCTCAAGGACTACGACGTGCGCTACCGCATGGCCAGCCTTGGCGGCGATTTCGGCACCTTCAGGAACTGGAAGTTGGCGACGACGCTCGTAGATGCTCGTTGGGTGGGCCTGAAAGGCTACACCTACTGCTTCTCGACGCGGGCTCGCGACAACGTCCTCAACGTTTCGGCGTGGAGTGCGGAGAAGTGTACCGCGATCCCCTTCGATGACCGCGGCCTCACGGCCACGGGCAGTTGGGCGCGGGAGACCGCGTCCGGCTACTATCTCGGCAGCTATTCGCTCTCGTCAACCACCAACAACACGTTGACCAAGACCGGCATCATGGCGGAGAAGCTGCTGCTGATCGCCACCAAGTGCCCCGGCTGCGGTACAGTGCGCGTGTTCTGGAATGGCGTCGCGGTCATCGACATCGACCTGGAAAACGCGACAAAGCAACGCCGCCAGTTCATCCTCATCGACGACTTCGGCGTAATGGAGACCGGCTCTATCGAGATCCGCATCATCTCCAGCGGTAAACCCGTCTACATCGACGGCCTCGCCGTCGGCAAGACGGCCCCGCTGCCCTAGCCGCCTCGTTGGGCGCTCGCAGAGCGTAGCGCCCGCAGCGCAGGCAAAGCCGCCTGCACAGCCCGCCCACGATGGCTGAGCTCATCCTTGACCGCCGAGGAGAGCTCAGCCATCGTCATTTCCTGCCCGGCGGGCTGGAAGATGGGGTCATAGCCGAAACCACCGGCGCCACGCTCGCTGGCGACGATCACGCCCTTAACCTCGCCCCGAAACACCTGTTCGTCGTCCGCTGCCGTGAGCACCAGCACGCAGACGAAGCACGCTGCGCGGTCCCGCTGACTCGCCAACTTCTCCAGCAGCCGCGCGCGATTCGCCGCGTCGCTCGCCCCGTCGCCGGCGAAGCGTGCCGACCTCAGGCCGGGCTCGCCGCCTAGTGCCGCCACCTCAATGCCGGAATCGTCGCCAAGGGCCGGGAGGCACGCCAGGCGCGAGGCTGCAATGGCCTTCAAGCGGGCGTTTTCCTCGTACGTTGCGCCGCTCTCGTCGACCTCGAAATTAAGGCCAAGGTCGCGGGGCGTGCGCACCGTCCAGCCCTCCGGGCCGAGCAGCCGCCGGAACTCCTCTGCCTTACCTCTGTTGTTCGTGGCCACTACGATCTCAGGCACAGCCCGGATGCTAACGCACCTCACCTCTCCCCCTGTCCCTCCTCTCCGTACACGGAGAGGAGGGAATGCTGGAGAATCTAGGCAGATGACAAGACTGACCGGAGCCATCGCCGCCACACCGACCCCCTTCACTTCCGCGGGCGGAGTTGACTTCGGCTGGGTCGAGGGACATCTGGACGCCCTGCGCCGCCACAGTTGCGACGGCGTCCTCATCGCCGGGACGACCGGCGAGGGTCCTTCGTTGACACTGGCCGAGCGCAAGGCGCTGATCGACGTCGTCATGAAGGCACGCGGCAGCCTGGCCGTGGCCGTCGGTTGCGGCACGCCGAGCCTCCCCGACACCATCGAGGCCGTCCGCCACGCCCACTCCGCCGGCGCCGACGCAGCCCTGGTCCTGCCGCCCTACTACTTCCGCCACGTCGGCGCCGAGGGGCTCATCGCCTACTACTCGCGCCTGATCGAGGGCCTGGACCCGGACTCCAACATCTGCCTCTACAACATCCCCCAGGTCTCCGGCGTGGAGATCAGCGACGACCTCCTCGCGGGCCTCGCCGAGCGCCACCCTGGCCGCGTCGAGGGGATCAAAGACTCCAGCGGCATCATGGAACGCACTCTGGGTTACCTTGAGCGCTATCCGAACCTGCACATCTGGCCCGGAGGAGACCGCCTAACATCGGCCATGATCCGGCGTGGCGCACCCGGCGTTATGTCAGCAACGGCGTCGTGGGCGCCCGACCTCGTCCGCACCGTACTCGACCAGGTTGCAAGCGGTCCCAGCGGGGGTCAGGCCCGCCTCGATTCAGCGGAGGCGGTGGGCAACCTCATTGACCCGCGCGCGGGGGTGAAGTATCTCTGCCACCTGCGCTTTGGCCTGCCGGCGACCTTTGTCCGGCCACCGCTGCTCGATGCCTCAACCGAGCAGGAAAGTATCCTCCGCGAGGCCTTCGAGCGCCTCGGGCTCGAGGTAAAGGAAGCGGTCGCCAGCCCGACCGCCTAGCTCCCCGGCGCCTCCGGCAGGTCCGTCATCGTCGGGGCGGCGATGGGCCGCGGCCGCGCCACCTTCTGCCGGGCCTTCTCTTCCTCCACGGTCCGCGCGTACTCAGACGTGACTTCGGCGCCGACCAGGGTGATTACTCCACTGACGTAGATCCAGGCGATGAAGGCCAGCATCACACCGATCGAGCCGTAGGTTTCGTCGAAGGTCGTGAAATAGCGCAAATAGAAGGCAAAGGCGTTCTTGGCGATCTCGAAGAAAAGAGCAGCCAATAGGGAGCCGAGCAGCACGTATTCCCAGGGGATGTGGCGGTTCGGGACGAAGCGATAGATGACCGCGAAAGCCGTGAAGGAGATAAACGTCGGGAGAAGGATGAAGAAGATATCCCAGCCAGGCCCGGTAAGGTCGGTCAGGAAACCCAGGTCTTCCGTTGCCGTGCGGACGATCTGCAGGACGCCCGTCGCCGCCACCGAGGTCAGGAAGAGTGCGCCGATAGCGACCACTGCGCCCACATCGATCAACTTTTGCACCGGCCAGCTGTGCGTGGCCTGGACGTGCCAGGCGTTGTTCAGCGCCGTCCGCAGCGCGCCAAACATAGCGCTTGCCGACAGGAGCGTGCCGACCAACCCGATGACCGCCAGAAGTCCGCGGGCGTCGATAATCGACTGAACAACGCTGAGCACGTTGTTGCGGCCCTCGACCTGCAGGGGAAAGAGGTCGTTGACAGCATCGAGCACCCGGCGCTCCACGTCCGCCGGATCGAAGACGTAGGAGGCCAGCGCAATCAGCACGATGCCCATGGGTACCAGCGAGACCAGCGCGTAATAGGAGATGGCGGCCGCCATGTGCGTGCAGCCGTGAGCCGCGAAATCGGACGCCACCCGTCGCGAGAATTGATAAGAACGCTCGAACACTATGTGATGCCCTGACTCAGATTACCAGCCGGCCCGCGCACGCCTGCGTATCAAGCACTGCCTATAATGCGCCAAAACCGCAACCGATGTCGAAAACCAACTACCGCCGTGTCGTCGCCAAGTTTGGCACCAACCTGCTGACCGCCGGCTCCGAGCGTCTCGACCTGCAGACGATGGCCGCGCTGGTCGGCCAGGCCGCCGCGCTGCGCGCTGCTGGAGTCGAGATTGTCCTCGTTACCTCCGGCGCCATCGCCGCCGGTCGTCACGAGCTTGGCAGGCCCCCCGAGGGCGGTGCCGTCGCCACCCGCCAGGTCCTGGCCTCCATCGGCCAGGGCGCGTTGATGCGCGCCTACAGCGACCTCTTCGCCTGGCACGACCTCACGGTCGCCCAGGCGCTGCTCACGCGGCGCGACCTCGCCGACAGGGCCTCCTACCTCAACGCCCGCACCACCCTGCTCTCCCTCCTGGAGCTCGGCGTAGTCCCTATCGCCAACGAGAACGACGTGGTCGCCGTGGACGAAATCGCGGACGCCACCATCGGCGACAACGACTCGCTGTCGGCGCTGGTCGCCCACCTGATCGAGGCCGACCTCCTGGTCATGCTGACCGACAGCGGCGGCCTCTTCCGCAGCGACCCGCGGGCCTCCCCGGACGCCGAGCTGATCGAGCGCGTCGAGAACATCGAGGAGATCGCGGAGCTGGTCCGCGAGCGCGAGGTCTCCCAGGGCGGGCGCGGGGGCATGGCCAGCAAGGTGGAGGCGGCCCGCCTGGCGACAGCCGGCGGCACCGACGTCGTGATCGCCGGCGGCCACGATGAGGACGCCCTGCTGCGCGCCGCCCGCGGCGAGAAGGCCGGCACTCTGTTTCCCTCGCGCCTCAGCCGGCTCGAGGGACGGCGCCGCTTCATGCTGGCCGGCCTTTCGGCGCGGGGAAAGCTTGTCGTCGACCCGGGCGCCGCGGCGGCCTTGCTGGGCCAGGGCCGCAGTCTCCTCCCCGCCGGCGTGATGCGCGTGGAAGGCCCCTTCGAGCGCGGCGACATCGTCACCATCGCCAACGGCGACGGCCGCAAAATCGGCTACGGCATGGTCAACTACAACGCCGAGGACGCCGCCACCATCGCCGGGAGGAAATCGGCCGATGTGGAGGCCCTCCTCGGCCACGATTTCGGCGCCGAGCTGGTCCACCGCAACAACCTAGTCATGCTCGACAAACCCGCGTAGGCCCCGCATCCCGCGCCATCTGCAATCCTTGTCCCGTGGAAGCCGAAGCCAGCGAGCGCGCTACCGATGTTCCCCTCCCGCGCGCCCCAGCCTCCGACGACCCCGGCGACAAGATCGTCGGCATCATCAAGCGCGTCGAGGAAACCCTTTTCGTCCCCATCTTCAGCCTCCTGCTGGCCTCGCCGATCTGGGGCCCCCTGGCCGGCTGGGCTTTCGATTGGCCGCTCTGGCTGATCCTCCTGGTCAGCCTCACGCCGTGCCTGTCGCTCTTCCTCGCCGGCGCTATGCACATCGCGCTGCGTAAGTGGACACACCTGCGCCGTTCGCGGGCCAGCTCCTTCGAGCCGCCGCTGATCCTGGCCTGCCTGCTGGCCGGCGTGGTCGCGCCGCTGCTGGCCTACTACGGCTGAGCTAGAAGCTGGCGCTGATCGCGGTCAGCTCCTCTACTTCCTTCGGAGTGAGCCGAAGGTCGATGGCCGGCAGCTGGTCGGCCAGCTGCTCGGGCGAGTTGGCCCCGGCAATCGGCGCGGCGATAACAGGGTTGGCCAGCAGCCAGGCCAGCGCCACGGCCGCCGGCGCCACCGAGTGCGCCTCCGCCACCCTGTCGAGGACCTCCAGCACCGCGAACCCCCGCTCGTTCATGTATTCGTTGGTCCGCTCGCGGCGGGCGCTGCGGACGGTGCGACCCGCCCGGTACTTCCCGGTCAGGAAGCCGGCAGCTAGCGGGCTGTAGGGGATCACGGCTATCCCTTCCTTTTCGCAGATCGGCATCGGGCCGCCCTCGAACTCGCGACGCTTGACCAGGCTGTAGTTCGGCTGCAGCGTGGCGAAGCGCGGGAGGTTCTCGCGCTCGGCGACGTCGATAGCCTCCTGCAGCAACTCGGCGGAGTAGTTCGAGGCGCCGATGTAGCGCACCTTGCCAGCCTTGATCAGGTCGTCGAAGGCCCGCAGCGTCTCTTCGATTGGCGTTGAGGTATCAGGCCAGTGGGTCTGGTAGAGGTCTATCGTGTCGACCTGCAGGCGGCGCAGGCTGTCCTCGGCCGCCCGCATGACGTGGCTGCGCGAAAGGCCCTCGCCATCCGGCCCGTCCCACATCTTTCCGCGCAGCTTCGTCGCGACCACCAGCTGGTCACGGTTCCCGCGCTCCTTCATCCAGCGGCCGATCATCTCTTCGGCCACGCCGCCGTGGTTACCCTTGACCCAGTTGGAATAGATGTCGGCCGTGTCGATGAAATTCCCGCCGGCCGCCACGAAGGCATCCATCGTCTGGCCGGCTTCACCCTCGTCCGCTGTCCATCCCCACTGCATGGTGCCCAGGCAGAGGGGCGAAACTTTCAGGTCGGTCTTGCCCAGTTGTCGCAGTTCCATGCTGGTCAGGCTAATCCATGACGCGGGGCATTTTACTCCAACCACTTCGCCCGCTGTCGATACAATCTTGTGAAGGACAGGTTAGTTCCCGGTTTCGAGCTCGCCGGGCAAGGAGTAGCGATCCATGCGGGTCATGGGACGGGAGACCACCGCCGAGAAGCGCGAAGTCGAGCTATTCGACTCGGTCTACGGGCGGGCCGTCAGCCGCTTCCTGCAGCGCGTCGACATCCTGACCGCCGAGCGCTGGCGCGCCGGCAAAGACGAGGACGCTCGACCCATCCGCCACCTGGGCCGCCTTCTCATCGCCCAGGAAACAGGCGTGGGCCTGATTCGGGCCAGCGTCGCCGGAGATCCATTCGGTCCCCTGACGAAGCAGCCGGTGTCGGTCCCAGACGTGGCAAAAAGCGAACCTTCCGACCTGCTCGAAGCCCTGCGCGCCGCCGTGGCGGCTCAGCTGGAGCTCGTTCGCGGACTCGAGGACGACGGCCTCCTGCGCAGGCCCGCCGGCGTCCCCGGCTGGCAGCGCCCGGGTACCCTGCGCCACCTCCTCGACCACCTCTACATCCAGTTCCCACTGCACTACCAGCAGATCCGCGCTGTCTCTGGCAAACCCCGCCTGCCACATTGGTTCGAGGATTGGATGCCCGAGAGCTCGAACGACTTCTACAACAGGCTCTTCCGCCTGCTGCCTCTGCTCTACACGCCCGTCGAGGGCAGCGATGGTAAGCCGTCGAGCGTTTGTATCGAGCTGACGCAGCCCGGTGGTGGCCGCTGGCGCCTGGCCGCCGAGGGCACCCGCGCAACGTCGGAGCTCGACTGCGAGGCGGGCGCCGGCGCGACGATTAAGTCCCGACCGCTCAAGTTCCTCGACTTCCTGACTGGCCAGGGCAAGGTCTCAAGTAGCGGGCGTTCCGACCTTGCCCGCAACTTTCACAAGGCCTTCCCGCTCATCTGATGTCTGTGGTCGGCATCCTCCTGGCCGCCGGCGAGTCCAGCCGCATGGGCCGTCCCAAGGCGCTTCTGCCCTGGGGGCCGTCTTCCACGCTGCTCGAGCACCAGGTGCGGCAGTTGGTCGAGGGCGGCTGCGACCACGTCTTCGTGGTCAGCGGTGCGGTAACTGAGGTCGAACCCCTGGCCGAGGCGGCGGGCGCCACGGCGGTCCGCAACGATCGCTGGCGCGAGGGTCGGGCCAGCTCGACCAGAGCCGGCGCAGCCGCCGCGCCCGGCGACACCGAGATAGTCATCGTGGCAAGCGTCGACCAGCCGACGACCGCTGCGATCGTCGGCCAACTCATCCAATGCGTTCGCGACAACCCCGCCGTCATCTACGTCCCAGTCCAGGACGGAAAGCGCGGCCACCCCGTGGCACTCCCAGGAAAGTTCCTCCCGGAGCTAAGGGAAGTCCAGGAGGAAACGCACGGACTCCACGATCTCGTGGAAGCCTATCCGCCCTCCGAGGTCGACTTCGAGGACGCCATCGTCCTGGCCGACATCAACAGCCCCGAGGACTACACGCGCTGGCACGAGCACGCCTTCCCCGGCAGCCAACCCGCGGCGGTGGGTTAGCCCCGCTTCCCCTGCGCACGGACCAACTCTCCGGTGACAAACCACCTCCGTTCCCAGGTCCCCTCTCCTTGGCAAGGAGAGGGTTAGGGTGAGGTTGAGGGGCGGCGGGGAGGGGCGTCCTTTCGGTCTGGAGCCAGTGCCTATGCTCTGGGCAGCCCCAAGCCGCGCGTGGCGATGATGTTTCGCTGGATCTCCGACGAACCACCAAGGATGGTCTCGGCGGTCGTCCACTGGTAGTCACGGGCCAGCGTCCCGGCCAGCTTCTCGCACTTCGAGCCTGGCTCCAACTGGCCGTACAGGCCGAGCAGGTTGACGCCGAAGTTCGAAATTCGCTGGCGAAGCTCCGTGCCGAAAGCCTTGACCATCGAGGCCTCGTAATTGGGTACCTGGTTCTGGTCCTGCATCCACGTCACGCGGTAGCTGAGCAGCCGCGCCACCTCGACCGAGACCAGCAGATCGGCCAGCCTGGCCCGCACCATCGGCTGTTCGATCAGGGACTTGCCGTTGGCCTTCGTCTCCTTCGCGTACTGGGCGAGCTGCTCGAGCGTCCGCCGCGATTGGGTCGTGAAACCGATGGAGGAGCGCTCGAAGTCGAGCGTGGTCGTGGCCACGTACCAGCCGCGGTTCTCCTCGCCCATGATCTGGTCGCGGGGCACGCGCACGTCCTCGAAGATCGTCTCGGCGAAGCCGGCGTCCTCTCCCAACATGTTGACGATGGGGTTAACACTGATTCCCGGTGAAGACATCTCGACCAGGAAGTAGGTAATCCCCTTGTGCTTCGGGGCGTCGACGTCAGTCCGGCAGAGGACGTGGATCATGTCGGCGTAGTGAGCCTGGCTGGTCCAGACCTTCTGCCCGTTGATCACGTAGTCGTCGCCATCACGGACCGCACGGCATTGCAGCGAGGCCAGGTCGGAGCCTGAGTTGGGCTCGCTGAATCCCTGGCACCAAACCACGTCGCCGTTGGCGATTGGCGGCAGGAAGCGCTGCTTCTGCTCCTCCGTCCCGTGAATCATCAGGGCCGGGCCGACCATGCCGACGCCCTGGGCGTCGAGGTACATGGCGCCGACGGCGGCCATCTCCTCGCGCATGATCAGCTGCTGCATCTTGCTGGCGCCGCGCCCGCCGTAGACCTCGGGCCAGTGCATGGTGAGGTAGCCGCGCTGCGCCATCTTCTTCTCGAAGTCCTTGCGCTTCTGGATGGCATCCGTGTTGTCTTCAGACTCGTCGTCCGGGACCTCGCCCCAGGCGTCCTTGAGGAAACCCTTGACCTCGCTGCGAAACTCCTCGTCTTCGGCCTTGAATCGGAACTGCATGGATGCCTCCGCGCGCTATAGTGAGTAATCACTAACTTAGCGCAACCCAGTTTTCGGCGCACTGAAGGGCAGACCAGGATTGACAACCAACCCGGTTGTAGGGGCAAGTGTCGTAGAAGATCAACCTCCCGAACTGCATCATCCTCAGACACCCGCCCGCCAATCGCCCGCCGTTTTAGATGGGCCGCCCTAACAAGCACCCGACGTTTGAGACACGCCACTTATTTCGGAGCGCCAAAGGTATACCCAAGCCGACCAAGACCGAGGTGCTTCCAATGCGGCAGAGCTGCCCGCGGTCCCCTCCCGGACCTACATCACCGCGACCGCCACTGACACGGCCAACAACACCTCCGAGTTTTCGTCGCTGCATAGCCGTCAACGTCGTTTGTCGGGGACGCTCGGCCCACATCTTCGGCGGCGCGGCCGCGGACGTTCTCAATGGGACCCCCCAAGAGGACGTTATCGGCGGCGGCGGCGGCGACGACACCCTGCGCGGCCGTGGCGGCAACGACCTTCTCTGTGGAGGGGGTGGCTCGGACACCCTCGATGGCGGAGCCGGCAACACCGACGTTTGCGACGGCGGCCCCGCGGCCGATACGTTCCTCGCCAGCTGCGAGCAGCGTTTCGGCGAACCATAGCCCGGGAGCAACCGACCGACGGCCGGAGAGCGCCCGGATCCTCGGGGGTCTTCCTACACGTCCCGTGCGCTTATCGTGTGGCTTGTGCCGTCCCCGAAATGGCTACACGACGCGACCCGCCAGGCCTGGACGCCGGGTATGGTGGCCCTGCTGACCCTGATCGCCGGGCTGGCCGCCCTCGCCGGCGATCGTCCGCTTCTCTTCCCCAGCCTGGGGCCTACTGCCTTTCTTCGCGCCGAGGCGTCCCAGAACCCGCAATCCTCGGTCTACAACACAGTTGCGGGCCACCTGATCGGGATTTTCAGCGCTTTCGTGGCGCTTTCCATCTTCGCAGCCGATGACGCACCAGCAGTCCTCCAAACTGGCGATACCGACGCCGGGCGCATTTGGGCTTCTGTTCTCGCGCTTGCGCTTTTGAGCCTGTTGCAGCGAGCGCTTCGCGCCGCCCATCCCCCGGCAGCTGCAACCGTCCTCTTAATAACGCTCGGCGGCTTCGGCGTGAACTGGGAGGACGCGGGTACGATAATGGGCGGCGTCCTGCTGATAACGCTGGTTAGCGAGCCGCTGCGCCGGTTCCGCCCGCGATCACCTACTGTCGAAGCTCCTTGACCCTTGCCCGGCCACTCCCGACCCTACATCCATGCTTGGTGAATCAGAGCTGCGGCGCTGGGCCGACGTCGCCCTCGGCTCCTCGACCGCCGACCAGACCGAGGTCCTTCTCTTCTCGGAGCACGAAGCCCTCACCCGCTTCGCCAACAACTACATCCACCAGAACGTCGAAGAGACCAACGTCAGCATCCGCGTCCGCGTCGTCCTCGGCAAAAAGATCGGCGTCGCCACCAGCAACGACATCTCCGACGGCGCCCTCAAGGCCCTCGTCGAACGAGCCACAAACCTGGCCCGCCACCAGGTGGAAAACGAAGACTTCCGCTCACTGCCCAAATCGGAGCGAGCGCCGAAGGTAGATGCGTTCGTCGAATCCACGGCGCGCTGTGGCCCTGAGGAGCGCGCCGGCGTCGTTGGCCAGATCTGCCAGGCCTCCCGCGACGCCGGCTTAATTGCGGCCGGCGCCTTCAAGACAACCGCCGGCGAGGTCGCAATCGCCAACTCCCTGGGCACCTGGCAGTACAGCCAGGAGACCCTCGCCGATATCAACACAGTCATCATGGGCAAGACCGGTTCCGGCTACGCCGGCCGCGTCTCGATGGACGTCGCCGATATCGATGGCGACGTCATCGGCCGCGAGGCCGTGGACAAAGCGCAGATGGCGCAGGAGCCGCGGGCTCTCGAACCCGGCACCTACGAGGTTATCCTGCAGGACTACGCCGTCTCCGACCTGCTCGACTTCTTCGCTTACCTGAGCTTCGGCGGGCTGGCCTACCAGGAAAAGCGCACCTTCATGGCCGGCCGCCTCGGCGAGAAGGTCATGGGCGAGAACGTCTCAATCTGGGACGATGGCCTGTCCGGCGAAACTCCGCCGTCGGCCTTCGACTTCGAGGGCGTCGTCAAGCAGCGCGTCGACTTCATCGACCGAGGCATCGCCGAAGGCGTCGTCTGGGACAGTTACACCGCCGGCAAGGAGAAGGATCAGGCTTCGACCGGTCACGGATTGCCGGCCGGCAGCACCTTCGGTCCCGTCCCCATGAACATGGTCATGGCCGCCGGCGACTCAAGCCTCCACGAGATGATCCGAAACACCAAACGAGGCATATGGGTAACTCGCTTCTGGTACACACGGCCCGTCCACCCGCTGAACGTCATCGTCACCGGCATGACGCGCGACGGCACCTTCCTTGTCGAGGACGGCCAGGTCAAGCATCCCGTGCGCAACCTGCGCTTCACCCAGGGCTACGTCGAGGCCCTGAACCACGTTGAGGCGATCAGCCGCGAGCGTTCGCTCCAAAAGGCGATCATCGGCCAGAGCCTTGTGCCCTCTCTCAAGATTGGCAAGTGGGAGTTCACCGGCCAGACAGAGCCCGAAGCCTCGGCCTGAGGCGTGCCCCGGGTATCCCCAGCCCGACCATTTTCCTAACCTGAGACTGGCATGAGCCCCGCCATGCGCCGCGTTTCCCGTCGCCGCTTCCTCGGCACTTTGTCCGCCACGCCGCTGGCTGCTCTCTTCATCAACGGCTGCGGCGGCGATGAGGGCAGGGCCGTTGCGCCGGACGTCGAGAGGACAGCCGAGCCCACCAAACCGCCGGAACCGACCAGCGCCCGCTTCGACGCCGGCGTCGCCAGCGGCGCCATCACCGACGGCGCCGCCGTCCTCTGGACCCGGATCAACGCAGCCGCGATCATCCGCGGCCAGGTCTCCCGCAATCCCGACTTCACCGACATCAAAGCCGAGGCCGAGCTCACCCCGCTGGAGGAGGACGGCTTCACCGTGCACTGGTTCGTCAACGCACTCAGCGCGAACCGCGTCTACTTCTATCGTTTCCTGGCCGACGACGGCGCCAGCCCGGTCGGACGCCTGCGCACGGCCCCGCCCCGCGAGGAGGAGGCGCCCCTGCGCTTCGCCTTCAGCGGCGACTCGGACGGCACGCGCGACGCCGACGGCAACGCCCCTTACAACGACTTCGAAGTCCTCGATGCCGCGGCCGCCGACGACCTCTCCTTCTTCCTCTACGGCGGCGACACCATCTACTCCGACAGCCCGCTGGCGCCGGAGGTCGCAAGGACGACCGACGAGTATCGCGCCAAGTACCTCGAGAACCGCGGCTACGGCGCCACCCGCAACCTCCTGTCGCGCGCGCCCGTCTTTGCCATGTTCGACGACCACGAGTTCGGCAATGACTTCGAGGGAGAGGACTTCGACAGCGAACGCTACGCCGCCGGCTATCGCGCCTATCGCGACTATTGGCCCGCTGAAGGTGAGCCGGCGACCTGGCGATCGGTCACCTCCCCGGCCGACGCGCCGCCTGCCTATCGCAGCTTCCGCTGGGGCAAGCTGGCCGAGTTCTACCTGGTCGACGCCCGCAGCTTTCGTAGCCGCGACGCCGGCGACCAATGCCGGCTGCCCAATGGCGACCTGGATTTCTTGCCGTCGCTCGGCCGCGAGGGTGTCGGCCCCGACCTCAGCGGCCTGCGGCTGGTGGCCGGCTACCCCGCGCAGACGGGCCAAGACTGCCTCGACCTGATCGCCTCGACCGAGCGTACGGTCCTCGGCGAAGCCCAGCTGCGCTGGCTGAAGGAGGGCCTGGAGGGGTCCGGCGCCACCTTTAAGTTCGTCTTCACCGGTCAGCCCATCCAGCAGCTCTTCGTCAACCCCTACGACCGCTGGGAGGGCTACGAGGCCGAGCGGCGCGAGCTCCTCGAGTTCATCGGCGAACGCCGCATCCGCAACGTCATCTTCCTCAGCACCGACCTCCACGGCAACCTGATCAACGACGTCAGCCCCGACATGCTCCAGGATCTCGACCCCGTAGCGGTCGAAGTGGTCACAGGGCCGATCGCAACCCACACCTTCGCCAGCAAGATCGCCGCCGCCATTGGCGAGGACCTCGTCCCCGCCTTCAAGGAATTCCTCGGCACCGCCGCCGGCACCCGCTGCCTCGAGATCGATGTCCCCTCCTACGCGCTTTTCGACGTCACGGCCGAAGAAGCGATCGTGGAGATCAAAAACGCCGAGGGCGAAATACTCTACACCGAGACCTTCGCCGCAACTTGACGACCAACTCGGCGGCCTCGATCTTGACCGCGTGAGCCCTCGGGAAGCCAACCTCAACTCTATTCCCCTCTCCCCTTGGCAAGGGGAGAGGGCTAGGGAGAGAGGTTTACGGGCGCCGCTTGCATAGACCCCTGGCCATTCTTGCCCTGCTCACCTGTGCCATCGCGGGCGTCCTTACCGTCGCCATGCACCTGGCCATCGGCCGCCGCCTCTTCCAACGCGGCGAGCCCGTCGACCTGGCGCGCAAGACCGGACTGGACCTCGAGCACGTCGAGTTCTTCTCCGCGGACGGCGTCAAGCTCCACGGCTGGCTCTACAAGGCGGCCAACCCCCGCGCCTCGATCGTCTTCTTCCACGGCACCAGCTACAGCTCACTCGACATGGTCTCGGAGGCGGAGCGGGCGGCGGTCTTTGGCCGCTTCCTCGAAGACCTTAGCTGCGACTGGTTCATGTTCGACTACCGCGGCTACGGCCCGAGCGAGGGCAGGCCGAGCGAGGCCGGGCTCTACCGTGACGGCGAGGCCGCCCTCGCCCACCTTCACTCTCGCGGCGACTTCGACATGGAGCGGATCGTCCTCTACGGCTTCTCGCTCGGCAGCGCCGTGGCTGTCGAGATGGCCGTCCGCCACCGCTGCCTTGGTCTGATGCTGAGGGCGCCCTTTTCGTCGATCCGTGACATCTCGGAGACCCGCGCGCCCTTTACTCGCTATCTCCACGCCCTGCTGCCCTGGCTGCCGCGCGTGCGCTTCGACACCCGAGGCAAGATCGGCCGCGTCCGCGCGCCACTGCTGGTCATGCACGGCGACAGCGACCTGACGATCCCGGTTTGGATGGGACGCTGGGTCTACGAGCTGGCCGGCAGCGAAACCAAGCGCTTCGTCGAGCTCAAGCAGGCCGCCCACGGCGACTTCCCGATCGACCAGATCGTCCCCGCGATAAACGCCTTCATCGACTCGTTGCCCGACGAAATGACCGCGCCCGCCCCGGTACCCCGAGGCTGGCGCCTCTGGAACGCCCGCGGCGACCGTGCCGGCGAACGCTACGTCGAGACCACCGACACAACCCCTCGCCCCGCCGTAGAGGCCGCCACCGTAGCCGCCGGCGACGAAGCCGCCCCGCCGGCTTGATACCGGCCGATACGCCTTGTAGGGGCAGCCAAAAGCCGAGCAGTCAGTGACGAGCTGACATCCACATCGCGTTGCCTGCCCCCTCGTGGCATCCGAAAATGACCTTCGTATCCACCACGCGCCGCTGCCCAGAGCAATACCGAACAGCGCGTCACCCAACCCTTCGACCGAACATCGATGCCGGCCCCGCGGCTTTTAACGCGGCCTTACCGCCTGCGCAGGTTCCGCGCGAACAGGAACCCCGCCCCAAAGCTGATCGCCGCGGCCAGCAACAAGGCCCAGGCCAGCCGCACCGTGTACTCGTGGACCACGAAGTCAACCTTGACTTCCTGCGAGTTGGCCAGCGCAAACACGGCGAGGACAACGAGCAGCGCGACCCCCGCCCCAATGCGCAAGTACAATCGCGCCCTGTGAAACCTGGAGCCACCCGTCTCGCTCATTCGCCGTCCTTCTGCCCAAACTCTAAGCAAGCGCGGCTGTTGATGAAACTACTCTCCCCCTACCTTGCCTTGCTGGTCGCAATCATCTGCCTGTCCCAGGCGTGCGGCGGCGATGACGACCCCGAGCGTCGAACGGCCGACCGCACGCCGCAAGTCGAGCCCACCGCCCGCTCCTCCAACCCCGATGGTCGGTCAACCGTTATCGCCGACGAAAGTAGCGGCGAAATTACGGTCCACGCCGGAGGCTTCTCCGGGACTGTCGATGTCGGCGGCTTCTCCCTCTACATCGAGTGCCGCGGCAGCGGCGCCCCCGCCGTCATCTTCGAGAGCGGCGCCGGGGGCGGCCACGGCGGCTGGAACTCCATCTGGGACGAAGTGGCCGAGACGACTACCGCCTGCGCCTACGATCGAGCCGCCAGCGGCGACAGCGACCGCCGCCCCGGTGCCCCAGCTGAAACAATTCAGCCGTACATCGATGAGCTCCACACGCTCCTCGATGATGCCGACGTCCCCGAGCCCTACGTTCTCGTCTCCCACTCCGCCGGCGGCTACTACTCGCGGCTCTTCGCCGGCCAGTATCCAGACGAGGTCGCCGGCCTGGTCCTCCTCGACGCCCGCCACGAGGCGTTCGACCTCCGCCAGCGCGATATCCTGCCGGCGGTGCTCTGGACCAGGGAGGTGCCGCACGGCCTCCTCCTCGGCTATCTCGATGTGACCGACCGCGAGGCAACGCTGGAGCTCCTCCAGGAAGAAGCGGTGTTACAACCGATGCCGCTGGTCGTCATCGAGGGCGGCCAGACCTTCGTCGCCATCCCGCCGGGCTTCACCGCCGCCCAGAACGAGGCGGTCCGGCTCGCCTGGTCTGAGGTTCAGAAGACGGTCGCCGATTCGGTCCTCGGCGGCGAGTACGTCTACCTCGCCGATACGAACCACGGCATCCATTACGAGCAGCCCGACTTCGTCATCGCCTACATCCGCCGCGTCGTCGAGTCGGTCCGCGCGGGCTGCACACAGCTCTGCTAGCCGTTGGTGTAAACTTTCTGACCAGCGGGACAACTAGTTTTCGGGAGCACAACATGTCGAAGCTGCACCAGCGCATGATCCAGCGGGAGGCCCTCAGGGAACCGCCCTACCGGCAGATCGAGACCATCTCCGACGAGGAACGCGCCGAGCTGGTGCGCAAGATCGGCGGCGTCGAGAACTACAACCTCGAGACGCTGGCAATCCTCGTCGAGAAGCACCCCGACAACCCTGATTACAAGCGCGCCATGCTCAGCCTCGTCCTCAGCGCCGAGTTCCGCGGCCTCGACGCCTTTGGCCGCTTCGTCTGCCAGTGGCACCACCAGGGTGTGCCCTGGGAGATGACGCTGGCCATGAGCCGGCAGATGTGGGACGAAACCCGCCACGCCCAACTCAACATGCAGCTCCTCGAAAAATCAGGCGGCGAGCTTGGCGAATACCCCGACATCCTCGGCCGCCCACCCGGCGCCGACAAGATGACTCCAGAGGAGCTGGAGCGCTTCGAGAACATCGACCCCGTGCGGACCATGGCCACCGTCCAGGTTGGCCTCGAAGGCGTGGCCCTCTCGCGATTCATGGACACCCACCTGCTGGGCAAGAAGATCGGCGACGAGGCTCTCGAGCAGGCCCACGACTACAACTGGGCCGACGAAGTCACGCACGTCGCCAACGGCGACTACTGGATCAAGCAGCTCTGCAAGGACGACCCCGAGCGCGAGGCCAAAGCCCTAAACGCCCAGGCCTTCTTCGAGATGGCGATGTCCTTGCAAAGGGAAGCCCTCCCCGAAAAATGACGCCAGTTCCCGCCCCTTCCCCACTAGTGCCACGCGAACACCCCCACTTCGCCGTCCTGTCCCCTCTCCCCTTAGCAAGGGGAGAGGGCTAGGGAGAGAGGTCCTTTTGGCCTTCAAGATCGAGTTGGCCCCCTGCATAAACTGCGGCTGGTGCCGGCGCTCCTGCCCGACGACCTGCATCGAATACTTCGCCACCGGCCGCCGCACGCACGTCATCACGCCGCGCGACTGCATCGACTGCGGCATCTGCGCCAACGTCTGCCCCGTCGACTGCATCCACCCCGACCCCACCTATTCCCACGAACCAATCGAGCTCGAAGCCGCGCGGGAAAAAGCGCGGGGCTGGGCCAAGAACCGCCGCCAGCGCAAGCTGCACATGCTCGACGCGGTCGAGACGCGGGTAGAGGCCGGACGCGATGCCTGAGCTGCACGTCGACCAGCGCCGCATCGGCGGCGCCTTCTCGGTGGACGAGAACGCACGGCGCATCGTCCACTTCCGCTACGCCGAGATAAAATGCATGGAGGCGCTTTCCGGCTGGCCGGCCACGATGCCCACGATCAAGGTCAAGCTGGCCATGGGCGAGCAGGCTTACCAGGACGCCCTGCACGCCGACGCCCTGGGCCGCCGTCTGCCGGAGCTGCGCGATTACGAGAAGGCCCAGATCGAGCGTCCGCCGATGCTCCGCGGCTCAGAGAAGGCCCTGCCGGCCAACGCCGAGTTCGAGCACTTCATCGAAGAACTGCACGACGAAGAGGACGAGCTGCTGCGTATCGTCGGCCTCTACCGCGTGCTGAAGACCCACCTGGCCGTCTACTACCGCCACCACATGGCCGTGACCGACCAGATCTCCGACGCGCCGACCGTGCGGACGCTGAAGTTCATCCTGGTCGACGAGGAAGAGCACCTGAAGTTCGGCCAAGCCATCTACGAAGAGCTGGCCGACACCGTCGAGAAGCGCCGGCGCGCCCTCGACTGGCAGCGCCATCTGGAAGAGCTGCTGGTCCAGGCCGGCGGCATCCACGGCCTCCACGCTTAGTTGGTCCGCGCGGTCCTCTTCGACGTCGACGACACCCTCAGCGATTGGCCGGCGGCTGTCGAAAAGACCCTCGACGAAGTCCTGCCCCTGGTCCACGGAGTCGAGCCCATGACCATCCGCGCCCGCTTCTACGAGGTCCTCGACGAGCTCTACCTCGTCTGGCGCGATGGCCAGGTCATCGACCGCATCCACTGGATGCTCCTTGTCGACCCCGAGCGCTCCTGGAAGCTGACCCTGCCCGATGGGCCGGCAGAGCTCTGGATCCAGCTCGCCGAGGCCTTCCGCAAGGCGTTCCGGCCGGTAGCCTTCGCCGACGCCATTCCCACCCTTGAGGCGCTGAGGCCCAAGTATCAGCTCGCCGTCCTCAGCAACAACCACCTCGCCGAGAAGGTCGTGAGGCGGCTGGGCTTGGATGGCTACTTCAGCCGCGTGCTCTCGGCCGAGGACGGCTGCTACAAGCCGCATCCGCGGGCCTTCAGCCGCGCCTGCGACGTCCTCGGCCTCCCGCCCAACGAGATAGCCTACGTCGGCGACAGCATCGAGAACGACATCGAGGGCGCCCTCCCCGCCGGGTTGCTTCCCATCTGGTTAGACCGCTTCGGCTACAACTACGAGATGCCGGCCGGCGTACACCGCATCACAACCCTGACGGAGCTCCCAACCCTGCTTCACTCGATTTAAACGGAGCCTTTCAGGTCTAGCCCACACCCCCCAAAAACATGTAGTGGCGGGTGTCAGCCTCCCATCCAACCACGTCCTCTGAGTAGCTGCTGACACCCGCCCTTCCGAGCCTCCGTATGGGGTTATGTACCGGCTCAAGGTTCAAAGCCGAGCCGCAATCCCCACGGCCATGGTTTCCGCGACAACTCCTGTCGGCATCCTGCCTACAAAGGAATAGAAACCCGGCGCGCGCACGGTCATGAGCCCTGCCGCCTCCTTTACAACTGCATACTCCTCGGTCCGAAACCCGATTCCCCACACCCTGGCCACGTTTTTATGTAGGGCGCAGGTGTCGTATTAGACAGACCCTCCGCCCACGAAGTCCTGAGACACCTGCCCGCTCCGCCGGCCGGCGCGAGAGCCTCCATGACGCGACAAAACCTCTGCCCACAGTCGTCCGGACGAGGCTCAAAACGAACCAAGTCGGCAAAAAACAAAAGCCAACCTTCCTTAAGGCGATTTAGCCACGCTTAAGCGCGATTAACGGCAGATAAGACCGATTAGCGCCGATTAAGGCGATCCGGATCCGCCAACTAAGGCCAACTAAGGCGATTTAGTGGCGAATAGCGCTCTTTCGTAGAGCAGCTTCGCCAGGTCTTTTCGGTTGAACGAGAACTAACCACGACTAAGATGTAGCCACGATGGTTTCAGTGGGAATGCGCGAACTCCGGTCTTCTCTAAGCCGCTACATTGCTCGGGTTCGCGAGGGCGAGACTCTGGTCGTTACGTTTCGAGGCGAGGAGGTTGCGCGAATTGTCCCCGCCAAGCCCCTTTCGAAGGAATGGCCAGCTTGGTATAGAGAAATGGTGGCCGAGGGGAAGATAATTCCTGCCCAAAACCCACGGGGCACCTTTTGGCCAACCCCGATTAAGATGTTGCCCGGAGACAAAACCGCCGTCGACTACGTCCTCGAACAACGGCGCTGATCCTTGGCGCCCTCCTCCGGCCTTCGGAGGACCTGTTCGGGCCCGAAGGTTGCGCGTTCGGCCCCTGACGCGGAGCCTTTGAAGCATGCAGCCACTTGAGGGATACAAGGTTCTCGACCTCTCACGCCTCGCCCCGGGGCCTTTCTGCTCGATGGCCCTCGGCGACCTCGGCGCCGAGGTCCTCCTCGTAGAGGCGCCGCCAGGCGCGATCGGCGGGGGCGCCAATATGCCCGGCGCCGATGCCGAGGCACGGGCGAAACGCGCCGCCGCCTACGACCCCCTGCGCCGCAACAAGCGCTCGATCCAGCTCAACCTGCGCGAACAGGCCGCCCGCGATGTCTTCTACAAGCTCGCCAAGGAGGCGGACGTCGTCCTCGAGGGCGCGCGGCCCGGCGTCGTCAAGAGACTGGGCGTCGACTACGACACCCTGAAGGAGATCAACCCCCGCATTGTCTACTGCTCCCTCTCCGGCTACGGCCAGACCGGCCCCTACCGCGAGCTCGTCGGCCACGACATCAATTACATCTCCATCGGCGGAGCCCTGGGCATGATCGGTTGGCCGGGCCAAAAGCCTGCGATCCCGCTCAACGTCATCGCTGACTTCGCCGGCGGCGGCCTGATGGCCGCTTTCGCCATCCTCGCCGCGCTCCTGGCCCGCGAGAAAACCCGCCGCGGCCAGTTTGTCGACATCGCCATGTCGGACGGCGTCCTCTACTTGCTGGCGATGTTCACCGGCCAGTACTTCGGCAACGGCAGCGCTCCTATGCCCGGCGGCTTCCTCCTCAACGGCGCCGCTCCCCACTACAACATCTACGGGACATCGGACGGCAAGTGGGTCAGCCTCGGCAGTCTCGAGCCTCACTTCTGGGCCAACCTTTGCCGCGTCATGGGCCGCGAGGACTTCACTCCCCACGAGTACGACAGCGCGAAGTGGCCCGAGATCTTCGAGCACTTCACTCAGACCTTCAAGACCAAGACCCGCGACGCGTGGTTCGACGTGCTGAGCGCCGTCGACATCTGCGCCGCCCCGGTCTACGACTTCCCCGAAGCCCTGAGGGACAAGCAGAACCTGGCCCGCGAGATGGTGATCGAGGTCAACCACCCCGAGCTGGGCGCGGTCAAACAGGTAGGCATCGCCCCCAAGTTCTCCGACACCCAGCCCTCGGTCAGGACGACCGGAGTAGCGCCAGGCACCCACACCGACGATGTCCTGTCTTCTCTGGGCTACAGCGCGGATGAGATCGCCGGCCTCAGGGCTTCGGGCGCCGCGAGCTAGCTGCCGATGATCGACAAGTTCACCATCGCCGCCGTCCAGGCGTCGCCGGTAATCCTCGACCGCGAGGCCACCGTCGACAAGGCCTGCAAGCTGATCGCCGAGGCGGCAGCCGGCGGCGCACGCCTCATCGTCTTCCCCGAGGCCTTCATCCCGACCTACCCCGACTGGATCTGGGCCCTGCCGCCCGGCGACTTCAGCGGCCAATCCAGCCTCTTCGCCCGCTTGCTCGACCAGGCCGTAACGATCCCCAGCCCGGCCACGGACCGTCTTTGCCAGGCGGCGCGCGAGGCCAACGCATACGTCGTCATGGGCATGGACGAGCGTAACAACGAGGCCAGCGGCGCGAGCCTCTACTGCACTCTCCTCTACATCGACAACAAGGGCGAGATCATGGGCAAACACCGCAAGCTCGTCCCCACCGGGGCCGAGCGCCTCGTCTGGGCACAGGGCGACGGCAGCACCCTAGAGGCCTTCGACACGGAGCTTGGCAAGCTCGGCGGGCTGATTTGCTGGGAGAACTACATGCCCCTCGCCCGCTACGCCATGTACGCCTGGGGCACCCAGATCTACGTCGCCCCCACCTGGGACCGCGGAGAGCCCTGGCTCTCCACCCTGCGCCACATCGCCAAAGAGGGCGGCGTCTACGTCGTGGGCGTCTGCACTGCGCTTCGCCGCGACGCAATGCCCGCCGACATCGCCGCCCGGGTCCGTTACTCCGAGAATGGCGACGAGTGGATTAACGTCGGCGACAGCGCCATCGTCTCGCCCACCGGCAAGTTCCTCGCCGGCCCCGTCTCGCGCAAGGAAGAGATCCTCTACGCCGAAGTCGACCCCGACGAGTTCGGCCACCGCTGGGAGCTCGACGTCGCCGGCCACTATGGCCGCCCGGACGTCTTCCAGCTATCCGTCCGCCGCGACGCCCGCCCCATGGTCTCCGACGCCACCCCCACCCAACCGCCCCCCGAGGTCGCAGCAATAGGCCAAGAGTCGGCCTTGTAGGGGCAGATGGCCGGCCGATTGCGCCGACCAGCCTCCGAATCCAAGAGCCTTCTGCCCCTCCCATCGGTCGAGACAAGCGATAGGGGAAAAGCAAACGTCCGAGGTCCGACGGCGGTGGCTTCGAAAGGCGACCCACCAAACGGGCTGCCAGAATAGTGATGGAAATAACAAGCCCCCAAGCCCCCCTGTCTATGACGAAATTCCAGCTCTACGCCCTCGCCACGACCCTTGTCACCTTCGGCCTCGTCATCCTCGGCGGCGTCGTCCGCGTCACCGACTCCGGCCTGGGCTGCCCCGACTGGCCGCGCTGCCACGGCTCCTTCATCCCACCGGCCGAAACGGAAATCTGGATCGAGTGGTCCCACCGCCTTACGGCGTCCATCACCGGATTCCTGATCTTCGGTCTGGCTATAGCCGCCTGGCGCAGCCAGCGCGAGAACCGGGTAATTATCGCCGCGGCCGCCGCGTCGTTGGTGGTCCTGGCGGTGCAGGTGATCCTCGGCGCCATCACCGTGAAGCGCGAGCTTCCACCCGAAATCGTCGCCACCCACCTCGTCACCGGCCTGACCCTGCTCACGACCCTGATCGTCATCACGATTGCTTCGTTCGTCAGCCCCCGCCAGCCACTGCGCGTCGAGCGCAACCCCCTCTTCCCGCTCCTCGCCGTCGCCCTCTTGGTCACGATCACGACCATGTGGCTGGGCGCCTATATGACCGAGAGCGGCGCCAACTTCGCCTGCGACGGCTGGCCGCGCTGCAACGGCACCTTCCTGCCCGAGTTCACACGGCTGGTGCGCATCCACTGGCTCCACCGCTTCCTCGCCCTCGTTATGGGTGGAGCCCTTGTGCTCGTGGCCCTTCAAACGCGCAGCCTCTTCGGCCCGCGCTCGACGCTCTACTCAGCCGCGGCGGCTGCCGTGGGGCTCTACGGTGCACAGGTACTCATGGGCGCCGGTAACATCTGGACAGACATGTCGGAGGAAACCTCGATCAGCCATCTCGCTCTCGGCTCCCTGATCTGGAGCTCGCTCGTCGGCCTGATGGTGGCTTCCTTCTACTTCCCGGGGAGGCAGGCGGCCGCCACGCGCGGCCGAGCCCTGCCACAGCAGGAGCGCGCGTCTTGACCGCGCTGACCCTGCGCCAGAGCAGCGCCTGGCAGACAGCGGGCGCCTACGTCGCCCTGACCAAGCCCAGGATCATCGTCGAGCTGCTGATCACCACGATCCCGGCGATGATCCTGGCGGCCAACGGCTGGCCCAACACCTACCTGGTGGTGGCGACGCTAATCGGCGGCACCCTGGCCGCCGGCAGCGCCAACGCCATCAACATGTTCATCGACCGCGACATCGACGGCATCATGCGGCGGACGCGGTCGCGCCCAATCCCTAGCGGGTTGGTAACCCCCGCCCAGGCCATGGCCTTCGCCACAGTGCTGGCAGTGGTCTCCTTCCTCCTCTTGGCGTTCGTGGCCAACCTCCTGAGCGCAGTCCTGGCGATGGTCGCCCTGCTCTTCTACGTTTTCGTCTACACGCTCTGGCTCAAGCGCTCGACCCCCCAGAACATCGTCATCGGCGGCGCGGCCGGCGCCATGCCTCCATTGGTCGGCTGGGCCGCCGTAACCGGCACCCTCGACCCGGCGGCCATTGTCCTCTTCGCGATCATCTTCGTCTGGACCCCACCCCACTTCTGGGCGCTCGCCCTGAACCTCGAGGCCGACTACCAGCGCGCCGGCGTCCCCATGATGCCGGTGGTCGCCGGCGAGGCCAGCACCAGGGTGCAAATCCTCCTTTATTCCCTGCTCCTCTTCGGCGTGGCGCTGCTGCTGGTCCCGTTCGGGGCTGCCTCCTACTTCTACCTGGGCTCCGCGCTGTTGCTCGGGCTTGGCTTCGTCTGGTTTGCCTTCCGTCTCTGGCGCCGGGGCACCGCACGCGCCGCTCAGCGTCTGTTCCGCTATTCGCTGGTCTACCTCGCCCTCCTGTTCGTGGCGGTAGCCGTTGACACTGCGATTGGGCGCCTTTAGAAGTCGGATTAGGATACCTATGGAGGAGGACGCGGCATGAGTGACCCAGCCCAGCTCAGCCAGGTGGCGGAGATGGCCCCCCACGACGAGGCCGACCACGCCGAGCACATCCACCTTCCCGGGCCGAGCTTCTGGCCCATCAGCCTCGCCGTCGGCATCATCCTCATCGCCATGGGCTTCGTGACCCACCTCGCCGTAGCCAGCGCCGGCGGCCTGATAATGGTCGGGGCGATGGCCGGCTGGATCGCCGAGACGCGCAAGCAGGCCCGCGAGCTAGAGGGCCGCGAGGGACCTCCGCCCTACGTCCACACCGTGCTCTTCCAGTACATGGCCCCTGACGAGGGCCAGATCAACCGCAGCAACGGCCTGCGCTCCCAGATCGACCAGCACCTGCTGGCGATCAAGCAGATGCCGGGCTTCGTCGACAGCCGCATCCTGCGCACACACAACTACGAAGGCCCCGTCCAGACCATCATCCAGACGACCTGGCGCGACGCCGAGAGGCTGGCCGAGTACGAGGAAAGCGGCGCCACCATCGAGTCGGTGATCAAGGCCCATAAGGGTGTGGTTGTCCCCGGCAGCGTCCAGGTCTACGACCTGCAGGACGTCAGCTAGCGGCGTCGCCGCCGGCCGCCAGCGCCTCCTCGCGGCGCGCCGCTGGAATCGCTCCTTTCACGCCTTGCAGTGCCAGCAGAACCAGCAGCGAACCGACGCCAATCGCCACCCCGCCGACGAAGAATCCGGCCTGGAGCGACCTCGCGTCAGCAACGGTGCCGATCAGGGGGGAGAAGCCGGCCATGGTCAGGGCCAGGACGAGCTGGCCGGCCGACAGTATCGTGGCCCGCTGCTCGCTGGGAATGCGCCGGTTAATCATGTCAATGACCAACGGCACCGACGCCGCGGAGGCCAGGCTGATGACCGGAAACATGATGAACGCCGCCAACGAATCCCATACTCCGAGGACGATGTAAGAGCCGGCACAGGCCGCGGCGATGGCGTAGAGACTGCGCTGGTCGCCGGCGCGGCGCGCGAACCAGAACGCGGCGAGGGCGCCGAACGCCCCGAACAGGCGCGCCGGCGCCTGCAGGTAACCGACATTGCCCAGCTCAACGCCGTGGCCGTCGAGGAACGGCTGGAAGAAGACCGCAGTGCCGATCGCGCCAACGCTGAGGAAGGCATACAGCACCATCAGCAGCGGGACGCGGCCGTCGCGGCGGGCCAGCCGGTAAGTATCGACTACAAAGGAGCTCAGGGCCGGCCGGCCGCCGGGCGCCCGCAGGCGCAGGGGCTCCTTCAGCGTCAGAGCGACGGCCAGCCCGCCCAGCGAGGCCAGCGCGCTAAGCTGGACCGCCGTGTCGAGCCCGACGGCGTCGGCCAGCGGCGCGCCGATTAGCAGGCTGGCGACGATAGCCATGTTAAAGATGGCGGTCGATCGGCCCATCACCTCCTGAAAGCGCTCCTCCTGGCCGAGCGCTTTGAGGTTGTCGTACATGAAAGCGCTGTCGGAGGAGTTGAGGATCGCCAGCGACCAGGCCCAGAAGATGTACGTCCCAAGGATCGCGAGATAGCTTGCGGCCAGGCCGAAGGCCACGATGGCGCCGCCATTGAGGACCGCCCCGATGATCATCGTCAGCTTGCGGCCGTAGCGGTCGGCGAAGATGCCGGCGGGCACCTGGATGACCACGATAGAGAGAAAGAACGGCACCTCGAGAAAGGCCACCTCGGTAATGGAAAGACCCCGGAAATCAGTCAGGTAGAGGACCCAGATCGGCCACCAGAAGCCGAAGGTCACGAAGAAGCGAAAGAGATAGATCTTCCAGATGTTGGCGCGGTAGGCGCGCATCACCTGCGCCTCGCTCAAGGTGTCGGTCGGGGGCACCATGCCAGCTTAATTAACCAGGCCGCCGCCTAGCCCGTGAAAAACGGAGGCCCGGCGAATCGCCGGGCCTCTGTTGACTATGCGCCGAGAAACTCAGTCGAAGACGTCACATTCGGACTCGTCGATCAGCCCCTGCGCCGCCGAGTCTTCGCACTGCTGCCGCAGGGTATCGGGGTCGCAGGAGTCGGCCGCCTGCTCCTCCGTGAAGCCGCTGTCGATGAACCCCTGCTCGCAGGCGTCACGGTCGAACCCGCCGCTTAGGCCACCACCGCCACCGCCCCCGTCCGAACCGCCAATGGCGTCACCCACCTCGCTCGCCTGGGCGTCGAGGAACCAGACGCCATTGACGTAGGGGTAGTCGCCGAGGTTGTCGCCGGTGGACACCTCGGAGACGGCGCCCATGATCACGGCGAAGGCCGCGAAGCCGGCGAGGTTCGCCATCGTGATCTGAGAGCTCGTGGTGTCTGTCGCCGCCGCTATCGCGTACTGGCTGAGGACAAACGCCCCAACCATTCCCAGGATGGCGAAAGGCCAATCGAGGAAGGTGATGAAGATGAAGAAGCTGACTATCGCGGGCACATAGGCAAAGCCCAGCGTGGCGATCAGCTGCTGGATGTTCGACCGCCCCTTGTAGACGGAGTTAACCAGCAGATGAGCCACCCCCGGCCAGGCCATCCAGACTATCGTCTGGACGATGCTGCCGATAATCACGCTCCTCAACAGCAGGTCACCAGTCTCCGGATAGTCCTCGAACTCCGCGTACAGGTAAGTCCCGATGCCGATGACGAGGTTGGTGACAAACACCACGACCAGCCCGGCGATGAGGCCGGACGGGTCGATCTTTATCTCGTCAAAGGCCGTCGTGTCGAGCCGGATGACCCGGCCCAGCCAGTTCAAAACTCGGGATGGGTCCATTCAGCAACCTCCCTTGAGTGCAGGTCGAAGCTCAAGAATCACGTGAGTAGTCCGCCGAGCCAGTCGAGGAACCAGATGCCGCTGGCGAAGGGGTAGTCGCCCAGCCCATCGTCGCCCAGGATCTCCACCGCGATGACGCTCATCAGCACCGAGAACGCGGCCAGCCCGGCGAGGTTGGCCAGCGTTATCTGCACACTGCTGGCGTTGCTCGATGAGGCGATGGCGTACTGTGTGAGGACGAACGCAGCGACCATGCCCAGGAGGGCGAACGGTGTGTCGAGCGGGGTGATGAAGATCAGCGCCATAATCGCTGCCGGTACGTAGGCAAAGCCCATCGTGGCGATGAGCTGCTGCACGTCGGCAGTTGCCTTATAGAACGAGTTGAGGAGCAGATAGGTGACCCCCGGCCAGGCCACCCAGAGTACGGTCTGGACGATAGTGCCGAGAATGACGGTTTTGATCAGCAGGTCACCCTTCTCCGGCAGGTCCTCGACCGTGCCGTAGATGTAGGTGCCGATGCCGATGACGAGGTTGGTCAGAACCACGGCGATGAGTCCGCCGATCATGCCGGACGGATCGAGCTTGATCTCGTCGAAAGCTGTGCTGTCGAGGCGGATCACGCGGCCTAGCCAGTTGACTGTCCTTGCGAAGTCCAAATTGCCTCCTTTTTAGCTTCAGGGAGGGGTCAGGCGATCAGCGAAAACTCTGCGCTCCTCACCTCCTGGACTCGTACTCGATTTGCATTCTGCTGGCGGAATAATATCACAAGATTTGGCCCGCGCAGGCCGAAATCAACGGCGAAAATGATTACGCGCCTAAACTTTTGCTTTGTGTTCGCCGATAGAGAGCGGCGGTTCGACGTGGGTATCGGCTTTCCGTCGGCGAAACCTTGTCCACCACGACGACGACGGAATTCAGTTCGGCGCTGTCCAGGAGCGGGACCGAACCTTGCAGTTTTCCTCCCAGGGCCGGCAGAAGTCCCTCAGCCTCAGTGACCTCATCGCCCACTCGGCTGCCCTTCTGGGCAAGGAGGCGACCGCCGACCTTCAGCAATGGCAAACTCAGCTCGACGAGGATCGCCAGCCGGGCGACGGCCTTGGCCACCACGAGGTCGAAGGCAGCGCGGTACTCGGGGTTATGAGCCGCGTCCTCGGCCCGCTCGCCAACCACCCGTAAGTCGAGGCCGAGCGTCGCCGCAGTCTCCCGCAGCCAGTCGGCTTTGCGCGTGCTGCCCTCAATCAACGTCACTTGCCACGCCGGCCGAGCTATCGCCATGGGTATCCCCGGCACGCCGCCCCCGCTGCCCAGATCGGCAAGCGTGACCCCTTCTCTCATCCCCCCTCCCCTAGGGGGTGAGGTCGCCATTTGGTCGATCAGATGCAGCAGTGCCAGGGACTCGACAACCTGTCGGGCGACCAGCTCTTCGCGAGTCGAGATCGCCGTCAGGTCAAGGCGCTCGCGGTCGCGTTCCAGCGCCGCCAGATAGCCCTGCATGAGCTCAAGAGCCGGCTGCGGAAGCGTGTAGCCGGCTTGCTCAAGTTGCTCCGAGAGGTCCCCCGAGGTCACAAATACATCACTGAGGCAAGCTTTCAGGGAGGTGCCGAACTAGAATCGACAGAAGTGAACATGACAACCGCCAAAACGCTGGCTGACGCCCTCCAGCAATACCTCGAAGAGGGAAGTACAAAACTGATAGGCATGAAGCGCCGCCTCGCTGAGAACCAGGCCGAGCGTTTCGTCAAATGGGTCAAGCCGGATACCGCTCTGGACAACGTCCGACCCTACGATGTCGAATCCTTTGTCAACGCTAACATCAGCGGCCACGCTTCCGACGCCGCCGACAAGGTCGAAGGCCTGCGCCACTTCCTTGAGTACCTCGGTAAGACCAGCGCAGCCATAAACCTCAAGAAGGAAGCCAAGGTCCCGCGCGTCAAGGGTTTGAAGCGCGGCACCAGCTCCCGCGAGGAGACTGTCGTCCACCAGTTCACCGCGGAGGGCCACGCCTCCCTCACCGCCGAGCTGGAAATGCTGAAGAACCAGCGTCACGACATCCAGGCCTCGATCGGCGCCGCACGCGCCGACAAGGACTTCCGCGAGAACGCGCCGCTCGACGCCGCCCGCGAGAAGCAGGCCCTGCACGAGTCTCGGATCAAGGAAATCGAGAACTTGCTGAAGCACGCCGAGATCATGCCCAGCGGCGGCGATGGCAGGCGCGGCGTGCACGTCGGATCGACCATCATTGTCGCCAACGCAAAGTCCGGCAAGGAGCAGCGCTTCACCATCGTCCACCCCCGCGAGGTCAACCCCCAGGCCGGCAAGATCTCTATCGAGTCGCCGGTCGGCAAGGCCGTCCTCGGCAAGATGCCCGGCGACGAAGTCGAGGTCCAGGCGCCCTCCGGTATGCTGGTCCTCACGATCCGCAGCATCGAGTACTAGGCGCGCAGGCTCGCCTGCGATGAATCTTCACCTCCTGGCCTCCTCAGGCAACGCCTTTGCTTCCGGAGGAGGGCGCGCGCAGGCCGGGCCCCTCCAGCACCCCGCTCCTCACCATACCGCAGGGTCTTGTAACGCCAACCCCGGAGACTGCAGTGTCGTGCTCTCTCCTATCCCCCCTCCCCTTGGCAAGGGGAGGGGGCAAGGGGGAGAGGTCGCGATGAAGCTCCAGTTCCTGGGCTCGGGCAACGCCTTTGCCCCCGGCGGCCGCGGCTGGAGCTGCTTCTTGCTGAATGATCGCTACCTGTTCGACTGCGGCCCGCAGGCGCTCTCCTCGCTGAAGCGGCTCGCCATCGACCCGGCCCGCGTCGAAGCCATTTTCATAACCCACTTCCACGCCGACCACTGGCTCGGCGCTCCTTTCCTCTTCCTCGAATACGACTACATGACGCGCCGCGACAAGGTGTTGGAGGTCGTCGGCCCGCCGGGGATCGAAGAAAAGTTCGAGGATATGTACGAGCGTGGGTACTTCAAGAACCGCAAACAGAAGCGCTTCAAGGTCAGCTACACCGAAGCCGCGCGGAGCAAGGCTGGGGAGGTTGCCGGCCTACCCTATGTCTCGCTGCCGATGAACCACGCCAGGGAGAAGCTCGAAGCCTTCGGCTATCGGGTGACCATCGAGGGCCAGCTCCTGGCCTATACCGGCGACACGGCGTGGTGTGACGAGCTGTTGCAGCTGGGCGAGGGCGCCGACGCGATGGTCATCGACTGCTCCTATCCCGGTGACGGCGACGCCGGCACCCACATGGGCTTCAACGACGCCAAACGCCTGCGCTCGCTCATCGACCCGAAGACGACGCTGATCCTGACCCACCTCCAAGAGACGCCCGCGGAGTCCCTGCCATCCACCATCGTGGCCGAGGACTTCGCCACCTACGAGATCTGATGCGCGCCCTTGTCTCGGCCGGCGCCCCCGTCACCCAATCCCCCCTAGTTGAGGAAGCGCTGCGCAAGGCGGACTTGCTGATTGCCGCCAATGGCGGCGGCGCGCGCCTGTTGCAGCTCGGCGTGACGCCCAACCTGCTGGTCGGGGACCTGGACTCGCTCACGCCCGGAACGCGAGATGCGCTCGTCGCCGGCGGCACCGAGTTCATCGAATATCCGCCCGCCAAAGACAAGACCGACACCCACCTCGCGCTCGAGGTAGCCTTCGAGCGCGGCGCCACGCAGGTCGACATGCTCGGCCTCTTCGGCGGCGACAGGCTGGACCACGCCGTGGCTAACAGCCTTCTCCTGGCCCACGCCGACTTCCGCGAGCGCGACATCCGGATCATCGACGGCGCCAACGAGGCGCGGCTCTGCCGCGGCTGGACTGTCGTCCAGGGTAAAGCCGGCGATTACCTGACCCTCATTCCTCTCACGCCCGAGGTAACCGGCATCCGCACGAAGGGGCTGCGCTACGAGGTCCCCGAAGGCCGGCTAATGTTTGGCGACTCCCTCGGCGTGAGCAACGAGCTGATCGGCTTCGAGGCCGCCGTAAGTGCGGCGCAGGGCACCCTCCTCGTCCTCCACCACCACAGGTCCTAACTTTTCCCTCTCTGTTTACGGAGAGGGGGGCAGGGGTGAGGTTGGGGCGGGGCGGGGTGGCCAATCCGCGGCGTCGGAAGACTACCGCGGCAACACCCGCAAACGGGGGCAGGTGGGAATTCGAGGCAGTCGGCCACGACCATCCGCTATCCTGCAACCGTAACAACTGAATACGGAGATCCGCTGGGGGAGTCCACTCAAGGGTGGACTGAGAGGCTGCTCGTGAGGGCACGACCCCTGGAACCTGACCTTGCTGATACGAGCGTAGGGAAGCGGGCTTAAGGGACACCAGTACCGAGAGTCGCATCAGCGGGCTCTCGGTCTTCTTTTTCCCCTCTCCCGGCCGGGAGAGGGGCCAGGGGGAGAGGTTTGCGGGCCTCCGTCCGGGAGACTCGATGAAGCTCATTTGCGCCTTACTCGTCACGGCTCTTGTTTTCCTTGCCGCCTGCGGTGACGACGACCACAGCGGCGGCGGCACGCTGCGCCTGCTCACCCACGATTCCTTCGCGGTCGATGAGGACGTTATCACCGAGTTCGAGCAGGGGCACGACATCTCGGTCGAAATCATCCGCGGCGGCGACGCCGGCGCCGTCGTCAACTCCGCCATCCTCAGCAAGGGCAACCCGGTCGCCGACGTCCTCTTCGGGGTCGACAACACCTTTTTGGGGCGCGCCCTCGACGAGGAGATCTTCGTCGCCTATGAATCGCCGGAGCTCGACAACGTGGATGACCGCTTTGAGTTTTCCGAGTTCGTGACACCCATCGACTACGGCTACGTCAACCTAAACTATGACATCGCTGCCCTGGAAGCTGAGGGCCTCGCGCCGCCGGCGACGCTCGAGGAATTAACCGAGCCAGCCTGGGAGGGTCTGGTGGTGGTCGAGAACCCCGCCACATCATCGCCCGGCCTCGCCTTCCTCGCTGCCACCGTCGCCTACTTCGGTGAGGGCGACGACTACGACTACCTGGACTTCTGGGCCGACATGCGCGCCAACGGCGTCGAGGTCAGCGACAGTTGGACTGACGCGTACTACACCCGCTTCACCCTCTATGGCGGCGAGCAGCCGGTCGTCGTCAGCTACACCACCAGCCCCGCCTGCGAGCTGATCTTCGCCGAGGAGCCCCTCGACGAGCCCCCCATCGGCAACATCACGCCGCCGCAGGGCTCGTTCGAGCAGATCGAGTTCGCTGGAATACTCGCCGGTGCCGACAACGAGGACGCGGCGCGCGACTTCATCGACTTCATGCTGGGGGAGCGCTTCCAGGTGGCCTTCCCCGACGACATGTGCGTCTTCCCGGTACGCGACGGCGCCGCCCTCCCTGAGGCCTTCTCCTTCGCCGAGCCGCCGGCTGAGCCTGCCGACCTGGATTACGAGACACTAGCGGCAAAGCGCGACGATTGGATCGAGGCATGGACCGACGTGGTACTGCGCTGACCAGCGCCGGACGATCCGCGCGCTGGCCACGCCTTTTGCCCTACGGCTGGCTGGCCTTCGGCGGCGCCCTAACCTTCCTCGCAATCTTCTTCGCCTACCCTCTGGTCGAAATCCTCAGGCGCAGCCTTTTCGACGGCTGGTCCCCGGACCTCGGCGCGTTCTCCGAAGTCCTGGGCGACGACTATTTCCGGGGGCGCATCTTCTTCAGCTTTTGGCTGGCGCTGGTATCGACTGTCGCCACGGTGGCCCTGGGCTTGCCCTCGGCCTACGTCTTCGCCCACTACAGCTTCCCCGGGAAAACCCTCCTGAGGTCGGTCAGCACCGTGCCGTTCGTCATGCCGGCGATCGTCGTGGCCTTCGGCTTCATCGCCCTTTTCGGGCCGGACGGACTGGTCAACGACGGCTTACGGTGGCTGCTGGGGCGCGACGACGCGGCGCTGGACATGATCGGCACATTCGAGGTCATCGTCCTCGCGCACGTCTTTTACAACTACACGATCGTGATGCGCGTGGTCTCGGGTTTCTGGGCCTCGCTCGACCCCCGGCTGGCCGAGGCCTCGCACGTGCTGGGCGCCGGGCGCTGGCAGACGCTGAGACATGTGACGGTCCCGCTCGTAGCGCCCGCGGTGGCCGCTGCCGCGCTGCTGGTCTTCATCTTCTCGTTCACCTCCTTCGGCGTGGTATTGATTCTCGGCAGCCGCGACCACGCGACACTGGAAGTTGAGATCTATCGTCAAACGGCCCAGATCTTCGATCTACGCGTCGCCGGCGCTCTGGCCATGATCCAGGTCGTCGTCACATTCGGCTTCATGCTCCTCTACACACGGCTGCAGGAGCGGTCAGCCGCACGGATCGACTTCCGTCAGCAGCTTCGCGAGCGCGCGCCTGGGAGCGTTCTGGCGCGTTGCGCTGTGGTCCTGAATGCCCTGGCGGTGCTGCTGGTCGTCCTCTCCCCGCTGCTCGCCCTGGTCCACAGCGCGCTGCGCGTCGACGGCCACTATTCGACGGCGGCCTTCGAGAACCTCTTCAGCGGAGAGTCCGCGACGCTGCGCCTCGTCGCACCGGAGACGGCTATCAGAAACTCGCTGGCCTTCGCGGGGCTGACCGTCCTACTGGCGGTTCCGCTCGGGACGGCAATCGCCTATCGGCTGGCGGCGCAGGCGCGCTATAGCTTTGTCCTCGACGCGGTGCTGATGTTGCCGCTGGCGGTGTCCGCGGTAACCCTCGGCTTCGGCTTCCTGATCGCCCTCGACGAGCCGCCGCTCGACCTGCGCGCCAGCTGGCTGCTGCTCGTCATCGCCCACAGCCTGATCGCCTACCCGTTCGTCGTGCGCAGTCTGTTGTCCGTGCTCCGTGGCATCAACCCGAGGCTGCGGGAGGCTGCCGCGGTCCTTGGCGCGGGCCGGCTGCGCACCTTTACCGAGGTCGACCTGCCGATCATCTGGCGGGCCCTGGTGGTTGGGGCCGTCTTCGCCTTCGCCGTCTCGCTCGGCGAGTTTGGCGCGACATTGCTGCTGGCACGGCCCGAGTACACGACAATGCCGGTGGCGATCTTCCGCGCGCTCGGCCAACCCGGCCCGCGCGCCTTGAGCGAGGCGTTGGCCATGGCGTCGCTGTTGATGCTTGTGGCCGGCGCGGGCTTCATTCTGATCGAGCGGTTGCGTTACCGCGGCAGCAGCGGGTTCTAGATGGCCACTCTCCAGTTGACCGACATCGGCAAGAGCTTCGGCGACCAGGTCGTGGTCGATGGCGTCTCCCTCGCTGTTTCCGACGCCGAGATCGTGGCCCTGCTCGGCCCGAGTGGTTGCGGCAAGACGACGGTCCTGCGCATCGTCGCCGGCCTCGAGCCGGAGTACGAGGGAAGCGTCGCGCTGGACGGCGACGACCTGCGCGGGGTCCCGCCCAATGAGCGCGACTTTGGCCTGATGTTCCAGGACCTCGCACTATTTCCCCACATGGACGTCGCCGGCAACGTCGGTTTCGGACTGAGGATGCTCGGCGTCCCGGGCCCCGAGCGCGCCGAGCGAGTGGCGCGGCTGCTTGAGCTGGTTGGACTGCCCGGCAAGGAACGCAGGAACGTCTTCGACCTGTCAGGCGGCGAGCGTCAGCGCGTAGCCCTGGCGCGGGCGCTGGCCCCGGAGCCCGCGCTGCTCATGCTCGATGAGCCGCTGGCCGCGCTGGACCGCAACCTGCGCGACGCCCTGGCCCTGGAGATCCGTGACGTGCTCAAGGTTGTGGGCGTCAGCGGCCTCTATGTCACCCACGACCAGGAGGAGGCCCTGACCATCGCCGACCGCGTCGCCGTCATGAACGCGGGGCGGATTGAGCAGGTGGCGAGGCCGGCGACGTTGCTGCGCGAGCCGGCCAGCGAATTCGTCGCCCGCTTTCTCGGCTACCAGAACCTCGTGCCACTCGACAACAACGACTTCATCAAGCTCCTCGCCGGGCTTCCGGGAGGCTCAGCGCCGCCAGCCTCGCTGGTGCTCGTCCCGGAAGACGCTATTTCACCCACGCCCGAGGGTAAGCTCGTCGCCCGGATTACCACGATCCAGCCTCGGGGTAGGCGCCTGGATGTCTGGGCGCTGCTGGAGGGCTTCGACCTCCACCTCGACCTGCCGGCAGCCGTCCACGCGGACCTCCAGGAGGGCGTGGAACTGCGGCTCACCATCGATCAGGACCTCCTGCACTTGATCCCGCATTCGCCGGCAATCGAACCCTGACGGGCGCCACACTATCCTCCGGAAGTGCCATCGCCGTACATCTCGTGGCTCGAGGCAGGCGCCGACGCCCGCGAAAGCATCGGTGGCAAGGGCGCCAGCCTCGCCACGATGCTGGCAGCCGGCTTCCCCGTACCGCCGGGCTTTGTCGTTACGGTCGATGCCTATCGCCGCTTCCTCGCCGCCAACGACATCGGTCCCTGGGACCTCGATGCCGATTCCCTGAGCGATGTCGCGGCGGCGGCCCGCCTGTCCGAGCGGGTCTGCGGCGAGCTGAGCCGCTGTTCGCTGCCGGACGAGCTGCGGCTGGCAATCCTGGAGTCTCTTTCCACGCTGGCTTCGCGCGTCAGCAACGAGGTCTATGCCGTGCGGTCGTCGGCCGTTTCCGAGGACAGCGCACAGGCCTCGTTCGCCGGGCTCTACGAGACCTACCTCAACGCTCGCGATGCTGAGAGCGTTCTTCGTTATGTCCATGCCTGTTTCGTCTCCTTATGGTCATCGCGTGCCATCCACTATCGCGCGTTGAAGGAGCTCGACCAGGGCCGTGAAGCCATGGCCGTGGTCGTCATGGAGCTGGTGCTCAGTGACAGCGCCGGCGTCGCCTTCACTGTCAACCCGGTGACCGGCGACAGCAGCCAGGTCGTGATCAACGCGACCTGGGGTCTTGGCGAAGCGGTTGTCCAGGGCATCGTGACCCCTGACATGTTCGTCATCGACAAGCCCTCCCTGGCCCTGGTCTCCCGCGAAATTCACTCCAAAGATGTCGCCATCGTGCCCGATCCAGATGGGCGGCCGGAGACGATCGAAGTGACGATTGACGAGCCGCGGGCCAGCGAGCCCTCCCTGTCCGATGAACAGGCCGTAGCCGTGGCCAGAATGGCGCGCGACGCCGAGGAGTACTACGGCTGTCCGCAGGACATCGAGTGGGCCATCAGCAAAGGCAGCCTCTACCTGCTGCAGGCCCGCCCCGTGACGACGCTCTAGTCCGGCCCAGGTATCGTCGAGCGCAAAGTTTCAACGGCCCAACGACCTTGGACAGACTCAGGCGCAGCAGATTCGACGTGCGCCCCCTTCACCCCCCCCCAAACTCTCATCCGCAAGACTCTGTAGCGGCGGGTGTCAGCAGCTGTGCAGCCAACGTCCTTCGGGCAAGAGCTGACACCCGCCCCCGGCGCCTCGAATTCGACGGTCACTCGAAATCGGGCGCGTTAGCCACCCTCTTCTAGCGCGCCGTGACCTCATCCCCCACCTCCGAGGGCGGGTGTCAGCAGCTATTCAAAGGACGTTGTTTGGGGCGGAGGCTGACACCCGCCGCTACGGGCAGGTAAACCGCGAGAAGGCGCCGCCCTCCTCGCCCTCGCTTGTCCATGAGCCCCTCGTCCATGAGCCTGAAGGGCAATGACCACCGAGCCGGCCGTACCCCTCGACCCCTTCCGGGAATACTTCCGTGACGTCTTCCTGATCGGCCACCCCGAGGCCACCCGCCTCTACTTCGTGCGCCACGGACAGGCCGGCAACAACATCGTCGGCCTCGAGCTCGACCCCAACGTCGACCCACCCCTGACCGAGCTGGGATTCGAGCAGGCCCGGCGCGTCTCCAGGCGCCTTGAGAAGCAGGGCGTCGACCGAATCTACGCCAGCACGCTCCTCCGCGCCCGCCAGACCGCCGAGCCCCTGGCCGCCGCGCTGGGCCTGGAGGTGGCGCAGGTCCACGACCTGCGTGAGATAGAGCTCCACAACGTCCAGCGCGAGGACACCGAGGAGTACCGTCAGCGGGTCCGCGACGCCATGGCGGAGCGGGCCTCCTGGGACGCCCTGCCTGGAGCCGAGCCCAGCGCAGAAGTGCGGAGGCGCGTGACGGCATCCGTCGACGCGATCGTCGCCGCCAACCCCGGTAAGAGGGTGGCCGTCTTCTGCCACGGCGGCGTGATCCAGATCTACGCCGCCATCATCCTCGGCCTGCGCGATGACCTCTTCTTCTACGCCTTCAACGCCGGGATCATGTCCGTCCGCGCCCTCGGCGAGCGGCGCACACTCTGGCGTCTCAACGACATCAGCCACCTCGAAGAGACCAGTAACATCTCTTAACGGCGCTGGGACCGGACCGTGCGCAGGACCTTGAAGCGCGTGTCGCCGGCGATCTCTGAGGTTTCGCCGAAGGAGGACATCAGGCGCTCGTAGCGCAGGAAACGGTTGGCCACGACGTAGAGGGCTCCGCCCGGCCGGCAGGCAGCGAAGCCCGACTCTATTAGGCCGGCGCCAAGGTTTCGGTCGTGCTCGCGACTGCTGTGAAACGGCGGGTTGATCGCCACGACGTCGAAGGCGCCCGGGCTCGCGCCGGCGCTGCCAACGGCGAGGCAGACCGCAGCATTGGGCGTGCCATTGCGCAGCTGGTTCCGCCGGCTTAGCGCCACCGCACAGGCGTTCGAGTCCGTCATCAAGGCAATGCCTCGGGACAGATGAGCGGACAAGGCAAGACCCACGATGCCTGCCCCACAACCCAGATCCAGCAGACGCTCGTCGCCGCGCAGTTCGATCGCATCGATCAGCATCGCCGTCGCCGGGTCCACGTCTCCGCCGGCGAAGACGAAGGGATCAGCTTCGAGAATGATCTCTCGACCCGCAACCGTCCGCCGGCCCAGCCGCGGCTGGGGAGCCGCTACCAGCGACTGGTGCAGCGAGCCCAGGGTCGCCAAACCACGGCCCTTGCGCCACGAAAGATCCTTCTGGACGATGCCTCCCGCCAACAGCGCATCGCGGAGAATCGTCTCAAAACCCAGGGATCGTGACCCCGCGACATGCAACGGTCCGGCGGTCCATGAAGCCGCCGCCCTGATCAGGAAGACGCCGGCCTCCTTGCCGGGCGCCGCGTCGACGTCCAGGAACGTGATCTGCGGGCCACTCCCACGCGGCGGCGCCGGGATCCTCCGGATGTCCCACGTAGCCAATCGAACTCGACCGCCCAGCGTTGCCCAGCGCGCGAGGCGAGCAGCATCAAAGTCGGCTACTACTACGGGTCCGCGATGGCCGCGCTCGCCCAGGAGGTCGAGAAACGATGATTCCGTGGGGCAAAGGACGAGCACCCTCTCGTCGCCGTCCGGCGCGACACCGCGGAGGAGCCTATCGGCCATTGGCCCTCGCGGTCAGGCTGCCGATTGGGACAGGGTTTCCGCGATGCGAGTCTCTGAATCGGGGCCGGCGCCGGGGGTCAGCCCCTGGCCGGGCGTCTCGTTCGGCGCGGGGCGCGGCGGGTTGCGCAGTACATCGACGCGCAGGGCGACGGCGGTACCTTCCTCGTCGAAGACCGCCTGGACGGAGATACGCGCGCCCACGGCCAGCGTCCCGGTTATCAAAGTCTGGGGGTCGAGGCGGAAGGCAAAGCGGCCGATGCGGTAGATGCCCGCGTCCGCTTCCACTGCCGTCAGCAGGCCTTCGATGGTGAAGCGCCGCGAGTCTTCGATGAACCGCGTCTTCTCCGGCAGGGGGTTCAGATACTTGCCGTCCCACTTGCCTTCGAACTCGGCAAAGCCGCCGCGTGAGAGCGCGAGGCTGAGCAAGGGATCGACTCGCACCGGAATCCCGTTGATGTAGACGACGTTGTCCTCACCGACCTCTTCCACCCGCCCGCGCAGCCGCACGTAGCCCTCGCCGCCGGTGCCCGGCGGAGAAGACACGACGTGGAGCCGTCGGGCGGTCAGCTGGCCGTTGAAGCGCGAGGCCTCAACCCGCGTGTAGGCGCCAACCGCCAGCGGGGCCTCCCGCGTGTCGATCAGGGCGAGGCTGGAGATGCGGAAGTACTGGCCGCCCACCTGCCAGATCGTGCTGTCTTTGACGTCACCGACGGCCTGCAGGTAACCCTCGTAAACGAAAGAGCTCTCCTGCAAGGCAGGGTCGCGAACCGTAGCAACCTCGGCCACGAGTGTCCCCGCGCGGTTGCGCAGAGCGCTGACCTCGACCAGGGCGCCCAAGCGAATGGGCCCGACAACGATGCTGTCCGGGGCCACGCGCACGCGCTGGCCGGACACCGTCAGGACGCCCTGCAGGTAGCTTTCAACCTGGCCCGCTACGAAGACGTCCTGGTCCTCCCCGCCCGAGTCACTGCTGATGGTTAGCGCATGGAGGCTGCCGTCGGCGTACCAGGCCGCGGTCGCCACCGCGGGCGAGCCGTAGGCGCCGGGCCTCAGCAGGCTGGCGTCGTCAACACGCATCGGCACTCCGCCTACGCTGACAAGACCGCCCGGTATGTCCTCGAGGGTGCCGACGACGCGGGTCACGCCCTCGTAGCGGGCACCGCTGTCGAGGTAAGCCAGGGCGGCGCTCGGGTCCGACTGATAGACACGGGCGGCGTGCACGGCAACCAGCGTAGCCAGGTATTGCGAGCGGTCCGTGGTCGCTATCGAGTTGATCGAATGGGTCAGCAGGTTCTCGCCACGTCCGGCGACACGGGTCACGTCCCGAGCGTGCTGCGAGCTGCCGTCCTCCGGCAACACGGCCAGCAGGTCGCGGACATCGGCTTCGAGCGCGGCCAAAACTTCGGTCTCCACCGGTTCCTCGTCAGCCATCGCCCCAAGGAGCTCGTCGTAGCGCTGCGCCATGTAGCCCAGAATCACGCCGGCGCGATCGTCGTCGCTGTAGAGCGGCCAGCGGAGGCGCAGGTTTTCGACGAGCAGGCGCGTGCCGTAGAGCGAATCCCCCGGCTCGGCGTTGGACGCCTGATAGACGAGCCCGCCTCCCGCGGCCAGGGCCGCCAGGGCAAGGCCAGCGAAAACGGCGGCCAGCGGCCGGGCATAGCGGAGGGGCGCGCCCAGGAGGCGGTGGGAGTTGCTGGCCCTCTTGCGAGCTGCGGCCTGGAAGAAGTGGCGACGCCCGCGGGCCATCGCCAGGTAGTCGGGCTGCACCTCGGCGCGGCCGACGTCCAGAGATGACTCAATCAGTGAGCGGATTTCTTCCGCCTGCTCGGGGTGTCGGCGCAGCGCCTCCTCCAGGCTTTCCCCGCCGTGGAGCGCCGCAATGCAGTCTTCGAGTGCCGACTCGATGTCGCGCTTCAAGGGTTCCTATCCGCTATCGCTGAGGCTTTTGCGGAGGGCGACCAACGCTCGGTGCTGCAGCGATTTGACAGCGCCCTCGCTGCGGCCGATGACGCTGGCAATCGCCTGGTTGTCCAAACCCTCGGCAAACTTGAGGAGGACAACCTGGCGCTGGTCATCGGTGAGGTAATCGAGGGCGCCCCTGACTCGCTCATGCTCCAGAACCCGCTCCGTTTCTTGATGCGGGGCCCCGTAGTCCGTCGGGATGCTCTCGTTCAATTCGACGTGCTGGCGGCGCTTTTTGCGCCGGTGCAGGTCGATGATCCGGTTACGAGCGATCCTGAAGACCCAGGCCCCGAAAGGCGTCCCGCGGTAGTGGAACTTGTCGATGGACTCCACCACCTGCAGGAGGACCCCGGAGGCTATGTCCTCGGCCAGCTGAGGGTCACTCAGCTGGAGGTAGGAGTACTGATAGATCTTCGGAAAGTAGATCTCGTAGATCCGGCCGAGGGCATCAGGCTCATAGCGCTGGGCCCTGCGGACGAGTTCGAGCTCTTCCTCCCGATCCGATTGCCGCCTGGCAAGGCGCGCCGCTTCCGCGGCCAGCGTCTGGCTCAGTCCGGCTGCTCGGTCCATCATCAGCTCCCCACCAGTCACAGCCACGTTCTTACAACGTTTGCCGCGTTGCTAAGATACGTCAGCTCGTACCCGGTTGGTCGTCTCTAGAATCCAAGCTCGTCGTCGCCTGCCGCATCCCCGTCTTCGGGGATACCGAGCAGCCTCTGGCGAGCCTGCGTGTAGCGCTGGAAAGCCCGGACCTCCCTGTTCAGAAGGCCCTTCATGCGATCGGGGGAGGCCAACCGCTCGCCGTCGAGGAAAACGCGGTGCAGCCCTTGCAGCTGCGACTGCCAGTCCTCGTAGGCCGCGGCGTATTCCTTTTTGACCCCCTCATCGGCCATGGGCACGCCAGCGCCTCACGGATAGGAGACTAACACGATGGCCGCTGCGATTGCGCTTGCTTTTCCCCCCGACTGCCAGAATTGACCGATGAGAAGCAGCGCCCCCAGGCGGCGCGAGATGAGCCTCGCCGATGCATGAAAAGGATTACAGCCACCGGGATGTCCTCGACAAACTGGGTGTTAAGCCCGGCCACGCCCTCGCTCTGGACGAGCGGGCCTTTGCCCTCGACCCGGACCTCCGGAGGCGCATCGCCGAAAGAAGCGGGGAGAGCGGTGGACGCCTGGACGTGGTCCTGGTGACAGTCGACGCGTCGACAGACGCGGTCGAGACACTGCAGGCGTGGAAGCAGCGCATCCGGCCGGCCGGCGGCATCTGGCTGCTGTCGCCGAAGCGCAAGCAGCCAGGCTACGTGGACCAGAACGAGCTGATCGGCGCCGGGAAGCTGGCCGGCGTCGTCGACAACAAGGTTTGCAGTGTCTCCGAGACAGTGAGCGCCATGCGCTTTGTGATCCGCCGCGGGGACCGGCCCACGAAATAGCCGGTTTCCGCGGCTCAGCCGCCATGCCGATGCCCGGTAGGCCACCCCGTCCCCTGTAGGGCGCAGGTGTCGTAGTCGTCATGTCTCTGTCCACGACCAACCACGACACCTGCCCGAACTTCGAAGACCATATGTCCGCTGCCAATTGCCGCAAAACGAGAGGCCGGCGAGATTCGTCCCGCCGGCCCCTCAGGTCGGCTTGCTTCGCAGCCTTACTCGACTACGGTGACCAGCCCCAGCATGTCGGGGTGGACTGCGCAGAAGTAGCTGAACTCGCCGGCCGTGTCGAAGGTGACGTCGGCGCTGACACCCTCCTCCTCGAGGATATCGGTGTCAAACGAGCCGTCATCGGCGGTCGCCGTGTGCGGCTCGGGGTCGGCCCCCTGGGTGAACGTCACGGTATCACCAACCGTAACCTGGATGTGCGGCGGCTGGAACGTGAAGTCCTGGATCAGGACCTCGGTCGTCTCCTCGGCGGGCAGCGTATCGGGGTCAACCGCTTCTTCCCCGCCCTCGTCGCAGACCGCGATCTCGATATCCTCTTCCGCCGCCAGGTCCTGCAGCTCGCAAAGGGCGTTACTCAGTTGAGAGTCGTCGAACTGAGCAAAGAGGTCCTCGAACAGGGCGTCGGGCGGGTCCTGTTCATCCGCCACCTCGGTGTAGTTCTCGGCGAGGTCGCGGAAATCCTCAACGCTGCTCTTCAGGCGCTCATGCGCATCTTCGGCATCGCCAGGTACATCTAGGTCGTCGAGCGTGTCGATGTAGTCGTTCGCCACCTCAACAGCGGCCTCGGCACCGACTCTGGCGTTCTCCGCTGCGAACACCTCGCTCTCGAAACGGCTGTCAATCTCGTTCTCGTTGTCTTCGATCGCGGGGTAGTACTCTTCGGGGTCGGCCTCAGCGTCGCCGCCACAGGCAGCCAGACCGGCCGCCGCCGCGAGGACGAAGCCGAGTCCGACCAGTCGCACCATCTTTCCTGCTCTCAAATACGCCTCCTTTTTGTTTTGAGCGATTGAACCCGTGGGCCAACGCCCAATTCAAGGTAGGGGCGAAACGTCTTAGCTGCTTGACATTCCGCGTTTTCCAGCCGTGATGATCCTCATTGCGGCTAGCCCAGGGCCAGTCGCTTGCGCTCGCTGGCCCGCTCGGACTGCAGACGCTCCAGCTCCACCTCGGAGTAGTCGACGAAGCTCATCGCCTCGGCGAGGGCGCGGTGGCCGGCCTGCTCGCGGATCAGCCTGTGCATCTCCTGGCAGACCCGCCGATACGACGGGTGCCCCTGGGGCGACGTGCGTAGCTCGATGACGTGCATGGCTTCCCTGGCGTTCATGTCCATGTAGAAGCGGATGCGGTAGGCCATGGGCACGGCATAAGAAGCTATGACCTCGAAGCCACTGTCGGACAGTTGATGGTAAAGCTGGGCCGTCAGATCCATCACCTCTCGGTAGTCGTCCGCCGCCCCGACCTCCTCGACTGCTTCGGGCAGCGCGTATCCGTGGTGGGGAGTGAGCTGCTGCGCTTCGAGGGTCAGGAGCCGGTGGCGCTGCAGATCACGGTAAGCCCCGTAGTCCGTGAGGATGTCGAACCTGTACGACGTGCGCTCGAAGGCACGCCCGGGTTTGTGGCGCCGGTTCTCGCGCCGGCCGACGTACGCTCGCAAGATCTCGGTCCGCTCGCGGTCGCCCATGCTTCGCACCGCCGCGAGTAGTTGATCGTCGGCCAGGCTGCTGACGGCGTATAGGGCCGCGGCGATCACCTTGAGCTCGCCGTCAGGATCGAAGTCCGTGAGCATCACCTCCGCGTCGCTGGCGGGCTCGATAGCCCCCAGCAGTCGTTGGGCCACCTTTCCAGACTCTGCCTGCGTCTCGGCCATGTATTCGCTCCAGGGCTCGCCTCGCGATGGCTGGTCGACCCGGGCCAGGAAAGCCGGGATGACTTTGCGCAGTTCGGTCAGCATCGGTGCGGCGTACTCCTGAACTTCGCTGAGGCCGCTAGCCCGCATCCGCATGAGCAGTGCCTCGTAGGCCTGCCCCGTGCCATAGAGGCCGACGTTGGATTGCGTCGCCGCCGGCAGTAGACCGCGCAGGGTATCTAGAGCCTTGGCCTTGATCGACTGCCTGTAGACAAAGTTGGAGTCGCCGGGAGCCTTTGGCACGTGCGACCGGAAGTGCTCCTCGACGATCGGTATCCAAAGCGAGTAGACCGCGAAGGCGCGGTCCAGGACCGAGATGAATGTGTCGCGCAGGGGCGATCCATCCAGCTCGGCCGGAACGTGGTAGCGCCAGCGCTCGCCGGCCCTGTCGGTATAGGCGACGTAGCGCGTGGACTGCTCCAGGTAGGCCATGAGCCGCCCGCGCTCCAGCACCTTGGTCAGGATGTTTGATGCGCCCTCGCAGGCCAGGTGGACCCCGCCAAGCTGGGCGACCGAATCATCACCGTAATCGCTGAGGACGCGGGCGTAGAGCTGCTCGGCGCGCTCAGTCCCCGCTGTGCTGATCTGCGGGATCGTCGCCTCGCGTTCCATCTCGGGCAGGAACTCGTCGAGGAAAAGTCGGCGAACGGTCTTCGGCGAGCGGGAGTAGCGCGCGAAGAGGGCGCCCTTGACGACCTCCGGCAGGTTGACGATGGCGAAAACGGGGCTGTCGAGGTTCGTGAAGTAGGGGCGGAGCGCATCCTGTTCCTCGGGGCTGAAGGGCTCGGCGGTCATGACTCCATCATGCTGGCGCAGACGCTCGACAGAAACTGTCGTCGCGCTCCGTCGTATCTACGTTTCGTCGATTCGTATATACTACCGTCTGAGGGAGAGGAACTATGAAGACGGCAAAGGTCTCAAAAAAGGGCTGGGTGGTCATCCCGAAAAAAATACGGGAGGCGTATGGGATCGCGCCGGGCGACAGCGTAATTTTCGTTGAATACGGCAACGTCCTCACCCTCATCAAGGCGTCTGACGACCCGGTCGGAGACCTTCGCAAGATACTTCAGAGGGCCGGACCTTCGTTACTGGACGAGCTGATGGAGGATCGCCGTCGCGAGCGGGAGAAGGAAGAACGTGAGATGCAGGAGGATCAGGAGTGGGTAGCCAGGGCGGCAACGAGTGAACGAAAGCCCAAAGTTGCCGCGCCGGCCGCTCGTCCTTGACGCGTTTGCGATCATCGCTCTTGCTCAGGAAGAGCCTGCAGCGATAGAAGTCGAGGAGCTCCTCGAACACTGCCGGCGGGGTGAGCTCGACCTGTTCATGACCGTAGTCAACCTGGGCGAGGTTTCCTATCGAATAGAACGTCGCTTGGGCGGAATGGCGGCTGCGGAAGCGCTTGGCAAAGTCACGAACGCGAATGTAACTTTGGTCGACGTCGATCAAGCGTTGGCCCTGGAGGCGGCCTGGATCAAGGCAGGTACAGGCATGGGATACCTTGACTGCTTTCCCGCCGCCCTGGCCGAGCGGTTGGATGCCGCGGTCGTCACTGGAGACCGAGGCTTCGCTGTGATGGATAGGCGAATCGATTTGTACTGGCTCCCCGAGGCCGGCCGCTAGCCCTGCCAACGATCCTCGTGCACATACTCATCGAGCGGGCGGCGGGCGTTTTCGGGGCGGGGCTCCTGGTGCTCCCGCGGACCGCGGCCGACGGCGACGACTGTCGCCACGCGATAGTTCTCCGGTAGCCCGAGCACCTCCCGCGCGCAGTCCGCGTGGTGCATCGAGACCGGGCATGAGGCCAGGCCCTCGGCGTTGGCGGCCACCATCAGGTTCTGCGCCGCGCGGCCCGCATCGAACTCCCGCGCGTCTTCGGGTAGCACGACCGCTATGTTGACCGGCGCCGTCGGTATCCACTGCGAGAAGTCTCCGCACTTCGCCAGCTCTTCCTTGCGGGCGCGGTCGCGGACGACGATGAAGCGGATCGGCTGCCGGTTCTTGGAGCTGCCGGCCATTCTTCCGGCCTGCAGCACTCGGCGCAGGGAGTCTTCCTCAAGCTTCTCATCCGTGAAGGTGCGCGTGTCGCGCTTGCTGACGATGGCCTGGTGTGCGTCCATACTCTCCCTCTCTAATCGACGAGCCCGAAGAAACGGGCTATCTCCAATGTCCCTTGGACCATGTGGGTGGTCGCGCCAACGTCCGGCCCGAGAATCTCGTCGGAGCCGGGCCAGGTGTGGCCCCCGCCGTTGACCTGGTAGAAGACGACGTTGCCCAGGTCGGGGCAGCCGACGTAGCGGGTGATCTCGATGGCCATAGCGATTTCCTCGACGACTGGTATGTCGTCGCAGTTGTTCAGCCTTGCCCAGTCCCTGGCCCAGATGTCGGGTTGGATCCCGTTGAAGGGCAGGATTGGGTCGTCGATGCCGTGGAAGATGATCACATCCATCTCCTTGGCCGGCCGGCAGTTCTGCGCTGACCCGCCACCAGAGACGATGGCTATCGCCGTGAAACGGAAACCCTCGCAGGCCAGCTCGTTGCTGAAGCTCGCCCCGTCCGAGAAACCCATCGCGAAGAGCCGGCCGACATCGACGCACAGTCTCCTGTTGACGTCCGCGATTACCGCGATGACGAAATTCAAATCGGCCTCACCCCCGCTCAGGTCCCACGTCCGCGTCGCCGGGTCGGCGTCCGGCGAGGCCACGATGAAGCCGCCCAGGTCGGCCACCGAGAAGACACCGGAGTAAGCCGCCTGTTCCTCGCCGCTGCCCCCGGCGCCGTGGAAGTTCAGCAGGATCGCTGCCCGCCGCCCGGGATCATAGGTAGTAGGGACGTAGACCTGGTAACTGCGAGAGACACCGTCGACCTCCAGCGAGATCTGGCTGGGCCCGGGCTGTTGCGGCTGGCCGCACGGGTCCTCGGGCGGGGGCGTGATCGTTATCGCCGGTGTCCGCGCCACCGGCGGCGCATCGGAATCATCGGAGCTCCCCGAGCGTGGCGGGTCGCCCGTCAGGTCGCAGGCCGACGCCGCCAGAGCCAACAAGGCCAACAGGGCCAGGACGGGGATGATCCAGCGCCTCAAGCGGGCTCCCGGCGTCGCCAATAGTCTCCGCAGAGGGCGAGCGCCCGGGCCGCCCTGAATACCGATGGATAGACGGCGACCCCGGCCTCCGCCACGATATCCCTCGCGTCGGTGATCGCTTTCCAGCGCCACTCCTCGGGCTGGTCGGCGTGGCCGATCACGACGGCGACGGGTTTCGGTATCTTCGAGCCGATCTCGGTGAAACGGCGCGCTACGTGGCGCACGAGGTCGGCTCCGGTCGGGCGGCCCAGCAACCAGTCTTCCCCAAGGTTGGCGATCAAAACGTGGAAGTCAGGGTCATTGCCCATCATCGCCAGGAGGTCGGTGCCGCCGAGCTTGTAGCCCCCAAGGATCGACTGGTCGACGGGGTTCTGCAGCCAGTCCCAGATGTCCGGCACGCGCTCGCGCAACTCCCCGCGGATGCCTTCGGTCAGGGGAATCACGGACAGGCCGGCCTCCTCGCAGGCGTCGGCCGACTGGACGGCGCGGCCACCACCGCCGCCGACAACGCCGACGTTCCTGCCGGTAGCCGGCGGGAAGCACGAGAAACCGACCATTGCGTCGATCAGGTCGTCGAGGCTGGCGACCTCAACGGCGCCGGCCTGCTTGATCACCGTCGACCAGACCTGGCGCTGCCCGGCCAGGGCGGCCGTGTGCGATTGAGCTGAGCGGGTGCCGGCTTCGGTGCGCCCGCCTTTGAGGACGACGACCGGCTTGCGGCGCGCTGCTTCGCGCAGCCTGGCGAAGAAGGCGCGGCCATCGCCGACGCCCTCGATGTAAACGGCGATGACTTTGGTTTCGTCGTCAGCCGCGAGGTAGTCAAGAAAATCGATGGCGTTGAGGTCGAGGCCGTTGCCGTAGGAGACGACCTTGCTGAAGCGGACGCCGCGCGGGAAGGCCTGGTAGATCAGCTCGATCGCCATGCTGCCGCTCTGGCTGAGGAAAGCGACGCCGCCGGGGGCCGGCTTGAAGTCGACCCTGAATGACAGACCTGTGGCCGGCACGTAGAGCCCCATGCAGTTGGGTCCGATGATGCGGATTCCAGCCTCCGAGGCCCGCTGGAAGATCTTGCGCTCCAGCTCGGCGGCGTCGGCGTGGCCGGTCTCGCTGAAGCGGGCGGTAAAGAACTGGATGACTTTAACATCCCTGGCGATGCAGTCCTCGAGCAGGCTGTAGGCGGCCTCCGTCGGCACGCAGGAGATGACGTAGTCGACGGGCCCCTCGATATCACGGACGCTGGCGTAGCCCCTCAGCCCATTGACCTCTTCGGCGCGGGGGTGGACCGGGTAGATGGGGCTCTCGAAGCCGCAATCTTGCAGGCAGCGGACGTAGTCGTTGCCGGGCGTATCGGGCCGAGCTGAGGCGCCGGCGACGGCGACGGAGCGCGGGGCAAAGACTACGTTCCAGTCAACCGCTGGGCGGGCGGGGGCTTCGGCTAGAGACACGGCCAGTTAATCATCCCTTCTCGGGGGGCAACGGTGTAGATGGGACGACCTCTCCCTAGCCCTCCCCTTGCCAAGGGGAGGGGACAGATGGGGACCCCTCCCCCGGCCCCACCCGACCTCACCCCGCTGTCTCCGTCGGCGACTCTGCGAGCGGCTGGCCCTCTCCTTGCCAAGGAGAGGGAAGGGTGGGCAGGGCGGCCGTTGTTCGAAGTCACTAAACGTCCTTACTCGCCGCTAATCGTCGTTACTTCGCCTTAGTTGGCGCGGGCTTATCGCCTTAATTGCCGTTATTCGCCGTTAGTGGGGCTGAGTTGCTGTTATCCGCGCTTATTTGGGCTTATCGCGTCGCCAGTTTTGTTTTTTTCAGGTTTTCGAAGGGACAGGGGCCGAACGGTCGTGTGAAAACCCAAGGTCGGTGATCTGGCGCGAAGTGACCTCTCCATCGGCAGGTTTTACCTCACCCCCGCTGCGGCTGGACCCTCTCCGCAAGCAGAGAGGGTAAGGGGCGAGGACGGAGGGGTGTTGAACCCATTGAACCTTTTGAACCATTGAACCTTTTGAACCATTTGAACCAATTGTTCCCGAGCCGGCCTGGGGCGCGTGGGAAGCGGTCCCTAACAGAGTCCTCCTTCGATTCGACCGTTCCGATGAGCGCGACGGGCGACGGGGCGGGTCTTTGCGACATCTTGGTCCGAGAGGGTGTTGGCATACTTGACCCGCCGCTACACAACCATTTCGGAATGAGCCAGTCCTCGGACGTGAGCGACTGGGGTGGGGCCGTTAGATGAGCAGAGAGGAGCATTGCCAATTAGCGCGTCCTAATGAACTCGGTGTTGGACGTACTAGACTAGAACATATGTACGCCCACAGCAAGTGGTCAACGCGACATGAATGGTCGCTTCCCTGGGGGTCGACAAACGACGGACGTGAGTTACATCCGCGAGGCCGGGAACACTGCGCGGCGCGGACCTTTATCGGCAGTCGCCCGGAGGTAGGAGCGCGCTACGGGATCTGCGTCTCGCAGCTCGGCCTGAGCACGTCGGGTTGGCCGGCCGGGTTGGGGCCGCCGGTGCACTTGTCGGCGGGCGGGTCGGCGCCGTGCGGGCCGCCGTTGAGGGTGTCGGTACCGTCGCCGCCCTTCAGGTCGTCATTGTCGGGCCCGCCGCAGATTGAGTCGTTGCCGCCCAGACCGTTGATCGTGTCCTCGCCGGCCCGCCCGGCGATCACGTCGTCGCCGGCTGTGCCGTTGATGGCGTTATCGCTAGCCGAGCCCACAATGGTCGCGGTCTGGCCCTCACACGTCACGACTGCCGTGGTGACCACGCGGCAGCGTGAGAATTCCGAGGTGTTGCCCGCAGCGTCGGTTGCGGTGGCGGTGACCACGTCGCCGGCGGCGACAACCTTCAGCAGCGTGAAGCTAAAGGCGATGATCCCGTTGCCGGCCGTCTGGACAGTCTTGCTGCCCAGGAAGCGTTTGCCCTCGCCGAAGTTGTTCGGCACCGGCGCGTTGCAGACCGGGCTGGCGTAGAAATCGACGGTGTATGTGGACGAAGGCGCGCTCGATAGCGAGCCATCGATGGTTATGGCCGCGCTGGCTGCGACGGCGGCCGTGACGTTGGGGTGGTTCTGGAGGAGGTTGGCCCCTGGGTCGCCGTCGCCGGCGTCGTTGGGCACGGGGCCGCCGCCGAAGTCAATGCCCAGGCCGCCATTGCCGAAAATCGAATTCGCGCGGACAGTGAACTCGATAGAGTTGATAACCAGCGCCGCGAAAAGAATACCGGCGCCATTGTTCGAGTGAATCGAGTTGCCTCGGATCTCGACGTTCTCGCCGCTGTCCCCGGCCACGATGCCGGCCTGCTGGTTGAAGGCGATGACGTTCCGCTCAGCGCCGGTCCCGCCGATGAGGATGTCCTCGCCGCCTACTACATGTATCCCCGGGCCGGTGTTGGGGAGCGCCGATGTCCCGTCGGACTGCGTGCCGACGAGGTTTCCCTGGACGACCGCATCCGTGCCGCCGAGCCGAAGACCCGTGATATTGCCGGATATGAGGTTCCCCTCGCCGGCGGCTGCCCCGCCGATGATGGAGGCTATACCGAGGTCGCGCAGGCCCGTCTGGTTGCCCAGCGCTGCGGTGCCGCTGAAGTTGGTCCCGAACTTATTGCCGAAGACCTGGGTGGTCGAAGCCAGAGAAGAGATCTCCAGGCCGGCTCCGTTGCTGGTCTGAAAGAGGTTGCCCTCGCCAGCGCCGCTGCCACCGATCTGGTTGTTGTCAGAGTCCGCGATGTGCAGACCGGTCCCAACGATCGATTGGAACCACGAGTTGGTGACTAGGTTGGCGTCGCCCGACTGAAGTTCGACGGCCTTGATCGGGTTCCCGCTGAGGCCGAAGTGTCGAACAATGATGTTTCTCAGCCAGCTATTGCCGGCCGCGAAGACCATGGCCCCGTAGTTGCCGCCCTGGCCGTCGAGGATGACGCCGGTCCCGATTGGGTTTTCACCGTCGAGTACAAGAGGCTCGGTGACCGTCGGCAGCGCACTGCCAACGTTAAGGGTCGACGTGCCGCTGATGTCGAAATTGATGAAGTCTTGAGTCGGCTGGTTGTTGTTGTTGTTTTCAAGGCTGATGGCGGCGCGGAGGGTACAACTGTCTGTGGTTGAGGCGCTCAGACAGGCCTGGCGGTTAGCCAGGGTGTTGGTGTCCGCTGTCGAGTTGACGGTGAACGTCTGTGGGAGCCCCGCCGAGGCCGTATGCGCGCCGAGCGTCGCCAGCACGGTCAGGACTGCCACGGGGAGGAGGAATCGAAGCATGTTGGATTTCTGGCCGCGGATGTTGCTATCGCGCAACCTTCATCTGAGTGGGTGTACCTTAGTTGTCGCCAGCCGCCGGCGCCACCATCTCGGGCAAGGCGCGCGTCCGCCGCTCTAGCAGGGTGATGAAAAAGTCCGAACGGGCTATTTTCGACCCGCCGGGCCCACTCAATCTGAATCTGGCGCAAGCCTATCAGGGGTCTTGCTCCGGGCTGAGAGTCACTTTTTCAGCACCCTGCTAGGGGATCTGCGTCTCGCAGCTCGGCCTGAGCACGTCGGGTTGGCCGGCCGGTTCGCCCCGCCGTGAACGGCGACGGAGGGAAGGATAACCTCGACGGCGGCGCCCCGAGCACCAGCCCCGGCGATGTCTGCCGCGGCGGCTCGAACCCGGCCGGCCAGCAGGACGTGCTGACCAACTGCGAGGACTCGATACCCTAGTCGGGGCGAGTCACGCCAGCGAAAGCGGGGCGGAGGATCATCCCCACGGCCGAACGATGACTAATGACCCTGGCCGTGCTCAAAGAGGCGGGCACGTGTCTACTGTGTCACACTGGCTGCGACAAGCACCCCATCCACGCAGGCGCCCTGTCGCTTGGGACACGCCATCGGCTCCAGCATTCGGATGAGTAATCCCCGCTCTCCGCTTCAGCAGAAGGAGCCCGACAATCGCCAACAGGCTACAACTCTCGATGGGCGCCGGTGTGGCGCTGCTGGCCCTGCTTATAGTGACCGTGGGCGGCGCGCCGTCAGCTCAGGCGGCGACCTTCACGGTCGACCGCGCCGACGACCCGGACCCCTCAGATGACACCACGGCTGACGATTGCACCGTGGCCGACGACGACTGCACACTGCGCGGAGCGATCAACGCGGCCAACACCATCGCCGGCGCCGACGGGATCAGGTTGCTTGCGGGCACCTATGAGCTGACCAGCGAGGGGCTCGGAGCCAACGGCGGCGACCTCAACATCACGTCGGAAATCACGCTGTTCGGCGCCGGGGCCGACACGACCACAATCGACGGCGTCGCTAGCAGCGTGGGCAACCGCGTGATCGAGATTGACTGCGCCTGCTCCGTCGCTATCACCGGCGTCACGATCAGGGGCGGGCGGCTCGTCCTGGGAGACCCGCTCGGCGGTGGCCTCCGCATCAACCTGGCCACGGTGAAGATGGACAGCGTGCACGTCACGGACAACGGTGTCACCGAGAACGGCACCGGCAGTGGGGCCAACGGCGGTGGCATCGCTGTCAGCGCCTTGCAGCTTACGATTACCAACAGCACCATCAGCGACAACACCGCCGACGGTCCTGGGAACAGCTTCGGCGGCGGCATCGCCAGCTCCTCCAGCGTCCTGGTAATCCGCAACAGCACCATCAGCGGCAACACCTCGGCCGGGGCGACCTCGGCCAGCGGCGGCGGGATCGCTGCCAACGGGGGGACCCTCGAACTGGCCAGCGTGACTATCAGCGGCAACAGCGCGACCACCGACTCTGGCGGCTTCAGCCAGTCCGCGGGCACACAGATAATCCGCAACACCATCGTGGCGGCGAACAGCGGAGGGAACTGCGCCAGCACGCTGAGCAACCCGGCGGGCAACAACCTTAGCGACGACAGCAGCTGCGACGCCACATTCAACGACCCTTCTGACCTCCCGAACCAGCCGGGTCCGCACCTCGGCACGCTCGTCGACGACCCCGGCGACGAGGCCACGCCATACTATCCGCTGCTGCACACAAGCCCCGGGCTGGACGCCGGCAGTCTCGATTGCTTCTTCCTGACCGATGCCTTCGGCAGCCAGGACACGACCGACCAGCGGGGTGAGGCGCGCATCGTCGATGGCGACAACTCCGGGGGCGATCCCGAATGTGACATCGGCGCCTTCGAGCGCGAGCCTGACAGCGACGGCGACGGCCCAATCGATAGCGAGGACAACTGCCCCAACGCGGCCAACAGCGATCAGGCCGACACCGACGGTGATGGCGAGGGCGACGCCTGCGACGGCGACGATGACGGCGACGGCGTCCCTGACGTCGACGACGATTGCGCGGCCACGCCTACGGGGACGAACATCGCCGCCGACGGCTGCCCCGACCCCGACGACGATGACGTCTCGACCTTCGGCGGCGACAACTGCCCCAGCCTGGCCAACGACCAGACCAACACAGACAGCGACAGCCAGGGCGACGCCTGCGACAGCGACGACGATAACGACGGGGATCTGGACGGCCCCGACAACTGCAACCTCGTCGTCAACCCCCTCCAGGAGGACATGGACGGGGACGATATAGGCGATGCCTGTGATGGCCAGGACGACCGGCCAACCTGCAACGGCCAGCCCGCGACCATCCTCGACTACGAGGGGACGATCGTGGGCACCGCCGGCGACGATGTGATAGTCGGCGACGATGAGGATTTCTTCGGTATTGGCAACCGCATCTTCGGCTACGACGGTGATGACATTATCTGCGCCCGCGGCGGCCCGGACTTCGTGTTCGGCGGCGCCGGCGCCGATACGCTGTTCGGCGGGGAGGGGCATGACACGATCAGTTACGAACCTTGCACGAGGTCTGGCGTGTGTGTTCTTCCCAGCGCCTCCGGCGTGGGCCTAAACCTGGCCACCGGCGTTAACAACCAGGGCGACACGCTGAGCGGGTTCGAGAGTGCCATCGGCTCGCAGGGCAGCGACAAGATTACCGGCACCGATTCCCCTAACACGCTGGATGGCCGCGGCGGGGACGACATCCTGAACGGCGGCGATAGTCTCGACACGCTGCTCGGCGGTCCCGGCAACGATACCCTGAACGGCGGGGCCCGCCCCGACACGCTGAATGGCGGCGCAGGCAGTGACACCGTGAGCTACGCCGGGCTGAAGGCTGTGAGGCTGACCCTCGGCGGGGGCAACAACCACTTCGACACGTTGACTTCGATTGAAAACGTTATCGGCTCGGCCAACGACGACACGATCACCGGCAACGCCGGGGGCAACATCATCGACGGCGGGGCGGGCAATGACAAACTGAACGGTGGCGCCGGCAGGGACACGATACGCGGCGGCGCCGGCAAGGACACGATCGATGGCGGCCCGCCGACGGTGGGCGATGTGTGCCGGGGCGGCTCTAATCCGTCAGGCCAGCAGGACGTGCTGACGAACTGCGAGGACTCTATACCCTAGTCGCGATCGCGGGACCCACTCGTGATCAGCGCTCTACCAGAACCGCCCGGCGAATATAGGGCGCCCTCCTATCCCTCAACGGTTGCTAGCCGACGAACGCCGCAATCCCGAAACCGATTGCCCCCGCGAAGGCTCCCACGATTATCAGCCATGTCATGAGGCGGGCCGACTCGGGCGTGTAGGGTTTCCGGCCGAACGGCAACCCTGCCATAAAGCCCTCCTCGAAAGTCCGATAAGCGGCGCGGCGCGCCGCCAGGCAAAAGGCACCAACGAACAGCCACCAGAGCCCTATGGCGAAGAGTGTGCCGTTCACGTAATACCGGGGAAAACCATGCCGCACACCGCCGAAAAGCCACCACTCGTAAGTCCAACCTCTGCGAAAGGTTTAGCTTGGCCTTCTTTCGGATCGTCAACTTCGGACCCGAACCCGCCTGCCCCGCTCGCCCCCACCTGGCCACCCACAAGTAGGCCTCCACCACCGCCACAAAAACCGCCCTCGCTGATGGTTTGACCGGGGGCCACGTATGCGGAGACTCCGGGCGTTCCTATGCCGGCACCAAAATAGAAGTGGACGTGGCCGTCCTCGTCGATTTGTAGGCCGACGGTCCCAACAAGCCCCACGCCAACAGTCACGCCTACATCCAGATAGAAGTTGAGGTTTCCCGAGCCAGGGGAAGCATAATCGTTAAACGCCGAGGGCGAGAAACCGTCGTGACACGGCGGCTCACAGAAGGCCTCGCCCTCGCAGTGATCCAGCCCCGTTGGGTCGACATAGCGCGCAGGGTTGTTAAGCACATACGAATATGGGTTCATAGTCGCTGGCAAGTGCCGGCTTCCCGGCCACGGGTCCCTTGTAAGGAACCGACCGGGTCGCCTGGTTGTAGTGCCGCGCCCGTAGGTAGTACTGGCCGGTTGACGTGTCGAACTGCTCCCCGGTGAAGCGCCAGAGGTTCCCCCGGGGATTCGAGCTCCGCAGGCCACCGAACACGTCGTACTCATACGACGAGACAGCGGCGGTGCCCGCGCTGTTCATGAGCTCGCTCGTTGAGCCCAGCCCGTCGTGGAAGAAGTAATTGCGGCCGTTGGTGTTCGTTGTCAGCGAGATCCGCTGCAGACTCTGAACCAACCCGGTCGCCGGATTGTAGTGGCGCACCACCCGCCGATATTAGAGCGAAACTTCGCTCGCGGGGCGGGGCAGCTCGTACGGCGCCCCCCGGCCCGGGGGTTGCCGAGACGCATTTGGGTTCCCGCCGGGCGGGCAGGTGTCTTGGGACGGTGCTGGTCGAGGGCTCGTCAGCCTACGACACGCTGCCCCTACAGGTCTCAGGAGAGCGTACAGACGTCTGGAGAGGCGGCGAAGGGTCCGGCGGCCGCGTGGCCGCCGGACCTGGTTCTACTGGTGCTAATCGACTTTGATCTGGCCGCGGATCTCGCCACCGGGGAACGTGCTGCTGTGTACGTTGGCGTAGGTCTTGCCTGCCCGCATCGCGCGGACCAGCTCGCCCAGCTTTGTGGCCTCGATGCCCTGACCCGCTGGACCTGAGACATCGGCAGAAGTGATGGTTCCGGTCACCGTTCCACCATTGGCCGGGCAGTCCCCTTTGCTTCCGCCGCCGCAAAGGAATGCTGAGATGCCGCCGTTAACATCGGTTTGCCCGAAATGGATGTGGGCTTGCTGTGGCGTGCCTTCCACGCCCGTGTAGGTCAGCTCGTAGCTAATTGTGTTGTTGGGGTTGATCGTGGCCGTGAAGGTTCCTTTACCGAGCGTTGATATGGCCGGAACCTCGTTGTAGCTGCGCAGGTTCGCGCTGGCGTCGTCTTTGATCCCCGCGCCGGCCTGCACCATCTGGATCGCGATCCAGGCCAACGCGAACAAGCCCGCCCCGAGCAGGATCGCCGCCACCGGTATGCGCGCATTCGCCAATGTGTTTGACATGGTTTCCCCCTCCCTTGCCGCCTGTACGCGCGCGGCACGTGTTTGGTTTCACGTATTGGCAAAAGTCTCCTGGCAGGCTTCGGGCTGTGTCGATTTGATGCTGAGAGGCCGGCGCCGATGCCACGGGAGGGGCAGGTAACGCGACGTGGATGTCGGGTCGTATTTGACCGCTCGGCTTTTGGCTGCCCCTACAAGGACGAAACCCGATCGCGTCCCACCCTCTCCTTGGCAAGGAGAGGGCAGGGTGAGGTCGAGGGGCGGCGGGTGGGGTTGACAGGTGACTATTTGGTCACGTAAGCTCCTGCCGTGGAGGAGGTTTTTAAGGCCCTTGCCGACCCCAGCCGCCGGCTGCTGCTCGACCGGCTCCATGAGCGCGATGGCCAGGCGCTCAGCGAGCTCGAGGAGCACCTGCCCGGTATGACGCGCTTCGGGGTCATGAAGCACCTGCGCATCCTCGAGGCCGCCGGCCTCCTGACGACGCGCCGGAGCGGCCGCGAGAAGCTCCACTACATCAACCCCGTGCCCATTCGCCTCGTCTACGAGCGCTGGGTCAGCAAGTTCGCGGAGCCCTGGGCGATTGGACTGACCAGGCTCAAGAAAGGATTGGAACATGACAGCCGACAAGAGACACGTCTTCCAGGTGGAAATCGCGGCGACGCCCGAGCAGATCTGGGAAGCGATGGTCAATCCCGAGCAGACGACCGGTTATTTCCACGAGACCGCCTTTACGGCGACCGAGCTGAGGCCGGGCGGGTCATACAGCTACAGGAGCGGGGACGGAGTCTCCGTCCTCACTGGCGAGATCCTCGAGGTCGACCCGCCGAGACGGTTGGTCACGACCTTCTCGGCGCAGTGGGATGACGGCATCCGCGCGGAACCTCCCTCCCGCGTGACCTGGGAGATCGAGGAGCGCGGCGACCTCTGCCTCGTAACGGTCCTGCACGACCAGCTCGAACGCTCGCCAATCACGTACGAGTCGGTTGTCGGTGGCTGGCCCGATATCCTGGTCGGTCTCAAGAACTTCGTGGAGACGGGCGTGCCGGCGCCGGCTGTTGGCTGACACCTCCGAAGGCGCGTTTCCCGATGTCCAGACACACGAACCCAGCTATGGAAAAATCGAACTAGACGGGCTCCGTTTGGAGCCGAGGAGGATGCTGTGAACAAGACACCGAGGCTAATGGTCGGCACCAAGAAGGGTGCCTTTATCTACTCCGCGGACGAAAGCCGCGATAAGTGGGAAGTGTCGGAGCCCATGTTCCCGGGCTGGATGGTCCACCACATGGCGGCCGACAGCCGGCGAGACAACCCGCGCCTCTACGCCGCCGCCAACCACTGGGCCTGGGGCCGGTCCGTCGCGCGCAGCGACGACGGCGGCAAGACCTGGGACTACCGGTCGGAGACGCTGGCCTTTCCCAAGGACATGGACAAGGCCGTCGGCAACGTCTGGCACGTGGCGCCGGGCCATCCCGACGAGCCCGGCGTCGTCTACGCCGGCACCCAGCCGGCGGGGCTGTTCCGCAGCGAGGATTGGGGCGAGACCTGGGCGCCGGTGGAGGCGCTCAACCGCCACCCTTACAGCAAGTTCTGGACCGAGAGCGGTGGCGGCGACTCCTGCCTGCACTCGATCGAGATTGACCCCCGCGACCCGAAGCACGTCTACGTGGCCATCGCCACGGGCGGCTCGTACGTCACCCGCGACGGCGGCGAGAGCTGGGAGATTTGCTCGCACAAGGCCATCGCCACCAACGCCGACGCGGTCAAGATGATGACCGACCTGCAGGCTGAGCATCCCGAGTTCTTCACCGGCGAGCGCATTCCGGACATGGTGGACCCGGCCGCCGTCGACGAGTTCCACAAGATGCGCATCGACCAGAAAAACCCGAACCGCATCTGGGGTCAGTCGCACATCGGCGTTTTCCTCAGCGACGACGAGGCGAAAACCTGGCAGGACGTCACGGTCGGCCTCCCTTCGTTCCACGGCTTCCCGATCGCCATCACCCAGCGCGAGCCCGACGCCGTATTCGTAGTGCCGCTGCAGTTCGAGCAGGACAACTTCCGCGTGGTTCCGGACCAGTTTGCCGTCTGGCGCAGCCGCGATGCCGGCAAGAGCTGGGAATCGCTGACCAAAGGGCTGCCCGGCCCGAACAACTACCAGAGCGTCTATCGCGAGGGTCTCGACACCGACGGCCTCGACCCCGAGGGCGTCTACGTAGGCACCAGCAACGGCCAGGTCTATGCCAGCACCAACGGCGGCGACAGCTGGCAGCGCCTGCCCGGCGACCTGCCGCCGATCCTGTCGGTAACGGCGGCCGTCTTCTAAGAAGCTGAAGGTCCGGCGCTTGCAGCACGGTGAGCGCCGGGCCAGACTACTGGCAGCGGAACACCATAGCGGAGGGGTGCCTGATGACGAGTCGCGTCCGCGCCAGCCAGACCATCAGCCTTGGCCTCGCCGGTCTCGCCCTGGTGGGCCTCGCGCTACTGATGCAGCACACCGGCGCCAGCGCGGCCGGCGAGCGCTCCACAGAGTATGTCGGTCAGCGCCCTTCGGGCGCCGTACCGACCGGCACTTACCTGCACGTCTCGAGCGGCATGGGCACGGGCACCGGCAATACCCGCAACATGACCTTTTCCTGCGACCCCGGTGACGAGCTGCTGAGCGGCGGGTTCTCATCGATCGACCAGGGCACCCACGTGGCCGGCAACCGGCCGGTGAGCAAGCGCACGTGGCGGCTCACCTGGATCAACGACGCGACCGTCGACTCCGTCAGTGTCTGGATCTTCTGCGGCGACGGCATCGCTCCCGGTTCGTACTCACTCGAGACCTCAACCGGTTTCAGCGACTACTTCGGCACCAACTGCCCCACGAACGGGAGCGAGGGGGTCGTTGTGGGCGGGTGGTACGGAATCAGGAAGACGAACTTCGTCGAGCGCAGCGCTCCCACAGACATCCAGAGCTGGTTCGTGCGTACCTCGGACTTCGGCGACGACCACAGTGTCCAATCGATCTGCCTGGACTTCGACTCCAACGACGGCGGCCCGGCGAACACCGGCGTCGGCGTGCCAGGCAATGCCAACCAGGACTCCACCCTCGAGACTTCATGCTCCAACCCGGCGACAGAAGTCGCCGCCGGTGGCGGCTTCGCAGGCCTCGCGCCCGGTTCTCACCTGCGGGAAGCCCGGCCAAGCAGTGGGGACACGTTCAAGATCACGTGGCACAACGACGCGACGGTCGACACGGTGACAGTCCACATCGACTGCATGGCGCCTTAGAGACCGGAGGCGTTGACGGCATACCCCAGCGCACCTAGAATCCGGCGATCAACCCTTTAGTGCGGGAGGGCCCCATGTCCAACCTGGTCAGGCTTGCCTTCATCCCCCTGTTGGTCGCAATCGGCTTTGCCCTGTCCGGCACGTTCACCCCTGACTCGGTCTGAACGGACAGCTTCGTCGTCGACCGTTTGGACGACCCCGACCCCACGGTCGTCACGACGGCCGACGACTGCACAGTAAGCCCCAACGACTGCTCGCTGCGCGGGGCAACCCTCGCGGCAGCCGCCAATGGCGCCAGCACCGACGCTATTACCCTGCCGGCCGGTACCTACACCCTGACGAGCACCGGAGCTTCCGGCGGAGATCTGTTCATTACGAGCTCCTTGATCCTGACGGGGGATGGTGCGGATGACACGATCATTGACGCCGACGGCGGCGCCTTCTTCGACCGGGTCATGCACATCTCCTGCAGCTGCGCAGTGGAACTGAGCGCCCTGACGCTGACCGGCGGGCGGCCGGCAGGCCCCAACGCGGCGGGTGGAGGGCTGCTGGTCTCCAGCTCAACAGTCGCAATGGACGGCGTCCACATTACGGACAACATCGCGACGGAAAGCGGCGCGGGAAGCGGTGCGCGCGGCGGCGGAATCGACGCGACGAACAGCAATGTGACCCTGACAAACAGCGCGGTAACGGCCAACCAGGCAGTTGGGGCGGGCATTTCCTCCGGTGGCGGCATTCGTCTGATAAATAGCTCCCTGGCGATGCGCAACGGTACGATCAGCGGCAACACGTCTGGGGGCAGCAGCGGAAGCAACGGCGGCGGCCTGCGCATGGATGGCGCATCGACGTTCGTGCAGATGGCCAACATCACCATCTCCAACAACACCGCGACTACCAATGGCGCCGGCATTTCTCGCAGCGACGGCTCCGGCGCCATCGTCAATACGATGATCGTGGCCAACAATGGCGCTGAGTGCTCGACTTTTGGGACGGCGCTGTCGTCCGGGCATAACCTGAGCGACGACTCCACCTGCAACGACACCTTCGACGAAACGTCGGACCTCGAGGAACAGGCCGGCACACACCTGGCGGCGCTTGCCGACAACGGGGGCACAACGCCAACCCACGCCCTCCTCGCGGCGAGCACCGGGGTGGACGCCGCCGATACGGCGATCTGCAACACCCTGACCACTGCCTTTGGCAACGCCGATACGACCGACCAGCGGGGTGCGGCCCGTGTAGCGGACGGCGACAACAACAGCACCGCTGATTGCGATATCGGCGCGTTCGAGCTTGAGCCTGACAGCGACGGCGACGGCGTGACTGATAGCGCAGACAATTGCCCGAATGACGCCAACGCCGACCAGGCAAACTTCGACAACGACGGCGAAGGCGACGCTTGCGACAGCGACGACGACAACGACGGCATCGCCGACGGCAGCGACGACTGCGAACAGACGCCAACATCGACCAACGTCGCGGCGGATGGCTGCCCCGACCCGGACAACGACGATGTCTCAACCTTCGCCGGCGACAACTGCCCGAGTGTCGCCAACGCCAACCAGACCAATACGGACGGCGAAGGCGAGGGCGACGCCTGCGACGGGGACGACGACAACGACACGATTTTGGACGGCCCCGACAACTGCCCACTGACCGCCAATACGAACCAGGCGGACGTGGATGGTGACGGGACGGGCGACGTCTGCGACGGCGTCGACAACCGGCCGACGTGCAGCGGCCAGCCGGCGACGGTCCTGGACCACAGCGGCGCCATTACCGGCACATCGGGTGACGACGTGCTGGTGGGGGATGGGGGCGTAAACACAATCAATGGCGGCGGCGGCAACGATATCATTTGCGGCCGCGCCGGCAATGACGTACTGATCGGTGGCGCGGGCGGTGACAACCTGTTCGGCCAGGGTGGCAACGACCTGCTGAACGGCGGCGCCTCCGGCGATCTCCTCAACGGCGGCGCCGGCAGCGATACAGTGACCTACCCTGGCGGGTCCGCGCTGACCATCGACCTGACCACCGGCTCGAACAACAAGGGAGATACCCTGGCGGCGGTGGAAAACGTCAAGGGCTCCAACGCCGGCGACACGATCACCGGCAACAGCGCGGCCAACACCCTGGAGGGTTTCGGCGGCGGCGACACGATCTCCGGCCGCGGGGGGACCGATACGGTGAGCGGCGGCGCGGGAGCGGACGTACTTTCGGGAGGGCCCGGCGCCGGCGACACCTGCAACGGCGGCAGCGGCAGCGACTCGTTCCCGGGTTCGGCGGCGGCCTCTGGCTGCGAGAACGTAAGCTCGATCCCCTAAGGGCCGTTCAGCAACACTGACGGCTCAATCCCATAGTCGGCCGCCGCGGGCTGGGTACTGAACCATGTGTGGAGACGCCCACCCCGCCGCCCCCCAACCTCACCCTAGCCCTCTCCTTGCCAAGGAGAGGGAAGCGGAGAGAGGCCTAAACCCATAGGCGCCCGCTGGCCGTTGGTCCTATTCCCCTCTCCCGGCCGCCTGCGCGCCTGGGCGTGGGAGAGGGGTTAGGGGAGAGGTTTTCCCCAGGCGGCTACACCTTAGGCACGGGAAGGAGTCGCAACTACGACAGGATTACCTCTCCCCGCTCGGCTCCTCAGCCCTCGGCCCTTGGCCCTGGGCCCTGGGCAGCGTTCGAGCTCTCGACGGGCCCCTCCCCTCCCCTCGACCTCACCCCCGCTGTCTCCTGGGCGACTCTGCGAGCGGCTGGCCCTCTCCTTGTCAAGGAGAGGGAGGGCCTTGGGTCCGTACGGCGCTTGCACAGGGTTGGCACATGAGCAACCCGCGTGAAACCCCGTTTCGTGCCGGGGTCGCAAAAGGCATGCCCCGGATGTGGCAAACCTCACGGCGCCCGCTGCGCCTCACTGGCATCCTACCGTCATACATGACCACCTCGCTGGCCTACGGCGGGGCGGGATGGGGGACGGTCTGGGGCGAGCAGATGGCGCTGGACGAGTTGCGCAAGGCCGGCTTCGCGGAGGTTTCGGTCGAAAAGGTCGAGGGCGACATCCTCAACAACTACTACATCTCCCGCAAGTAGCTCTCCCCACGAGTAGGAGGGGTGGGGGCCAATCCCACCCCTCCTCTCTTTGCCTCCCTCGTAAGCTCAAGTCGTGGGTGAGCAACAGACCGTTTCGGCCGAGGAAGAAGCGTTCCTGCGCCGCCCCTACGCGGCCTTCAACGCGCGGGACCTCGACACCGCGCTGAGCATGATGCACCCCGATGTTGACTGGCCCAACGGCCTGGAGGGCGGCCGCGAACATGGCCGCGACGCCGTCCGCGCCTACTGGACGCGCCAGTTCACCCTGATCGACCCGCAGGTCGAGCCGGTCTCCTTCAGGAAGGAGCCCGACGGCCGGGTCGCCGTAGAGGTGCACCAGGTAGTGCGGGACCTGGGCGGGGCCGTGCTAGCGGACCAGACCGTGAAGCACGTGTGGACAATCCGCGCCGGGTTGGTGGAGCACATGGAGATCCGCTAGCCGCGCTGCTCACTTACAGGTGCGGCACTGGTTAGTCAATGTCACACGAGTAATCCGACCAGGGTTGAGTTGACGTTGGCCTTCACCAATCCAGCGGGCTCGGGCACCAGGAGCTCCGCGTTGGCCATGGCAAAGACGAGGTAATCCAGGATCGCAATTACCTTCGGCGTGTCAGCATGTTCCACTAACTCCCGCCAAAAAGGGTGCTCCCGGTTGTACGAAACGGTGATCGTCCGCCCATCCTGACGTACCAGATAAAAGGGGCTTTGCTCTCCGTAGTCGGCCTCGTCGAAGACGACCTTGAGACCGGAAATGGTCTTGAGATCGGTGATATGCGGGCTCCGGCTCTTGGCGCCGTTTCCCGTCGTGTGGGTTCCCTTCTTCGCACGCTTCGCACGCTGCTCGACAAGCGCTGGCGGCTTGGGAATAAGAGGCGCCCGACGCGTGATGTTTGACTCAGCCAGCGAGTGATCGACTTCGCCACGCTGAGCGTTGGCACGTCCTCGCCCTCGGCGCCCGGATTCGGTGATTAGGCCCTGGGTCGACTGACGCAACCGGTCGAGGAAGCTCTGCGACAGGTTGATGGTCATTTTCTTGACGTCAGTGTGGAAGAGGTCATCCAGGGTGCCGTCAAAAGCCAGCTCGGCCCGAAAGTGAGAGTAGTCAGGGTGCTTCTTGTAGAAGTCGAATGTGGTGGCGTCCTGTATCTCTCGGTTGTTTCGCAAAATGTAAAACCCGGAGTTCTCAGGGATGATGCCGGCTGCCTTGTTTCCTGCAGCACCTAGATCGGGGAGATCGACCACTCGCAAGTGGGCGTTACTTCCGCTGCCGGTTTCTACCTCCGTCTCAAGCACCACTCTGGTATCTACGTGCGTGAGCATCAGCGGGTCTATCGCCTCGACATCTTTACCGTTCACCTCAATCCGGACCCCGGCCTTAAGGAACTTGCGGAAGACTTGGCCGGCTCGTCTCGCCAGCGTGCTGGCAAAGGTGGTGGTGTGGCGATTGCTGATCCGGTCGGTACTCGACAGGCGGATTACAGTCCCGTGTTGCTCGGCGAAGGGGTCATCAACGTTGGCGGGCGTTTCACCGAGCCTCTTGATGAAGCGATCCTCTGCGGCTATCTCCTCGAGATCGAATGAGCCGAACAAAAGCGCGCCGCCCTGCTCCTTCGTAAGAAGCTCGACCTTCTGGGAGAGGCCAATGGATGCCGTTACCAGACCCATACCGAACTTGCCGAGATCGCCTGATTCTCTCGATGTATCGGAGCCGATACGCAGAGCCTCGCTGAGCGTTTCGAGATCCATGCCGATGCCGTCGTCCCAGATCTCAATGACGATGTCGCCCTTGTGATCCGAGATCGTGATACGCACCGTCGTCGCATCGCCGTCGATGCTGTTGTCGACTAGGTCGAGGACGGAAGAATAGCTGTCGTAGCCCAGTTCACGGAGGGCCTGCATGGTTCGTCTGGCGTTGGGTGGATTCTCCACCGCTTCGAAGCGAGACGATTCTGTGGAGGTGTGGCGATATGCCGTGTCAGTGGTCATGGGTATTCCCCTTTCGCCTTCAATAGCCGAGCTACTCAAGGCCGCATTTGATTCGAGTTCCAACCTGACGGTCGAAACCCAACAAAATCCTAACACCTTGCACACCCCCTCGTCGTCCTTTCAGGGGCGAGGCCGCAAGCGTGAGATGCGCCGCGACGAATCTGGCGCAGGTGGTTTGCCTCACCCTGCAACCTACCGTCTGGTCCACCTTTGATTCCGGCCACCGGCCCGCACTCCCTATACTCACCGCAACCCGGACTGAGGTAACTCCCTATGGCCATGAGATACCGCTACAGCGACTGGGACGGCTCCCAGGAAATCCCCGACCTCGACGCCGAGCAGGTCCTCGAGCACATTACCGACGACCTCATGAACTTCGGCGACCTCCAGCACGCCCTGCGCAACCTCATGCAGCGCGGCATGCGCAACCCGATGGGCCAGCGCATGCAGGGCCTCCGCGACCTCCTCCAGCAGCTGCGCCAGCAAAGGCGCCAGCAGCTCGAACAGTTCAACCTCTCGTCCGTCTTCGACGACATCAAAAAGAAGCTCGACAGCATCCTCGAACAGGAGCGCGACACCATCGCCAACCGCCTCGGCGAGCCGAGATCTGATGAAGAAACCTCTCCCCCCTCTCTGCTTGCGGAGAGGTCTCCAGGGGCGACTCGCTCCGAGGGGCCAGGGGGTGAGGTAGAGCGCCCCGGCCTCGAGGGCCGAGCAAATGCGGAGACAGGCTCGCGGCCGAACCAGAGCCCAGGCGACCAGGGTGAGGTAGAACAGGCCGCCGCACAAGCCGACACCGGTGACCAACCGCGGTCAGCGGGCGAAAGAACCCCTGGCCCCGGCGACTGGACCGGCAACGAGCGCCAGCAGTTCTCCGACATGCTCAAGAACATCGCCCGCCGCAAGCAGGACTTCCTCGACCAGCTACCCGAGGACACCGGCGGCCAGATCAAGGAGCTCCAAAACTACGAGTTCCTCAACCCCGATGCCGCCAACGAGTTCCAGGAACTCATGGAGATGCTCAAGAAGGCCATGACCGACTCCTTCTTCAAGAACATCTCGGACCAGATCCAGAACATGTCGCCCGAGGACATGCAGCGGCTCAAGAACATGGTCAAGGACCTCAACCAGATGCTGGCCGACCGCGCCGCCGGCAAGGAGCCCGACTTCAACCAGTTCATGCAAAAGTACGGCGATATGTTCGGGCCCAACCCGCCGCAGAACCTCGACGAGCTGATCGAGCAGATGCAGGGCCAGGTCGCCCAGATGCAGAGCCTCTTGGACAGCCTGCCCGGCGACATGCGCCAGCAGCTCCAGGACCTCCTGCAGGACAAGATCGGCGACCCCGAGCTCCAGGGCGAGCTCGCCGAGCTCGCCGCCAACCTCGAAATGATGTTCCCGTCACGCGACCTGCGGAACCAGTACCCCTTCCGCGGCGACGAGGAGCTCGACCTCCAGCAGGCCATGCAGCTCATGGAGCAGATGCAGGGCATGGACGAGCTCGAGCGCCAGCTGGAGAAGACGCAGTACGGCGGCGACATCGAAGACATCGACCCCGAGAAGCTCGAAGACATCCTTGGCCCCGAGGCCAAGGAAACCCTCGACCAGCTCAAGAAGTTCCTCGAAGTCCTCGAGGAGGCCGGCTACATCCGCAAGCGCGGCAACAGCTACGAGCTGACTCCACGTGGCACACGGAAGATCGGCCAGAAGGCGCTGGGCGAGATCTACAACCAGCTCAAGCGTGACGCCGCCGGCAAGCACCAGACGCACGAGCGCGGCCGCACCGGCGAGCGCGCCGACGAGTCCAAGAAGTACGAGTTCGGCGACCCCTTCCACCTCAACCTGGGCGAGACGGTCATGAACTCGGTCATCCGCGAGGGCCCGCAGGTGCCAATCCGGCTCGATAAGGACGACTTTGCTGTCTATCGCTCCGAGGTTCTGACCTCGACGGCGACCGTTATGATGCTCGACCTTTCGTGGTCGATGGCGCTGCGGGGCAGCTTCCAGGCCGCTAAGAAGGTCGCGCTGGCGCTGAACAACCTGATTCGCAGCCAGTTCGCCCGCGACAAGCTCTACATCATCGGCTTCTCGGCCTACGCCCGCGAGCTTGAGGCGGAGCAGCTGCCATACGTGCGCTGGGACGAGTCGGTACTGGGCACCAACATGCACCACGCGCTGATGCTGGCGCAGAAGATCCTCTCGCGGCACAAGCAGGGATCGCGCCAGATCATCATGATCTCCGACGGCGAGCCGACGGCCCACCTCGAGCACGGGCGCAGCTACTTCAGCTACCCGCCGAGCCCGATCACCATCCGCGAGACCCTCAAGGAAGTGAAGCGCTGCACGCAGAAGGACATCGTGATCAACACCTTCATGCTGGACCGCAACTACTACCTCAAGGAGTTCGTGAATCAGGTCGCGAAGATTAACAAGGGCCGCGTCTTCTACACGACGCCGGACAAGCTGGGCCAGTACATCCTCGTCGACTACGTGAAGCACAAGCGCAGCAACCTGGGCTAGTCGACAAGCCCCTCGGCGCGAAGGACATCGGCTATCGCCTCGCGCAATCGCGGAGCGTTGACGGTCGCCGCCACCCAGACGATCTCCCAATCGATGCTGAAGTAGCCGTGCAGCGTCCGGTTCCGAAAGCGGCTCACCTCGGACCATGGGACTCCAGGATGCCGCGCCTTGGTGTCGGGCGACATCTGGCTCACCGCCTCCCCCATGATGGTGAGCTGGTAGAGAACGGCGCTTCGCAGCTGGCGATCGGCTTGGAAGTTTTGGAACTCCTTTGCCTCCAGGAACGCCTTCAACAGATCGGCGGCCTCGATTATGTCCCGGAGATACAGACGATCAGGCCGCATAAACGGTACGCGTGGCGGACAGGACCTCATCGCGGATCAGCTTGTTCAAGCCGCGCTTGGAGACCAAATCAACCGGCCGCCCGAAGACCGCCTTTAGCTCATCCTCAATGGTCCCCAGCTCAATGAAGCCTATTTTGTGACCCGGCTCAAGAACGAAAAGCAGATCGATGTCACTGTCGTCACGGAAGTCGTCTCGCATGGCCGATCCGAAGATCGACAGCTCGACGATCCCCCAGCGCTCGCAGATCTCGCGGATGGCGTCGGGTGGAGGCAGTGTGGCCAAGACCATGGTGACTAAATACTAGCGCCGCTGCCCCGAACCCTCTCCTTGGCAAGGAGAGGGCAGGGTGAGGTTGAGGGGCGGCGTGGGGTGGCCAAACTTTGGTGCAGCCGGCAAGCTCGGGCTAACTATCCGTCGCCGTAGCTCATCTCGACCTCATATGCCCACGCGCTGAGGTCCGGCGGCTCCACACCCCGCTCGCCCAAGACCGTACAGACCTGGGTGCGGTGCTCGTCGGCGTGGTGCAGGACCTGGGCCAGGATCGTGGATGCCCGGTTGAGCCATGGCTTGCCGTCCTCGATGCTCTTGATCTCCCAGTCCTCGCCCGCCGTCGCGGCGACCTTGAGCCAGACGGCCCCGGTCTCGGTGGCGCTTGCGATCAAGCCTTCGAAGCCCGGGAACGGAAGCCGCTCGTGCACGTCCGCGCTCGAGAGGGTTGCGAAGTGCGAGGCATAGCGGCGCTCGCCGGAGACGCAGTGAACTAGCGTATCGCGGATGCTGCCGAAGGCGCCTTTGGAGGTCGCGGCCCAGGCTTCCTCGTCCAGGTCAGCGACGAAGTTGAGGATCTTTAGAGTGGCCCAGGTGTGCCGGCGGTAGAGTGCTTCAAGAACCTTTTCCATCAAGCCACCCTAACCAAAGGCGAGGCTAGTTTCCGTAGCCGACCCTAGGCCCTGGCGACAGCGGTGGCTGGACTGGCGTCGGCCTCCACGGTTCCTCGTTTGGGCGCTTTGCCTGCCAGCTCGCGCATAGCTGCTTCCAGGCGCGCGGTGCCCTCGGGCACGGAGGAGACCCCAGCGAGGCTTATGGGCTTGCCGATCCGCGCGTAGACGCGGCCTGGCCGCGGTTTCTTGGTGCCTCTGGGCATGACTGCGGCGAGGCCCTCGAGGTACACCGGAATTATGGGGATACCTGCCTGCATAGCCATGATCGTAGGCCCGTGCCGGAAGGGCGCCATGTGCCCAGGCTTGGCGCGGACACCCTCGGGGAAGATCAGGATCGACCACCCCTGTTTTATCCTGGCCAGCGGATACTCCAGTTGCTTTCCGCCGGCTCCGCGGTGTACAGGGAACGAGCCCTGGAACAGGGAGTACCACCAGCCGCGCTTGGTCTTGCGATAGAAGCGGTCGGCAGCGGCGGCGGTCAACATCTTGCCCTTGATCCGCTCGGGCAGGGCGGCGACGATCGCGGGCGTGTCGAAGTGCGACGTGTGGTTGCCGATGACCATGGCCGGACCGCTGAAGCCGTCAAGGTTCTCCTTGCCCTCGACGATGAACGGCTGTGCGTAGCTGCGGATGTACCTGCTGAAAACCCAGTACCGCCCAACGCGGCGGACTGCCCTTGCCGGCAGACTCGTCTGCCAGCGGTGCGGCTCGGTGCGGTAGGGCTCCACTTTCAGCGACCTGACGAAGCGGTCGATGTCCACGAGCGGCAGAGTCTCCAGCTTCACGGTGCCCAGCGCGCTCAGCTCCGCGGTGAGCTGCGCTACCTTCCTGTTGTCGGGCGCGTCGATAAACGTCACGATGTCGTAGTCGCCGAGCAATGCGTACTGCGCGCTGATCCTGGCTCCGAGGCTGCTCACCCGCCGGTTAACCTCGTCCAGTCTGCCGGGATCGTCCAGCAAGGCTTTTCTCGCGGCCGGCGCCAGCCGGGCAAAGACCGCGTAGGGGGGCACTATTTACTCGTGAGCATCTTGATAAACTCGTCGACCGTCATGGCCGCCAGGGTTGTCAGCTGGACGGTGCCCCGCGACCCCAGCTCCACCGAGATTCGCGCCACGGTCTCGTTGTCAGGGGCTTCGAGGATGTTGATGAAGTCGTAGCTTCCCAGCACGGCGTACTGCTGGGTCACCCTCGCGCCCATGGCCTCGATCTCGCGGTTCACCTCTTTCAGCCTCTCGGGCCGTTCCTTCAGGGTCCGCCGGCCTTCGTCCGTCAGCGTGCTGAGCATGATGTAGGTTGCCATGTAGTCCACCTCCTGGTCGTCGGAAGCCAATCCTAATTCCGGCGCCGGTCGAGCGTCAGCGGTCAGCGCGACCGGCTAGCTCTTCGCAGGCAGCCTCGCTTCCAGTTCGGACGAGCTCAGCCCGTCGATCTCCACCAGCTTGTCGCGCGAGGCTTCGCCGCGCACGATCCTGACGGCCGACTGCCTGACCCCCAGCGTTTCCGCTAGCAACGACACAACTGCCTTGTTAGCTTTGCCCTCCATAGGGCGCGCCTGGACGCGTGCCAGGAGCACATCGCCACGCCACCCGGCGATCTCATCCTTGCGCGCGCCGGGTGTGACGCGTACCGCGACAGTTACTGACGCCGGCATGGCGCCACAATGGTCACGACGACAACATTGACAAATGTTCTAATCAAGTAGTACGTTTGTTCGGAAGCGGGCTTTGATAGATAGCAGTGGAGAGTGAGAGTAGTATGCCAGCAGCAGTAGCCACCCCATCAAGAAACGGAACGGAACCCCGCGGCTTGCCCGACAACAAGAAAGCAGAAGCGCTCGACGCTGCCCTCGCCCAGATTGAGAAACAGTTCGGCCGTGGCGCCATCATGCGCCTCGGCGAGGAGTCCGCCCGCCTGACGGTCGAGGTCATCCCCACCGGGTCGCTCGCCCTCGACATGGCGCTCGGCGTCGGCGGAGTCCCGCGCGGACGCATCACCGAGATCTTCGGCCCCGAGTCCAGCGGCAAGTCCACCCTCGCCCAGCACATCATCGCCGAGGCCCAGAAGCTCAACGGAATGGCGGCCTACATCGATGTCGAGCACGCCCTCGACCCCGCCTACGCCCAGGCCCTGGGCATCAAGATCGAGGACCTGCTGATCTCCCAGCCCGATACCGGCGAGCAGGCCCTCGAGATCTGCGAGGCCCTGGTCCGCTCCAACGCCATCGATGTCGTCGTCATCGACTCCGTTGCTGCCCTCGTGCCGAGGGCCGAGATCGAGGGCGAGATGGGTGACTCCCTTCCCGGCCTCCAGGCCCGCCTGATGTCGCAGGCCCTGCGCAAGCTGACGGGCGTCATCTCCCGCTCCAACACCTCCGTTATCTTCATCAACCAGCTGCGCGAGAAGGTCGGCGTCTTCTTCGGCAACCCCGAGGTTACCCCCGGCGGACGCGCCCTCAAGTTCTACAGCTCGGTGCGTATCGAGCTGCGCAAGACGGAGACCCTGAAGCAGGGCACCCAGGTCACGGGAAACCGCATCAAGGCCAAGGTTGTCAAGAACAAGGTCGCCCCGCCCTTCCGCGTCGCGGAGTTCGAGATCACCTTCACGCCCGGCCACTCCGGAATCAGCCGCGAGGCCGACCTGGTCGACCTGGGCGTTGAGATGAACCTGATCAAAAAGTCGGGTTCCTTCTTCTCCTACGGCGAGTTGCGCTTCGGCCAGGGCCGCGAGGCGGCGAAGGATTACCTCTACGCCAACCCCGACTTCGCCCTCGAAATCGAAGCCGAGATCCGCGCCGCCGCCATGAAGGCCAAGTCCCCACCCCTGGTAGCCGCCCTCGAAGACGACGACGACCTCATCCCGGATTAGTAGCGTGCATGCCGCCCTCCCATCAATCGCCATCGCGCACCAGCCGAGCGTTTTTCCTACACCGATGCCGTAGGGGTGGGTTGCAGATTGATCACGAGATTTACCCTCGAATGCGGTCTGCAACCCACCCCTACATCGGTGGTAGCTCACCGCTTGCGAGCGTTGACGTCATACAACCGCAGGGGAGGGTTGCGCATCTCAGCGGGGCCACTGGTCTCATTCAGCAGCGCAACCCTCCCCTCCCAGGGCACGCGCTGCTACGCACTGCGTATCCAAAACAACGATGGAACTACGAGGGCGACTCCTCACGGCGGCCCCAGGTGACCTAGTCGAAACAAAAGAACAACAAAACAAAAGAACAATTGCCGATGAATCTGATCGACCGGCCCCAATCCGGCAAAACAAATTGAAACAACTGCAATAGATAGCCGAAGACGAACCAACGATGACCATCACCCAGCTCCAAAAGCAGAAGTCCGGCAAGCGCTTCAACCTCTACGTAGATGGCGAGTTCGCTCTCGCCCTCGATGCCTCCCTCGTCCTCGAGCAGAAGCTGCACGAGGGCGACGACCTCACCCCCGCCCGCCTGCGCCTCCTCCGCGAGAAAGACGCCCGTGAGGCCGCCTACAAGAGCGCCCTCCGCCTCCTCAGCTATCGACCGCGCAGCGAGCAAGAGCTGCGCAAACGCCTGCGTCTCAAGAAGATGAATAACTCCGCGGTCGAGTTCGCCGTCAAGCGCCTGCGCCGCAACGGCCTGATCGACGACGAGGCCTTCGCCCGCTTCTACGTCGACACCCGCCCGGCCCGCAGCCGGCGCATGGTCACCTACGAGCTGACCTCAAAGGGAGTCCCCCAGGAAACCGCCAGCGAAGCCACCGAACCCATCGACGACCTCGAGGCAGCCTACCGCGCCGCCGAGAAAAAGGCCCGCCGCATGTCCGTCGACGACACCCAGGTCTTCCGCCGCCGCCTGACCAGCTTCCTCGGCTCCCGCGGCTTCAGCTACGCCGTCATCCTGCGCACCATCGAGCGCCTAGCCGACGAACGCCTGGGGGACACGGCGGAAGGGCATGATGACCGTTAATGAAGCTCATCCCCGCGCGGTACCGCTAACCCACTTAAACAGTTCTGTTCGACGGCGCGCCCCCACAGGCGTAGCATGAGTTCGAAAGTCTATCCAAAGCGAAGCGCAAGCTGAGCCGCGGGTTAGCCCTTTAGAGAGAGGTGGACCATGGCAATTGCGATTGCCGCAGTTGTCGGTCTCGTCGCTCTCGTCGCCGGATTAGCCGTAGGCTACCTGCTTCGTCAACGTCAAACCGTCGACGCCGAGCGCGATGCGCAGGCCGAAGCGGACAGAATTCTTGCCGAGGCGGATCGTCGCCAGAAAGAAATCCTCCTGGAGGCCAAGGAGGAAGGTATCCGCGTACGCGGACAGGCTGAAGCCGAGCTTCGAGAGCGCCGGACCGAGCAGCGCCGGCTGGAACAAAGTCTCAGCAGCAAGATCGAGAACCTCGACCGCAGGCTCGAAGGCTTCGAGCAGCGCGAGGAAAACCTGAGAAACCAGGAGTCCCGTCTCCGCGACGTCCAGGCCGAAGTTGAGGAGCTGCGGAAGAACCAGCTTGCCGAAGTCGAACGGATCGCCGAGATGAGCCGCGAGGAGGCGCGAGAAGTCGTCGTCGCCCGCGTCGAGGACGAGATCCAGGAAGACCTCGTGCGGCGCATGCGCGCCCGCGAGGCTGAGGCGCGCGAAGAGTCCGATACACGCGCCCGCAAGGTCCTGGCGACCGCCATCCAGCGCGTCACCACCGATGTCGTCTCCGAGACCACCGTCTCGGTTGTCCCGATCCCCAGCGACGACATGAAGGGACGGATCATCGGCCGCGAGGGCCGCAACATACGTGCCCTCGAGGCCGCCACTGGGGTCGACCTGATCATCGACGACACCCCGGACGCGGTTACCCTATCCAGCTTCGACCCCGTCCGCCGCGAAATCGCCCGCGTCACCCTGAGCAAGCTCGTCATGGACGGCCGCATCCACCCCGCGCGCATCGAGGAGGCGGTCGAGAAGGCGCGGATAGAGGTCGAGTCCACGATCAAGGAAGCCGGCGAGAGCGGTGCGCTGGAAGCCGGCGTCCCCGGACTTCACCCCGAGCTGCTGCGCGTCTTCGGCCGGCTGAAGTACCGCACGAGCTACGGACAGAACCAGCTCAGGCACTCAATCGAGACGGCCAACGTGGCCGCCATCGTGGCCAAGGAGATCGGCGCCAACGTCGACATCGCGCGGCGTGGCGGCCTCCTCCACGACCTGGGCAAGGCCATCGACCACGAGGTGGAGGGCACTCACGCCATGCTCGGCGCCGAGATTGCCCGGCGCTACAACGTCAACCCGGCCGTGGTGCACTGCATCGAGGCGCACCACGAGGAAGTCGAACCCACAACTGTCGAGGCGGTGATCGTGATGATCGCCGACGCGGTCAGCGGTGGCCGCCCCGGCGCCCGCCGTGAGTCCTACGACCGTTACGTCAAGCGATTGCAGGACCTCGAGGGCATCGCCAACGGTTTCGAGGGCGTCGAGAAGTCCTTCGCCATCTCGGCCGGCCGCGAGGTGCGCGTCATCGTCAAGCCGGAGGACATTAACGACCTCGACGCCATGCGCCTAGCCCGCGACGTCAGCAAGAAGATCGAGGAATCGATGGAGTATCCGGGCCAGATCAAGGTCACCGTGGTGCGGGAAACTCGGGCAACCGAGTACGCCCGCTAGAAGGAGCTTCCGGGGCGTCCTCGCGTGGGGGCGCCCCTTTTCCTGATGAGAGTCCTCTGTATCGGCGACATCTTTGCCAAGCCGGGCCGCCGCGCCCTGCGGTCGATCCTGCCCGCGCTGCGCTCCGAGATGGCGATTGACGTGGTCATAGCCAATGGCGAAAACGCCGCCGGTGGCCGCGGCCTGACCATCGACACCCGCGACGAGATCCTCGACGCCGGCGTCGACATCATCACGTCGGGCAACCACATCTGGGAACAGCGGGAGTTCATGCCCTTCCTCGATGATGAGGCGCCGGTGCTGAGGCCTTTGAACTACCCGCCCGGGGCGCCCGGGCGTGGCGTCTGGGTCCACGAGGGGGTTGCCGTGATCAACCTGATGGGCCGTGTCTTTATGGGCATCGACGTCGACGACCCGTTTCGCGCCGTCGACGCCGCATTGGAAAGGCTCGACGGCCAGATCGTGATCGTTGACTTCCACGCCGAGGCCACCAGCGAGAAGGTGGCGATGGGCTGGTATCTCGACGGCCGGGTCAGCGCCGTTGTCGGCACCCACACCCACGTCCCCACGGCCGACCAGCGGGTGCTCCCCGGCGGCACGGCATTCGTCGCCGACCTCGGCATGACAGGCCCGCGCAACTCGGTGATCGGCATGAAGACCGAGCAGGTGCTGAACAAGTTCCTGACGGCCCTGCCCGGCCGCTTCAGCCCCGAGGAGTCGGGGCCCAAAGTCTTCAACTCCGTATTGATCGACATCGACGACTCGACCCACAAGGCAAGAACGATAGAGAGGGTAGACCGCGTAATTGAGTAACTTCCGAGCCGACTTTCACCTGCACAGCACCTGCTCCGACGGCATCCTGCCGCCGGCCCAGCTCGTTGACCTTGCCGCCGAGCAGGGCGTGACCCTGATGTCCCTGACTGACCACGACTCCACGGAAGGAATCGCCGAGGCTCGCGAAGCCTGCAAGCGCCACGGCATCAAGCTGGTGCCGGGCTCCGAGATATCGACCGACATCGCCAGCGACGAGGTCCATGTCCTCGCCCACTTCCTCGACCCCGACGACCCCGAGCTGCAGGCCTTCCTGAGCACCAACCGCGAGGGCCGTTACGAGCGCGGCCGTGAAATGGTCACCAGCCTACAGCGGCTGGGCCTCGACATCACCTGGGACCGCGTCAAGGAGATCGCGGGCGACGCCGCCATCGGCCGCCCCCATGTTGCCCAGGCCCTGCTGGAGAAGGGCCACGTAGCGACGATCAGCGAGGCCTTCGACCTCTACATCGGGCGCAACGGCCCCGCCTACGTCGAGCGGATCAAGATGACGCCCGAAGAAGCGATCAGGTTCATCGTCAGCGTCGGCGGTATCGCCACCTTCGCCCACCCCCAATTCACCACGTCGACTAACGAGATCCTGCCCTCCCTCGTCGAAGCCGGGTTGAGCGGCATCGAGGTCTACTACAAGGACCTCGAAGAAGAGGCCGTGGAGGGTGTCCTCGCCCTGGCTCGCCAGTACGACCTGATCCCTCTCGGCGGCACGGATTACCACGGGCTCAACAACCCCGGGGAGCGCCTCCCCGGCCAGCAGGTCGTACCGTTACCGGAGGAGTCAGTCGAGCGCCTTTTCGCCAGGGCCGAGGCGATGGGCCGGCTGCACTTGATGAGCTAGGAATGACCATCTCCAGCGAGCCCACCCAGCATCCCGGCGAAGAAGTGACCTACTGCGCCCGCCATCCCCAGGTCGAGACGGCCCTGCGCTGCTCGCGCTGTGAAAAGCTCATCTGCCCGAGATGCCTGGTGCAGACGCCCGTTGGCGCCCGCTGCAAGGACTGCGGCATCGCCGGCAAGAGCCCGCTCTATCAGCTCTCGCCGGTGCTCTATCTGCGCATGGTCGCCCTGGTCATCCTGGGCGGCGGGCTGGTCGGGGTGGGCTGGGCCTTCATCGCGCCGGGGCGACTCTTCCTGGGCTTCTTCTCGCTGGCCATTGCCGCCGGCGTCGGCTGGCTGCTGGCCAAGGGCATCGAGCGCGCCGCCAACTACAAGCGCGGCACCACGGTCCAGGTCTTCGCCATCGCCGGTATCATCGTCGCCTTCATCGTGCGCAGCGCCCTGGTTTACGACGGCGTGCTGGTCGACGGCTATGCGCTGGTGGCTGTGGGCGTCGCCAGTTTCGTGGCCTGGCAAAACCTCAAGTAAGCACCAGCTCCATGTAGAGCAGCTCCGCCCAGGGATCGTCCCACGGCTCCACTTCCTGGAACCTCAGCGAGCGATAGAGAGCTATCGCCGGGGCCCGCGATATGTGGACATCCAATCGCAACCGCTCGTAGGCTTCCTCCCGAGCCGCCTCCAGCACCGCGGTCGCTAGCTCCCTGCCCAATCCCAGGCCACGGAATTCCTCACGGACGTAGAGCCGCTTCATCTCCCCGATTTCAAGGGTTTCCTGGCGCAGGCCGACGCACCCAGCGGGCCGGTCGTTGGATAGGCCAAGAAAGAACGGGGAGTAGAACTGGCGAAGGCTCGCGAGCTCTGTGTCATAGCGGGCGCGCGCCTCACCGGGGTCCGGGTAGTTCGGAATCTGCTGGCCGATGTACTCGGCGAGCAATTCTCGGGCGGCGCCGAGCTCGCCACGGGTCCGGACCCTGACTACGTCGATCGTTGACGCCGGAGCGGTCACCTGAGGAGAAGGGTAGCGACGACCAGGATCGCCACCATCAGCCCCGCGATCAGCACGATGCGACGGATCTCGCCGATCACGTAGCGGTGGTCCGGGGTGCGGCGGCGGCCGGCGATTATGGTTTCCGCTACTTCCCGCCTCTGCGTCATGTAGCGGCTGCGGTAGGGGCTGCCGGCACGCGCGTCGGCCTCCTCCTTCACCTCATCTGGGAGGGGGTCGTTGGCGACCAGGTCTCCGGTCAGGCCCGGCACTCCGACGATGGGGTCGGACTGGATCGGCGCCATGGGGGTGGTCTGGCTCGGTCGGCGGGGCGTGCGGCGCGAACGGCGCGTCTGTCTGGGCAAGCGTTTCCTACCTGCTGGAAGTCGTTTGGGAACTCGTTGGCAGTATAGGGCCGCCCAGAAGCAGGCTCAATTGAGAGTCACCGTTGCGGGACAGCTTACCTGGTCAGCCAGCCGAACTCCTGAGGCTTACGCTGGGCGCGCGGGTTGATCATGATGTTGACCACGCTTGCCCGGTCGAGGTTCATCGCCTCTTCCAGCACGGGCTTCAGGTCTTCGGGATCGTCGACGTAGTAGCCCTTGCCGCCGAAGGCCTCAATCACCTTTTCGTAATGGGCATTGGGCAGAAGTGAGGTCGGCAAAATCTTCTCGGGGTTGTGCTCGCCGGGGCCGCCGCCGATCCCGTTGTTGTTGATGATCAGGAAGGTGATGGGCATGCCGTAGCGCAGCGCCACCTCCACCTCCATCCCGCTGAAGCCGAAGGCCGAGTCGCCTTCGACAGCGACGACGCGCTTCTCCGGGTGGACCGCCTGTGCCGCGATGGCGAAGGCCATACCGACTCCCATGGTGCCGAAGGTGCCGGCGTCGAGACGGTGCCGGGCGTGGAAGTTCGGCAGGACGGTGCGCCCGATGTCCATCGTGCTGGCGCCTTCGCTGACGATGATGGCGTCCTCCGGCAGCAGGTCGCGGATCTCGCGCAGCGGGCGATAGTAGCCCATGGGCTTCTCGTCGCTGGTCAACATCGGGCCGGTGGCCTCGCGGTTGTCGTCGATCTTCTTCTGCAGGCCGGTGCGCCAGGTGCTCTCGGCCGGGCACTCCCAGGCCCGCTCACGCAGCACAGCGTTAAGCTGGCCCATAACTGCTTTGGCGTCGCCCAGCAGTGCGACCTCGGCCGGGACGTTGTTGCCAATCTCCTCGGCCGAGATATCCAGCTGGATAACTCGGGTGTTAGGCGCAAAGCGCGGCGGCAAACCGAAGTGCATGATCCAGTTCAGCCGCGCCCCGATGGTGAAGACCACATCCGCGTTCTGCAGGGCGAAGGAGCGAGCCGCGCCCACCGAAAGGGGGTGGTCGTCGCGGACGACGCCCTTGCCCATGGGAGAGGCAAGGAAAGGGAGCTGTGTGCGGTCGATGAACTCGCGGACTTCGTCCTCGGCGCGGGCGTAGGCTGCCCCCTTGCCGACGATGACCAGCGGCCGCTCGGCCGATTTCAGCGTAGCCAGCGCAGCCTCAACCGAAGCAGGGTCGGCGTGGGGCCGCGGCGGGTCGGCGCAGCGCTCGGGCATGCGCACAGCGTCTTCGTCGATCGTCGCCCCGATGATGTCACCCGGCAGGTCCAGGTAGACCGGCCCTGGCTGGCCATAGATGGAGGTGCGGACAGCCTGCTCGACGAAGTAGGGAATCCGCTCGGCGCGGTCGACCTCGGCAGAGTACTTGCACCAGATGCGGGCCGACTCGACCTGTGGCGCCTCCTGGAAGGCGCCCATGCCGTGCTGGGCGATATCGGAGGAACCGCCGAGAAGGATCATCGGCCAGCGGTTCGACCAGGCGTTGGCCAGGCCGGAGATGGCGTTGGTCATGCCCGGGCCGGAGACAGCCAGGCAGGCGCCTGGCCTGCCGGTCAGGTAACCCACGGCCTGCGCGGCGTAGGCTGCGGACTGCTCGTGCCGCATGCCGTAGTACTTGATGCCCTCACGCTGGGCGGCGAAGGCTATCGGGATGACCGGCACACCCACGATGCCGAACATGTAGTCGACGCCCTGCTGCTTCAGCGCGCGGGCGATTAGTGTTGCGCCATCGATCTCTGCCAAGTGCTTCCTCTTTCGCTGCGGGGTAGGTTCAGGTTGTGGCCTACCCCGCCCTCGATCAAGTTCCAAAGGGCGGGCCCAAAATCGAGTGATAGACTCGGCTGAGATTCCTTCCCGATCAGTAACCCGGCAACTTGCAATAGGACGGAGAGCAAATGGACCTTACTGACATCATTGTTGCAATCGTCATTGGTCTCATCGTCGGCGTCATCGCCGGCGCGATCGTACCGGGGAGGACGCCATTCGGCTGCATCGGCACGATCCTGGTCGGCATCGGCGGTGGAATCCTCGGCAATATCCTCTTTGACGCCATTTTCGACGAGGGCCGCGAGGTCAGCTGGATCGGGTCATTCCTGCTCGCCGTCGTCGGCGCGGTGATCATCCTCTACGTCATCCGCGTGGTGTCCAAGCGCTAGGGCGCCGGCGGGCGCCGTGCCGAGCGTTTCGGGCGCCGCGGGAAAACGCCGCGATTCCCGCGTGGCCCTACGCAACTACCTGGCGCTTACGAGGCTCCTGATTCCGTTGTAGGCTTCTGGCGCCCGGCAGGGGCCGCAGACGCCCTCGCTCGTCCCGAACCCGTCGCTGCGCGCGATCGACTCCCCGCAGACGCGGCAAACCAGGCCGCCCTCCGTGCCCGCAAAGGCCCTTATCATCTTCCAAATTGCCATTGGTTAACTCCCGAACTCGTATCGTTTTACTGATACAAACGCTACGTAGCGTTTGCTGATCTAACTCTAAGGCTGTTACAATGACTTTGCAACGCTACGTAGCGTAGGAATTGTAACGAGCATGTTAAATCGAGACGAAGGCCCGGCCGGTGATGGGACACGCGCATCCCGCACCAGGCAGGCGATCCTGGCGGCAACCCGTGAGCTGCTGGCCGAGGGTGGTGTGCGCCGGCTCACCATCGAAGGCGTCGCGGCCCGGGCCGGCGTTGCCAAGACGACGATCTATCGTCGCTGGCGATCCAGGGAAGAGCTCGCCCTCGCCGTCCTTATTGACATGGTCGAGCAGGTCGCAACTGTACCCGACCTCGGCGACACCCGCGCCGAGCTCGTGGCCTTCGTCAACCGCGCGGTCAAAGTTCTTCGTGATACGCTGATGGGCCGGGTAATGCAGGGGATCGTTTCCGAGCTGGCCCAGAATCCTGAGCTTGCCCAGGCGTTTCGCGACCAGGTGGTTGCTCTTCGCCTGGCGGAGGTCAGGCACGTCATGGAACGAGGCATCGCCCGCGGCGATATCCGACCCGACGTCGACTTCGACCTTGCCCACGAGCTCCTCTTCGGGCCTGTCTACTACCGGCTTCTCCTGAGCGGCGCCAGGCTCGACAACGAGATGGCGGAGCGCGTGGTCAACGCCGTCTTCCCCGCCTTCGCGGCCACCGGCCCGAATCGGACGCCGGCAAAAGCCGCGGCTGTCCCAAGCACCTAGCCGCAGGGGTAGGCAGAAACTCTACCGGAACGCGGCTTAGGGCACGCCCGTGGTGGTCTCGCAGCTGGCGTGGGCCAGGTCTGCGCCCGTTCCGCCGCTGCAGGTGTCGTTGCCCAGCCCGCCGTTCAGTGTGTCGTTGCCGGATGCGCCAATCAGGATGTCGGCACCCCCGGCGCCGCCGAGGCTGTCGTCGCCACCGAGTCCGGCGAGCCGGTTCGCAAGTCCATTGCCGACGATCTTGTCATCGAACTCCGACCCAATAACATTCTCAAACGCGCCAAAGAAGGTATCACCCTTGTTGTTCGTGCCATTGACGAGATTGAGCTTGACCGCGGTCCCGTCGGCGTAGCTCAGCGTGTCAACGCCGGCGCCGGATAAGGTATCCGCTCCCGGGCCACCGTTGAACGTGTTTACGCCGTTGGAGGCGATGAGCTCGTCGTCTCACGACCCGCCACAGACCAGGTCGTCGCCGTCCTCGTAGTCAAGGAAGCCATCGTCGCCCGCGCCGAGGTGGGCTACATCGTTGGCCGCGGTGCCCGCGAAGCTGTCGTCCCCCGGCCCGCCGGCGTAGGTCGCCGGTCTCCCCTGGCATAGCGGCCGGATAGCCATTGCGTGGCCTAGGCCGGGGCCCAGGCCGCTGACGCCTGTGAGGCTTAACACAGGGATGGGCGTCGTCGAAGAGCCGTCACCCGGACCATTCCCGAGCTGGGCGTAGAAGTCCGAGCCCCACGCCATAACGGTGCTGTCGGCCGCGATTGCATAGCTCGCCCGAGAGCCCGCGGCAATGCCGCGAACGTCGCTCAACCCGCTCACCTGGACAGGGGCTGGCTGGACTGTTGCGTTCTGTCCGTCGCCAAGCTGGCCGTTGGAGTCGTAGCCCCAGGCCCAGACGTCTCCATCTGAGAGCAGAGCCAGCGAGAACTGCAAGCCGCTGTCGATAGCCGTGACCCCGCTCAGCCCGGACACAGGACCTGGAAGCGGCTGATCAGCTGACGAGGAAGGACCGTTTCCCAGCTGTCCGGTACCGTCGCTGCCCCATGACATGAGCGATCCGTCGTCCATCAAGGCCAGGGAGTGGTAGCCGGCGGCCGAGACGGCGCTTACCCCGCTCAGACCCTGGACCTCTACCGGCGCCGGTACGCCGTCGAAGCTGAATTCGCCATTGCCAATCTGGCCCTCGTAGTTGCGACCCCAGGCCACGACGGTGCCGTCGGAAAGCAGGGCCATTGCATGCTCCATACCGGCCGAAATCGCTACAGCGTCGGACAGCCCGTCGACAGCGACCGGCGCCGCGCGGTTGCCAGCGGGGGCGCCGTTGCCAAGTTGTCCCTCGCCGTCAGTGCCCCAGGCCCGTACCTCGCCATTCTTTAGCAGCGCAAGCGTGAAATACGCCCCAGCCGAGATTGCTTTGACCGGCCCCAGCCCCTCAACCATCACCGGCGAAGCCTGGTCTGCCAGCGGAAACCCATCTCCGAGCTGGCCGTAATCATCGTCGCCCCAGGTCACCACCGAGCTATCGCTGAGCAGGGCGACGCTGTGCGAGGTACCGGCGTCAACCTGGATAACGTTGGTAAGGCTGCCCTGGGCGACCGGCAGCTCCTTTCGCATCAACGGCGACCCATTACCAAGCTGGCCACTCGCGTCTTCGCCCCAGACGCGCAGCACGCCGGGTGCCGAGAGCGGCGCCGCCACCGCAACGGCGGGAGCACTCGCGGAATCGAAGTTGGCGTCGCGCGGGGCGGCGCCGGCCCAACTGAGCGCAAGAAGCCCAAACAGAAGTGAAAAAGCGAGGGCGGCGAAACGAAGCAATTGCACCTTCTTGGAGTAACTCGATTATGCGACGAGGCGACTTCAAAGCGCGATAGGCTAGGGCACGCCGGGCGTCGTCTCGCAGCTAGCGTCGGCGCTGTCGGCGCCGGTGCCGCCGCTGCAGGTGTCGTTGCCGGCACCCCCGCTTAGCGTGTCGTCGCCCGCGGCACCTATGAGGATGTCAGCACCCCCGGCGCCGCCGAGGCTGTCGTCGCCACCGAGTCCGGCGAGCCGGTTCGCAAGTCCATTGCCGACGATCTTGTCATCGAACTCCGACCCAATAACATTCTCAAACGCGCCAAAGAAGGTATCACCCTTGTTGTTCGTGCCATTGACGAGATTGAGCTTGACCGCGGTCCCGTCGGCGTAGCTCAGCGTGTCAACGCCGGCGCCGGATAAGGTATCCGCTCCCGGGCCACCGTTGAACGTGTTTTCGCCGTTAGACGCGAAGAGCTCGTCGTCTCCTGATCCGCCGCAGACCACGTCGTCACCACCATCGTAATCAAAGAAGCTATCGTCGCCGGCGCCGAAGTGCACTACATCATTGGCCGCAGTGCCGCTGAAGCTGTCGTCGCCAGCGCTACCGGCGAAGGTCGCCGGCTTGCCCTCGCAAAGAGGACGGATAGCGATGCCGGTGAAGGCGCTGGCGCCGATCGCCGCGACGCCCGTCAGCCCCACCACTTGCACAGGCTCCGGCGCGTCGTTGGTGTTGGAGCCGTTGCCGAGCTGCCCACGGCTGTCGCTGCCCCACGACTTTACGGAGCTGTCGCTCATGATCGCGTAGCCACCAAAGTGACCCGCGGTGATCCCGACGACGTCGCTCAGGCCGCTTACCATTACCGGCGCTGGCTGATTGGCAACTGGCGCCCCATCGCCGAGCCGGCCATCCGAGTCATAGCCCCACGACCACACTGTCTCGTCGTCGAGAAGGGCGAGGGAGTGCTGGTCGCCGGTGTCTATCGCCACGACGTCGGTGAGGCCCGTGACGGGCGCGGGCAGTGGTTGAGGTTGGGGGTTGGAAGGGGCACCGTTGCCGAGTTGGCCGTTGAGATCGGTTCCCCAGGACATGACGGTGCCGTTCTCGAGAAGGGCGAGCGAGTGGCCGCCGGCGGCCGAGATCGCCTTCACTCCGCTCAGATTCTGAACGGCCACTGGAGACGCCGGGTGAGTGCCGAACCCCGAGGTGCCGTTGCCAATTTGACCCTCTGAGTTGCGGCCCCAGGCCATCACGGTCGCGTCGGTGAGAAGGGCCAGGGCATGTTCCCCTCCGGCGGAGATCGCCTTGACGTTGTTCAGACCCACCACAGCTACCGGGGAGTCCTGGTTGCCCGTCGTGGCGCCGTTGCCCAACTGGTTTAGGTCGTCGGTACCCCAGGAACGCACCTGGCCGTTCTGTAACAGAGCCAGTGTGAAGCCGTTGCCGGCGGATATGGCCTTGACCGGGCCAAGCCCAGCGACCGTCACGGGGGATGGCTGATCGTTCGAAGTCGGCCCGTTTCCGAGTTGACCCTGGCTGTCGTGACCCCAGGTCACGACGCTGCCATCGCTGAGCAGAGCCACACTGTGGAACGAACCGCCATCGACCTGGATGACGTTGTTAAGGCTGCCCTGCGGGACAGGCACATCTTTCTGCACAAGGGGCGGTCCGTTGCCCAATTGGCCCAGCTGATCGTCGCCCCAGACGCGGAGTACGCCCGGGGCAGAGGACGAAGCGGCGGACAGAGTCTCGGCGGCGATCCGCGCTTCTTCCTCGGAGGTCGAAGTGCCGGCGCTGGCCCAGCCGACTACACACAGCGCGGCCAGGAGCGTCATCGTGAGAACGGCTAATCGCAGCAAGGGGAACACCTCTCTAAGGAAGCCGATTATGACACGTTGACCACGTGGCCGATACCATCGGCGGCAAACGCAGGGCGATGGAGCTGCACGGCGCGTAGCCCTGCCGGGCTGATTGCCATAGGCTGATCTCCGTCATGAACGAAACAGCGCCCAGCATCGCCGAGCGACTGGTCGACCGCGAGTCACTCACCGCCTACCTTTCCGAGCGCCTCCCAGGCGAGGGCGATCTGGAGATCGAGAGGCTGTACGCGGGCCACTCCAACGAGACCTTTTTTGTCAGCCGTGGCGACCAACGCTGGGTGCTGCGACGGCCGCCGCTGGGGCCGCTGCAGCCGACGGCGCACGACGTGCTCCGTGAGTACCGGATCCTCAAGGCCCTGGAGGATACGGTCGCCCGAACTCCGCGGACGGTCCTGGCTTGCGAGGACAACTCGATCATCGGCGCCCCTTTCTATCTGATGGAGCGGGTGCACGGGGTGGTGATACGCGACAGGCTGCCAGCGGACTTCGAGGACGACGTGGCCGCCCGGCGGGACATCGGCTTTGAGCTGATCGACGCCCTCGTCGAGCTGCAGTCGGTGGACTGGACAACTCTGGGCTTGGAGGGTTTCGGCAAGCCGGACGGCTATCTGCCCCGTCAGATACGGCGCTGGTCGAGCCAGGCCGAGGTGACGATCCCGCTGACGCGCCCCGTGCCGGAGCTGGACGAGGTGACCGCGTGGCTCCGCGCGAACATCCCCGAGCAGAAGGACGCCACAATCGTCCAGGGCGACTACAAGCTGGACAACGTCATCTTCCGCGCGACGAAGCCGGCGCGGCTGGAGGCCATCCTCGACTGGGAGATGTCGACGATCGGCGACCCGCTGGCGGACCTGGGCTGGTTGCTTTCCTACTGGCAACGTCCCGGCAGCCAGACCGACAGCGTGACGGGCGCCGTCGCGCTGTCGATGAAGGAGGGCTTCCCGGAGCGCGAGGAGCTGCTGGCGCGCTATGAGGAGAAAACGGGCCGGACGATGACGGATTTCGCGTTCTATGAGGCGCTTGCTGTTTGGAAGCTGGCCATCCTCCTCAACGCCAGCTATGCGCGCTTCCTGGCCGGTACTACCGACGACCAGATGTTTGCCAGCCTCAACGAGGGGGTGCCCAACCTGGCGCGGCGGGCGCTGGGGGTTATCCGCGCCGGGGGCTGAGGCTTAAATTGCCGTCGACGTTCCCTCACCGTTGCCATACCTTCTCCTGCATCGGCGGCCTAGCTCAGACCGGGCACGGTGGCTTGTTCGAAGGCCCGGGAAGGTATGGCGCTTGTCTGCGACGCATTTATGGCACCGCCATGTCCAGCCATATAGGAGCGACGTTTCCCCACCGTTGCCATACCTTCCGCTACAACTGCCTAGGTCAGGCGTCGACGCCACCCGCGACCTCCGGGCTCATCGACCTGGCCTGACCGTGACCACAGCTTCCCCTGCAACGGCGCCCCCCTGCTAGGCTGTTGCCAGCGAACGATGCCCCTCGCCCGTCGTCTGTTTTCACTACGCGTACTTCTTGCTGTTGCACTCCCGGGTCTGCTACTGGGGGTGACGGCGAGCCTCGCCTACCTCCAAAGCACACGCGACGTCGAGGTCAAGGCAGCCAACCCCGACCCGGGGATCGCCCTTACCGCCGTCCCCGAGCCCGTTTCCTACTCCCTTCAGATACCGGCGGCGTTCGAGGGCTATCGCATCGTCGCCGAGCGCTTCGCGGCTACCAGCGACCCGGAGCTGATCCCGACGTCGCAGCCCGGCGACCTCAGCCTGACCTGGGTCGCCTCGGGCGCCAGCCCGCAGTATGAATTCGGCGCCGAGCAGTTGGTAATCAGCGTCCCCTTCACGACGCCGGTCTTCAACCTGACGGCGGCCGACTTCGAGAGGGTCCTGCGCGGCGAGGTCAGCAACTGGAGCGAGGTCGGTGGTGGGGACTACGCCATAGCCCTGGACCTGGCCGCGGGTGAGTCGGCCGGCGGACTGGGATTCCCGACCGAGGTCGTCGAGAGCGGGTCGACTGACGCCGCCCGTTTTGAGATATACGAAGGTCTGTCTACCTCCCGGCGCGCGCTGCGCGTCGACGGCACCGCTCCGGGCCGGCCCGAATATCCCTACAACGTCAGCCGCGCGCTCGTCGTCAACAACGCTGAGGCGGCGCCCCTGGCAGTCGGGCTCGTCGAGGCGCTGCGGGTGGCTACCGAGCCCGAGCCATCGGTGACCATCGCGGCGGTCGGCGACCTCATGCTGGCCAACGTGGTGGCGACCAACATGCAGAACCTGGGCGTGGACCAGCCGTTTGAGCTCGTCTCCCCCTACCTGCAGCAGGCGGACATCACGTTCGGGAACTTGGAGGGGACGCTGACCGACAGGGGTGTGGCGCGACCCAAGAACTACAGGTTCCGCACGCCGCCTTCGCTCGCCGGGGGACTGCTCAACGCCGGCTTCGACATCATCTCGGTCGCCAACAACCACACGATGGACTACGGGCCAGATGGCCTGACAGATACACTGGGCACCCTTGACTACCTGGGCATTCCCCGCGTGGGCGCCGGCCTCAACGAGGCGGAAGCGCGGGCCCCGGTGATCCTTGAGGTCAATGGGCTCCGCATCGGCTTCCTGGCCTACGTCAATGTCGGCCAGGAGGTGAAGTCCGACTACGTGAATGAGATCGCGGCCGCCGGCGAGAACTCGCCGGGGGTGGCCTGGGCGCGGCCCGAGAACGTCTCGGCCGATGTCGCCGCCCTGAACCCCCAGGTAGACCTGGTCGTGGTCTCGATGCACATCGGGATTGAGAACAGCTTCTCGATCCGCGAGTGGCAGACGGAAACAGCCTTCGCCGCGATCGACGCAGGCGCCGAATTGGTTCTGGGACATCACGCCCACGTCCTGCAGAGGCTGGAAACCTACGGTGAGGGCGTGATCATCTGGGGCCTGGGGAACTTTATCTTCGACCTTAGCCGGCCGGGCAACAAGACGCTCACGGCTATCGCTTACTTTGAGCTGACGCGGGACGGCGTGACGGGGTACGACTTCCTCCCGGCCGAGATCAATGTCGTCGAGCACCGCCCGCGGCCGATCCTCGATGCCTCGGGCCTGCGGCTGGTGACCCACCTGCTTGGTTTCACCGAATTGCCGCGGGAAGAAGAACCTTTGGACAGTTCAGTCGATGTTAATAGTGAGACGCCGACGGTCGAACCGACCGCGACGGCGACTCCCTAGGTTGACATACACCGGCGGCGCGGGCCTATACTACCCAGTCGCAGGTACAAGGAGAAAGCCCGATCAGTAGCCGGAAGCCTCCGCAGCTCCGACTCGCTCCGTCTGAAGGGTCTCGAAGCAGAAGCGCCACCGGCGCCGGCTTTGGGCTGCTGCTTCTCGCCATCTGCGTTTCCACCACCCTGGCCCTGGTCTTCGTTGCCGCGCAGCTCAGCGCGCCCCCCGCCAACCCGATTCCGGATGACGGGCTGACGCTGGCGCCGGCCGAGATCGTCCCCACCCAAGAGGCGCTGGCTCAGTCCACGCCTGAGCCGGTGGTGGAGGCGGTGGAGCCTGTTGTCGAGGAGCCGGTCGAGGAATACGCGGCGCCGGAACCGGAACGCCAGCCCTTCCCGCCGCGCGACGAGTCGCGGCTCTACGTCGAGTACGTGGTGCAGAAGGATGACACGCTCGGCGTCATCGCCGAGCACTATGAGCTGACCGTCGACGACCTTTTCTGGAGCAACCCCGGCCTGGCCGACGCGGACCTGGTGATTGAGGGCGAAACCCTGAAGATCCCAAGCTTTGACGGCATCGTCCACACCTCGGTCGGCGGCGAAACCGTCTACGACGTGGCGGTGAAGTACGGGGTTACGGTCGAGTCGCTGACGTGGTTCGCGCCAAACGCCACGGCGGATCCATTCCAGCGCATCAACGACGGCTCCGAGGTCCTGGTGCTGCACGCCGAGCCGCCCATAACCGAAGAAGCGCCGCCACCCGGCGAGACCGCCACGACCGATGGCGCGCCGGTCGACCCCAATGCGCCCCAACCCGATGGCGTACCCACAGACCCGTCGCAGCCGCTACCAGACCGCGACGGAGACGGCTCCGCGGACGCTCCGGTGGAGCTCCCGCCGTGCGTCTCAACGGTGGAAAACGCGCCCTGCTTCATCTGGCCGGTCAACGGCCCGGTAACGAGCGGTTACGGCCCGCGTAGCGACGTTGGCTTCCACGACGGCATCGACATCGACGTGCCCAACGACGGGAACCACACGCCGATCATGGCCGCCGCCGCCGGCGACGTGGTCTGGGCCGGCTGCGACGACCGCGGCTACGGCTGTTACGTGATCATCGACCACGGCTTCGGCTGGAAGACGCGCTACGACCACTTCAGCTCGATCGAGGTCGCCGAGGGCCAACACGTCGAGCAGGGTCAGCGGCTGGGCCTCTCGGGCTGCACCGGGATGTGCCGTGGGGAGCATCTGCACTTCGCCATCCTCTACATGGGCAAGGCAGTTGACCCCATCCCCTACCTCCCAGCTCCGTCACAAGTTCCCTGACAGCCCTTTCGCCTCGGCCGGCCAGCGGCATATAGTTCTTCAGGTTCGCCGTCCTACCGCGGGAGAGCGCCGCCCCGATCCGCATCGGGAACGCCGCTCTGAGGTGCCGGCCGGCGGCCCAGATCCTGACCTGGAGCCACACCTGGCCGCTTTCTTCGGCTCGCTTTTCGCGCTTTTGGCGGGGCCCCTGGGGGGCAGCTTCATCACTCTCGATCAGTGTCGGTCGCCCGAGGTTTGGGAGGCCGACTTCGAGCTGATGGACACGGCCGGGCTCGACACCCTGATCGTGCGCGAGGCTGTCGACCTGACGATTAACGAGGCGTTTTACCCAACGATGCAGCCGAACCTGGCCAGCGATTGTGAGTACGATAGCGTCGGCATGGTCATGGCCTTCGCCGAGCGCCACGACATGAAGGTCTACCTGGGCCTGGTGCACGCCAGCGGGACGAGCTCGCCGGCGCCGGGCTGGGGGCGCGACCAGCTGCTCTACCAGAGCGCGCTGACGGCGCGGGAGCTGGTTATGCGCTACGGCGACTACGAGTCATTCGCCGGCTGGTACCTGACACCCGAGGCTGTAGCCAACGACTGGGTCTTCGACCGCAACCACCACCGCATCCGCTTCCACCGCGAGCTGGTGGCGGCCATCCGCGAGTTTGACTCTCACCCAATCGCCTCGGCGCCGTACTTCATTCCCTATTCGACCTGGCAGCCTATATCCGAGCAGCAGATGCAGGACTTCGTCTATGCCTACACGCTCACTACCGGCGTCAACATTGTGATCCTGCAGGACGGGGCCGGCGCTGATAACCGCAGCATTAACGACATCGGGCGTTACTTTGTAGCCGCGTCGCGGGGCATCGCCAATACAGGCGCACAGCTATGGGGTGATGTGGAGGCGTTCCGCATCATGGGCGACGGAGCGTTCGTACCGTCGGGCGGCGATCCCGTCCGCGTGCAGTCCGCCACGGTCAAGCCCCACGTCGACAAGCTGGTTGCCTGGACGTTCCAGCACTACATGAGCCCCTACGCGGGCCGGCCGGGGGCGTGGCAGGCCTTCTTCAACTACATCACCGGTATATCGGCCAACTGACGCCTCGGGTCGCAGGCCCAACCCCGAATCCCCCGCAGCGAGTGGGCGGCGACTAGACTGAGTGACACAGCCGCGGCTGGGGCCGCGGAGGGGATTTTCATGAACCTACGTGTGCTGGCCGCAGTGCTGGCCGGCCTCCTTGTTGCTGCAAGCCTTCAGGGCCGGGCTGAAACCGGGTTCCCCATTCTGCTCGACTATGTGGTTGACACAACGGCCGACCCCACACCCGACAACTCGTGTACCACAGACCCGGCGAGTGAGTGTTCGCTGCGCGAAGCGATCATCGAGGCAAACACCACGTTGGGCGATGTTGACGCTCACATTGTCCTGCCCGACCTCGGGGCTCCCGGCCCCGATACCTTCGAGCTTGAAATCGCTGATGTCAGCGGCGATGAGGACGCGGCCGCCACGGGCGATCTCGATATCTTTGAAGACATCTCTTTCTTCGGCCAGGGCAAGACGCAAACAATCATCGACGCCAACTCTTTGGGCCGTGCTTTTGACATCAATGGGGCCTTCTTTGTCGTCTTCGACGGAGTCCAGATAAAGGGCGGGGCCGTCACCGACGCATATGGAGGTGGGATTTTCAGCCTGGACGGTAAGATCACGCTGCGCGACGCGGCCGTGAAAGGCAACAAGCTCACCAACACCGACAACATCATCGATTCTGGCGCCGGCATCGCCATTCTTCGGGGTTCGCTCAGGCTCGAGGACAGCCTTGTCAGCCAGAACACGGCCCAGGACTGCACTTCTCCACCGTGCGTCGAACCGGGCAGGACATTTGGGGGCGGCATCTATAACGGCAGCGGTGCTGTCATCGCTCTCGGCTCCACGATCAGAGCCAACCACGCCTCCGACGGTGGTGGCATCTACGCTAACCGATTCCCTGGTGAAACGGTAAACCCGAACACTCGTTTGGTCGACAGCATCGTCGATGGCAACACGGCGCGGCTATTCGGCGGCGGCATAGTCAACCGGGGAGATCAAAGCACGTTGACCCTGCTCCGCACCATCGTCTCTGGCAATTCCGCCGACATCGGCAGCAGTGACGGCCTGGACGGCGAGGGCATTGTGCGGATCGCGGGAAGTTCGATCAGGGGCCACGATGGCATCGGCCTAAACCTGGGCGGCGCAACCACGATTACCGACACCACGATCAACGCCAACGGGGTTGGTTTTGTCGTCAGCTGCTCGTGCGCCATCGCTAAGTTGGAGAGAGTGACGGTCAGCGGCAACTCCGACTACGGGATCCGCACCACCAGCTCCAGTGAGACAACGATCATCAACAGCACGATCAGCGGCAACGGCAACACGCTGACCAGTGGCGCTGGTAGCGGTATCCGTAACGATGGTGATCTGGTGGTGCAGAGCAGTACGATCACGGGCAACAAGGCGCTCGGCTTCGCCGGCGGCATTCGCAACGAGGGCGAGGTCTCGCTTCTAAACACCATCGTGGCCAACAACAAGCTCAGTAGTGGCGACTGCGGGAACTTCAACGGGGGGACACTTGATTCTCTCGGTTACAACCTCGATAGCGATGACTCCTGTTCGCTCGACCGGCCATCAGACAAGCCGGGCGTGGACCCTATGCTGGGATCCCTGGCCGATAACGGTGGCGCGACTCGGACGCATGCCCTTCTGACCGGCAGCCCGGCTATCGACACCGGCCCGCCGAGCTGCCCTCCGCCTGAAACTGACCAGCGGAAGGTCAGCCGGCCGCGCAACGGCACCCCGGCGGGTGATCCTCGCTGCGACAGGGGCGCGTTTGAGCGCAAGAGCGCAGGGGTCCCGTAGCGTAAGCTCGCAGCGGCCGGCAACGGTAGACTGAGCCGCAGAGAGGTGCGGTTTGGCGATGAATTACATGAGTCTGCGGACGCTAGCTGCAATACTCGCAGTCGTGCTCGCGGGCATCGGCTTCCAGGGTGCGGCGGAAAGTGGGCCGCTTCTCGCTGTTTACTTCGTGGACACGACGCTTGACCCGCAGCCTGCGGGTGGCTGTGCCACCGACGGGCCGGGTGACTGCTCCCTACGTGAGGCGGTGATTCTCGCCAACAACGACGGGATGGACACCGAAATAGATCTGCCCGACCTGGGCCCGGCCGGCCTTGACACATTCATCCTGCAGCTGGCTGATCCCGGCGGGGCCGACGAAGACCTGGCGAATTCGGGTGATCTCGACATTCTCGCGGCCGTCACGATTTTTGGCAGCGGCCATAACCTCACAGTCATAGACGCTAACTCGTTGGGCCGCGCCTTCGAAATTAGCACCGGCGGGCCTGTGTTGATCCAGGGAGTCAAGGTCACCAGCGGCAGGGTCGTGAACGAAGACGGTGGAGGCATCCTCAACTACGGGGGGTTGGTAACCGTGAAGGACAGCGTGGTCAGCGGGAATACGATGGCCAACGGGGACAACGTATTCAACTCCGGTGGTGGCCTGGCGACCTTCGGAGGGATGCTGACATTGACGGACAGCGTTGTTAGCGGAAATGTCGCACAGGAATGCCCGACCCTACCCTGCTCCACAACAGGGCCGGCGTTTGGCGGGGGGATCTTTAGCGGTGACGGGGCCCTCGTCCTGCTCAGGACGACGATCAGGGGCAACAGCGCCTCGGACGGTGGCGGCATCCACGTGCGGATGATGGGCGATGACGTGGTCCCAATGACCCGCCTGACTAACAGCCGCGTCACCAACAACACGGCGGGCTTTGGTGCGGGGATCTACCAACTGCACGGCTTCCTAGGCTTGACCACGACCACAGTCGACAACAACAAGTCGGACAGCTTCTTTCCGGGGTCGGGCGTCGACGCCGGCGGCACGGTGCAGATACTGCGCAGCACCATCCGCGACCACGAAGGGTCCGGGCTGGTCGTGGGCGGCTTCACCACGATCAAAGACACCACGATCAGCGGCAACGGCACGGGCTTGCAGGACACCACCAACGACGCCCAAACCCGGCTCGAACGGGTGACGGTCAGCGGCAACCGCAATTACGGCCTTTCTGTGGGAGCGACTACCACGATCCTGAACAGCACCATAAGCGGCAACGGCTCCAGTCAGACGGGAGCAGGGATCCACAACGATGCTGGCGGCGACCTCTTTGTGCAGAGCAGCACGATAACGGGCAACAGGGCGCAGCCCGGGTTCGCCGCGGGGATCCGCAACGCCGCCGCCAGCGTGAGGTTGCTGAACACGATCGTGGCCAACAACATTGGCGGTGAGGACTGCGCCAACAACTTCGGCGGGGGCACGATCGACTCTCTCGGCTACAACATCGACAGCGACGACTCCTGTTTCCTGGACCGCGCGTCGGACAAGCCGGGAGTTAACCCCCTGTTGGGGCCGCTGGCCGATAACGGCGGTTTTACGCGGACACGCGCCCTGCTGAACGGCAGCCCGGCGATTGACACCGGTCAGTTGAGCTGCCCACCGCCCGCCACCGACCAGCGCAAGCTGAGCCGGCCGCGCAACGGCACGCCCGAAGGCAACGCGCGCTGTGACCGCGGCGCCTTCGAGCGCAACGGCCCCGGGCCGGACCCGACGTAGCACTCGCTTACGCGCACGCGCCGCGCAAATTACCCTTCAGCACGTGACCTTTTCAATAGTTGCGTTTGACCGCGAAACCCAATCGTTCGGCGTGGCGGTGCAGTCGAAGTTCCCAGCCGTTGGCAGCGCAGTGCCGTGGGTTAGAGCCGATAGCGGGGCCATCGCCACGCAGGCCTGGGCGAACCTGTCCTATGGGCCGGATGGGCTTGAGCTGCTAAGGCAGGGGAAGTCGGCCCAGGAAGTTGTCGACGCGCTGACCGCTGCCGACGACGGGCGGGAGCACCGGCAGCTGGGAGTAGTGGACCGCTCGGGCGGGGCGGCGGCCTATACGGGCTCATCCTGCATGAGCTGGGCCGGCCATCGTGTCGGCGAGGGGTTTACCTGCCAGGGCAATATCCTGGCGGGCGCCGCTGTGGTGGCGGCCATGGCCGAAGCCTACGCGGTTTCATCCGAGGCGTTTCCGGAGCGGCTGGTCGCCGCGCTGCACGCCGGACAGCGCGAAGGCGGCGATAGCCGTGGCCAGCAATCGGCTGCACTCTATGTGGCGCGGGAGAAGGCGAGCTACGGCGGCTGGCTCGACCGCTTCATCGACCTCCGCACCGACGACCACCCCGCGCCGATCGAGGAGCTCTCGCGCCTGCTGGAGATGCATCGGCTTTACTTCCCACCCTCCATACCAGAGCCATTGACGGTCGACGCTGCGCTGGCGGGCGAGATCGAGACTCTGCTGGCGAAGCTCGGCTTCGCCGGCGAAAGCGGCGCTTGCTCCTTGGAGGATTCGCGCGGCGCGCTGGAGCGCTGGGCCGCTGTCGAGAACCTGGAGGAGCGCATGCTGCCCGGCGAGCAGATCGACCCGGTCGTGCTCGACTTCCTGAGGAAGAAGGCCGCGTCATGAAATACGACCTGGTGTTCCGCGAGACGCTCGTCATCGATGGCACGGGGAATCCTGGACAGGTGGCTGACGTCGGGGTCAGCGGCGGTCAAATCACGACCGTGGGGAGCGCCAAGGGAGACTCGGCACGCGAGGTTGACGCCCGCGGGCTCGTGCTAAGCCCCGGGTTCGTCGACACACACGCGCACGATGACGGCGCCCTGCTGCGCTACCCGGGAATGGAGTTCAAGGTCGCGCAGGGCGTAACCACCGACGTCGTTGGCAACTGCGGCTTCAGCGTCGCCCCAGCCACCCAGGAAGCGGGCGGTATGATCGCCAGCTCCTCGATCCTGGCTGTGGGTGAGGTCGGCATCAGCTGGCGCGACCAGGCGGGCTACCGCGACGCCGTGAACGCCAACCCGCCGGCGCTCAACGCCATGGCCCTGGCCGGCCACAACACCCTGCGCATCGGCGCCATGGGCGGCGAGCGCCGCGAACCCACCCACGAAGAGATGAAGCTGATGCACGGCTGGCTGGAGGAGGCAATGGAGGCGGGTGCATGCGGCCTCTCCACGGGACTCTTCTACGTGCCCGGCCGCTGGGCTGAGACTGAGGAGGTGACCGAGCTGGCAAAGGTCGTCGCCCCCTACCGCGGCGTTTATGCCACACACATGCGCGACGAGGGGGTCAACCTCCTGCGGGCGGTCGAGGAGACGCTGAGTATCGGCCGCGACGCCGGCGTGGCCGCCCATATCTCGCACCACAAGGCGGCGGGCGAGGCCAACTGGGGCAAGGTCAAGGATTCGCTGGCCGCGGTCGACGCCGCCCGCCAGGCGGGACAGGCCGTGACGCTCGACCTTTATCCCTACATCGCGGGGTCGACACGTCTCGAAGCGATGGCCAATTTCATGACGGACGACGTGTCTGAGTGGATCAGGGTGGCCACCAGCCCGACATTCCCCGACTACGAGGGCTGGAGCGTCGCCGACATCGCGACGGACATGGGGCTTGGCGCGCACGCGGCGACGCAGACGCTGATCGAAGGCGCGGGGCGGGAGACGATCTGCCTGCAGTTCCTGATGTGCGAGCCCGACGTGGAGACCGTGATGGCGCATCCACAGGTGATGATTGGCTCCGACGGGATCCCCGTGCTGGAGGGCAAGCCGCACCCAAGGCTGTTTGGGACGTTCCCGCGGGTCCTCGGCGAGTACGTGCGCGAACGGAAGGTGATCGAGCTGGAGGAAGCAATCCGCAAGATGACCTCCCTGCCGGCTCAGACCTTCGGCCTCGGCGACCGCGGCACCATCCGCGAAGGGGCCGCGGCGGACCTCGTCCTCTTCGACGCGGCCACAGTTGAAGATCTCGCCACGTATGAGGAGCCGCACCATCAGCCCGCCGGCATCGAGCTGGTGGTGGTCAACGGAGTGATCGTCTGTGAGAGGGGCGAGCACACCGGCGCTCGCCCCGGGCGGATGCTTTCCTACCGGCCGGCCTGAACGCCCACCGCAAGCCACTCAAGGAGGTTTACCTATGACTGTCCTCTACGAACCACTCGGCACAACCGCGATCATCACGATCAACCGCCCGGAAGCCCGCAACGCTATCGACCGGCCCACGGCCGAGGCATTGGTCCAGGCTTTCAGTCGTTTTGACGAAGATGAAGCCCTCGACGTTGCGGTCCTGACAGGCGCCGAGGGAACTTTCTGCGCGGGCGCCGACCTGAAGGCGGTAGCCACCGACCGCGGCAACCGGATGACCGAGGACGGCCAGGGGCCGCTGGGGGTGACGCGCATGCTCCTCTCCAAACCGGTGATCGCGGCCGTCGAGGGTTGGGCGGTGGCGGGTGGCCTGGAGCTGGCGCTTTGGGCAGATATGCGTGTCGCCGCGCGCGACGCCGTTTTCGGCGTCTTCTGCCGGCGCTTTGGCGTGCCGCTGGTCGACATGGGCACGATCCGCCTGCCGCGGCTGATCGGGCAGAGCCGCGCCCTGGACATGATCCTCACCGGCCGTGGTGTCAGCGGCGACGAAGCGCTGGCCTTCGGTCTGGCGAACCGGCTGGTAGATCGCGGCCAGGCTCTTCAATCCGCCCTCGAACTAGCAGGCGAGCTTGCGCACTTCCCTCAGCTCTGCCTGCGCTCGGACCGACTCTCGGCCTACGAGCAGTGGTCGCTGGCCACCGACGAGGCGATCAAGAACGAGTATCGGCGGGGCATGGAGGTCGTCCAATCGGGTGAGACGAGGGCCGGGGCGCAGCGCTTCGCCAGCGGGGTAGGCCGCCACGGCGCCTCCCTGTCGGAGCGCGGCTAGTGGTCTTCCCGCGGGACCTCCCCGGCATCAACAATCGAATAAAGGGTACGCTGCCCGGAACGCTCGGCGTAGAAATCGTGGAGTTGAGGGACAAGGCACTCTCAGCGCGCATGTCGTTGCGCCCCGATCACCTGGCGCCGAACGGCTTCCTCCACGCTGCCAGCGTCGTGGGGCTGGCCGATACCGCCTGCGGGCTGGGCTCACTCACGAACCTGCCCGAGGGAGGGACAGGCTTTACGACGATCGAGCTGAAGACGAACTTCTTGGCGACGGCACGTGACGGCGTCCTCACCTGCGAAGCCCGCCTGGTCCACGGCGGGCGAACGACGCAGGTCTGGGACGCCGAAGTCCGGCATAAGGAGTCGGACAAGACCATCGCCGTCTTCCGCTGCACACAGCTCATCCTCTACATGGGGGAGTTCGATGTCAGCGCTCAGGGTTGAGCGCGAGGGCGGAGTTGGGGTGATCACGTTCGCTCGTCCGGAGCGCTACAACACCATCACGGATGAGCTGCGCTGGGAGCTGTCCGCCGCTATCGACGAGCTTGACGAGGACCATGAGGTCCATGTAATCCTGCTGCGCGCCGAGGGCAAGGGCCTTTTGCGCCGGCTATGAGCTTGAGGGATCGACGGCGGCGCAAGCGGGGGAAGGCCAGCGGGAGCGGGCGTGGGACTCGGTGGCCGACTACCGCATGATCTCGCGCTTCGTCGATGCCTACATGAAGCTCTGGTACGCCTCGAAGCCCGTGATCGCCGCGGTCCAGGGCTGGGGCATCGGTGGCGGTACCGACATGGTGTTGTGCACCGACATCATCATCGCCGGCGAGGGCGCGTCGTTCGGCTATCCGCCCTCACGGGTCTGGGGGACTCCCACTACGGCGATGTGGGTCTATCGCATGGGCCTGGAGAAGGCCAAGCGCTACCTGCTGACCGGCGACGAGATCAAGGCGCCGGAGGCGGCGCGGATCGGGCTGATCCTCGAGACGGTGCCGGACGAGGAGCTGCAGGCGCACGCCATGGCCTTCGCGCAGCGGATGGCGCAGGTGCCTACGACCCAGCTGGTGATGCTGAAGATGCTCTGCAACCAGACGGCCGAGAACATGGGGCTTACCTCGAGCCGGACGCTGGGCTCGCTGTTCGACGGCATCGCCCGGCACACGCAGGAAGGGCTGGACTTCGTGGACCGCGCCCAAGAGGTCGGTTACCGGCAGGCCGTGCGCGAGCGGGACGACCCGTTCGAGGACTACGGCTCGCGGCCCAAGTAGGTCAATGGCCGCCAGCCGTGATCAAGGGTCGACGGCGTCGACGGGCCCTCGCATCTCTTCGATCATCTCGTCGACGGTTTGATCGCTGTCCAGGTAGCCGAACCACTTCTCAAGCGGATACTCGTCGGGGGCTTTGGTGATGACGAGCCGCCCTTCCTCCTGGCTGAATTCAACGAGGGTGCGGCCATGCCAGCCAAGGGCATCCCGCAGGGTCTGAGGGATCGTTATCTGCCCACTCTTGTCGATCCTTGCTTTCATATCGTGGTGCGATTGGCTTTTCACGGAAGTCCCTCCATCACCCGTCTCAATTCACGGGTTCGCTGGGGTCAATGACTCTCAGTCCCGCGAAGTAGCTTCGGTAGAGGCCACGGTCACGAGTAAGAAGCCTGTCCGCCTGTTCGAGGGCATGGGCGCCGACCAGAAAGTCAGGAACGATTCTTGTCCGGCTTCCCCCGTGGCGCCGATACTCGGTCCACGTCAAGCCAGCCCGAACGGCGGCGCCCAGCCGAAGGGGCTCGTATGCGACCCCCAGACCGTGCATCGCGGAGATTGCCTCAGTTTCGCTCCCGAATTGGCGCACGATCTCGGCTCACACCACCTCACAAGCGACCAGGGTGCCCGAGCGTATGCTGTCCGACAACGCGGCGGAAGAATCAGGCCCAAACCCTGGATCGGCGGTGAAGACGTCGATCAACACGTTGCTGTCGACCGCCGTGATCAAAGCTCGGCTGGACCGCGCAGCTCGTCCATTATTTCATCGGTGCGCTTGTCGGTCTTGAGGATGCCGTAGACGGACGCGACCGGATCGTTCGCCATGACCTTTACGGCGACGAACTTTCCTTCGATGTCTTCCACTTCCATGACCTGTCCCGGGCAGATGCCCATGCGGTCCCGAATCCTCTTGGGAATGGTGATTTGACCCTTGGCGTCCACGATGACTTTCACTGATGTCATTGTAGGAATTTCCACGGACATTTCCTACTCGGGGCTCTCAGGTTCTGTCGAGGCCGGCGCGCAGCCACTCGCCAAAGCGCTCGCCGATCATGATCGACGGCAGGTTGGTGTTGGCGCTGGGCACGTTCGGCATGATCGAGGCGTCGGCGATCTGCAGGCCCTTGACACCGTAGACGCGGCCGTACTGGTCGCAAACCGCGAGCTGGTCGTCCTCGTGGCCCATCGGCGCGGTGCCGCAGGGATGGTAGCCGGAGCCGCTCGCGCGCCGCGCCCAAGCGCCCAAAGCTTCATCGTCCTCGAGGTGCTCCTCGGATGGCCAGTGGATACCCTGCAGCATCGAGGCCAGCGGCTCGCTGTCGATTGCCTCCAGGCTGATCCGCAGGCCTTCGACCATGCGGTCGATGTCCCAGTGCTCGGCCAGGAAGTTTGACGTGATCCTGGGCCAGGCGAAGGGGTCCGCCGACGAAATCTCCAGGTGCCCGTGCGACACCGGCCGCTCCACCACCACAGCCAGCCCCATGAGCAGCGTGTTGGGCACAAAGCCGAGAAACGAGAGGGGCTCGATCTGCATGTCGTTGTTCTGGTCGCTGCCGGCCGCTGTGTAGCGGAGAGTCGTCTGGATCAGGGGTACGGCTGCGGGGTCTGCGTAGTCGAACTCGGGCAGCGGGCGGACGCCGATGACTGCGCCCGGGTGGTCGAAAAGCCTCGCGCCCACGCCGGGCCTGTCGCTGACGAGGCTGATGCCAAGCGATTCGATGAGCCGAGCATCGCCGATGCCGCTGCGCACCAGGATCGGCGGCGTCATGATCGAGCCCGCGCTGAGGACCACTCGCCGCGTGGCCACCGTTTCCAGCGCGCCGTCTCGCAGCAGCTCCACCCCACGCACCTCGCCGCCCTCGATTACCACGCGGCGGACGTGTGTCTCCGGGCTGATCGTCAGGTTCGGCCGGCCACGGGCCGGCGCCAGGTAGCCCATAGCGGCATTCATGCGCCGGCCGTCGATCTTGTTCATGGGGTGGGAGCCCCAGCCGGTTGTCGTGGGGTCGTTGTGGTCGGGGCACTCGGGATAACCGAGCTCGGCAAAGGCCTTCATCGAGGCGGCCTGGAAGGGCACCAGCTCGTCGTCGCGGTAGCGCCGGATGGGGATGGGGCCGTCGCATCCGTGCCACTCATTTTGGATATCGCGGTCTGTCTCAAGGCGCTTGAAGGCCGGCAGGCATTTCTCCCAGGCCCACTCGGGTCCGGCCAGTTCCGCCCACTCGTCGTAGTCACCGGGGTCACCGCGCAGGGCGATGCAGGTGTTGACCGCCGATGATCCGCCGACGACCTTGCCGCGCGGCAGCGGGATGTCGTCGCGGGCGGTCAGGTTCGGCTTGTAGACGAAGCCCCAGTCGTGCTGGGTGTAGGAGTTGTTGTGGCCGTTGAGGATGTCCTGGGGCGTGGCCTCCAGCGTCGCATAGTCGGGGCCGGCCTCCACCAGGAGTACGCTCTTGGATGCGTCCTCGGTGATCCGCGAAGCGATGACGCTCCCCGCGGAGCCGGCGCCGACGATGACAAAGTCGTAGTCCATGGGCCTCGACAATGACCATACGCGGAGAACTGCCAAGGCGCTGGCGCTCGACTTGATGGGCCGCGCCCGGTAGCGTTCAAGCAATGCTGAGCAGAGTTGACCGGGTACAGCTGGTCGTCCGGGACTGCGACGAGGCGGCCGCGACCTTCGCCGCAATCTTCGACGCCAAACGCGTCCGCGACGACGAGATACAGCTCTACGCCGCCCGACGCACCGTCGTCCGGGCCGGGATCAGCGAGTTTGAGCTGCTTGAGCCGGCCGGCGCAGGCCCGGTACGGGACTTCGCGGACCAGCGCGGCGAGGGCCTCTTCGCCGCCGGCTTCTCGACGGCCGACATGACGGCGCTCGCGGCTCATCTCACCGACGCTGGCGTCGAGTGGCGCGAAGAGGACGGGCAGCTCTTCATCGAGCCCTCGCAAACACGGGGCATGCGGACGGTGATCAGCAAGGCCGAGGAGCGCCATCCCGTCGGCTTGATCAGCTTTCTATACGAAGTGACCAACATCGTGGCGGACGCCGAGGCGGCCGCCAACCAGTACGCCGATATGTTCGGGCTTGACCCGTCTCGTTTCTCACCGATCAACAGCCACGGCTATGGCTACTCCGGGACGTTGACGCTCTTCAACCCGCCCGAGGAGCTCGACCGCATTGAGATCACCCAGACGTACGACCGCGGCGCCATGGGCCGCTTCTACGAGAAGTTTGGCGAGAGCCTTTACATGTGCTTCATCGAGGCGCCTGACCTCAACAAGCTCGCCGAGCGCCTGGACGCCAGGGGCGCACGCTGGACCCCAGACCCGATGCCGGACTCGTTGTTCCTCCACCCCACGGCGCTGCACGGGATGTTGATGGGCGTGAGCCGCACGACGCACGCCTGGACCTGGTCAGGCCACCCGGAGTTGGTGCAACCGGCCTAGAAGTCGTTCGCGGCCCAGGGCCGCGGCGTCCAGCCGAACATCGCCTGGGCGCGGCGGACGGCGCCGGCCTTGTGCTCGACGATGCGCCCGGCGCGATGCAGCGAGCCAACGTCCACACCGCCCATGTAGATGGCGCCGAGGTCGGCCGCGCTCATCGTTAGCTGCGGCGACTCGGTGACGTGATGACTGCCGGCGCCGCTGGGGCCGCCGTCGAGGTCATACACCCCTCGTTCCAGGGGCAGAAGTCGTCCTTGATCTCCAGGATCAGCCTGTCTTCGGTGCTGTAGCGGCGGCCTGTGAGGGCCCCCATCACATCGACGATGCGCACCCAATAGCCATCCATTTGCTTGCGCACGAGCCGGCGTGGGTCCGCCAGTCGCCACGGCAGTGGGTCGTCGACGGGGCGGTGCTGACTCCAAATGCTGCCGACGAGGTCGACGTCGAGGCAGAAGCGCCAGAGGGCAGCGTCCGGCTCCGGGGAGACGCCCACGAGCTCCGCAACGGTCAGGCGGCTCAGCGGGATACCGCTCTCCCACTTGTTCTTGACGCGGTAGAGGGCATAGCCGAGGGCATTGCCGCCCTCCTCGTACACGACGTAGAACGTGTCTTTCTCATCAGGTCTAAAGGTGTGGCCGATGGCAAGCGTGCGTTCCCACCAACCGCCGCTGCGGGCGATCATGCCCGGCCGCGTCTGGCGGGCGGCATCCCAAACCTCCGCGGCTAGCGGCAGCAGCGCCTCGCGGTCTAAATAGCGGATACTGCCGGAGGCCTCGACGGGTTGCTTGAAGCGGCTGTGGGCTCGCTCGATCTCCCACTCCTCGTGAGGGACGGCCATGCCGTAGCCAAAGCGCCCATAGATCACGGACTCCGACGCCCAAAGCGCCGCCAGGTGCTCGCCACGAGCGCGGCAGTCATCAAGCTCGCGACGCATGAAGCCGGTGAGGATGCCTTTGCGGCGGTGGGTCGCCTGGACACCGATCCAGCTCACGCCACCGGTGGCCATGATCGCGCCGGGGACGGTCATCTGGAAGCTGAAGACGACAGACGTTCCCACTTCCTGGTCTCCATCGAAGGCGGCGAGGCTGCGGTCGAACTCGAATATTTTGAGCCAGGGAGGCTCTTCGCCCTCAGGTATAGGAGCCTGGTGGTAGCTAAATGCGCGGGAGTTAGCTTTTTGAAATGTCGAGAACTCCTCGGGAGTGGTCGGTCGAAACTCTATAGCCATACTCTGCGCATAGTAGGCGAGCCTCCGTAAGGGGCGAGCCCGGAGGAGGTTGACCATGGCGCAGGGCGAAACCGTCAAGGTTCCATATGAACACGGACAGGAAAGCGGCTTCGGCTCGCTGGAGCAGACGCCGCAGGACCCAAGCCAGCTGGCGGGTTATCAGCAGATCGAGGAAGACAGCGTTTCGCGCGTGCCGCGCAATCGGCTGTGGAAGGTGGTCCGGGCGATTCCTCTTCCGCTGCTGCTGATCGCGGGCGTTGCCATTCCACTGTTCATCCTGCGGCGGCGGAGCAGGTAGATGCTGGTCTTCATCCTCGTCCTGGCGCTGGTGCTCTTCGTGGTCTTGTCGGTCCTGGGCGCGCTGGTCAAGGCGGTGCTCTGGCTGGGCCTGATCGCCGCCCTGGCGGTGGGGCTGGCCTGGCTGCTCGGCTCGCGCCGCGCTCACGGATAGGGCGGCGAATCGCGGCTAGCTTCGCGGTTTTCTACCCTCGAAGCATGCTTCTACGCCTTTTCGCCACCCTGCTAGCCCTGACGATGTTTGCCGCCGCCTGTGGCGGAGACGATGACGACGGTGGAGACGAACAGGCTGCGGGAGACAATGCCACCGAGCCTGAAGGCGACGGGACCGTGGAAGGCGACCCCTGCCCCGGCGACGACACGGAGGGTGAAGGTGACCCTGTCGCCGAGGGTGACACGATCACGATTGACTACTGCGGAACGCTGGCCGATGGCACTTCGTTCGACTCCGGCACCCTGGATGACGTGGTCATCGGGGAAACAAGCCTGATCGAGGGTTTCACCAACGCTCTAATCGGGATGCGCCTCGGCGAGCGCAAAACCGTCAACATACCCGTGGCCGAGGCTTACGGCGAACCAAATCCCGACCTCGTGCACGAAGTGCCGATCGAGCAGTTCGGGCAGATCCCCGAGGTCGGATCGCAGGTCAGCGGCGGCGGTAACACCGGGATCGTCGTCGCCATCGGTGGCGAAACGATAACCGTCGACTTCAACCACGCGCTGGCCGGGGAGGACCTGACCTTCGAGATTGAGCTGGTCGAGATCGTCGAGCAGGGCTAAACCCGCGGCGCCACAAAGACGTTACAAGTCGGTCACAGAACGGCCGTTTAGCTTCAGAGCGACCCCAAACTCGCCGATCATCAGATTGTATAGGTGCGCGATCTGAGCCCGCGCGATTCTGACCTCAGGAGTACCGGATGAAGGCTCTCACCATTTCCGCCATTGCCGCCCTGGCTGTGCTTGTCTCTCTGACCGCGACCGGCGCCTCCCAGGCAGCCGAGAAGCCGGCCCGCCAGGCTGATGTAGCAACGGCGCAGGCGCTCGACCCTGACGTCTGGTCGGATATCGAGAGGGACGTTTTGCGCCTCCACAACCAGGCGCGCGACAACAACAACAAACCGGCCCTGCGCGGCACCGACAAGCTCGGCAAGGCGGCGAACTACCGCTGCAAGGAAACCACCCGCAAGTGGAGCCACACGCGCCCCAACGGCAAGCAGTGGCACACGGTACTACCGCTCTTCGACATCAGCTACAACGTGGCTGGTGAGAACATCGCACGCGGGCAGACTTCGGCCCAGCAGGTGCACCAGGACTGGATGGGTTCGTCCGGCCACCGGGGGAACATCCTCAACGGCGCCTTCGACTTCGCCGGCGTGGGGCATTGCGTGTCCGGCGGCACCACCTACTGGGTGGTCCTCTTCACCGGCTAAGCGCCAGTTCGCTTGACAAGGGTGGCGACACCCCCGGGAGGGTAGGGGCGTGTTGCACCCGCCCACCCCATGGCGTCTGCCACACGCCCTTGACTCGACCAACCCCGAAGAGGGCGGATGCAATACGCCCTACTTAACCTGCTGAGGCGCGCTTCGAGCTACTGCTACCATCCACGGCCAGAATCCAAACGCCTTAGTGCTGGCGGCGGGTTGGGGGACGCGTGACAACTGGCTTGGCTCGTGGCGCCGGCGCCGGGGTGCTGCGGAACGAGGAGAACCAGCGCAGCAGCATCTCGCGCAGACCGGCCAGGCGCGGGCCGAGAAACTTGAACGGCCAGAGGACGAGGTCGCGCAGGATGAGAAAGGTGGCGGCAATGGCGCACACAATGCCCGCCGAGCCCAGCCAGTACGGCGCATCGTCGGTCAGCGAGAACGCGCTTGCCAGCGACCAGGCCATGACGAGCACGGCCGCGCCCGCGGCGACCCCGACCAGGAGCGTTGCTGTCCTTCCACCCATCCAGCGAATTGTAGGTGAGCCGCCTCAGGGCTAGAGACGCATCTCGCTTGAGTGCCCGGGGAAGAGCTTGGCCCCGGGGCTGACGTAGGCGGCCGCGGCGTTGGCAGCCATTGCGCCCTGGCCGAAGCCCGTGGCAATCAGGCTCAACGATTCGTTCCCTTCTACGGCCGCGAGGTCGCCGGCGGCATAGACGCCGGGCAGGTTGGTCTCCTGCATGGAGCTGACCTTGATGTGGCGGCTGCCGATCATGTCCAGGCCCCAGGCAGTGATCGGGCCGAGCGAAGCCTTGAAGCCGATGTTGACCAGGATTGCGTCGCCTTCGAGGTACTCTTCTTCGCCGGTCTTGTTGTTGTAGATCGTGGCACCTTCCACATGGTCCTCGCCGTGAGCCCGCTTGAGCTCCCAGAAGGTACGCAGGGGGATGTCGGTCATGCGCAGTTCGGCCAGGCTGGCCTCGTGGGCGCGGAACTGATCGCGGCGGTGGATCAGGGTGATGCTCTTCGCCCAGTCCTTGAGGTTCAGGCACCAATCGATGGCCGAGTCGCCGCCGCCAACGATGAGGATGCGCTTGCCCCGCAGCTCCCGCTTATCAGAGACGAAGTACTCGACGCCGCGACCCTCAAGGTGAGCAACTCCGGGCTTGTCGAGCTTGTTGGGTGTGAAGGCGCCGATCCCGGCGGTGAGCAATACCGTCTTCGTCAGGTGCCGGCCCTTGTCGGAGCGCAGCGCCCAGACGTCGCCCTCTTCGGTCTGCGTGCGGTCGAGTATCTCGACCCGTTCGTCGAGGCAGACCGTGGGCTTGAAGTGAAATCCCTGCTGCTCGAGCAGCACGACGAGGTCCTTGGCCAGGACCTTCGGATAACCGGGGACATCGTAAATGAGCTTCTCGGGGTAGAGCACGGCCAGCTGGCCGCCGACCTGGGGGAGCGACTCGATGACCTTGGTCTTGAGCCCGCGCATGCCGGCGTAGAAGGCGGCGAAGAGCCCTGTGGGGCCGGCGCCGATAATCGTTATGTCGTATAGGTCGTCTTGAGGCATGGGCAATCCGATTCTAGGAGTTCCCGGCTCGGAGGTTGGTTCAGCTCGACCCCGGCGACTGCGGCCACGACGACGTTGTCCCTGTCTGCGCTGCATAGATCAGGGCACGCTGGGACAATGGCGAGGTATAGGAACTAAGGATGGAGACTAAGGCGGCCGTCAATCCTGCTGCTGTGCGGCAGCGTATGGCGGCCGGCTATTCGCGGGTCGCGGAGCGCTACCAGAGATTCATCCTGCCGCACTTCCTTCCGATGGCACAACGGCTTGTGGCAGCGCTGCAACCATCCCCTGGCGACGACATCCTCGATCTCGCTACCGGTGGCGGCGCCATGCTGGATGCACTCGCGGCGCATCCGTGGCGGCGACGCCTGGTCGCCGCAGACCTCGCCAACAACGCCTTAGAGGTAGCGCGCAACCGTCATCCCGAAGCGGACTTTGTGCTGCTGGATCTGGAGGTCCCGCCGCCATTTCGTCAAGCATCTTTCGATGTCATAACCTGCAGCTTCGGCCTCAATCACCTTGCCAACGCGTCGGCCTGCCTGCTGCGCTTGCGCCCCCTGCTAAGGCCGGGCGGCCGCATCGGTGTTACCTCGTGGAGGCGATCGTCCACGAGCGCTCTGGGCCGCCGCTTCGATGAACACCTCGCTGAGGCCCTGGGAACCAACAAAGAGGAGGATGCGAAGGACGCTGAATTCGACCGCATGATCGAGGCCAGCCTACGTACGCTGCGCAGCGCCCGCCGCTTGAGACGGCTCTTTCTTGACTCCGGCTATCGGATAGCCCGGGTTGAGCAGCACGTGCTTCGCTTCTCCTTTTCATCTGTCAGGGACTACGTCGATTACCGCCTGTCGTGGGGTGATACCGCCGCGCGCGCCGCCCCGTTGGGCCACGAGGCGGCTGAGGTCTTAAGCAGGAGCCTCGAGGCGGAGGTCGATGGGAGGACGCCGCTTTCCTGGGGGCGGGAATACCTGGTGACTGTCGGCGAGCCTGATGCAACCAGGTGATGACAAATCGCCCCCGCGGCAGGGATCAGCCCAGTGAGCTCTCGAGGATGCGTGCCATGAAGCCCAGCAGGAGCATCGCGATCATCGGGCTCAGGTCGAACATGCCGAGGCGCGGGATGATACTGCGCAGGGGTCCCAGGATCGGCTCCGTGATCTCGATCAGGAAGCCGTAGATCGGATTCGAAGTGGTGTAGGGATTGACGAACCAGGAGAGCAGAACCCTGGCAAGCACCGCGAACATCAGGGTGTAGAGCAGGATGACCACGAACTGGCCGAAAAAGTCTATCGTTCGCCCCCGGCGCCCAGCTGCATCGACTTCCGCCAGGCTGCTTCCACTGCTTCCACGATAGCCGCTCGTACCCCCATTCGCTCCATGATCAGCAGGCCCTCGGCGGTCGTCCCGCCGGGTGATGTGACCTGGTTTCGCAGGATCGCGGGGTGCAGTTCCGTGGCCTCGGCATAGCGCACCGAGCCGAGGAAAGTCTGGAAGGCGAGGCGGGTCGCGACCTCGCGCCGGAAGCCGATGTGGACACCGGCATCAATAAAGGCCTCGATCAGCAGATAGATGAAGCCGGGACCACTGGCTGAGAGGGCGGTCGCCATGTCGATATACTTTTCGTCCTCGACGAAGATCTGCTGGCCCAGGGCTTCCAACAGTGACTCCACTGTGCGCCGGTCGCCCTCGCTGACGCTGTCAGTGCAGGTCCAGACCGACATGGCTTCGCGGACAGAGGCCGGCGTGTTGGGCATGACGCGCACGATCTTGGGGATGCGCAGGTAGTCCTTGAGCGTCGCGATTTTGACCCCGGCCATACAGGAGATCACGAGCTGGCTGTCGAGGGAGTGCACGACGTCCGTGGCTGCGGCCTGGAACTCCTGGGGCTTGACGGCGAAGAAGATCACGTCTGCCGATTCGACCGCCGGTCCCGCCGAGGCCATAACCTCGACCGCGTACGTGTTTGCAAGGTGCTCTCGCCGGTGCGGCTGTATCTCGGCTACACAGATGTCGCCCGGGGCGACAACTTCAGCCCCGAGGACCCCGGAGACGAAGGCCTCGCCCATGAAGCCGCCGCCGACCAGCGCAATCCTCAAGTCGGACGCTCCCCGAAGATCGCCCGGCCGACGCGGACGCAGGTGGAGCCCTCCTCGATGGCGATCTCAAAGTCGCCGGTCATGCCCATCGACAACTCCTTCAGTCCGTTGGCATCGCGCAGCTCCCGCAGCTCACGAAACGCCCGGCGGACGACATCATCTTCGGCCTGCGCGGCGACAATCATCAGGCCGACCGGGCGCAGGTGATGCAGCCGGGCGATAGCGGCCAGGGCGCCGTTGACCTGCGCGGGCGCGAAGCCGAACTTCTGCGGCTCGGCGCTGACGTTGACTTCGAGATAGACGGGCAAAGGTCTGGCAGCCCTTTCATTCAGGGCCTCGGCGAGGCGGAGCGAATCGAGAGACTGGAGTATAGCAAAGTGGTCGAGGACGGCTTTGACCTTGTTGCGTTGCAGGTGACCGACCAGGTGCCAGGTCGGAGGCGCACGTTCAATGGCCCGGCACCAATCCGTCACGGTCTGGATCTTGGGTATTGCTTCCTGGATACGGTTCTCTCCGAGGTCATCCAGCCCTGCCTCGATAGCCTGTTCAACTAGATCGGCGGAGAAGGTCTTGCTAACAGCGACCAGCTTGATGTTCGCCGGATTCCTGCCGGCCCGCTCGGCCGCGCCGGCGATCCTCGCCCGCACGGCTTCGATCCGCCCCGCTATGCCAGAAGTGTCCACAGGCCGTAGGGTATCAGCGTGGCAGCAGCGGCAACGGAGGCGACGATGACGGTGAGCTCGCGGCTCGAGCGCAAGACGCTCCTGAAGGACCCGGCCGAATGGGAGAAGCGCGGCCCGCGGCTGGATGCGGCGATCAAGCCAGTACTGGAGAAGCAGCCCGGCTTCCAGGGCGTCGAGGTGCAATGGACGGACGGTGTCCTGGTCGAAACGACAGCGTGGGACAGCGAGGAGAACTGCCGCGCCTACATCCGCAACGGCGGCGCCGCCACCGTTGGCACGCTGGCTGACGCCGCTATGCCAACGGCTGCCTACCCGGACGGCACGTGGACAAGGACCAACAGCCTCTAGCGCAGCGCGGTGTCCAACCTCTGGCCTCACTAAGCTGAAGCTGTCGTGGCTACAGTTCTGAACCGACCGCCCACCCGCGGACTCGACGGCGTGATCGCCAGCACGTCGGCGGTCTCCTCCATAGAGGACGACGTCCTGCGCTACCGCGGCTATCGCGTCGAGGAGCTTGCAGAGCGCTGCGGTTTCGAAGAGGTGGCCTATCTCCTCCTTAATAGCAGCCTTCCCACCGGCGCAGAGCTTTCGACATTAGGCAGAACACTCGGCGACTTCTACGAACTGCCCGGCGGGCTAATTTCGGCGATCGAGCAACTTCCGCATGGCGCACCCATGGATGTGATGCGCTCGGCGGCATCGCTCCTCGCGCTGTATGACCACGAAGCGGAAGACGGCGACCGCGAAGCCAACCTGCGCAAGGCCACCCGGCTGACCGCCCGCCTGCCGGTGCTGACGGCTTCGCTGCCGGCTCTGCTGCGCGGCGACAAGGCGCCCACGCCGGACAGCTCATTGCCCATCACAGCCAACTTTCTCTGGATGCTCTGGGGGGAGGAGCCGGAGCCCGAGATGGCGCGGGCCCTGGAGGTCGCCTTCATCCTCCACGCCGACCACGAATTGAACGCCTCAACCTTCGCGGCGAGGGTGACTGCCGGCACCCTCGCCGGCATCTATGCCGCGATCACGGCGGCGCTGGCCGCCCTCCAGGGACCTCTGCACGGCGGGGCGGGGGCGCAGGTGCTGGCAGCGCTCGACGCTATCGGCGACGAACGGCGCGTTGAGGCCTGGCTGGAAGTAACGCTGGCTGAGGGCCGGCGCGTCCCCGGCTTTGGGCATCGCGTCTACAAAAACGGCGACCCGCGGGCGCTGATCCTGAAGGGCCTAGTCCAGGGTCTCAGCCGCGACTCCGGCGAGGACCGCCTCTACCTGGTCGCCGCCCGCCTTGAGGAACAGATGCTAGAGCGCACGGGGCTGCTGCCCAACGTCGACTTCTATTCGGCCCCGCTCTACGAGCTGCTGGGCATCCCCCGCAACCTCTTCCCGGCCGTCTTCGCCAGCGCCCGCATCGTGGGCTGGTGCGCCCATGTCATGGAGCAGTACGAAGACAACAAGCTGATCCGGCCCCGCGCCCTCTACACGGGCCACGGGCCGCGCGAGTGGCAGCCGATAGAGGCCCGCTCTTGACGGTCGCCGCGCCGGAGGTTGTAACACCGCCGGCGGCCTCCACCGCGGCGATAACGGCCAAGGACCTGGTCCACCGCTATCAGCCTGAGCGCGGCCTGCGGGGCCTGAGCCTCAGCGTGCCGCGGGGGACCATCTACGGTTTGCTTGGGCCGAACGGATCCGGCAAGACCACATTCCTGCTTCTGATCGCCGGACTGCTGGAGGCGAAGAGCGGCTCTCTGGAGGTCCTCGGCTACGCGCCGGGGAAGGCCGCGGCGGGGCGCCTCGGCTGGGTCTTCCAGGAGCAGTCGCTGGACCCGTTGCTTACGGTCAGGGAGACACTCGCCCTGAGCGCGAAGCTCTACAGGGTTTCGCCCCACTCGGTCACTGCGGCGGCAGATCGCGCCCGCCTCGATGACCGCCTCGACGAGCGCGTCTCCACACTCTCCGGGGGGATGCGCCGCCGGCTGGAGCTGGCGCGGGCGCTCCAACACGGACCGGAGCTGCTCCTACTCGATGAACCAACGCTCGGTCTCGACCTGGAATCACGCCGCGACTTCTGGGCCCTTGTCGACGAACTGCGCGGGGATGGACTGACTGTGCTGCTGGCCAGCAACGACGTCAGCGAGGTCGAGGCCAACTGCACCCGCGTCGCCTTTCTGCGTGACGGCCGTTTGGTCGCCGAGGGGTCGCCGGCTGAGCTCAGAAAGGGCATGCAGGAGCAGTCGATCGAGCTCCATTGGCCCGGCCTTGCCGAGCAAGACTTCGACGGGCTGGCCAATCTGCCCGGCGTGTCCGGCGCCGCGCGCTCCGGCGACATCGTGCGCCTGACAACGGCGGAGGCACGGCGGCTCCTGCCGCGCCTTCTTGAACTCAAGAGCGGGACGATAGAGAGCATCCAGGTGCGCGAGTCATCGCTGGAAGACGCCTACTTCAGACTGACGGGACACTTAATCGCGGGTGCGGTTTCTTGAGCGCGCTCCTGGCGGTCGCCGGTCGGGACCTGCGGGCGGTGGGGCGCTCGCGCTCGCAGCTCTACAGCTCGATCCTGCTGCCGCTGATGCTGCTGGCGCTGCTCGGCACCGGGGTTAGCGACGGATTGGACCCGGCCGCCATCGAGGATGGCGACTACACCAGTTTCCTGGTGCCCGGCATGATCGTCATGACCGCGCTGTTCTCGTCTACCTTCGCCAGCGCTTCGTTCTACGCCGACCGCGCCAACGGAATGCTGCGCCAGATGCTGGTGTCGCCGGCCTCGATGCTCAGCGTGCTGGGAGGCAAGGTCATGGGGGCGGTGGTCATCGGCACGCTGCAGGCCTGCGTGATCCTCGTCGTGGCGGTAGTGATCCCGGGCATCGATCTGGAGTGGCAATACGGAGTACTGCCCAGCCTGGCGCTGGCGCTGGGAGCGATCCTGGCTTTCAACCTGCTGATCTGCACGATCGCGCTGGTCCTGGCGACGCATATCCGCACCATGCAGGGCTTCCACCTGGTCATGAACCTGGTGCTCTTCCCACTGCTTTTCTTCTCCGGTGCCTTCTTCCCGGTCGCCGACCTGCCGCTCTGGCTGAAGCTCCTGGCTTACGTCAACCCGCTCACATACCCGGTAGACCTGCTCCAGCTAGCCCTCTACGCCCCGGACAGCGATGGCCAGGTCGGTCTTGTGCCCGACATCCTCGTCATGGTGGGCCTCCTCGCCCTTTTCGCCGTCCCCGCCCTGCGCGTGAAACCCTCTCGCCTCATCGCCGCAGCCTGATGCTGGGCAAGGCGCTTTTCGCGACGTTGATATTCGCTGCTGGCAGTTGGAGCTCCTGTGGGTCGGAAAGCGATGACGACTCGTTCACCCCACCTGAAGGTATCTTGGAGTACGAGTTCCTGCCGGTGATCCTGACCAGCGAGCTGGTTCTAGGCGAAAACCGGTTTACCTTCCAACTGCTCGACGAGAACTCGCAAAACGTCCCCGACGCTGACGTCAACGTGCGCACGGCGCTTCTCGACCCGGAGGGTAGCGGAACCCTTGGCGAGGCGGAGATTGCGGAGTACATCGTGCTAGAGCTTGAAGGCCTGGAAACCGTGGTCGAGCACGAACATCCGGACGGGTCGTTGCACACACACTCGACGCCCTTCGGCTCCGGCCTCTATCGCGCCAACATCGATTTTCCCCGTTCAGGAAACTGGGGCATCGAGCTCGAGATCGACTACGCAGGTACCTCCGAAACGGTGCCGCTGGTGGTCACCGTCCTCACTGGGGGCTCCACGCCGGCGATCGGCCAGCCGGCGCCACCGACGGAGAACTACACACTGGACGACCGGCCGATCGCCGAGCTCAGCAGCGACGTCGACCCCGACGAGGGTCTTTATCAATTAACCGTTGCCGAGGCGCTGGCCGAGCGCCGGGCCTTCGTCGTAGCTTTCGCGACGCCGGCGTTCTGCCACTCCCGTGTCTGCGCCCCCGTGCTGGAGGCCGTCAAGGAGGTTAAGGCGCGCCGGCCCGAGGCGGCCTACATCCACATCGAGCCCTTCGAGAACCTCCTGGACCCGGCGAACCTCCGCGACTCGCCGTTTGTGGCGGAGTGGGGCCTGCCCAACGAGCCCTGGGTCTTCGTGGTGGACGCGGCCGGCATCGTGCGCGCCGCCTTCGAGGGCCCTTTCACCGTGGAGGAACTGGAAGAGGCCGTGGCAGGTGTGTTGGGCCAGGAGGAGAAATAGGGGCGCAGCGCACTGCGCCCTCCCGTGCCGAACCCACTCACTGGCCCGGCATCGAAGTGGACTCGTTGGTGGTCAAGCCGGTCACTTTCCTGGACTCGTTACGTTCATCGAAGACAAGGGCATTGCGATGCGCCCTACGGAAACCATCGCTGCGCCTGGCGAAAGTCGGTCATCCCACCTTCGCCTAAGAAAAGAGGGATGGCCGCGCACCTCGGCGGCCATCCCTTCCGGTACCGGCCCAATTGGGTCCCTCACAGCGTCGGGTAGCAGGATCACAACGAGGCGATTTGCCCTACAGGGCGGGGTGTCAAACACGTTGCAAGCTTTCGGCCACCTGTCCCCCGCTGTCTCCTGGGCGACTCTGCGAGCCGCTGGCCTCTCCGTGCACGGTGAGGGAAGGCACCCGGCTATCCTCAACTCGATGACCCGCGATCCCCAGGAGTTCATCGATGCCCACGAGGGCGAGCTCTCAGGCTCCCTGCCGGCGCCCCTGCTGGAGGACTTCCGCCGTGCCGTCACCGAACTGATCGGCGTCCTTCCGCACGAGCAGTTCGACGCCTGGTTCGGCGAGGGCAAGGCGCTGGCCGGGCACTCCCTGCGCTCGTGGGAGGCCGCCGGTGAATACTTCCGCGTCTCGCCACTGGTCATCCAGGTGCTGAACTTCCCGGCGTTTCAGTCCTGGGCACACACCGGCCGCGAGCTGGTCGAGCAGTCGTCGGTGATCTCGGCGTCCTACTTCCGGGCAAGCCCGGGCGTCGTCCGCTACCTCGCCGGCTGGCAGATCGGGGAGTGGGCGGCCCTGGGCCGGCGGCTTTACAAGGGCACATGGAAGTCGATCTCGCTCTCGGCGCAGTACTACCAGGGCAGCCCCGCGCTGCTGGCCACGCTGGGCCTCGAGGATTTGCACCTGCTCGTCGATATGCTGGACCGGCTCTCCGACCGCTCCTACGACATGGCGGCCGCCTGCCTTGATGCCGCGCCGGCGACGATGACTCACCTTGACAGGCCGGACCGAGGGCCGTTTCTGAGCTTCGCCACGCTGGTGGCCGAGTCGAACTGGGCGGACGCCCGCGTCCTCTTCGAGAAGGGTCCGGGCCTGCTCAACCAGGTCAGCCCGGCCGACCGCACCCGGTTCCTGCGCCTGACGGCCAGCATCGCCCGCGGCGGCGACCGTCAGATGTTCCCCTACTTCGCCGACAGTGCCAGCGCCCTGGGGCGCTCGACGGATGAACACCACCCCGGCCTGCTGGAGATGGCGGAAGAGCTGGCGCCTCATTCCCCACTGGCGGCGCTGGAATTCCTGAAGTCGTCGCCGCAGGTGTTGGAGCTGATCCGCCACAGCGACCTGCCGGCCTGGCACGCCGAGGGACGCCGCATCCTGGAGGCATCGCCCGAAGGCGGCGAGGCCTTCTTCCGGCTGGAGTCGGGCAAGGGCGAGGGCGTCCTCGAGTCGCTCTCGGCTCGGCTGGACCTGGGGCGGGTGGCCGACGTGCTGCGCCTCTACTGCAAGGCCCTGACCGGGAAGCCCCTGACCATTCAGCCCTCGACCTCGCTGGCCGAGAAGGGCGTGGGCTGGATCTCGGAGACGCTGCCCTCGACCGAGGGCTCGGCGATCTTTCTCCCGCCCACGGTCGAGCGCTACCAGGACAAGCAGGAGAACTTCTCCATCTACAAGGTGTTCGCGACCCACCAGGCCGCCCATCTCGAATTCGGCAGTTTCCTCTTTCAGTTTGACCGGCCCGGGGAGATCCTCGGCATCGGGCCGCAGCGCCGCGCGGTCATCGACGCGTCAAGCAACGGCCACCAGGCCGAGCCCGAGTTTGGTCCGGTCGAGGAAGAAGGGGCTCTGGCCAGCCGCGAGGGGCCCGCGCGCGAGCCGTTGACGGACATGGAGCGCTTCTTCGACCTCTTCCCTGACCGCAAGCTGGCGGCTGACATCTTCACGGCCGTCGAGGACGCGCGTGTAGATTCGGTGATCAGCCGCGAGTATGGCGGGATCGGTAAAGCTTACCGCCGCATGCAGAGTGACGAGCTGGACCACCGGGCGGAGCTGCGCCAGATGCCCATGCGCGAGCTGCTCGTCGAGAACCTGGTCAGAGCCAGCCTCTCGGGCCACGACGAGCTGGCCGTACCAAACGTCCTGAGGGGCGCGCTGGGCTCGGCGCTGCAACTGCTGCACGAAGTCCAGCGGCCCGGCGCCCTCGTGGAGGACTCGGCCGAGGCCACGCTGGCCATCTACCGCACGGTCGCCAACATCCCCAACATCCTGCCGGAGAACCCTGATGACCTCAATTGGGAAGACTTCGACTTCGAGCCTTCGGGTGAGGGCACGTCGCTGCCCGCCGAGGGTGAGGGCGAGCCGGGTGGGGCCTTCTCGCCCGGGGACATACCCGAGGGCGACGAGCAGCCCTACCAGAGCCCGCAGGCCGTCGGCTTCCGCGGCGACTTCAAGCCCGAGCTGGTGCAGCTGCTGGCCAGGCTGCGCGAGACCGGCGAGCAGATCGATGGCGAGGTCAGCGGCGGCCAACTGACGCCCGAGCAGCTCAAGGAGCTGCTGGAGAAGAGCGTCGAGATTAACATCAGCGGCGCCGAGGGCGACCTCGCTTCTAGCGTCGGGCTCTTCCTGACCAACCTGATGAACGAGACGCAAAACGAGCGCCAGCAGAAGAAGGAGCAGCCGGGCGGCCAGGAGATCGAAGGCGACAGCACGGGCGAGGAGGAGGGCGCCGAGTCGCTGATCAGTGAGCCGGCCGAGTTCTATTACGACGAGTGGGACTTCCGGGCCGGCGACTACAAGCCGCGCTGGTGCCGCGTTCTCGAGCGAGTCCTGGAGGAAGGACAAACGGACTTCTTCGAGAATGCCCTCCTTGAGCACGCCGGCCTCGTCTACCAGACGCGCAAGCAGTTCGAGATGATGAAGCCCGAGCTCTTCCGCAAGATCAAGAGGTTGCCGGATGGCGAGGACATCGACCTCGACGCTGTTATCGAGTTCATCGTCGACAAGAAACGGGGCGTGCCGGTCTCCGACAAGCTCTACTGGCGGCGCAACAAGATCGAACGCGATGTCGCCGTAGCCTTCCTACTCGATATGAGCGCCTCGACCGATGAGGAGATCGAGAAGCGCCGCACCACCTACTCCGACGACGCTGACTTCGACGACGACCCTCGCAAGTACCTGACCTGGTGGATCCAGCGGCAGGCGCAGGGCCACAGCGGGCCCGGCGTCAAGCGGATCATCGACCTGGAGAAGGAGAGCATCGTCCTGCTGATCAAAGCCCTGGAGACGATCGGCGACGCCTACGGCATCTATGGCTTCTCCGGCTATGGCCGCGACAACGTCGAGTTCTTCGTCATCAAAGACCTGGAGGAGACGTTCGGCGACAAGATCAAGCGGCGGATCGACAAGATCAGCCCGATCCGCTCCACGCGCATGGGCCCATCGATCCGTCATGCCGTTAGCAAGCTGGAGGCGCACGAGGCGCGCGTCAAGATCCTCTTCCTGCTCTCCGACGGCCGACCTCAGGACCACGGCTATGGCCGCGACCGCACGGAGAAGGAGTACGCCATCCACGACACGAAGACGGCCCTTTTGGAAGCCAAGCGCGCCGGCATCGTGCCCTTCTGCCTGACAGTGGACCGCTCCGGCCACGACTACCTTCGCCTGATGTGCCAGGACATCGGTTACGAGGTCGTCGCCGACATCGAGTCCCTGCCGGCGCGCCTGCCGTCGCTCTATCGCCGCCTCACCGAGTAGAAGTTGACCTTCGAGCACAACCGCTTTGGCCCTCATCGCCACGATCGACGCGCACCAATGTAGCGGCGGGTGTCAGCTCTTAGACCAATGACGTCCTTCGCACAGCTGCTGACACCCGCCACTACAGGGGTGGTAACTCAGCGCACCGGTTGAACCACCGGATCATAGGATTTGCAGCGGCAAAGTATCACAGTCGTGGGCGCACGTGCGCATTAAGCTGCAACGCTATCGGGGTGGGTTGGCTCGGGCCTAGTAGTAAGGCAGCATCTGCTGCAGCAGGTCGAGGAGGCCCTCTGAGCTCAGGCCCGGAGAGTAGTCGTCCAGGTCGAACTCCGCATCCGGCAGGTTTCTCGTGTTGACCTGGTCATTCAGCGGCGTGTCCGGGAACGGGTTGTGGTCGGGGCCGTCTTCGGTGGCCGTCGGCACGGGTCCGGGGCGCTCCGATGCGGTCGGCTCTGGAGCGGGGCGGTATTCCGTCCGGGCCGAGGCTGTCACGGGCTCGCGGCTATCACCGCCAGCGCCGACAACGAAAGCCAGGGCGACGCCGGCAACAACGGGCGCTATAACGAGCAGGCCGATTCGGACCCAGATCATGTCTACAGAGATTAAACGTTCCACCTGCCCGCGTAGTTTCCTCACCTCTTTCGCCGCCGTACTCGTATAAGGCGTATAAGGGAAGGGCTTACAGGAGGCTGGCTATGCAGAGCTACAAGCACCTTATCCTCGGCGGCGGCATGGTCGCCGGTTACGCCGTCCAGCGGTTTCTCCAAGACGGCGTCGGCGGCCACGACATCGGCATCCTCTCCGCTGACAGCGCGCCGCCCTACGAGCGTCCGCCACTGTCGAAGGGCTTCCTCCTCGGCAAGGAGGAGGAAAGCAGCGTCTACATCAACCAGCCGGAATCCTATGCCGAGAACGGCGTCGGGCTCCACCTCAGCACCGAAGTGGCGAGCGTCGATCTCGAAGCGCGAACCGTCAGCACGACAAGCGGCGATTTTGCCTTCGAGAACCTGCTGATCGCGACCGGCTCGGCCGTCCGCAAGCTCGATGTGCCGGGGGCGGACCTCGCGGGCGTGCTTTACCTGCGCTCGCTGGCCGACTCGAAACGGCTCAAAGAGGCCATCGCCAGCGCCGGCTCGGTTGTGGTCGTCGGCTCGGGGTTCATTGGCATGGAGGTGGCGTCCAGCGCGGCGCAACAGGACACGAAGGTGACGATGGTCTATCCGGAGGACCGACTCTGGCAGCGCTTCCTCTCGCCGGAGCTGTCGGACTACTTCGCGCGTTACTACCAGGAACGTGGCGTCGAACTCGTGCCCAATGACTCTGTAGTCGAGATCATCGGCGACGGGTCGGCGGGCGGGGTGCGCACGGAGTCAGGCCGGCGGATCAAGGCCGATGCCGTCGTCGCCGGGATCGGCGTGACGCCGGTAACCGGCTACCTGGACGGCAGCGGCCTACGGATAGACAACGGTGTGCGGGTCAACGAGTTCCTGGAGACGGGGACGCCCGGCGTCTGGGCGGCCGGCGACATTGCCCACTACCGCGACGTCATCTTCAACAAGGACCGCAGAGTCGAGCACTGGGACAACGCCGTCGAGCAGGGCAAGCACGTGGCCGCGTCGATGCAGGGCCGGCGGGAGCCCTTCGTCCACGTCCCCTACTACTTCTCCGACATCTTCGACCTCTCCTACGAGTTCTGGGGCGACACGGAGGAGGCCGACGAGGTCATACACCGGGCCGACTGGGAGGCAAACTCGGTAAACGCCATGTGGTTCAAAGGCAACAGGCTGGTCGCCGCGTTGCTGATGAACCGCCCGGACGAGGAGCGTGACGAGGTCCAGGAATGGATCCGCGAGGGGACCGACCTGAGCGGGCGGAAGAAGGATTTCCCCTAGAACGGGGGATCGCCAGGCGACGTCAGTTGGGCGCGGGCGGGGAGAATCGGCTAAGATAGAAGTGAGTAGTCCGATGGGGTTCCACGAGCCCCGCCAGGCCCTATCGGCCCAGGATTCATAAACGAGAGCCCACAGAAGATCGTTTCGGCGCGCCTCGGCGCGCCCGCTGTAACGGAGAAGATAATTTGCGAATAGTGCAGTTGGCACCCCTTTGGGAGAACGTACCCCCGCCCGCCTACGGCGGCACCGAGGCCGTAGTCCACGAGCTCGTTGAGGGTCTTGTTTCTGCGGGCCATGATGTGACCCTGGTTGCGACTGGCGAGTCGCAGACCTCAGCCAAGCAGGTCAGCGTCTACCCGCGGCCTCTGCGCAGCGAGTCCCACATGAAGGACAAGGCGCCGTACGAGTACGTGCACGCGGCGACCGCGCTGGCCGAGGCGGCCCGCGGCTACGACGTGATCCACAACCACGCCGGCGGCCTGCCCATCGCCTTCAGCGGCATGATCCAGACGCCGATGCTCTCGACCAAGCACTGCCTGGTTGAACCCGACTGGGAGTTCGTCTGGCGGAACTACGACGGCTACTACAACACGATCAGCCAGCGGGCCTTTGAAGTGCTGCCCTCGAAGCTCGGCGGCACCTACGTCGGGCCTGTCTACAACGGGATCAACGTCCGCTCCTTCCCCTACAACGTCAACAAGTCGGACTACCTGCTCTTCCTCAGCCGCATCGCGCCGGAGAAGGCGCCCCACCTGGCGATAGAGGCAGCGAAGCGGACGGGCATGCGGATCATCGTCGCCGGCAAGGTCGACCCCAACCCTACCGACGAGAAGTACTTCGCCGAGATGGTGAAGCCGCTGATCGACGGCGACCAGGTCGTCTGGTTCGGCGAGGCGAACGGCGCCCAGAAACGCGAGCTTTATCGCGACGCGCGAGCCCTCCTGCTGCCGATCAACTGGGAAGAGCCTTTCGGGCTGGTGATGGTTGAGGCCATGGCCTGTGGCACGCCGGTCATCGTCTTCGAGCGCGGAGCCGCCCCTGAAATCGTGACCGATGGCATCAGCGGCTTTCTGGTCCAGGACCTCGAAGGGATGGTCGAGGCGATCAAGAAGCTCGGCACGATCTCGCCCTCAGCCTGCCGCATGGAGGCGCTGGAGAAGTTCGACACATCGGTGATGGTCGAGTCCTACCTCCGGGTCTACGAGAAGATCGGCCGGCTGGAGGCGACGCGGGTCGCTTCGTCGGTCGAAGCGCACGTTCGCAAAGGGCTCGCCTCGCGGGCATTCGACGGGATGCGTAACTAGCCGACCTCTCCCTGGCGCTTAGCTCGACCTCGTACTCAGGGGAGACGGCCCCACACCCCGCCGCAACCTCACCCCCCTAGCCCCTCTCCGTAAACAGAGAGGGGGAAGAGTGAGCGGAGGCGGCGCCCAAATCCGGGATAGCGACGGCGGGACGCTGATCGAATAACATCCAGCGAGTTATGGCCCGGCCCCGCGTCCAGAGCAACGTCAGCACCCGCCAGCGCCAGCTTCTTCCGGCCCGCGGCCCCGTCGCGGTCGACGACATCCGCGAGGCCCTGGTTATTCGCGATGGGGCGACCTTCTTCCTTTCTGACACCCACGGCAACGCCCCGCCGGCCAACCAAAGGGGCTTCGGTCTATATCACGACGACACGCGCCACCTCTCGGCCTTCGAGTTCTCGCTGCGCAACGTCCAGCCCGTGTTGTTGACCTCCAGCGCCGAGCTCGGCTTCTCGCAGGAGCAGGTGCTGACGAACCCCAACATGGTGGGAGAGGGGGGGCGGCGGATAGAGCGGCAGACGATTGAGATGCGGCGGGTCAAAGCGGTAGCCGACGACGTGCTCGAAGAAACGCTGCGGGTCACGAACTTCAACGACTTCCCGGTGACGCTGGACCTGATCTACCGCTTCGCCGCCGACTTCGCCGACATCTTTGAGGTCAGGGGTTACCCGAGGCCCGTGTGCGGCCTCCAGGACCCGGTAACCGTGAACGAGCGTTCGGTCCACTTCGTTTACCACGGACTGGATGGTGATCCCCGCAAGACTGACGTCCATCTCTCGCCGACGCCGCTGGAGCTTACGGCCGGCCACGCCCTGTACCGCGTTACCCTTGGCCACCACGAGACCGCCACCTTCGAGATAGAGGTCCACTTCGACGGCAAGCACGAGCGGGAGCACTCGCTGGGTGACCAGTTCGACAAGGTCGCCGCCGCCTATACGCGCTGGTTCGACGAGACCACCGCGGTCGAAACCGACAACCAATTGTTCAACGAGGTGATGCGGCGCTGCCTGGCCGATATCCGCGTCCTCTGGTCGCACACGCCGGAGGGAATGGGCTATCCCGCCGCGGGGACACCGTGGTTCGACGCCCTTTTCGGCCGCGATAGCTGCATCGCGGCCCTGCAGATGCTGCCCTACCGGCCGGACATCGCGCGCAACGTCCTGCTCGCCCTGGCCGAGCGCCAGGGTGACGTCGAGGACCCCAGCCGCGACGAGGAGCCGGGCAAGATCCTGCACGAGCTGCGTGGCGGCGACATGGCGAGGAGCGGCCAACTGCCCTTTGCGCCCTACTACGGGAGCATCGACTCGACGCCGCTGTTTCTAATCCTGGCCCGGGAGTACTGGCGCTGGACGGGGGACCTCGGGCTGCTGCGGATGCTGAGCGACAGCTTCAGCTGCGCCCTCGATTGGATGCACCAGTACGGCGACCCTAACGGCGAGGGCTGGCTGGCCTATGAGAAGAGGTCGGAGCAGGGGCTCGTCAACCAGGGCTGGAAAGACTCGTGGGACTCGATCTTTCACGCCGACGGCGTGATGGTGACCCCACCGATCGCGCTGTGCGAAGCCCAGGGCTATGCCTATGCGGCCCTCGGCGGAGCCGCGGAGATCTTCGGCGCTCTGGGCGACCCGAGCCGGGCCGGAGAGCTGAAACGCGAAGCCGCGAGCCTGAAGCGGCGCTTCAACCGGGCCTTCTGGCTGCCAGATGAGGGCTTCTTTGCCGTCGCGCTCGACGGCGACGGGGTGGCGGCGCGGTCGATCACGTCGAACCCAGGGCAGGCGCTGTGGACGGGAATCGTCGACCGGCGCCACTTGGCCGCGGTGGCCGAGCGGCTGCTGCGGCCGGACATGGACAGCGGCTGGGGCGTCCGCACCTTGAGCAGCGACTCGACGCGCTACAACCCCTACGGCTACCACGTCGGCACCGTCTGGCCACACGACAATTCCCTGCTGGTGGCCGGCCTCAAGAAGGGCGGCTTCGAGAGCGGAGCCAATCATCTTTTGACCGGGTTCTTCGAGGCGGCCCAGACCTTTCCCTACTTCCGGCTGCCGGAGTTGTTTGGAGGAGCCGCACGGGCGCCGCACCAGCGGCCGGTCGACTACCCGGTGGCCTGCAAGCCGCAGGCCTGGGCGGCCGGCAGCATCCCGATCATGCTGAGCCACGTGCTGGGCCTCTGCCCCGACGCAACGGCCGGCGTGCTAAACATTGTGCGTCCGCGGCTTCCCGAATGGCTGGGGCGGGTGGATGTGCGGGGGCTCACCGTGGGGGACGCGCGCGTTAACCTGCGTTTCCGCCGCAGCGGGCGGGGGACGACCTGGGAAGTGACGGGGTTGGAGGGAAAGCTCAAGGTGATCAAGGCGGGGAGGTGGCCGGGGTGAAGCGAGTAACGAGGGGTCGCCTTCGTTTGCGGTTCCGGGCTTTCTACGGCCCCCGGGTCAACCTCACCCCCGCTGCGGCTGGCCCTCTCCTTGCCAAGGAGAGGGAGAAGGACGATTAGGGCTGAATGCTCATGAACAACTCGATTAACTGGGATGCCGTCACGGCCGAGGCGACGACCATGCTGTCGGACTACATTCGCTTCCCCTCGGTTAATCCGCCGGGCGATGAGGTTGAGGCGACCGCGTTCCTGCGTGGGTTGCTGGCCGGCGAGGGCATTGAAAGCACGGTCTACGACGCGGGAAACAAGCGGGTCAGCATGGCGGCGCGGCTTGAGGGCGAGGGCGACCTGAAGCCGCTGGTGCTCCTCAACCACAGCGATGTCGTGCCGGTGCAGGAGGAGTACTGGACGGTCGAGCCCTTCGCCGGGATGGTCCGTGACGGCCAGGTGTGGGGGCGCGGGGCGCTCGATATGAAGGGCATGGCCGTCATGGAGCTGATGGCCTTCCTGCTGATTAAGCGCTCGGCCATCCAGCTTCGGCGGCCGATCGTCTTCCTGGCCGTGGCCGATGAGGAGGCTGGCGGGGCCTGGGGCATCGAGTGGCTGGACAAGCATCACCCTGAGCTGCTCGACGCCGAGTGGGTGATCAACGAGGGCGCCTACGGCTTCCTCAACCTCATGGGACAGGAGCGCCCGGCGTTCGCCTTCTGCCCGGCGGAGAAGACGCCGCTGTGGCTGACTGTGCGGGCGACGGGCCCGGCGGGGCACGGCTCGATGCCCCTGAGGAACTCAGCGCCGGTCAAGCTGACGCGGACGCTGCAGCGGATCAACGAGTGGGCCCGCGAGCCGCGCATCCTGCCGACGATGGCCGACTTCTTCGAGGGTCTGGTTAAGGCGGAGCTGCTGGCGGATAAGCCGGCGGTGACGGATATCGCGAAAATGGCCGAGCGCATGCCGGCGCTGCGGGCGATGACCTCGGACACGATCAGCCTGACCACCTCCAATTACGGCGTGAAGATCAACGTCATACCGGCGATCGCGGAGGCGACGCTGGACTGCCGGCTGCTGCCGGACCGCGACCCCGAGGAATTCCTCGCCGAGCTGCGCGCTGTGATCGACGATGCCTCCGTTGAGATAGAGACTCTGTTCGTCTCGCCGAGCGGGCTTTCGGGCACTAACAACGAGCTGATCCGCGAGGCACGGTCGGTGACCCGCGAGCTGGTCGAAGACTCGCTGTTCCTGCCGATGATTTCGCCAGGGTTCACCGACTCGCGCACCTTCCGCGCGCGTGGCATTCCGGCCTACGGCTTCGGGCCCGGCTTCCTGCGGCCCGAAGAGCAGGCGACGATCCACGGCCACGACGAGCGTATCTCGATAGAGAACCTGCGCCTCGGCACCCAGGTGCTTTTCGAGCTGGTGCGCCGGCTCTGCGCGGTGTCGTGAACTACGAAGAAGTCATTTCCCGGCTTCGCGCGCTGGGCAAAGCCGAGCACCGCGACGGCATGGCCCATTTCGGCATCTCGACCGGGAGTGCGCTCGGCATCTCGATCCCCGAGCTGCGACGACTGGCAAGGGAAGTCGGAAGGGACCACGACCTCGCCGGCCGGCTCTGGGCATCGGGCATTCACGAGGCTCGCATCCTGGCGACGCTCATCGATGTCCCGTCAGAGGTCAGCGAAGAGCAGATGGAGAGGTGGGCAGCCGACTTCGATTCGTGGGACATCGTGGACGGCGCCTGCGGCAACCTCTTCGACCGCACGCGTTGGGCATGGGATAAGGCGATGGAGTGGAGCCGGCGCGAAGAGGAGTACGTCAAGCGGGCGGCCTTCGCTCTGATGGCGTACCTGGCTATTCACGACAAGAAGGCGGGGTCGGAACGATTTGTGGCCTTCCTGCCTGTGATCGAGCGGGAGGCGTGGGACGGCCGCAACTTCGTGAAGAAGGCGGTCAACTGGGCGCTTCGGCAGATCGGCAAACGGGACTTCGCGCTCAACGCTGCGGCCATAGAGTCGGCGCGGCGGATCCTGGCGCAAGGGTCCGCGCCGGCGCGCTGGATAGCCCGAGATGCCCTGCGCGAGCTGGAGGGGGCGCCGATGCAGGCACGGCTCGCGGCCAGTTCCAAACGTGCGGCCAGTTAACCTCTCTCCCTGACCCCTCTCCCGGGCGGGAGAGGGGAACACGCCGCGGCTAGGGGACGTTGGGTGCGGACTCGCACGCCAGGGCCTGGTCGGTGCCGTCCCCGCCGTTGCAGGTGTCGACGCCGGGGCCGCCATTCATGCGGTCGTTGCCGTTGCCGCCGGTGATCTGGTCGGCGCCGGCGTTGGCGCAGATGGGGTCGTCGCCCGCGCTGGACTTGATGATGTCGTTGCCGCCGCCCCGTCCCGCCCCGCCCCCACCCTGTCCCTCTGGGCTTGCCCGTGCGGTCCCGTCCCGCCGGGGGGACAGGGACAGGGTGGAGCGGAGGACGGGGTGCGAAGGCGTTGGGTCAGAGGGCACATTCAAAGCAGGGTGACTGTGCCGGCGTCGCCATCGACGCGCACTTGAGTACCCGTGGCGATGGCTGCGGTCGCCCGCCGGGTCATGAAGACGGCGGGCACGCTGTATTCGCGGGCGAGCAGGGCGGCGTGCTGCAGGATGGCGCCTTCGTCAAGGACGAGGCCCCCGAGCAGCGGCAGCAGCGGGGACCACAAAGGGCCGGCGTTGCGAGCGACCAGTATCTCGCCCGGGTTGACGTCCGGGATGCTCTCCTGGTCGAGCGCGACGTAGGCTGTCCCCTCGACGCTCCCGCGCGACGCCGCGATGCCATGGAGGACGGGGCCCTCCTCGCGGACCTGGGTCGGGGGCGCCATGACGAGCTGCGAGGGCTCGAGGCCGCCGAGCTCATCGGGGGGCTCGGCCTGGCTCCAGATGTCGTACTGAAGCCGGTGCTCGACCAAGCGGTCGCGCGTCAGCTCCGGCGGCACCAGGGGCGCATTGATCAACTCGTTCAGGTAGAGGAAGAAGACATCTTCGCTGGCCTCCAGGTGGCCCGAAGCGACAAGGGAGTCGGCCAGGCGCATAACCGCCAGCCTGAGCGCGCCGCCGGTCAGCTGCTCGATGTAGTAGTTGTGGTCCTCGAGCAGGCCGCTGGCTGCGCGGGCGGCGGCGAGCTCGCTGCGGAAGCGCGCGGCCTGAGCTCTGCCAGCGATCGACTTGCGCGCTGGTAGCTGCGGCTCCGTGATGGCCCCAACGCGGTCGCCCGCATCAAGGTACGAAGCAACAAGCCTCAGCACAGGTTGCGGGTGCTCGAGCCAGGTCGGCTCGTGCAGAGTCGCAGCGGAGCCGTAGCCAGCGCCGGTGCGCAGGCCGAAGACATCGAGGAATCCACGCAGCGCATCCCGGAATTCAGGGCTGTCGGGAACGCGCCCCTTGCGAACCCCCGTGGCGACGTCGGATGAGCGCGCCGCTATGGCGGCAAGACCACGCAGGCCGTCGACCAGTCGCGTGCTCATCGTTGGCACGCCGCGTAGCAGCTCGCCGGCTTCGTCGGCGCCGCCGTGCAAGAGCTGCTCGTAGGTGTTGAGGAAGCGCTCGATGGCGAACTCGTTGCCCAGGTGCCAATGGATCTCCCAGTGCCGCTCGTAGACGGCCACTGCCTCCCTCAGGTGGCCGGCGAGCTCGGTCTGAGGAGCCTTCTCGTGCGGAAAGCGGCGCAGGCGGTCAAGGTTGGCCTCGATCTCGGGCAGGCTGACCTCGTGCCAGTAGGAGCTGCCGTGGCGCAGGAAGCGCTCGCAGTCCTCGCGGAAGGCCTGGCGCTTCTCGGCGCGGGCTGTGGGCGGCAGGGGGCTGGGCGTGGCCCGCGTGTAGACGAAGCCGTTGAGGATGCGGTAGTCCTTGTAGCTGTCCTTGCCGAAGGCCAAAGCATCGTTGCGCAGGGCTCGAAACCAGATCTGCTTGATGCTGATGTCGAGCGGACGGAGCGGCTTGACCTCCACGGCGAAGCGCTCGAGCTGCCAGCGATAAGCAAGGTCGGTGTCGAGGAATCCATCCCGCGTCGCCATAGCGTCGGGATTGATTATGAGCGCTGGGGCATGGTCTCCCTGCCGGCCTCGTAGGCGCGGGTAAAGTCGTCCATCTCGCGCATCGTTTCCACGGGCACGCGCATGAAGAGGCCGGTCGCCTCCGCCACCAACCCGCCATCATCGTCCTCGATCCGTCCTGTCGCCTCGAAAGTCTTGCCACCGCGGTCGCGGGTGACCTCGCCGATGCCGTGGAGGACACCCTCGAGGGGGACGGGTTGGCGATAGCGGATCTCCATCTTTGCCGTCACAGCCCATGAGCCGGCGGCGTAGATGGCCCAGGCCATGACCTCGTCGAGGATGGTGGCGAGCAAGCCCCCGTGCATATGCCCGGGAAACCCCTGGTCGATGTCGCGCGGGTTGAAGTCGACGAGCGCCCTGCTCCCTTCGACTCTCACATCGAGGTGCATGCCCTGCGGGTTGTCGCGGCCGCAGGCGAAGCAGTTGTGGGCGATGCGCCGCCGCTCTTCGAAGGTGAGCTTCTCGTCGACGATCTCTAGCCGCCCTCGTAGCGGCGGAAGACGGCCACGCCGTTCTGGCCGCCGAAGCCGAAGCCGTTGGCGATCGCCACGTCCACCTTGAGGCTGCGGGCGACGTTGGGTACGTAGTCGAGGTCGCACTCGGGGTCCGGCGTGTTGAGGTTGATTGTCGGCGGCACCATGTTGTCGCGCATGGCCAGCAGGCAGGCTGTCGACGAGATGGCGCCGGCGGCGCCGAGCAGGTGCCCGACCATCGACTTGGGCGAGCTGATCGCCAGTTTGTAGGCCTGGTCGCCGAAGACCGTCTTGATCGCGCGTGTCTCGGCGACGTCGTTGAGCGGGGTGCCGGTGCCGTGGGCGCAGATGTAGTCGACGTCGGTTGACGCCACTCCGGCGTCCTTGATGGCCCTCTGCATGGCGAGGGCGGCGCCGCGGCCATTGGGCTCGGGCGCGGTGATGTGGTAGGCGTCGCCCGTAAAGGCGCCGCCCGCGATCTCGCCGTAGATGCGGGCGCCACGGGCGAGGGCGTGCTCTTCGCTCTCGACCACCATCACGCCGGCGCCCTCGCCGAAGAGAAAGCCGGTGCGGTCCTTGTCGAAGGGGCGCGAGGCCTCCTTCGGGTCGCCCTTCCAGTCGGTCAGCGCCTTCATGTTGGCCATGCCGGCGAAGGCGACGGGGATCAGCGCCGATTCCGTCGAGCCGGCGAGCACTACCTCGCACTCGCCGCGCTCGATATAGCGCTGGGCGTCGACAACGGAGAAGATGCCGCTGGCGCAGGCGGCGATCGAGGTCAGGACGGGGCCATGGAGGTCGAAAGCCATTGAAACGTGGCAGGCCGCCATGTTCGGGATCAGCGAAGGCACGAGCATGGGCGAGACGCGGTTGGGGCCCTTCTCGATCAAGACCCGCGTCTGATCCTCGATGTCGCCAATCCCGCCGGCGCCCGTGTTGATGATGACGGCGATGTTGTCGCGCTCCTCGGGACGGAACTCGATGCCGGCGTCCTCCACGGCCATATGAGCCGCCGCGACCGCGAATTGGGAGAAGCGGTGCATGCGCCGCGCAGCTTTGAAGTCCATGTACTTCGTGGGGTCGAAGCCCTTGACCTCGGCGGCTACCTGGACGGGAAAGCCATCGGGGTCGAACTGGGTGATCCGCCCGGCGCCGGACTCGCCGGCGAGGAGGTTGCGCCAGAAGGTCTCGGTGTCGTTGCCGATCGGCGTGATCATGCCGATGCCTGTGACGACGGCGCGCCGGCGGTGCTCTGGAGGGGGCATAGGTCAAGGGTCAAGGAGGGCTGCGCCTGCTGCAACACCTCTCTAGATAGTCAGGGTGGCTTCGCCGCTGACCAGGAGGGTGCCGGCGCCGTCTTTTAGCTCTAACTCGGCGGTTACCTTATCACCGTCGACCTTTTTGACCGCGCCGGTGCCGTCGATCACCTCGCCGGGGCGCGCGGGGGCGCGGAAGCGGACCTTCAGCCGGCCGGACGCCGGCCAGCGCTCGCCGAACGCGGACGTGAGCATCTCGTTTAACAGCGCCAGCAGGTGCATCCCGTGGACGATCGTGCCGCCGAACTGGGTCGTGGCGGCGAAGGCCGGGTCGATGTGCAGGGGGTTGAAGTCACCGCTGGCCTCGGCGTAGCGCTGGACCGCGTCCTGGGGGATGACCCGCTGGAGGGGCGGCAGGGCCTGGCCGGCTTCGATGGTCACCTCCCGGCCTCGGTTGCCACGACGACGTTAGAGCGGCCGCGCATCACCGTCGCGCCGGACTCGTCTGCGATCAACTGGTCGACGACGGCGAAGACGGCGCCACGCCGCAGTGAGGCGTTGGCTACCTTCACCGCGGCCGTCAGCTCCTCACCGATGGCGACGACCCGGCTCATCTCCATCTCCTGGCCGGTGTGCACGGCCCCGCTGAGCAGACCCAGGTCGCTGAGCAGGGGCTGCAACGAGAAGGCCAGGATGGCCGCCGGCGGCACGAGGTGCTCGGGCGTAACAGCGTCGCCGGTAGCGTCGCGGTAGCGCTGGACGCTTTCCGCGCTGAGGTCGAGCGGCGTCGGCGGAAACTCGCGGCCGGCGGCGAGGAACTCCTGCGGGTCCACGTTCGGAGTTTAAACCTCTCCCTAACCCTCGAAGAGTCGCCTCCGGAGACCTCTCCCGGCCGGGAGAGGGGAACCATTCAAAGGCAGCTTGACAAAAGATCGGGCATAGATAGAATCCACTAAAACGCGTAAGCATATTCGCAGATCTTTGGGGGGCGCATGATGCGGAGGCTGTGTCGATGATTCCTGTGGACTCAGTATGCTGACCGTCGACGAATTGCCATCCCGGCGACTTGTCGAGTACGAGCACGTCGCCGGCCCGGAAGTAGTCGAAGATCTCTTCCGCCTCGCCGAGCCGCTGCGCGGCGCCCGTGTCCTCCACGTCAACGCGACAGCCTTCGGGGGCGGCGTCGCGGAACTCCTGACCTCCCTCGTCCCGCTGATGCGCGATGCCGGCCTCGACTGTCACTGGCAGGTGTTGGAGGGGCCTCCGGAGTTCTTCGCAACGACCAAGACCATGCACAACGCGCTGCAAGGGGCCGAGGTCTGCTGGTCCAGCGCGCAGGCCGAGATCTGGCGCTCGGTCAACCGCTGCAACGCCCGCGCCATTGATGATTCGTGGGACTACGTCGTCGTCCACGATGCCCAGCCGGCGGCGATCCTGGCCTCGGCGGCGATGGATAACGGCGTCCGGCCACAGGGGCGCTGGACCTGGCGCTGTCACGTCGACCTGACGGACGCCTCAAGCAATGTCTGGAACTTCCTCGCGCCGTACGTCGCCGGCTACGACGCCGGCATCTTCAGCATGCCCGACTACGTGCGCCCGGGGCTCAGCCTCAACAGCGTGCGCATCGTGCCGCCAGCGATCGACCCCCTGAGTGAGAAGAACCGGCCCGTCGAGAAGGTAGTCGTGCGCGGAGTGCTGGAGCGTTATGGCATTGACCTCAACCGCCCGATCATGCTCCAGGTCTCGCGCTTTGACCCCTGGAAGGACCCGGTCGGCGTGATCGATGCCTACCGCCTGGCCCGCACTGAGGTGCGGACCCTTCAGCTCCTGATGATCGGCTCGATGGCCGATGACGACCCCGAGGGCTGGGAGTGGTACGAGCGCACCGTGGCGCACGCCGGCGGCGACGAGGACATCCACGTCTACACCAACCTCGATGGCGTCAACGCCCACGAGGTCAACTGCTTCCAGCGCGCGGCCGATGTTGTCGTGCAGAATTCAACCCGCGAAGGTTTTGGCCTTGTCGTCTCCGAGGCGCTTTGGAAGGAGCGGCCGGTGGTCGCCAGGGACGCCGGCGGTATCCCGATCCAGATCAGGCACGGCGAGAGCGGCCACCTGATCACCACCAGCGAGGAATGCGCCGACAGCGTCGTCCACTACCTGAAGCACCCGGAGGAGCGCCGGGCGGCCGGAGCGGCGGGCCGGGCCCGCGTCCGCGACCACTTCCTGATCACGCGCTACCTCGGCGACTACCTGGCGCTGTTCAACGACCTGGGTCGCCGGCCGGCGGCGGAGGTTGTGGAGCGCGCCGGGGCGCCGGTGCTATCCGCCGCGGCTGTGTAGATCGGCAGGATCAACCCCCACCGCCGAAAAGGAGAGCGCGTCGTGTCACGGCAAGCTACCGTGACGTCCGCGCACGGATGGTGCTAAAACCGATGCATATGGCCGAGTTCGAGTGGGGCATCTCAACGCTCACGTTTAGTGGGGGCACTGCGGTTTCCCTTCCTAGGGGTTGCGTCTTGGTGGTTATCGGCCCGAACGGCAGCGGCAAGAGCACCAGCTTACACAACATCGAGGACGCTCTTACCGCGCGCAGGGAGGGCCACCCTCTTTCCGTCGTGACCGAGGTGAGAGGGTTCCATTCTGGGGACGCTGACAGCTTCCTCCGCTGGGTCGAGCTAAATCATGAGTCCATCGATATCGAAGGAGAGCGAGGTTACGTGACGAAACGGGGGTTCGTCAGGAAGACCCACATAGATGATCTGCTCCCCGGTCGCCCGGGGTTCGGGCACGTCTTTCATGCTGTCTTGGTGGAGCATCTCGACGCCGAAAGTAGACTGGCGCTCACCAACTACACCAGATCGATCGAGCCTCACTCGGAGGCGCCTGAGGCGTATGTACACCTCCTTCAGCGCAGTGATCATTTACTTGCGGAAGCATCTCAAGAGGTCCAAGCAGCATTCGGCGTCGATCTGATCATTAACTGGGGCGGATCGTCTCAAGTAGGCTTCCACGTCGGGGAGGAACCTGAGCGCACGGTGGAAAATGACCGCGTGTCGACGCAGTATCTGGCTCGACTGCACGAGTTAGCCCGTCTGGAACATGCTGGCGACGGCATACGAAGTTTCGTGGGTTCGCTACTGGCCGCCCTGTGCGGCGCGCACCCCGTTCTGCTCATCGACGAGCCGGAGGCTTTCCTTCACCCGCCACAAGCGAAGCGGCTGGGCCGCGCCCTCGGCGCCATCTCGCGCGAACGCGACAGGCAGTTCATTCTCGCTACACATAGCACTGACCTGTTACAGGGAGCCATATCAGGAGGCGCTGCGGTTGTAGTTTGCCGAATTACGCGGCAGGGCTCGGAGACTCAGGCTTCCGTGCTGCAAAGCGAGGAAATCAGGGAGCTCTGGGCCAAGCCCCTTATGCGGTCATCTGCGGCCATCGACGGCCTTTTCCACGAGGGGGTCGTCGTTTGCGAGGGCGACTCGGACGCTCGGTTCTATGAAGCTCTTATGCGTCACCTCGACCGATCAGGCACGCTGGGGCGACCTGCTGACGTGTTCTTCGTGCACGGCAATGGCAAAGGCGGCGTACCTGCGCTGACCAGTTCTTACCGACGGCTGGCTGTACGGACCGCAACGATCGTCGACCTCGACATACTGCGGGACGATGGGCAACTGGAACGGGTGCTGTCGTCACACGGGATCGCTTATAACGCACATCTTCACGGCCAGATGAACCGGATCAGGAATGAACTAGGAGCCGCAAACCCCACGCGTCCGCTGGAGGAGTTCACCTCGGCGGTGAGCGATGTGCTTGGGGGTGCGGCTGGGCAGTCGTCCCTCGGCTCGAACGAACGAAGGAGGCTCATCGAGCTAATCGAGGATTCATCCTCGTGGAGCGAGGTGAAGCGCTATGGTCTTGGCAAACTCGTTGGTGGTGGCCGGCGTGAGCTTGAGGAGATACTGGCGGCCTGGGCCCAGACCGGGCTGTTTGTGGTGCCGAGAGGAGACTTGGAGGGCTGGTGGCCACGCGGCTCCCGTGACAAGAACGCCTGGTTCGTCGAGGCGCTGGACGTCCTAGAGACGAACCCTGCCGAGTTGCAGGATTCCCTCACATTCGTCGAGAAGGTGCACGCCTGGTTGTCGAACGGCGGTCCGTCCTCGGGATAAGCCAAAAGAGCGCGGCTACCTTGCGACCTGCCGTCAGCGCATCAGCTCACACCATTTCGCCGCCCCCTAGAATCCGGGCATGCCGAAGATCCGCATCGACAAGCTGATCATGTACTACGAGAAGCACGGGGCGGGCGACTCGCTCGTGCTGATCACCGGGCTGGGCTCCAACGCCACGATCTGGTTTCGCCAGGTGCCGGCTCTCTCGGAGCACTACCAGCTCCTGACCTTCGACAACCGCGGCAGCGGGCGCACGGCCAAGCCGCAGTACGAGTACCGCATCAGCGAGATGGCCTACGATACGCGGCACCTGATGGACGCCGTGGCTATGGAGCCCGCGCATTTCATCACGCGCTACCTCGGCGACTACCTGGCGCTGTTCAACGACCTGGGCCGCCGGCCGGCGGAGGTCGTGGAGCGCGCCGAGGCGCCTGCTCTATCCGCCGCTGCCGTTTAGCGCCGTGATCTAAGAGTCTGCGCCGCCACTACCAGGGCCGATCTGGAGCAGGCGGAAGGTGGCTAGCGCTATAATCAAAGACAGGTTTTGATGAGTTACGAGTACCGCGGCGGACAGGTGCGGCAGAATTAGCACGACTGCGAGCCGTACGTCGGCTGAACCAATTCCCTGCCCTTTGCGAGGCAGTCACGACAAGCTGGACGAGGCGCACTTCTTCCTCTCCCAGATGCGCGATTGGTACCACGATCCTAAGCCGTTTCGTTGGAGCCTGAACGCTTTCCTTCAAGCGCTACGCTCGGTTCTCGACTTGGTACGAGCAGAACTGGCTCAACAACCAGGCTTCGGGCGGTGGTGGCAAGCCCAATGGCTTGCGGCGCAGACCGACCCCCTGTTGAAGCAGTTTCACGACACCCGAAATTTCGTCGTGCATCAAGGGATGCTGACGTCAACGAGCCGAGTTAGAGCCGGGCTTTTCCGCGGTCGACATCCGATGGGGCGTGCCGCTATGGAGGACTGGCAGCCCGACGTGACTCGGTCTTCGTGGGACCTCTTATCAGACCTGAAAGACGAGATTGAGGCTCACGTAGGCTATCCCCCGGAGCATCGGACGCCCGGCGACCAGTTCGGCATTCAGCGTGAGTGGGTCATAGACGGATTCGGTGGAATGGAAATCGTAGCCTTGGCGGATGCGGCGTGGACCCGCACCGCCAGAATTCTGGAGGCCGCACATTCCAAGTACGCCAGCCAGTATCCCTGGGAGGCGCCCGATAGCGACGGGCCACACCACGACATGACGGTGGCCAGCGTGTTCCTGGAGAGCGACGAAAACCCCCTTCTGCCAAGTTTGTGGGACTGGCCCGATGACTGGGAAGCGCGAGCTGAAGGTCTGTACTCCGCCACCGGCCCCCTCCGCAGGGGCAACGAAGTCAATCCTCCACACTGTCCGCCCCCGGACGACTGGTAATAAGGCTGCCTCACGTCCCGTATAGAGATGGGTCGGGACCGTGACGACATCTCGTTGGTCGATTGCCCAGTGCCTTCTTAATCCCTGCGGGCGGCTCACCTCAAGCCCGCGCACCCTAGAATCCGCGCATGCCGAAGATCCGCATCGACAAGCTGATCATGTACTACGAGAAGCACGGGGCGGGCGACTCGCTCGTGCTGATCACCGGGCTGGGCTCCAACGCCACGATCTGGTTTCGCCAGGTGCCGGCTCTCTCGGAGCACTACCAGCTCCTGACCTTCGACAACCGCGGCAGCGGGCGCACGGCCAAGCCGCAGTACGAGTACCGCATCAGCGAGATGGCCTACGATACGCGCCACCTGATGGACGCTGTGGCCATGGAGCCGGCGCACGTCTTCGGCTTTTCAATGGGCGGCATGATCGCCCAGGAGCTGGCCATTCGCTACCCCGACTCGGTCAAGAGCCTCGTCCTCGGCTGCACCTTCAGCGGCGGGCAGGAGATGGTCGGCTACCGGCGGCCCGCCGGCCCGGGGGTCGAGAGCTTCGAGGAGAGCATGGAGGCCAGCTGGCGGCTGCTCTACAGCGAGGAGTTCATCGCCGGCAACAAAGACATGCTCATGGAGCGGGCGCGGACGCTGGCCGAGCTGCGCCCCGAGCCCGAGTTCTTCGAGCGGCAGGTCGGGGCTATCACCCGCCACGATACCTTTGATCGTCTGCCGCAGATCAAGGTCCCGACGCTGATCATCACCGGCGACGCCGACCTGCTGATGCCGGCGCGGAACTCGACCATCCTGCACGAGCGCATCCCCAATTCGGAGCTGGTGACCATTGCCGGTGCAGGGCACTACTTCTTCATCGAGAAGGCGGAGGAGACGAACGCGCACATCCTGCGGTTCCTGCATTCCGTGGAGGCGGGTGGCTCAGTGTGACCGGATTACCGAGCGTTTTTATCGGGGCACCGTGCCAGTTCGCCCTGTAGGGGCGGCCGACGTGCTCGCGATTTCAAGCTCCAGGGGGAGCTTTCTGCCTATCCGACGAAGGGGGCGGCTGCAAGACGCCCCTACCCACCCATCTCGGCATTGCGCCGACCGGTCTGCGGCGTGCCGCTACCCGGCGGTGGCGGAGGGGCGGATAGCGCGCAGCATCTCCATACGGATCAGGCCGCTGAAGGGGCGAACCACGAACCAATAGCGCCGGAACTTCTTGCGCGCCTCGGCGTCGGTGCATTGGACTCGGGTTTCTGTGCGGAGGAGCGTGGCATCGCCCTGCGGCTCGGTCGTGAAGTTCCAGGCCGAGCGGGCGTAGTTCGGTTCGTCGAAGGTCTTGAACTCTCCGGCCGCCACCGGTCTGATGTTTCCTGACGGCCGCCAGAAGCGGCCGACGGTGCCGAGGACCATCTCGCGGGGCCGCTCCTCGGCCAGCAGAACGAAGCCGTCATCCAGGGCGTCCTCCAGGCGATAGCGGCGGGAGGGCCGCTGGCGGCCGCGACCGGCGATGCGCGCCGGCAGCGTGCGCAGCCAGAGCAGGCCGCCAATGACCTTCGATGACGAGAGGTCGACGTTTAGCACCTGGTCGTAGACGGTTTCGGGCGGCGCGGCGATGACCAGCTCGTGGCGCTCCACGAAGTCCCAAGCCGGCATGAAGTCGTCGATCAGCATTCAGGCGGCCGGCAGCAGGACGTGGAACACCGACCCATCGCTGTCGCTCTCGACTTCCAGGAGGCCATCCTGGCGCTCCAGGTAGCAGCGGACGATGTAGAGTCCGAGGCCCAGGGTCTTGAGGCCGGCGGTGGCGCTGCCCCTGAAAAACTTCTCACCCAGGCGACCGCGATCCTCGTCGCTGAGGCCGGGGCCGTGGTCGCGGACGCTGATCCGCACGCGGCCGTCCTCGCGGGCGGCGCTGACCTCGATTGGCGAGGCCAGCGGCGAGTAGGCCCGCGCATTGGCCAGGAGGTTGTCGAGGACGCGGGGCAGCGAGGTCAGATCGACGAGGCAGAGCAGCTCTTCCTCCGGCAGTTCGACATAGATGGCGCGGTCCGGCTCAGCGTCGCGATGGCGGCTGACGACTTCGTCGATCAGCTCGAAGAGCGCGGCCGGCTCGGGCCGGACGGCTATCTGGCCGGACTCCAAGCGCACGGCTTCGACCAGTGAGTTGATCATCCGCGTCAGGCGGTCGGCCTCCTGCTCGATCTCGGCCGCCATGCCCTTCTGCAGCTCATCGTCGAGGTTGCGGCGGAGCAAGGCGGCGTAGCCCTTGACGATGGTCAGGGGCGTCTTCAGCTCATGGCTGACAAAGGACAGGTCGCGCAGCGGGTCAGAATGGGCCGGCTGCTGCTGACTCAGGTTCACTATCGCCCCCCGGGGCAACTCCAGCGTCACAGGGGAGGACGATCGTGAAGGTGCTGCCTTTATTTACTTCGCTTTCTATCTCCATGTGCCCCCTGTGCAGCTCGAGATAGCGGCGGGCGATGTACATGCCCAGTCCGCTGCCCTCGTGGCCTTTGCCGGTGGAGGCGCGATAGAGTTTTTCGCCTATGCGGCCCAGTTCGTCGGCTGGGATTCCGACCCCGCTGTCCTTGATGTTGATAAACACCTGGCCGTCGCGTGTTTGCACGCTGATGTAAACCGGCGCGCCGGGATCAGAGTATTTACGGGCGTTGGAGAGCAGGTTATCCAGGATCTGACGAAGCGCCTCGGGGTCGGCGCGGCAGGTCAGGCCATCGACGCTGTGTTCGACATTGATCTCGCGATCCGGGTCGACGTCTCGGTGACGGGTGGCGACCTGCTCGATAACCCGTCCCACTGGCACGTCCTGCAGCTCGAGCTCCTGGATGGCGCCCGACTCCATCCGCGACACGTCGAGCAGTTGGCTGATCAGGGCGCTGATGCGGTCGGACTCCTCGTTGATCGAGCGAGCCATCTCGCGGTCGCCGGCCTCGGCGGCGTTGCGGCTGAGGACCGAGGCGTAGCCTTTGACGATTGTCAATGGCGTGCGCAGCTCGTGGGCGGCGAAGGAGAGGAACTCATCCTTGAGCCGCTCGACCGAGCGCAGCTCGGTGACGTCGTGCCAGACCGCGACGGCGCCGACCACGCGGCCGGTTTCGTCATGCAGAGGCGCGGCCGTGCCCAGGATGTCCCTGCGGTCCGACCCGCGTTCCATAGTCATCACCATTTCCTTGACCTCGCGGTTTTCCCGCATAGCGACAGTTGAAGGGAGATCATCGAAGCCGACTTCCTTGCCGGTCGAGTCGAGCAAACGGCTTGGGTGCGTTAGCTCGGCGGGGCCGAGCCCAAAGATCTCTTCACTCGGGATGCCCCACATCTTCTCGGCAGCGGCGTTTACGCGGTAAGGCATGCCGTCAGCGTCGAAAAGGGCAACTCCATCGGCCATCGCGTCAATGATCCGGTTGAGTCGCCCCTGGTCGAGTTCAGCCTGTTGTCGCGCATGCTCCTCGCGGCCGGCCAGGCGGTCGAGGCCGAGGGCGAGGGCGAGGACGATCGCCGCGCTGATCAGGCCGAGCCCGCCAAGGGCGCCGAGCACGATCGTCGCGCTGTCGTCCAGTCTCCGGTTTTTGTCGATGGTCTCTTCGACAGCGGCTCGCGTGACGGTGACAGCTTCCTGGAGCTCGGAGCCCACCGCGAAGAAGGGCTCCAACCCACCGTCGGCAACTGCCTGGGAGCCCTCGAAATCGCCCTCGGCCGCCAGGGCTACTATCGGGTCGCTGATATCGGTGATGTAGGCGTCAACGGCCTCGCGGACGTCGGTCACCTCCCCGGCATCCTCACCGAGCGCGTCCTGGTTCGTGGCGGCGTCGTCGAGCGAAGCGATAAGCGTCGCCTTCAGCATCTCGTAGTCGCCGAACTGCAGCGGGTCTTCGCTGTTGGCCGCCGACGCGGCAAGGGCCATGGCGAGGAACTGGTCGTCGATGTCGCCGAGAGCGAAGTCGAGAGGGTTGAGCTCCTCGGTGACCTGCTGTCTGTTGTCATTCCGCTCGGCGGTGAAGAGGAAGGGTACAACGACCATGGCGACCAGGGTCAGGACGACGATGCCGGCGGCCGTATACAGCAGGACACGGCGGCGCTGGCGCATCAAGCGCCGACTGCTTTGCGATTCAAATCCTGCCCCTGTGCGTCCACTCGCAGTGTCAGATTACCATTCGGTGTCGAGTCACCCGCGCCTTCAGGGCACCCAGACGCCGAGAACTACGGCGTCGCGGGGATTGCGATCCTCGAAAAAGGCCACGGCGACAAAGCGGCCCACCTGGAGCTGGGCCGGATCGAGTCCGCGGTTGACGCGGATGTCGCTGACGCGTCGCGACAGCGAGCCATGAAACTGTACGCTGGCCTTCCAGCCGGCACTGTCGAAGGCGCGCAGGATGCCTCGTTCGATGGTCATTCAATCCTCCTATCGGTCGCCCAGCGTGAGCCACATCAGGTAGTCGCCCGCCGCGCCGCCATAGAGCAGGCGGATGGCGGTTACCCGGCGGTACGCCGCCGAGATTTGTGCCGTGTTGGTTTCGCTGACGCGGACTACGTCCCACAGCTCCTGGCCGACGTTGGGCAGGGCCTCGATGACGTCCTCGCGGCCGCTCACCTGCGACGGACGTAGCACGGCGTCGGCGCGGGCATCGGCCTTGCTGTCGCTGTCGGCGGCGATGTCGCGCACGGTGGCGAGGCTCTCGCGGCCGAGGTCGCGCAGGCCCGCCCAATCGGGCACCGAGCGCACCACGGTCGAGCTGGCGCCGCCCCAGGTGAGGACGTGGTTGAAGGCGGGGGCCAGCCGGCGGTAGCGGGCGCGGCGTAGCGGATGGCCGGCGCCGCCGTAGTCGTAGACCGATGCTTCGGCCGGGTCAAGGTCCAGGGTGACGAGGCGGCGGTCCTGGCCATAGGCCACGTCGCGCACCGTGGAGAGGACGCGGGAAAGGGCGCTGAGGCCGTGGCTCGACGCCTCGAGGTCGAGCAATAGTGGCGGCGTCAGCAGCCGCTCGAGGACATCCCAGCGCAGTCCCCGACCGCGGTTGACGCCGGGCGGCGGCGTGCCACGGGAGGGGCGCGCCGGATCCTTGTAGAAGATCTTTTGCCAGCCGGGCGGCCGTTCCCTTTTGAGCCAGCGGATGAAGGCCGTGTCGTGAAACCAGTCGGGCAGCAGGGCCGTCAGGTTGGGTGACTGCGATGTCGTCGTGTAGTCGACCTGCGCCCGCGCCGCCGTCAGGTCGATCACCTGGAAGACCGAGCGCGTGGCGCGGTACTCGACGGAGTCGCGCGGGTGCCACGCCTCGAGCAGTGAATGGATGTCGCGGGCGCTGATGACGAAGAGGCGCCGGCCGTCCTCGATCAGGGTTTCGATGGAGTCCACCCAGAAATAGGGCAGCGTCGAGGTGCGGTCGCCGCTCGCGGTCCGATAGCCGAGGCTGACCTCAAGCTGGGCGCCGACCGACAGCGGGTGGATGACTGACTCAACAGCGGGGCTGTAGGCACGGTCGCTGTCGTCGAGGCGCAGCAGGCAGCGCCCGCCAAAGGGCTCGATGCTGACCTCGAGCGACTCGATCCGCGACTGAGGGATGACGACGTCGGCCACCGGCAGCGAGCGGAAGACGCGGTCGGGCCGGCTCCAGAAGCAGCCGCCACGCAAAGGATCGGCTGCCACCGCCATACCCCAGGAGCCACTGACGTTGACGATGGGCCGGGGCTGGCTCCAGCGCTCCGACGAAGCGGTGGCGTTGAGGGCGAGGCAGCATTGGAGCGTGCGCTCGAACGAGCTGCCGCCGCTGTACTGCTCGACGAGGGTTAGGCGGGTCTCCGCCGTCGTGCAGTCGACGAAGGGTGAGACGTAGTCGACGGAGAGGCCGGCGTCCGCCTCGGCTACGGTCCGTACGGCGGCCGCGGAGGCCCAGGTATCGTTGTCCCAGTCGAAGTAGGTGGCGTAGGCGACCTTGGCGCCGCTGGCCAGCGTGCAGGTCAGGACCGTCAGGAAGTCGTTGCCCAGCCTGTCGCAGGTCACGCCGGAGGCAGCCGTGAAGGCTACGCCTGAGCTGCGGACGGTGCCGGCGACGCCGTTGACGACGCGGACACCCTTGAGGACCGCGCCCTCGACCCAGCAGAGGAACTCGTTGCTGTCGCTGCGGCAGGCGATGTCGAGGGCTGGGACCGCGCCAAGACCCGAGACGATGGTGGTAAGACCGGCCCAGGTGGCGCCCTCGTCGTCGCTGACCTGGCGGCGCAGGGTGTTGGCAGTGGTGTGGGCGGCGCGGACGGCGCGACGCGAGCCGGCGTCGTGGTTGGCCGCGCAGGCCACGAGGTCGACGTTGGCCATGCCGGCGTTAGCCCAGCTCGACCAGTTCGGCGAGGCGTCCGGGTCGGCGACGCGGTTGGTCTCGATCTGGTTGGTCGAGGTGTTGCGCCGGCAGCGCAGGATGACGCCGCCCAGCGAGGTGATACAGCTGTCGTGCGAGCCCAACGGCTCGCTGCCGGAATACTGGCTGACAGGGTGGGGCCGCGTGAAACCGGCGTGGCGGTCGCGCAGGACGGCCGTGAGCACCGGCACGACGCTGGTTTCTTTCTGGGCGGCGAGGAGGTCGGCGTGGAGGGTTCTCATGGGATACTCGCTTCCTTTCTCACTTTGTTGCCGCCCCATAACGAGGCTGGCTGGGTATAGTCGCCGTCATGACAGGCGACAGGATCCTGATGATCCCCGGCGTGACAACGCCTGACCCGGAGATCTCTCTGGATTGGCCGGCGCCGCGAGCTGCCCGCGGTCGGCTGGAGGCGCTGCTGCCGATCGATGTTTTTCGCTGGCCTGCTTTGCGGGGGGAGGTCAGCGCGGATACGGTCGACGACCTTGTGGACCGTTTCGCCGCGGCAATCAAGCCCGGCCACCACGCAGTCGACGTGAGCGGGACGGCCGGCGAGCTCCTGCTCAGCGCCCTGACCCGGCGCCCAGCGAAGTCGCTGACGCTGGTTGGGTTCTTTCCCTCGCCGGCGACCCTGGCCGCGCTCGGGCTCGGAGAGCACGCGCCGATCATGGGCGCCGCCTACGCGATCGCCGCCAACCCGGCGCAGATCCTGGCGGTGAGCTGGCCAGGACTGGGCGACGAAGAGCTGGCGCGAATCGTTGGTCAGATTGAAGCAGGACTCGATAAGGCGGCGCTGACCAGGATTCTGGCCGAGGTGGCGCGGACGAATTTCGCGGACAGGATCCGCGTGACAATCCCGACGCTCTATCTCCCCACTCCGCTGCCCATACCGAAAGACCTTGGGCTGGAGGTCCTGCCGCGCTACGTGTCCGACCTGCGGACGGGGGCGCTGAGCGCCAGCGGGTTGGGAATGGGCGATGAAGCGTCCGGCTACGAGCTGGCGGACCGCATCGTCGAGTTCATCACCGAGGTAATGGAAAGCACGGAGCAGGCCTAGGTGGGCGACGACAGGGTACTGCTGATTCCGTCGGAGGCCCTTCCGGACCCCGCGTTGATGGAGCGCTACGCGGCGCCTCGTGCCCTCCTCCGGCGCCTCCGCGCCTTTCTGCCGGTCGACTTCGCCGTTTTCCCAACCCTCCGCGGCAATCAGGAGGCGGCCGCGAGCTGGACCAGCTGGGAAGACGTGAATGGCTTCACGAGAGCAGCGGTGGAGCCCCAGCACCACACTGTCGACCTGACCGGCGTGATTTTCAACCTGGAGGCCGTCGGCGGCGCGCGCTCCCATACGTTGGTTGGATTTGGGATCAACCCGGGTACGCTTGCGGCCCGCGGCTACCCCTTGCTTGCCACAGCCAGCGAGGCGATTGGCAAGCTGCTGATGAATCCCTCCCAGCTGATCACTGTGCTCTTGCAGGGAGCCGAGGAAGAGACGATTCAGGTAGCGATCAGGGAGGCCGAGGCAGCGGTCGATCGCGGCGTCATCGATCGCCTCGCCCAGTTGGTGCCTACTGACCAGGACCTCAGCAGTGTGCGGCTCGATATCCCCACGCTGTACCTGGAGTTGCCACTGCCATTTCCGGGGCCGGAAGCGCGGCTTGAGATCCTGCAGTCGATGGTCGGCGACCTGACGCAGGATGTCCTCGCCGAATGGCCGCTGCACCTGCACGAGGAGCAGGGCGGTCACGAGCTGGCCGACAAGCTGATCCCCTTCATCACGAAGGTGATCGCTGAGCGAGAGGCGGGCGAGTAAGTGGGCGACGACAGGATTCTTCTCTTGCCGCCGGCTTTCGCGTTCGATCCGGTGATGGTCGACTTGTGGCGCGGCTTCCGGACGCTGATCGATCAGCTCGAGGCGCATTTCCCTGTCGACCTTTTTCACTGGTCGCCCGAAGAAGGGCAGGTAGCGGAGACACCGGAGCAGGTGATCGACCTGATCGAGGGGGCCATCCGCCCGCAGCACCATGTTGTGGACCTGGGCACCGCGTGCCAAATGCTGCTGGTCGCGCTGACGAGGCGACCGGCGCGTTCGCTGACGACGGCCGGGCTCTTTTCTTCCGCGGCGACTCTCGAAGCGGCCGGGGAGTTCGCCCTCGCAGCCGCTCTGACGGCCGTGACTGCCCTGGCGATAACACCGGCGCAGATCGTGCCCCTGGCTATGGAGGGTGCCGCGCCGCGCGATGTAGAAACGGCAATCGCGGCGGCGGAGCTGGGGATAGAGCGGGCGAACTACCACCAACTTCTGGCACGCTTCCATGAGACCGATTTCACGGGCCGGACAACGGTAGACATCCCGGTCCTTTGTCTTGATGTCCCTTTCCCAACGCCGGGCGCCGACCGTTTGTTTGAGCTGTTCAAGGAGTCCATCCCGAACGCGCGGAGGGACGAACTGCTGATCTGGCCGATGCGCATGCAGGAGGCAGCGGGCGGCCGCGAGCTCGCCGGCAAGGTGATCGCGTTCATCCAGTCGGTCATCGCCGAGCGCGGGAAGGTGGGCGGCTAGATGGGCGACGACCGCATCCTCCTCCTGGCGCCCGTGTTCGCTTCCGACCCGGCGATGGTCGACATATGGCCGGCGTACAGGGCCCTGGTCGACGAGCTTTCGGCCTTCCTGCCCGTCGACCTTTTCCACGGCTGGATGGCAGCTCCGACCAGGCGAAGCGTCGAAGACGCCATCTCTCTCCTGGTGGAGGCCATAACGCCAGAGCACCACGTCGTGGCCCTGGGGACCGCGGCGCAGCTGTTGCTCGGCGCCCTGAGCCGTCGGCTGGCGCGCTCCCTGGCAACAGCGGGTTCGCTCTCTTCCGCGGCAACCCTGGAGGCAGCCGGCGAGGCGGACCTGGGCGCCGCTATGAGGGCCGTGGCTTCGCTTGCCTTTACGCCCGCGCAAATGATCCCGGTCGTGATGGAGGGAGCAGGCCGTCGCCAGATCGACGAGGTCATCGCCACGGCCGAGGCGAGCAGCAACAAGAGCCTGCTCGCGGAGGTTCTCGAGCGTTTTCATGAGACGGATTTCAGCGGCAGGACTCCGGTCACGATCCCGGCGTTGTACCTCGATATATCCTTCCCGATCCCAGGGGCAGACAGGCTGTTCGAGCTGTTCAAGGAGTCCGTGGTCAACGCGCAGAGGGACGAGCTGCTGATCTGGCCGATGCGCATGCACGAGGCGGCCGGCGGCCATGAGCTCGCCGGCAAAATTATCCCGTTCATCCAGTCGGTCATCGCCGAGCGAGAGCAGCGAGCTTAGATGGGGGACGACCGCTTGCTGATCATTCCGCCGTTTGTCTGGCCGAGTCACGAGCTGGCGTCGGTTTTCCTGTCCTTCGTCCGGCAGGTAATCGCCGCGCGAGCGGGAGAGGCGTAGTTGGCCGACGACCGCATCCTCTTTATGCCCCCGGTGTGGGCGCCCGACCCCGAGGTATTCGAGAGTTGGCCGGCGTACGACGCTCTGCTCGAGCGCTTCCGCGCTCACTGGCCCGTTGATTTCCTGCGCTGGCCAACGCTGGTTGGCGAGCCGGCTGAGGGCAATGGGTGGGAGGTCATGGCCAACGCGGTCAGGAAGTCGCTGACCGACGAACATCACGTGATCGGGCTGTGGCTGGCGACACCAATTGTGAAGGTGCTGGCCGAGCTCGAGCCGCGATCGCTCGTGGTCAAGGACTTTGGACCCAACCCCGGGACCCTCGAGGCGGCAGGCCTGCCGGCGCTGGCTTCGTTGGTGCGGGCGGCGTTCGCCATCTCGGCCACGCCGGCGCAGAGCCTGCCCTCGGTGATGCACGGGGCTGACCAGGAGTTCCTGCGGCGGGCGGTGGAGGCGGTGGAGCGTACCCTCGACAAGGGGCGGCTGCTCCGGCTCCTGAAGGACCCCCTCGAGGAGGTGGATGCGCAGGGGAGCTGGACCCTGCGCGTGCCCGCGCTTTTGCTGACGGCGCGAGGGGATTTCATTGAGGCTGGTCTGGCTGGCGAGCTTTTCCGCGTGTTCGCGCCGGCGGCCCAGGTGGAGAGCGTGAGGCACGGGTACCGCTGGCACGAGCGCGGCCCCGGCGAGGAGTTCGCCGACAAGGCCATCCCGTTCATCGAGGGCGTCATCGCCGGAGAGAGCTAGAGCGGGCACTAAAACCTCCTTAATCGCCCTTATTCGTCGTTAATTGGCCTTAGTTGGCCCGGGCGGATCGCCTTAATTGGCCTTATTTGGCTTTACCTGGGCTTACTCGCCGCTAATCGCGCTTATCGGCACTTAGCTGCGAATAGTTTTTTGTTTTTCCGGGGAGGAACTCGCCGATAGGGGTCATGCCATTCAGCGGGGTTGTGAGAAAGCGGCTTAAGTGGGCGGATGACCACGTTGCGCGGAGCCGATAGCCGCCGCTTCGCCTAGCACTGAAACTGAGGGCATGTCTTACCTCTTCGTAGCGGCAGGTGGCGCGCTCGGCGCGGCCGTAAGGCACTGGGTTGTTCTGCGGATGCTCGATTGGTTCGGAGAATGGCTGCCGTGGGGCACTCTGTTCGTGAATGTCTGCGGCTCGTTTCTGATCGGCCTCCTGGCAACGCTCGCCCTGGAAACGGGGAGGTTGTCGGCGCATCAAAGGCAATTCGTCCTGCCCGGACTGCTGGGCGGCTTTACGACCTATTCGGCCTTCAGTTTCGAGACACAACGCTATCTCGACCGCGGCGACTATGGGCACGCGGCGCTCTATGTCACGCTGACCCTCGCGGGTGGATTGGCGGGGGTCCTCCTCGGAGTCGCCCTCGCGAGAGCCGTGGACTGAGCGCAGCATCACGCAGCCACCTCACCCCCCGGCCCCCTGTCCGCAAGCAGAGAGGGGGCGAACTGGTTGATGTCGTTGAGGATGGTCTGGTTGATGAAGCGGGCGAGGGCGCTGTCAGCCGGCAGTCCGGGATACCAGAAGGCCAGGGCCGCGGCGACCTCGGAGCCGGGTGGCACGGGAATTTCCGCGGATGGCGCCAGGAGCTCGTCGATCGGCCAGCGGCTCGAGGGACAGGCCGTGGCCGAGAGCTGGTTGTGCTCGACGACCGTGAGGTGGCGGACGGGCTGACCGAGGCCGTGGCGCTCGTGAACCCAGCGCAGCAGGAGCAGGGCCGCTGTCTTCTGTTCCGGCGTCATCGGCTCGCCGGCGCGGCCCTCCAGCTCGCAGCTGACGGTCACGTCGTTGACCGCGGCCGCCGCGTAGGCGGCAGCAGCCCAAGGGATGCGGGCGTCAGGACCGCCGCTGCGGTTACGCTCGCCGTTGCCCCAGGCTGTGTCAGCCGTGTCGACGTACTGCTCGACCTGGCCGGTCTTGGCGATCCAGAAGTGGGTGGAGGCGCGGCGTGCCGGGTTGTTGAAGAGGGTGAAGAGGGAGCCGTAGCCCTCCTGGCTGTGGCAGACGAAGGCCTGCACGGTGGCGGCGCCGCGGGTGCGGCCCTTCCTGTGGTTCGTGGTGATGGGGCGCCAGAGCGCTTTCTCGTACTTCATCTCTGTCCTCTCGTCTCCGTCCTCACTGGTTGTTGGTTTGTTCGTTTGTTTGGGTTGTTTGAGTTGTTTGACTTGTTTGAGTTGTTTGATCGTTTGCGCAGGCTTGCCGGTCCAGTCCCAGCTCGAAACCCGCCCCACCACTCCCCGACCTCACCCTGCCCTCTCCTTGCCAAGGAGAGGGTTCGGCTGCGCGGGGAGTTTTTCCGCCTTTAACCACGCGCTAACACACCTCCAGCGGCAGCTGTCGAGCATCGAAACTGCACAGAAGGGGGATTCTATGGCTGCCGACTCTTTGAGCCGAATTGACGTCGAGTTGCTGAAGCACCGGCGGGCGCTCGCCGATGAGTTCGAGGGCAGGTTCTCGGTGGAGACGATCGAGCGGTTTCTTCATGAGAGCCTCGACCTCCTCCCCAACCGGCCCAAGGTTCCGACATTCATGCCGCTCCTGGCCTACCGCTTCGCCCGCGAGCGTCTGCTGGCGGTGGCACAATCGGAGGGCGTGACCGCCAAGACCGCCCCGGAAGTGCTCTTCGTTTGCGTCCAGAACGCCGGGCGCTCCCAGATGGCTGCCGGGCTGCTCAAGCTGGAGAGCGAGGGCCGGGTCAACGTCCGCACGGCGGGCTCGATGCCGGCCGACCAGATCCATGAGCCGGTCGTAGAGGTCATGGCCGAGCTCGGGCTGGACCTCTCGGAGGAGTTCCCCAAGCCGCTGACTGACGAGTTCGTGCGCGCCGCCGACGTCGTCATCACCATGGGCTGTGGCGACGCCTGCCCGATCTACCCGGGCAAGGTCTATCGCGACTGGGACGTCGAGGACCCCGCCGGCAAATCGATCGAGGGCGTCCGGCGCATCCGCGACGACATCCGCGGCCGCGTCAAGGCGCTGCTCGGCGAGTTGGTCACGGCCGTCCCTTAGTTCGCGCACCGGGTAGGGCGGGTCCTGGGACCCACTCAGACCAATGACGTTTTCACCACTGGACCCGCCCCTGCAATCCTGCCCCGGATTCACGGGCCCACCACCACGTCGCGCTCGGCCCAGAACTCGGCCGGAGCGAAGAGCTTCGATGAGAGCACGCCGCGGCGTTGCCGCAGCTCTCTGAGCATGTCGTGGTAGCGGCGCATGTAGTCGCGACCCTGCGCGTGGTACTCGCTGTCCACGTCGGCGCCGCCGAGGTTGACGCGGTCGACGCTGTACTGGCCATACTCCAGCAGGGCGTAGGCCGCGGCGCCGGTGAGGACGATCTCCTCGTCTTCCACGTGGATCGATGACGTCCCTGTGGTCAGGACGTGCACGCTGTGCCAGTAGACGCGCGCGTTGGCCCCCGTCGGCTTGTCGTCAACGAGAAGCTCGCACGTCCCGGCAAAGTGGGTGAAGGGGGCGAAGATGCGGGGATAGAGGTCGATGGGGTGCTCGATCGCCTCGATCACGATCACGTCGCTGAGCGAGCTGATGTCGAGCATCCGCGAGCCCGCCGTAGTAGCGATGGTGCTCCGCAGCTCGCGCGGGCGCAGCAGGCTGTACTCGCTGACGGTGCGGGCCAGGTGGCGGTCGAGGACGCCGTCGGCCCAGCGGGCCGCGGCGTCGTCCTTGAGGTCCGTGCGCAGACGCGAGCGCATCGTGGTCAGAGTTGCCGGCATGGATCACCTCCTTGAACTGGCTCCCGCTTCCTTTCCCCCTCCCCTTGGCGAGGGAGGGGGCCAGGGGGAGAGGTTGGGGCCGGGCGCGGGGCGTCGTCTTGGCGGGAGGGGAGGGGCATGCGCCCCACCCCTCCTATGGCCACGGCTAGGCCGCGCGCACCCCGGTCAGCGCCCCCACGCTGAGCGTGTTGTAGAGCGCGACGGTGACGTACCACTTGATGCGCCACCTGCGGGCGTCCTTGGTCTCCAGAGCACCAACGTCCTCGACCTCAAGGCCGCCGGGCCCGGTCAGACCGGTGATGCCGTTGGGGCCGAAGGTCAGGACGTAGATGGTGCCGCAGTCGCTGTTGGTGCCGACGGTCTCGTTGATGGCGATGTCGTCGTGGATGGCGACGCGCACGCCGGCGTAGAGCTCAAAGGGCCGCCCGAACTCGTCGCGGTCGGTCTCCAGGCGGTAGCCGCTGGTGCGGGCCAGCTTGGCCAGGGAGCGGCGCTCGCGCTTCGACATCAGGATCAGGTCGGGGCGGCCCGTCTTGATCACGTCCATCAGCTCGTCCATGCGCTCGAGGGTCAGGGCGGGGCCGTCGACGGTGATCAGCTCGCGCAGGCCGTCGAACTCCTTGGGGCCGGTGTCCGTGTCACCGACGACGAAGGTCTTGTCGAACTTGTGGCGGACGGCCTTGCTGCGCAGGGCCAGCACCTCGGCCTCGAGGTCGTTGACGTTGCTGCGGGTGCGCTGGAGGTACTGGTCGACGTCGGCGTCGCTGCCCAGGATCTTGAGCGCGGTGGTGACCTGGGTGAAGGTGGGCGTCCCCTCGACCCAGGTGTCGCCGACATCGTAGAAGCTGGGCTCCGGGTTCACGTTCTCGCGGTTGTAGGTCAGGGAGTTGCCGACGATCTCCTGGAAGGGGAGCATCTGCAGGATCGGCGAGTCCTTAAGGATCGTCTCGATCACGCCCTGGCGGACGACGTCGTTGGAGAGTTTTGCTGCTTCGCTGAGTGTTAAAGCCATGTCCTCACTACCTCTTCTTCTTCATCACATCTGGCTTGTGGCGTATCGCCGGTGCGGGGGTCGTTATTCGGTTGTGTGCTTGCCGGTTTGTTGCATTTCCTTCGGTTGCGTAGTTGCCGGTCTGAGACCGGCAGGGCCTGGTGTTCTCCTTTCTTGCGTCTTAGCGAGGGTCCGCCCCCACCCCTCAACCTCACCCCCGCTGCGGCTGGCCCTCCCCTTGCCAAGGGGAGGGGCGGAACGAGGGCGACTGTCGTCTTCTACCGGCGGCTGGCCAGGGCGGCGGCGATCTTGCTCTCGGCCTGGAGGCCGGCGAACGGGTCGCTGCTGCGGCCGGTGGTCGGGGTGGCGACGACCTGCTGCTGCATGGTGGCCGCCACCTTTTTCTCGGCCGACTGCTGGACGGCGCGGACGGCGGCCAGGCGCTCGTCTACCTCCTCGAAGCTGGCGCCCTTGACGAAGTCGGGCGGCAGCTCAGGGTCGGCGGCGAGCACCGCTGCGCGGTACTTCTCGACGCCGGCGCGGGTTTGCTCCTCGAGGCGCTGGCCGATCGAGCGGTTCTCCTCGGCCAGCTGACCGGCCTCGCGGCGGGCGCTGGCGTAGAGCTCGACGAGGCGCTCGCGGTCGTCGGGTTCGAGGCCCGATTTCTCGATCAGTCCGTTGATCTCTTCCTGGGTCATGTTCCTTTCCTCCTGGGCTGGTTAGTGGTTGAGCCTCAGCGCAAGGCTGAGGCCGAGGCGCCGTTGGCCGTGCGGGTTGGCATCTTGCTCCGTATCACCTCCTCTTCTTCGATCCACTTTTTGAACTCGCCGTCCGGGTCCTCGACGCCGAGGGCGTTGGCGGCGCTGCGCCGGCTGTGCAGGCCGGCGGCGACCAGGTCGCGCTCGTCGCGCACAAGCTGCTGCCGGTCGGACGGCAGGACCGAGGGCCAGACGACATCGGCGCGATAGGGTGCGTGGTCGACGCCGGTGAAGTGGCTGAGCAGGCGCAGGATCAACTCGTTGCGCCGGCGGTAGGCGCTGCTGCGGATCAGGCGCTTGCGCTCGACCTTCTTGATCAAGGGGTCGAGCTCGATTTGTAGGGCTGCGCCCGACGTCACGCGGCCGGAGTTGTCGCCGAAGGCGGTGCGTGGCATCTCGGCCAGGTCGTGCAGCGCCCGGTAGACCTTGTCGAGGTACTCGATGTGGAGGCCGACGCCGTTTCCAGCCAGGAGATCGACAAGGTAGGCGCGGGAGTTCTCGGGCATCGTCCAGATCTGACCCGGCTCGACGGCGATGTCCTTCGATTCGAGCACGCCCTCAAGGGCGGCGATGGGGTTGCCCGAGACCTCGAGGATGCGCGAGAGCTGGCTCATCGCGCGGTTCAGCTCGCGCTGGGCCTCGCGCAGCTGCTCGATGTCGGACTCGCCCCAGAAGTCCTTGGGGCGGCGGATGTTGGGGTAGATGACGTAGGGTATGAAGCCGTAGGGGTTGGGGCCGCTGACGGCGACCTCGCCGCCGAGCCAGCGGGTGTAGGTCTCGGGCGTCCAGTCCTCGGTGACGGTCAGACGGCGGCCTGAAACAGGCTCGCCGGCGGGCCCCTCCAGGGGGTACTGGTGGGCGACGCGCAGCAGGTGGTTGAAGTCCTGCCCGGCCGGCCAGGCGAAAATGCTCTGGACGTCGGGGGCCGTCACGACCACGCGCTCGGCGCCGGAGTCCCAGACAACGCGGTAGGCGGCGTCGCCGAGGACGGCGCAGTCGATCTCGGTGTCGAAGTCGAGCTGGGCCAGGGAGTTGTCTTCGTAGACCGCGACCAGGGCCTGCTCGGCGGCCCTGGCTTTCGTCGGGGCGCTGTCGGCGGGCACGGCGAACTGCAGGCGGCCCATGAGATAGCTGGTCAGCTTGTCGATCATGGCGCGGGTGTAGTTGATGGTCAGGCGTCGCCGGCGCTCGCGGTTCTCCCACTGGTCGCCCTGGTAGAAGGCGAGGTTGGCGGCGTAACGGCGGCGGCGGTCGCCGTCGAGGCGCTTGAGCTGGTCGGGGAAGGGGACGGTGGTGGCGGGCATCAGCTGCCCTGCCCGCTGTAGTCGGGGTCGATGCGCGAGAGGCGGCGCTGTAGCTCGTGGGCGTGGGCGTAGTAGCGGGCGGCCTCCTCGCGCACCATCTGCAACTCGGCGAAGGCCTCGCCGAGGCGCTCCCGCAGGTTGTCAATATCGTGTTCTTGGTCCAGGAATTCGGAGTCTGTAGCTCGCCGCTGTTTCCTCGTCATCACAACCTCACGTTTTTCTAGCGTGAGGCTCTCAAACTAGGACATATGTTCTAATCCTGTCAAGGGGGGTCGGCGACCGAAGATGTCGCCGGGCGACAGAGAGGGCGACCTGAAGCCATGTTGGTTCGGGCGGCCGTCAATTAATGTCGCCTTCAGGGAGGGCTGCCGTTCGGGGTGAGGGCCGGCCTGGAGGACGAAGCAAGCCTCGTCCCTACTGCGCGGTGTCGACCAGCTCGGCCAGGCGCTCGTCCGCGATCGCGGCCAGCTCTTCCAGCACATCCTCCTCGCGGTAGAAGACGAGGGTGATCAGGTTGGCGCGGCGGATGTAGACGTGGCGGGTCAGGGAGTTGACCTCACGGTTGCGGAACTGGATGGCGATGGACTCCTCGCCGAAGTCGGGAAACCCCCGCAGCTCCGAGGGCTCGCTGAGGCCACTGCACTGGAAGGCCTCGGGCTGGATATTGGCGAAGGCCGACTGGGCGGCCGCGGTGTCGCGGTACTGCAGCACGTAGTGGCCGAGGATGCGGCTGATGCGCCGGGGGCCGAAGGAAACATAGACGTGCCTGATCAAGTTCCTTGTAATCTGCGCACAGGAGTAAAAGTCGGGCTGATAGGCGGGGTCGTTGGGCCCCGGCGTGTTGCGCCGCAAGCCCTCGGGCACGTCCTCCAGCGTCAGCAGCGCCTTGACCAGCTCGGTCCGGTTGCCGGTGACAACGGGCCCGTCCTCGTTGGCCTCGTTGGCCTCGTTGTCGTTGGCGTCCGACGTGTTCTCACCAACGGAGCAGCCGGCCGCCATGACGGCGAGGCAGAGGGCGACGGCGGCGCCGAGGAGGCGACGGGCGGAGCAGGTTTTTTTCATTAGGGTCTCGCTGGGTTTATAGCGTAGCACCGCGGCGGCGGATGAGCCTTATGGAAACCCGAGCAAGAGGGGCACGGGGCACTAGCAGGGTGCTGAAAAAGGGTCGCTAAATCGATCACCGATCTATACATTTCCC
>JBBDXC010000014.1:0-55383 GCA_040902555.1 Dehalococcoidia bacterium
CCGAGGCCTGGGCCGTGCTGCAAAAGGTCGCCGCAGCGGACCCGGATTCGCAGGAAATTCAGCGACTCTGTGCTGCCGGTGAAGAACTGATGAAGCTATTTTCCGGACGGTAGATGAAGCCCCGGGGGAGACCCTATTCAGGATTCGTTACCCGCTATGCAAGTTTCCCAACCGAACCAGACGTCTTCAAGTCCGGCGCGGGCCGGGCGAAGCGGGTTGGGCGGATGTCACGATTCTAGTTTCGCGCCCTGCGGCCCTACAACCTCGGCGGCCTGTGCGCGCGGCTATAATTCGCTTGCCGTCCTCGGACGGCGTTGCACGCTTCGGCGTGTCCCCTAATGGACGACTACTTATCTGTTTCCGGACGGCTGCTCGCCGTCCTTATCCTCGTCGGGGCCAACGCCTTCTTTGTCGCGGCCGAGTTTGCCCTGGTCAGCGTCCGCCGCACGCGGGTCGAACAGCTCGCCGTCGAGGGCAACAACACCGCCCGCCTCCTGCGCACAGCCCTCGGTCACCTCGACGTCTACATAGCTGCCTGCCAGCTCGGCATCACGATGGCCTCGCTGGCCCTGGGCTGGGTCGGCGAGCCGGCCCTGGCCGTATTGTTGGAGCCTGCGACCGAGTCACTGCCCAGCTGGATGGGACCGCTGGCTACCCACGGCTTTGCCATCGCCATCGCCTTCGCCATTATCTCGGGCCTCCACGTGGTCGTCGGCGAGCTGGCGCCAAAGGGCGTCTCGATCCAGTTCGCCGAGCAGGTTGCCTTTGCTGTGATCTGGCCGTTGCATGCCTTCCGCGTTGTTTTCTCCCCGCTGATCTGGGTCTTTAACCAGATGGGCTGGCTGGTGTTGAAGCCGTTCGGCATCTCGCCGGGCGCCGAGAAGGTCATCCACTCGCCGGAGGAGCTCAAGCTGATCGTGCATGAGAGTGGCGAGGCCGGCCTTTTCCTGGCCGGCGAGGAGGAGATCATCTCGCGCGTGCTCGAGTTCGCGCAGCTGGCCGCGCACCAGGTCATGATTCCGCGCACCGAGGTCGATGCCATTCCCTTGGAGGCGACGCTCGACGAGGTGATGAACACCATCTCCCACACCGGCCACACACGCTACCCGGTCTACCGCGACACGCTCGACAACGTGGTCGGCGTCATCCACGCCAAGGACCTGATCGTCCACCTCCACACAAGCAGCGGACGCAACTTCAGCGTGCGACGGATCATGCGCGAGCCGGTGACTGTGCCCGAAACCATCAGCCTCTCCGAGGTCCTGCGCCAGATGCGCGCCCGCGGGACGCAGATGGCCGTGGCCATCGATGAGTTCGGCGGGACGGCGGGGCTGGTGATGATGGAGGACATCCTCGAGCGCATCGTCGGCGAGCTCCGCGACGAGTTCGACGAGCCCAACGAGCTGCTCCGCCGCCTGCCCGACGGCACGGCGGTTATCGACGGCCTGATGCTCGTCCGCGACTTCAACGAGCAGTTCGGCATGGAGCTCGACGAAGAATCGTACGACACTCTGGGCGGCTACGTCTTTGGGGCGCTGGGCCGGCGGCCTGTCCCCGGCGACGAGATCCGCGTCGATGGGCATCTGCTGCGAGTGGAGACTTTGGACGGGTTGCGAGTTTCGCGCGTGCGGTTGTTAGATGCACCGGCGGAGGGCACTGAGGAACCGGTCAAGGGCGCCACGGCCTAGCTACGGCCAGGAGTCGCGCGGCTCCAGCGCCCGCTCGTAGGGCGTCTTATCCCGTGGGCCGCGGAAGAACCAGACGAGCCCCACGCCCGCCACGAACCCGCCGATGTGCGCCCAGTAAGCCGTGGTGTCGGTCGCCGACGTGCTGGGGTCGAACGACGCCGTGCCGTAACTCAGCTGGAGCAGGAACCACAGCCCGATCATCAGAAAGGCCGGCACCTGCGTCGGAATAAAGAGGAAGAAGGGCACCAGCGCCGTGACCGTGGCCTTGGGAAAGATGATCAGGTAGGCCGCCAGCACTCCCGAAATCGCCCCGCTGGCGCCGATCGCCGGGATCGTGTCGTCGACGTTGGCGGCGACGTGAGCGAGTGTCGCGATGTAGCCACAGATAAGAAAGAAGAGGAGGTACTTGACGTGCCCCATGGAGTCCTCGACGTTGTCGCCGAAGACCCAGAGGAAAAGCATGTTGCCGATCAAGTGGAGCCAGCCGGCGTGGATGAACATCGCGGTGAAGGGGTCGAGGAAAATGGATTCGCTGTCCCCGCTGAGATAGAGGTCAGGGACTACGCCGCGGCCGTCGATAAAGGTGTCGAGCCGGCAGCGCTCGAAGCCTGAGCAGTCCCCGAGGCTCAGCTCGTAGAAGAAGACGATCAGGTTGATTGCGATCAGCGTGTAGTTGACCACCGGAAAGGTCCGGCTGCGCGTGTTGTCGCTGATCGGGATCACTGGCGTAGGCTACCAGCCCCGCTGAGGCCCGCCGAGCCCTTATTTCAGGCGAAGGGCTATCCCCGAAACCATGAGCTGGACTTCATCTGCCCTTAGGGCGAGCTCCTGGTTGACCTCGCCGAGAAGGTCGCGGTAAGCCCGTGCCAGCGCGTTGTCGGGCACGATTCCTAATCCCACCTCGTTGGTCACGACGGCAACGGCAGCGTCGGTCGGTAGATCCCTAAGGCACTGCAGGTCCTCGAGAGCCGCCGAGCGTGCGGGCGCCGCCGCGGGCTCATGCTTGGAGTCGAAATCCGTCAGCAGGTTCGATACCCACAACGTCAGGCAGTCGAGGATCACGAAGCTGTCCGGGGCGGCAGCCTCGCGCGCCGCACGGCAGGGATGCAAGGGCTCCTCAATGGTGTGCCACGACGGTGGTCGCTCTGCGCGGTGCTGGTCGATTCTCTTCGTCATTTCCGCATCGAGCGGCTCAGCCGTGGCCACGTAGACCACCCGGCGCCTTGACTCCGCGGCCAGCTGAACGGCGTAGCTCGACTTCCCACTGCGGGCACCGCCCGTGATCAGGATCAGGCCCATCAGGTCAGCCACTCATTACTCACCGAAGTCGCGGCAGCGAGCAGGACAGCAGCCTGGGCGAACTCAATCCCCGCCCCCATTACGTCACCGCTTACCCCGCCCAGCCGCCTGAGGGCCAGCAGGGCAGGGACTAGCGCGCCAAATGCGGCAGCGACCGGGAGCAAGAGGCCACCCGGAAAGAAGAGCGCCCCGGAGTAGGCAAAGACGAGGACACTCACAACAAGCGCCGCTCCCGCCGAGAAGGCAACGCGGCTCGTCGCCGCCAGTCCAGTCGTCTTTGCCCTGGGCAACAGGTACAGCGGCAGCACGGCCAGCCGGGCGGCTGCCGGAAAGAGCAGAAGAATGCCCACGCGCAGCCAGTCGTCCAGCGAGACAAGCGCGGCCCATTGCAGCAGCAGCAGCGTGGCCACGGCAATGAAGCCAAAGGCGCCGTTGTGCGGGTCGTCCAGGATGGCAAGCCTCCGCTCGCGGCTCACCGGCGCCAGCATCGAGTCGGCGCTGTCGGCCAGCCCGTCGAGATGAAGCCCACCGGTGAGCACCACTAGCGCCGCGATCACCAGCGCCGACCGCGGCTCAACGGGGATTACCGGCTCGAGAGCCAGGTCCAGCCCGGCCAGCGCCGCCCCCAGCAGCGCCCCTACTACCGGAAACAACGCCGGGGCAATATCGGCCGCGTCATGGCGGCGCCCCAGCGGCACCGTCGTCAGAAACGACAGCGTGGCGCCCACCTGGCTAGCCCTCACGGCCGCTGATCCCGGCCGACTCGAAGGTCGCCATTTCATTGATCAGCGCCAGCGCCGCGTCGACAAGGTGCATGGCCAGGGCGGCGCCCGTGCCCTCACCCAGCCTCATGGCGAGATCGAGCAGCGCTTCCAGGCCCAGCTCTTCCAGGATCAATCGGTGGCCGGGCTCCACGGAGAGGTGCCCGGCGATTAGGAACCCGCCCGCGGCCGGGAAGAGCCGGCAGGCGACGAGAGCGGCCGTCGCAGAGATGAACCCGTCGACCACCACCGGCACTCGCGCGGTGGCGCCGGCGAGGACCACCCCGACCAGTCCGGCGATCTCGAACCCTCCTACCCGGGACAGCACCCCCAGGGGATCAAGGGGGTCCGGCTGATTCACCTCGAGCGCCTGCGCGACGACTGATATTTTGTGCTTCAGACCGTCATCGTCCACTCCGGTCCCGCGCCCGGTCACCGATTCCGGAGACAGGCGAAGCAAAGCGGCCGTAATCGCGGCTGCCGGGGTGCTGTTGCCGATACCCATCTCACCGAGGCCGAGGAGGGTGGCCCCCGCGTCAATCTCAGTGCTCGCCAGCTCATAGCCACTCTTAATCGCGGCGACAGCTTCGTCCTCAGTCATCGCCGACTCCTGGGACATGTTGCTCGTGCCGCGGCGCACGGCGCGTCGGACCAGAGCCGGGTCCGCGGGAGGCTCGCCGGCCACGCCCATGTCCACAACGACGACCTTCGCGTTGACGGCGCGCGCGAGGACGTTGATCGCCGCGCCGCCGGCCAGGAAGTTGGCAAGCATCTGCGCCGTCACTTCGGCGGGATAGGCCGACACACCCTCCTGAACCACGCCATGGTCGGCAGCCATGACGATGATGGCCTTCGCCGGCGCCGCCGGCAAAGGCCAGCCGTAGATCCCGGCCAGCTTCAGCGATAGCTCCTCAAGGCGGCCGAGACTGCCCGGCGGCTTGGTCAGGGTCCGCTGACGGGCCGCGGCGAGGGCCGTGGCGGACTCGTCAGGCGCGCCGATAGGTCCGACGAAATCAAGGGCCACGTGGGTCAAGACCAGATTTCCCCCTCTCTGTTTGCGGAGAGGGGGCCAGGGGGTGAGGTCGGGGCGGGGCGGGGCGACACTGGTTCCAGTCGACAAGGCCAGTTCATGTTCTTTCGGCCTCGTCGGCGGCAGCGGTGGCAACACAACGGGCCGCCCGCTCTCCGGATCCTTGATCACGCGCACCGGACGCCCGTAAACCCTCGACAGCAGGCCGGCGTCCAGGGCCTCGGCGGCGCCGCCCGACGCCACGAGCCGCCCGGCGGACAGCACGAAAATCGTGTCGCAATAGGCCGCCGCCAGCGTCAGGTCGTGGACAACCGCGAGGACTGTCTTGCCCTCCTCCCGCGCCAGCGCTCGCACGACCTCCAGCATCTCCGCCTGCCGCGCGACGTCGAGGTGGACGGTCGGCTCATCGAGGAGCAGGATTGGTGCCTCCTGGGCCAGCGCCCTCGCCACCACCACCCTCTGAGCCTCGCCGCCGGAGAGTTCTTCAACCCGCGAGCCGGCGAGATCGAGGATACCCACCTGCTGCATGGCTTCACGCACGCGCTCGAGGTCACGTCGCGAGTGGTTCTCCCAGAGGCGGAGGTGGGCCGTCCTGCCGACCATCACAGCGTCACCGACGGTGAAGCCGTGCGGCAGCTCGGGCGACTGCGGCACGACCGCTACGCTGCGCGCCAGCTGGGCCGGCTTCAGGCCTCGGATCGAGGTCTCGCCCAGATAGACGTCGCCGGCCATGAGAGGAATCAGCCCGGTCATCGCCCGGATCAGCGTAGACTTTCCCGAGCCATTGGGGCCGACGAGCGCAGCCACGCAGCCCGGCCTCACTGCCAGGCTCACGTCATGGACGACGGGCCGCCCGCGATAGCCCGCCGTAACTCCAGAGAGGGTGATCATCTGAACACCGTGGGGTCGCGTCCGCGCAGAAGCAGAAGGAAGAACGGCGCGCCCAGCATGGCCGTCAGGATGCCGACTGGGAGCTCCGCCGGCTCGATAACGGTGCGGGCAAAAAGGTCGGCGACCACCAATAGGGCCGCGCCCAGCGCCGCCGAGAGCGGCAATATCTGCCTGTAGTCGGATCCCCAGAGAAGGCGGACGGTGTGCGGCACGACAAGGCCAACGAAACCGACGATTCCAGCGACGGAGACGGCGGCGGCTGTCGCGATGCTGGCCGCGGCGATGATCACCAGGCGCACCCGCTTGACGTCCACGCCGACCTGCCGCGCCTCATCCTCCGGCAGCTGCAAGGCGTTAAGCAGCCGGCCGTGGAGCAGTAGTAGAGCCGCGGCCGGCACCACATAGGGCAGGAGCAGCCACATCTTGTCCCAGCTGGCGAGGTTGAAGCCGCCCAGCACCCATGACAGGACAATTCGGGTGTCATCCTCGCTGCGCAGCATAAGCAGCGATGTGACGGCCGTGCAAAACGAGGACACCGCCACCCCGGCGAGGATCAGGGTGACAGCCGGCGCCGGCCCCCGCGTCCGGGCCAACAGCAGCGAGAGAAAAGAGGCCCCGAGCGCCCCCGCGAAGGCAAAGGCGGTGACCGGGCTGAACGGGTAGTACCGTACGTCCAGCGGCGAGACGATGGCGATAGTCGCGCCCAGGGCGGCGCCCGCCGCGGCGCCGATCAAATAAGGGTCGGCCAGGGGGTTGCGGAAGACCCCCTGGTAGGCGCCCCCGCTGATGGCCAGCGTCGACCCTACGGTTGCCGCCATCAGGATGCGCGGCAGCCGAACCTGCAGCAGGATAGTTTCCTCAGTCGCCGTCCAGTCCTGCTCTATCGGCAGGTGGAGGGCGGCAATGAGGATGCGTACGACCTTCCAGGTCGGGATGTCGGCCGCTCCCTGGCTTAGAGAGACCAGGATGCAGATTCCTGCAAGCCCGATTGCCAGCCCAAGGCGCACCCTGAACTGCCAGCTTCCTCCAACTCCCCACGCCGGAAGCTTCCTCGCGGCGACCTCCGTCGCCGGGACGGCCACGCCGAGTTTCAAGTGAAGAGCTCGGGATAGAGAAGCGCGGCCAGCTGCTCGAGCAAATCGACGATGCGCGGCCCGGGCCGGCTGGCGATGTCTGGGTTGACGCCGTGAACGCGACCGCTTTGCACGGCGCTGATCACGTTCCAGCCCGGACGGGCGCTCACGGTGTCGATATCCTCACCGAACTCCTCGTCGGCCAGGATAATGACCTCCGGGTCTGCCTCGATGACGGCCTCGGCGGTCATCTGTGGGAAGGCATCCGCCGCATCCGCCGCGATGTTCTCGGCCTTCAGGAGCACATAGAGGTCGCCGAGGAAGCTGTCGCTGGAGATCGTGAAGAGCGTGTTGTCCAACTCGTGGAAGACGCGGGGGCCCTCCGCTACCTCAGCAATCGTCTGGAGTACCGTGTCCACGCGCGCTGTCATGGATTCGACCAGCTCGGCGGCCTCCTGCTCGTGGCCGGTGATCTGGCCGTAAAGGTCGATGCGTTCGTAGATGCCGTCGAGTGAATCCGGGACCTCCAGGTACAGCACCCTGGCGCCGAGGTCATCGAGGGTCCCGACCACACCGGTGGCGTCGTCGAAGACGAGCACGAGGTCGGGTCGCTCGTTGAGGATGGCTTCGGCACTGGGCTGGAAGGCATCGAGCCTAGCTTTGGCCTCCGCCTCCGCCGGGTAGTTGGAGAAGAGGTCCGCGGCGACGACCTGGTCCCCCGCCCCAATGGCGTAAAGGATCTCGGTGGCCGAGGAATCGAGCGAGACGATGCGCTGCGGCTCCAGTTCGATGGTCAGCGTCTCCCCATCGCTCCGCTCGAGGTCCAAAGGAAAAGCCGTTCCCTCTTCGCTTTCTGCGGGAGTCGCCCCTTGTGTCGCGGTTTCTTGCGGCGTTTGCCGGTCGTCGCCATCATCGTCGTCGTCGCCGCCGCCGCAGGCCGCCGCGAGGATCAGCAGGGCCAGAATGGGCAACCAGAGTCTGTTCAGAATGAGCTTCGACAAGATTCCTCCTCGGCTTATGGCCGAGGAAAGCCCGGGGATGCGAGGCAACAAAACGCCCCGCCCGCGATGCGGGCAGGGCTTGCTGCTTCCAGCGCCCGCCTTTCCTCGAAGGCTGTTGACGGCTCGACGCGGCAGGCGACCTGGCTCTCCCTCTCGCGAGGGATCACAGTTGCGGGACAGCGCCGGTTTCGCACCGGACTTCGCTGCCGCGGCGAGGGTTATTCAGTTGTCAAAGACTGAGATCGCGATCTCTGACCGCAGAATAGCACACGCGTGGGCGCCTCACCCGAGAGCGGAAACTCACGTGCCTCACGGTCCGTAGGGACTGATAATCCGATCTTCGAATCCACGCAGCCTTCTGCCCGACGGAATCGGTGCGATCTCTCAGCTCGGACGCCGAAGGTTCCCCGCTCAGCTATCGTTCCGTAGGGGCAGATGGCCGGCCGATAACCGGAATCCAATCTTCGAATCCACATGGCCTTCTGCCCCGGGAATCGGTGGGATCCCGATCGGGTCGATTCGGCCACGGGCATGCCGGGGAACGGCGCGCGGTCGCGCTACTCGAAGGGAAGGTCGTTCGGGTCCAGGGGTAGGGCGCCCTCGCCCTCCGCATCCCCACCGACCGGCGCCATACGCGTTCCTAGTGCGCGGTCGAGAAAGATGACCGTGTTGCCCACGAGCTCGGTGCGATAGTGCTTGACGCCGTCATTGCCGTCCCACGAGCGGGTTTGCTGGCGGCCCTCGACGTAAACCTTGCGGCCCTTGACGAGGTGCTCGGCGCACTGCTCGGCCAGCTTCTCCCAGGTCACGACCCTGAACCACTCGGTTTCCTCGCGGCGCTCGTCCATGGCGCCGATGCTGCGCGAGACGGCGACGCTGAAGGTCGTCACGGCTTTGCCCTCGCCGGTGTACTTCAGCTCGGGGTCGGCCCCCAGGTTGCCGATGATCATTACCTTGTTCAGTGAGCCAGCCATGAACACTCCTTGCGACAAAGAGCCGGCGGATACCGGACTGAGGCCCGGCTCGCTAAAGCCGCGTTTGCTTCCGTATTAAAGCCCTAATCGCCCTTGCGGATCAACATGTGGCGAAGGACTTCCTCCGAAATCGCCAGGCTGGCCTCGAGCTCTTTGATCCGCTCGATCGGCAGCCTGACATCGGTAATCAGGTAGTTGCCTTCCATGTGCTTGCCGATCGGGTAGGCAAGGCGCCGGCGACCCCAGTCATCCTCGCTGATGATTTCGCCGCCACGGTTGGCGATCAGCTGGCGCACCTTCTCGTAGGCGGCCGGCAGCGCCTCCTCGCCAAGGTCGGGACGGATCAGGACGGCGAGCTCGTACTCGCGCATTGGGGACCTCCAGTAGCACGGCGCATGGGTATGACCCTCGCCTGGGCGAGGACCGCGCCTTGCCCAGTCTAGTGAAGCGGCCCCTAAGCGGGAATCAGACCAGCGCCGGCGTCCTCAGGCCGGGCACCGGTCCGCCACTAGCCGGAGCCGCTCTCACAGCCGATGCGGGTGTCAGTGCCCGCACCACCAGTGCACCTGTCACCCGGCGGGTTGGCGGCATGGGGTCCACCCTCCATGCCGTCGTTGCCCGCTGCACCGACCAGGTTGTCGTTGTTCCCCGCGCCCTGTAGCGTGTCGTTGCCGCCGCCACCGCTCAGCCTGTTGACCTGGGCGCCGCCGACAAGCACATCGCGCGCGCTTGACCCCACCACATGCTCGACGCCAGCCAACTGATCGTTGCCATGCTGCGTGCCTGAAAGGTCGCGTCCGCGCCCGGCCGCGATGTTGACTCCCTGGACCGTCACTGCGGTTGTCCCCAGGTTCACGGCTACCCCCGTGGCCCCTGCGTAGATCACCGTGTCCGCGGCAGCGCCGCCGTTGACGAGATCATCGCCGGCCCCCGGCGTCAACCGGTCGTTGCCCTCGTCGCCGAAGAGCTCATCGTGGCCTCCTCCGCCGCTCAGGCGGTCCGCACCCTTCAACCCGAACAGCTCGTTGCGCACGCCGTTACCAGTGAGCACATCGGCGAAGTCCGAGCCAGCCACCCCCTCGATTGAGGACAGCGTGTCGTTGCCGTCACCGCCGGAGGAAGTACGGGATACCAGGCTGACCGTCACGCCAGAGGGCGCCTCCTTGTACTCGGCGTAGTCGAAACCGCCCAGGCCACGGATCTCGTCGTTGCCGCCCATCCCCCAGAAGGAGTTCATCCCTCCGTCGCCATACAGGGTGTCGTTATGGTCTGAGCCCACAACGCCCTCGACTTCCACGAGGGTGTCCGCCCCGTGGCCGCCCGTTACACGCCCTGCCTGCAAGTCGGCATTGATGGCGCTCGGCGCCGTGTCGTAGCGGGCGTAGTCGAAGTCTCCGCCCCCGACCAGCAGGTCATTCCCCCCCAATCCGATCAGGATGTCCCTGCCGCCCAGCCCACAGATGATGTCCGCACCAGCTGTCCCGCGCAGCGTCTCGCCGTTGTTGGTACCCAGGATCGCGCCGGGGTCGTCGCAGCTCTGTGGTTCGGGAGTGTCGATCATGCCGATCAGGGCGTCCCTGGCGGAGTCGAGCTCGGCCTGCGTCACGTGGCTGGTCTTGTACATCCAGCCGTCGAGGCAGCCGTCACAGAACAGGGCCTTGGCTAGAGTCGCCGCGTCTCCGCCTGCCTCTTGGGCCAGGATTAGGTACTCATAGTCCTCGCGAGCGTCCCTGAGCCTCTTCAGGCGAATCGATTCCAGCGGGATGTGATTGGCCCCGCCGATGCAGCCGATGCCGTTCTGGCAGGGCTTGCCCGGGTAGAAGAACGTCCCGTCGCCGTTGCCGCCGAAGTCGTACTGGTCAGTCCAGGCTGTCTCCAGCATCTGGGTCGTGTTCCAGTAATACTCGCCAGCGACGCGGTAGATGAAAGCCAGCCAGCCCATGGCGCGGGCCTGGAACGGCTTCTGATCGATAGAGTAGTCGGGCCATCCCTCGTAGTAGTCATGGTTGCTTTCCTCGCAACCGTGGCTCTCGCAACCGAAGTACAGCCAGAGCTCGCGGCCAGGGGCTCCGGCTAACCAGTCGTTGTACCCGGCGATGTCTCGTTGGTTGCCCTGGAAACGGTACTCGGACCCGTAGCCGCGCTTGTTGTCCATCCACTTGATCGGTGGGATCAAGAAGTCAATCCAGGTGGCAGCGCTTACCCCGGCGTTCGACCCGATGCCGTCGGCGTCCTGGATCGCCGCTGTAACGAACTGACCGATGCCCGGCCAGAGCTCCTCGGCGCGGGCCTGGTTGTCCCAGCACTTCTTCCAATCGGAGAATGCCGTAGGATGATCGAACAGTCCGGTATTCGGCTCATCGCATGGCGCGAACAGCATTTTGTCTTCGAAGCCAAGCTCTCTTGAAGTGTCTCGCCACGAGGTAAAGCACCCCTCGTCGTAAGTCAGGCACCAATCGAGGAAGACGACGTGGCTCATCTCGCCGCCGACCAGTCGCAAAGGACTCCACTCCGGGACATCCGGGCTCGTGCCTTTGATGTAGGGAGCGATGTACTTTCCGAAAAGGGTCCTTGCAAGTGGGTAGTCGGGGGGCGCGTGCTGCAGCGAGATACTCGTCCGATTCTCCAGGCCGGCCCGCGCATAGAGGGCGTGAAGGCGGTACTTTATGTCCGGGCTTGGACAGTCCTGGCCGCCGTAGTGTGCCTTGCAGATTACACCAGCTGTGTCCGCCTGCTGCAGGAATACCGTCTTCAGGCTGGGGCTCGAGGGAAGCGCGAACGGGAGAACCTCTAGTTCTACCGCGACCTGTTGGTTGAAACCATCGGCCTGGACATTGATCTGGCCGCTGTAGTCCCCGGCGGCCTGGTTGCGCGGAACGAGCACGTCTATCCAGGCAACCCGGTTTTCGCCGGCCGCGATGTCCAGATCGAAACCGGCGTGCGAGAACGCATTCCGCGTCTCGCCGTAGATGTAGTCCTTCTGCGGGATCAGGGCATCCGGCCACAACCCTGTCCCGCCCTCCTGGAGATCAGAGGGCTGAGTGACGTCGTAGTACTTCTCGCGGTAAATGGTCAGGTTGCCGGCGGGAATCGTACCACCCGGGCCAGTCAGCGCAGTCGCTGTTACACGAACACCGTTGAGCGCCGCGCCACCGGCTTGGATCACCACCTGAAAGGACTCGAACTCGTTCCTTGCCGCCCTGAGATTCATCGACTGAGAAGCACCGTTGCAGGGGACCGCTTCGCCAGGCTTGACGGTGACCACGGAGCCGACGGCCTCCAGGCAGGGGGCCGCCGCCAATGCGTCTTCACGCCCCAGGATTGCGGATGCCACCAGAGCGCCAACCATCGACGCACCCAGAGCTGCCTGTTTCAATTTCAACGCGCACCCCAGGCTGTGGCTGAAACGGCGTTGCTCTTTCATGGAAGGTCCTTTCTTGTTTCGCAGTTGCCGAGATGGGTGTCTTGCGCTGGGCCGAAATTGCAGACATCCACGCCGGGGCCACCGTCAATCCGGTCTGCACCGCCGCCGGTACAGATAAAGTCGTTGCCGCCGGCTCCATTTACGGTGTCATTGCCGGCAAGGCTCGCGATTATGTCGCGGCGGTTTGTTCCGTTAATGACTTCGCCCGAAGCAGTACCAACCCTCGTTGCCGCTCGAATTTCGCAACTGGCCGAAACTGTCAGAGTCAGGCTGCCGCCACCGTCGCAGGGTGCCGCGGCGCAATACGAAGCCACTTCGATGACGTATGAAGATCCGGCCACCGCATTGAAGAGGACCCGCGATTGCAGCACCCGGGCTGAGATGTCATCGTTGCACATCGGAGCTCCGTAGCTTCCATTCGCGAAACGCCAGATCGCGACCACGGTGTCATAGTTGCTGCCCTGCGTGACAGCGATGGCGGGCATCGTTGCCATGGGCCGGAAATGAAACCAGACGCTGTTGCTGTGGATGCGGTTGGTCCCATCAGCCGAGCAGATGGCAGGATCGCTCGTCCCCGAGGTAGCCGCTGTCGTGTCCTGAGCCCTTTGCTTGAAGGGCACGGTGTCAATCGTGGTGGCGCCAGCCAACTCGTCGTTGGGCGGTCCTTCGCGCTCCAGGGACGCCGTGGCCGCGGCCAGGTCAAGCCTGCGCTTAACAACCCCATTGCGGCTGTCGGTGATTAGCGGCCCGGTCCCGAGCAGGGCGCCCTCCACGTCCGCCAGGCCGACACCGTTCATCGCGCTCAATACGGCGGCCGCTCCGGCAACGTGTGGCGTAGCCTGGGAGGTGCCGCCCATGGTCCGGCCGCCGGCCGTGATCATGGCGCCCGGGGCAAGCGAGTCGAGCAGCGTGGAATGACTGTTTGAAAAACACACTACCCTGTCGGCATAAGTTGTCTGATCCGTGCAGTTCAACCACGCCGCCTCGCCGAGATTCGCGTCATAGACAGCGCCCACGACGTAATTGGCGCTAAAGCAAGCCGGGTGCGAGACGCCGTTGGCGCTTGCTTCGTTTCCGGCGGCGACAACCGGCAGTATCCCGTTCGCCCGGAGGCTCGCGAAGGCAGCCGCATAATTAGGCGAAACTGAATCACACGTGGAAGAGTAGACACCTCCGCCAATGCTGACGTTTATGACCGAGACCGCGTACGTGTCCAGGTGGCCGAGGATCCAGTTGATGGCACTGGTTAGGGATTGCTCGGGGCACCCCTGTCGCTGCAACTCGGGGAAGTATGTGCAAACATCGAGGGCTAGCAGGTTTGCTCCCGGCGCAACCCCAGCCACGATCGCCCCTACATTCGTGCCGTGACCATCGTCATCTCGCGAACCATCGTCTGGCGAGAAATCCTGGGCGTAAAGGACCCGGCAGCCGGAAGCGCCCGGTGCGGGGCATGTCCCGAACGCTCCCTGCGCATAGTCGATCCCGGTGTCAAGCACTGCGACGACTCCGCCGGCGCCAGCCCATCCGGCAGCGGCCGCCTCCGGCTGGCGGATCAGCTGCAGCGACTCATTGAGCTGGGGGTAGGCCATCGTAGGCGTACTCAACCCGACCACGTCGGGGTGCGAAGCCAGCGCTAGCAGGGCTGCTTCATCCCTCACTCGCACCAACATTCCGCCGATCTGCTCGTAGCGCTCCAGGATCGTGACTGCGCCCGGCAATCCGGCCTCGACGGTGCGCATGCGCAGGCCGAGCGTCTCCGCGGCCTGGCGCTGAGCTTCGACTCGGCCGGTCTTGCGCTGAGCCTCGGACAGCCTTGAGCGCACGTCCTCGCTGCGCAGCGCCACCACAACGTCGGCCGATCCATCGGCAAGATCGGCGAGGACGCTCTCTGGGACCTGGACGCCGCTTGCAACTCCCCGGGGCAGGGCCACGGCGAGGAACAGGAGCATGCCCAGAGCCAGTGCCAAAACCGGTGCCGATCTCGTGTTACGCATTGGATATTTCGCTCCTCTCAGTGGGCTACTACCGTGACGCTAGGCCCGGGGCAAACTGTTGGAATCAGTGAAATCACGTATTTTGGAGACCGGGAGCGGTTCGCCTGGCCAGGCAAGTCCCTGACGGACAGCCACCATGGCAGCCGCCGTCCTCGACCGCACGTCCAGCTTTCTCAGCACGTGGGCGACGTGGGTCATAACCGTCCGCGGGCTTATTTGCAGCGTGGCCGCGATCTCGCGGTCCGACCGGCCCTCAACCATCAGCAGCAATACCTGGAGCTGTCGTGGCGAAAGGCCGAGGTGTCGGCCCGGGTTGTCGGTTGACTGGCTCGTTTGCAGATCGGTCATTCACACCCGCCCTGCCCTGATTAGAGGGGGCGGGAATTGCCGGCGAGTCGGTGATCTTACCGATCTCTGGGCCGGGAGTTCAGACCAGGTGGTCGTGGACCGCCGTCATCGCGGCGGCGGTCCTGGTCTTGACGCGAAGTTTGGCCAGTATGTGGGCAACGTGGGTCATCGCCGTGCGCCGGCTGATGAACAACGTCTCGGCGATCTCCCGGTCGGACTGACCTTCGGTGAGCAGATACAGCACCTCGAGCTCGCGGGCCGTCATGCGCGCCCGGTCACCACGTTCCCCCTGGGGCGTCCGGCGCGCCGCCCCGGTAGCCGCCCTGGGCAGCGGCTGCCCTGTCATCACCGCTTCGATCCACGGCTCGAAGCCGACGCCTGTGAGGTCCAGGAGGAAGCCCTCAGAAGGCAGAGCGTCGCCCAATGAGGTGTCTGTGGCGCCCTCGACGCGACTGAACCCCAGCGCCTCCAGCAGGGCCTTGTAAAGTGGCAACGGGGTCGCCACGACGTAAGTGCCGCTGAGCGACAACGGGCCGATGAGGTCTCGCATCAAGGCCGCCTGCGTCGCTGTTGTCTCCACCTCCGTGAGGTCCAGGGCAATCACGCAGTAGATCTCGCTGTCGGCTGTCGAATCGGGCAGGCCTTCAACTGTGAAATGCGACCGCAGGAGCTTATCCATGGCGCGGCGGGGCCAGACCAGGCGCAACGAATCCTTAGACACGGGCAAAAGCATGCTGAAGCCCGAAGCTTCGCCTTCGGCCGTGCGGGCGAGGCGCAGGCGAATACCGGGGTAGTCGATGGCTGCCTCCAACAGAGCGCGACCCTCCGCGAGGACTTCAGCGGATGGTGTGATTGCTTGCGGGTCGCGCTGCGGCCGCTCCCAGATGCTCAGTATCTCCTCGCGCTGAGGAGGTCCGGCGGGTTCGGTCCAGACGCGGCCGGGGCTGTCCTCCTCGAAGAGAAAGCGCTGCACCAGTCCGTGTTCCCACAGCGAGAAGCGTTCGGCGATCAGCCATTCGCGGTCTTCCTGCGAAGCGGCGAGCATGCGCGAGCGGTGGTAAGCCAGGGCGCGCTGGCGCAGTTCGTTAAAGCGGGTCGCATTCCGCCAGCGCAGGTCGTCGCGCAGTATGCGTCGCACGTCTTCGTGCACCGCAAGCCCTCTCTCCGTCGGCCTCACAAACGAGAGCCCACAGAGCCGGTCGTAGGCATCGCGAATCTCGCTCGCCCCGGCCACGGCGCTCAAGGCGTCCTCATCGAAGCGTCGCAACACCGTGCAGGCCTCGAGCAGATCGCGCAGCGAGGGGTTCTTGGCCTCGCGCAGCAGGTCGTCGACCAGGGAGCGCACAACCAGGCGCCACTCGGATGCGGGAGAGAGGCTGCCGACGCCGTGTTGCAGCACAAGGTCCGCCGCCAGCGACAGGGCCAGCGGGTGCCCGCCCGCCATCTTCAGGATCTGGTCCACGGCCGACTTTCGCTCGATGCCGCGCTGGCCCAGGTAGGCCCTGCTTTCCGCCGGGGCCAGCGCCTCCATCTGTAGCGTCCGGATCAGGGCGTGCCATGAGCCTCGCCGCGACCAGGCCTGCGCCAGCGGATAGCGGCCCGCGATGACGACCTTAACCCCGGCGTCAAGGCGTGGCAGGAAATCCTCGATTAGGTAGGGCCCGAGGTCGCTTATCTCCTCAAACGTATCGATGAGGATCAGGGGCTGTTGGTGGTTGAGCCTCGCGACGAGCTCGTCCTCGTTCTTCGCCCCCAACGCCCGGGCGAAGCCGTGGCTGGACGGGCGGACCGACATTCCGTCGACCTCGATCGCCGGCAGCCCGCGGCTGCGCTGCTCGTCGCTGAAGAACTTTAGCAGCGACGTCTTGCCGCTTCCGCCCGGGCCGGTCACGTTGACGACTTCGGGCGGCCCATCATGGTTGGCCAGCCAGCCGCGAAGCATCGCCAGCTCTTTCTCTCGGCCGACGAATGATCGGCTCTCGAAGACGGCCAGCGCCTCGCCAACTGTGCTCATGCTGAACTACTGTTGGGGCTAAACAGCGTCATACAGGCTGCCATTGTAGGCAGCAGGCCGCGTACCCGTGAAAGGATGGCGATCACTCAATGGCAAGCGCACCCAATTTCGCAACGAAACCACCGGTCCTCCTGGTCCACGGCTGCGGCAGCACGTGGGCGGTCTGGAAGCAAGGCTGGAATATCACCCAGGTTGAATATGTTACCGGCGGACAGACCCCGCAAGGCGCAGGTTGGCATCTGCGCCGGGCTACGGCCGGAAACCCTCTTCCAGACTTCCACGGCGCGGAGCTCTATCTTCTCGACTGGCAAACGAATGTCAGCCGGGTCTCCGATCTGGCCTATGCCGTAGCCGACGCCGTCAAATACCTGGCTGCCGGGCGGCGCTCGCAAGTCGTGGTCGTGAGTCACAGCCTGGGGGGCCTAATCACCCGCTGGTACATACAGTCGGCCGGCAAGAAGCCAGAGTACGCTGGCGACGTCGCCGCGTTCTATAGCATCGCTTGCCCACACAACGGTTCGTCGGCCTTTGGCTGGAAGGTTTTCGGCCTCAAGATCGGGGACTGGTTCAAGGAGGGCTACATCAAGCTCCTTGGCATGTGCGGACACGCTAAAGAAATAGTCCCAACCCACGAGACCATACGAGCGCTAAGGTCGCGATCGAATCCCCTGCCCGCTGGGCCCTGGTACGTGTCAGTTGGCGGAGACGGCTGCTGGTTTCCCTTCTGGGGCGACACCGATGGCACCTTCCACATCAACGACGTGGTTAACAGCGAGGTCCCGATGGGGCGAGGGCGGATAGTCAAGCTCCACGGGCAACACAATAGTCCCAGGGGCGCAGGCAACTTCCTCTGCAGGGATCGCGGAAACCTCCCATGGATCGTCGAGATAGCGCTTCCCAAGCTGACAGAGATCTACGGCGAGCACTTTGCAGGCAATAAAGGCCCCGTTCTGCCGGAGGTGCGGATTCCTACCGCCTTCCCTTCCACGCAACCCCCCCACGACAACGGCGAATCGGCGCCGGCGGTAGTTGTGGATTTTCTACGTTATCTTCAAAGCCAACGCTTCGAAGAGGCATTCGACCTCTTGACTTCAGAGGAGCGAGGCGCAAGCATAGCTGGCGACTTGGAGAAACTCTCTGGGGACGAAGAAAGCCGCCAGTCTCAGTTCTCTGTCCTCCAAGGGGTCGTCATCACAGGACAGGAAGCACTGGTGTCCGTGCTGGTTGGCAGCGACGACGACGACGCCGCGGTGGTCGGTTACAGATGCTACTGGCAGGGCGAGAAGTGGCGCGTGTACGCCGGAAATCAGCTGATCGGCTACGACGAACTCCGCTACTGAGCGGCGTTTCGATCCGCCCCTTCGCGGCCTGACCTAGACCAGCGCTGGCGTCGGCAGGCCCGGCACCGGGAAGGACGACGCCAGCTCCTCTACCTCTCGCCGGACCTCCGCTATCGTCTCCTCGTTCTTCGGGTCGGCCAGCGTGCGGGCGATCAGCCCCGCGATGGCCCGCATCTCATCAGGGCCACAGCCGCGCGTTGTCAGCGCCGGCGTGCCGATGCGGATGCCGCTGCCGACCAGTGGGGGGCGCGTGTCGTAGGGGATCGTGTTCTTGTTGACCACGATGCCGGCCGAGTTGAGCGCCTTCTCGGCGACCTTGCCCGTCATGCCTTTCGCCCCGACGTCCATCAGCAGGAGGTGGGTGTCAGTGCCGCCGGAGACCAGGCGGAAGCCTTCGGACTGCAGGGCCTCGCCCAGGGTCTTCGCGTTCTCGATGATCCGCTTCGAGTACTCGATGAACTCGGGCTTCATCGCCTCGCCGAAGCAAATCGCCTTGCCCGCGATTGTGTGCATGTGCGGCCCCCCCTGGATGCCGGGGAAGACGGCTTTGTCGATCGCCTTGCCGTGCTCCTCCTTGGCCAGGATCAGGGCGCCACGGGGCCCGCGCAGTGTCTTGTGCGTAGTCGTGGTCACCACGTCGGCAATCCCGACTGGGGTCGGATGCTGGCCGGAAGCCACGAGGCCGGCGATGTGCGCCATGTCGGTCATCAGGTAGGCGCCAACGCTATCGGCGATCTCCTTGGAGCGAACGAAATCGATCGTTCGCGGGTAGGCCGTGGCGCCGGTGACGATGATCCGCGGCTTGTGCTCGCGCGCCAGCCGCGCCATCTCGTCGTAGTCGATCTGTTCGCTCTCCCGGTCGACTCCGTAGTGGACAAAGTTGTACATACGGCCGGAGAAGTTGATGTCTTTGCCGTGCGTCAGGTGGCCACCCTGGTCGAGGCTCATGCCCATCGCCACGTCGCCGTACTCGATCAGGGCGAAGTAGGTCGCCAGGTTGGCCTCCGCCCCGCTGTTGGGTTGGACGTTGGCGTACTCCGCGTTGAATAGCTGCTTCGCGCGGTCGCGCGCGATCTCCTCGACCTGGTCGACGAACTCGCAGCCGCCGTAGTAGCGCTTGCCGGGATAGCCCTCGGCGTACTTGTTCGTGAGGACGGTGCCAACAGCCGCCATAACGGCTGCGCTCGTGTAGTTCTCCGAGGCGATCATCTCGAGGACAGTGCGCTGGCGGTTTTCCTCACGACTGATGGCGCCGGCGACCTCCGGGTCTGCTTGATCGAGGAGTGTCATCGCGGCTCCTTGGCTTGGAATTGAAGCTGGGTAGTGGCCCCAGAATAGCGGAGTGGACACGCAGACTCATTCCCCCTCTCTGTTTACGGAGAGGGGGCCAGGGGGTGAGGTCGGGCGGGGTGGTGGCGAGCTCGGACGTCACACCTTCGCGGCCGCCCTTTGGCCCCGCGCTAGCCCTCTCGCGAGAAGGACACCGCCGACACCGAGGCCGCACCAACTGCGATCAGGGCCGCAGCGCAGGCCTGCACGGTGGCGCCGGTGGTAATGACATCGTCTAGGAGGAGGACGCGCCGGCCTGCTGCGAGCGGCGAGGCCTCGAAGGCGCCCTCGACGTTGGCCATCCGCTGGTCGAGGTCCAGCCCCGCCGCCTGCGCCTTCGTGTTCCGCACACGCCTCAGGAGCTCGGGCGCCAGGCCCAGGCCCGTGGCTTCCGCATAGCCCTCGCCGAGCTTCTGCGCTTGGTTGTAGCCGCGCTGCCGCTGGCGCGAGCGGTGCAAAGGCACCGGCACGAGGACCTCCGCGCCGGCCGTGCGGTTGCTGAGCGTGCGTGCCATCAGCCGCCCCAGGTCAACCCCGGCGCCGTAGCATCCGCTGTACTTGAGCCCGAGCACAGCGGCGCGCGGACCGCCCTCGTGGACGAAAGCGGAGCGAATCGTTGCCTGCGGAGGCTGGTCGCCACAACGACGACAGTTCCCGCCGCGGACCTGGGACCAGCAATGCGGGCAACGCGACCCGCGAGCCCTCTCCGCCGAGAAATAGCATCTGTCGCAGAAGAAGGTGCCCTCCTCGCCACAATTGAAGCAACGCCGCGGGTAGACAAACTCGAGGGCTCCAGCCAATGCCTCCCGCAGGGACAGCACTAGCCGGCCGTTTCGATGCCGACCGCGGTGCCTTCCAGCCACTCCTCGCCGTCGGGCCCGACTTCCTTTTTCCAGATCGGCACGCGGGCCTTGAGGGTGTCGACGGCCCAGTGGCAGGCGTCGAAGGAGGCGCCTCGGTGCTGGGCCGACACAGCCGCGACGAGGCTGACCTCGCCGACCTCGAGACGGCCGATCCGGTGGTGGAGTGCCACCCGATCGACGTCAAAACGCCGGGCCGCCTCCTCGGCGATCTGGGCGAGCTGCTTCTCTGCCATCTCGGGGAAGGCCTCGTACTCCAGGTGGGAGACCTGCTTGCCGTCGTTGTGGTTGCGCACCACACCCAGGAAGACGCACACCGCGCCATCATCGTCGGCACGTACCAGCCGTGTCGCTTCCTCAGCGTCGAGCTGATCGTGGGTGACCACGATCAGTCCGCTCCCCCCGCTAACCGGAGGGATCAGCGCCACTGTCACCCCGTTCGTCAAACGAGCCTCGTCATCGGCGTAGTCTTCGCCCAGGGCGAAAGCGGTGCGGGCCAGAATCTCGGCGCTGTCCGGGTACAGCCGCGAAAGCAGGTCGCGCAGGTCGCCGACCGTCGCGCCGTCGGCCACCTCGATCGGCAGCGAGTCGGTGCCGAAGCGCTCGCGCAGGACCGCAAACAGGCGAATCTCCAGCCGAATCCCAGAGGCGACCATGGCATAGCCAGTCTAGATGTGCGGGGTCACGGCTCGCATGCGACCGTAATACGGTGGTCCTCATACCAGCCCCGCCACCATCGGCGTTGAGGTTGGCCACGGGCGGGGCGGGTATCATCATTCACGCTGCCTATCAAATCCGAAGGCAAGCCCAGGAGGATTCCCTATGCAGATTCTCGAAGGCGTCTACCAGCTTCTGACGCCGTTCCCTCAGATCTCGTTCGAGGAGGCCAAGGGCTGGCGCGACGACCTCGGCAGCAAACCCCGCTGGATCAAGACCCTTCCCTACGTGCTCCCTTACGCCGTCAGCAGCCGCGACGAGGTCCTGCTCGTGGACAACGGCTGGAACACGGATATCGCCCACGATGCCCTGGAGCAGGGCCTGAATGAGCACGACCTCTCCGTGAAAGGCGTCACCAAGCTCGCGCTGACACACGTCCACCCCGACCATTTCGGCCTCACCGGGCGCGTTAAGGAAGAATCGGGCTGCGAAGTGCTAATGCACGAGCGCGAGGCGGACTTCATCGACAGCCGCTATATCCACCCCGAGAACCTGATCGGGGAGATGCGGGGCTTCATGCAGCGCCACGGCGTCCCGGAGGACACTTCGGGCGGCATGGCGCGCGGCTCGATGGGCATGATCGACATGGTCTCAGCTGCGTCGCCCGACACCCGACTCAAGGGCGGCGAGCACATCAAGGTCGGCGACTTCGACTTCGAGGTCATCTGGACGCCCGGCCATGCCCCTGGCCACATCTGCTTTTACGAGCCGAACCGCAAGATCCTCCTCACCGGCGACCACATCCTGCCCACGATCACGCCCAACGTCGGCAAGCACACACAGTCGGCGGAGAACCCTCTCGGCGACTACATGCGCTCGTTGAGCAAGGTCGAGAACCTGGATTGCGACTACGTCCTCCCAGCGCATGAGTTCGAGGTCAAGGACCTGAAGAAGCGCATCGCCGAGATCAGGTCACACCACGAGGAACGCCTGGACGAGATGGTGCGCTGCGTGGGCGACGGCGGGGCCACCGCCTACGAGGTCGCCAGCCGTGTCGAGTGGACGACGGGCCGCCTGGCCGACTTCGAGCCCTGGATGCAGCGGGCCGCTGTCAGCGAAACCCTGGCCCACCTGGAGTACCTGGAGGAGCTGGACCGCGTCAAGGAGCACGAAGACGACGCCGGCATCCACGTCTGGGAGCGGGTCTAGTCGGGTCATTCGAGGTGCCCGCCAACGGGCCTATGGGAGCACGAGTAAAGTACAGATACTCACGTCGTTGATATTGGGGGTCCCGGCCGATGAAACGCTTAATATTCGCGGGTCGTGGCAAGCTCGTCGCCGTCGCCGCTCTGAGCCTCGTCTTCACTCAGCTTTCGGCCGGTGGCGCAACCGCGGCCGCTCCTCTGCCCGCGGGGTGGGATCTAGTGAGCGGAGCCGGTGAATGCCTGGCGGCCATGGACAACGAGGCATTCACATTGGAGATAGGCACGTTTAGCGACGGCCGTTACGCGGTCAAAGATAGCGTGAACAGCGCCGGGTATAGCCTCACGTCAGGCAACGGCAGGTACTACCTGCTCATCGTCGAGGGTATCGATAGCTTTTACGCAGGGCCGGTCGACGGGCGTTGCGAATGGGACTTTTTCCAGGGTCCCAAAGATCTACCCTCCTGGACTCACATGGTGGGGGCGGGCAATAACCTCGTGCTGTTCTACAACGCCGGCTCGGGCCTGGCGGTCACGGCGACAATCAACGCCAACCACAAGCTGATCCAGCAGGAAACCTACAACCTCTCCCCCGGCTGGACTCACATCATCGGATCTGATCGGGCCGACCGGAGACTGGTCTTCTACCACAGCGGCAGTGGATTGACTGTGACGGGCCAACTCACTACCCGAGGGGAGTTTGTTCAGCATCAAACGTATCTCGGTTCGGATCACCCGCGCGTCCCTGGGCCCGGCTGGACCCATGTGGCGGGTACGAACGATGGCGGGGTGCTGTTCTACAACGAAGCCGATGGACACGCCCGGTCCTTCTACCTCAAAGATGCTGGAGTACCAGGCAAGCTGGCGTTCGGCGGAAACTTCATCCTCGCCTCCGACTTTACGCACGTCGTTGGTGCAGGAGCCCGTGGGCTCCTGCTGTACCGCAACACTGGTTTTGCCTGGGGCGGCTACCTCGACGAGGTTGGCAGGTGGCGGCGCGCTCGCATTTACGGAGGCTCCTGACTTCCGCCCCAGGGGCTCGCCCAAGCATGACCAGTAAGTTCTACGGCACGCCCTGCTGGACCTCGCAACTGGGGTCGAAGGTATCGACGCCGGGTCCTCCGTTGCAGGTGTCGTTGGCGCCGGGACCGCCGTCCAGGGTGTCGGGCCCGCCGGCGCCGATCAGCTCGTCGTCGGCGCCGCCGCCGATGAGCACGTCGCCCGAGGCGCGGCCCTCGAGCCGGTTCGCCTCGTCGTTGCCGGTCAACGAATCCACCCCGGCGGAACCGACGATGTTTTCGATCCCAGAAAAAGTATCGCCCTGGTTGTTCGACCCATTGCTCAGGTCAACGGTGACAGCGTCGGGGCCCGTGTAGTTGACCGTGTCGCTGCCTATGTCTCCGACGTAGGTGTCAGCCCCACCACCGCCCCTCAGGGTGTCGTCGCCCTTGAAGCCGTTGAGCACGTTGGGGCCGGCGTCGCCGGTCAGGGTGTCGGCGCCCGAGGAGCCGGTCAGGTTCTCGATCTGGCTGTCCGCGTTCGACACGATAGTGTCGCCCTGGTTGTTGGCCCCGGTCGCAAGGCTAACGACGTTCTGAGCGCCTGTGAAGACGGCTGTATCGCTGCCTGCCCCGCCGTCGAGGATGTCGGGGTCGTCGCCGCCGGTGAGGCGGTCGTCCTCGGTCCCACCGACCAGCTCGTCGCTGCCCTCGCTGCCATCCAGGTCGTCGTTGTGAGCATTCCCGATCAGCCTGTCGGCGCCTCCATTTCCCACGATGAAGTCGGGGCCATCCAGGCCTTCTAGTTCGTTGTCGTTGTCGTCGCCGACGAGCGTGTCGCCGAGCTCGCTGCCCTCCAGGTCTTCGATGCCCTCGACAACGTCATTACCGTCCGCGGCCAGCGTCCGCTCGAGGTTGAGGTTGGCATCGACGGCATTGCTGCTGAGCGCGTAGGACAGCTCGTCGCGGCCCTCGCCGCCATCAATGCTGGCTGCCCCCTCCCCCGGATAGATCGTGTCGGCGCCGGGGCCGCCATTCAAGGTGTCGGCGCCGCCGCCGCCGACGAGGGTGTCGAGATCCCCGCTTCCCTCGAGCACGTTGGCCTCAGAGTTGCCGAACAAATTGTCTGCGAAGGGCGAGCCGGTAGCGTTCTCAATGTTGAACAGGTCATCGAAACCGCTGGCCGTGGCGCCGAAGTTTGGGTTGAAGTCCAGCCGCACGACCACGGCCTCCTCGCCGTAGATGACCGTGTCGTTTCCCTCGCCGCCGTCCACCAGGTCGGAATTGAGGCCGCCGGAGAGGCTGTCGTCGCCGTCATCGCCGAAGACCTCGTCGTCACCCTCAAGCCCACCGATGACGTCGACGCCATCGCCACCTTTGAGGATGTTGGGCCCAGAATCGCCAAAGATGAGGTCGTCGTTGCTGCCACCGGTGACGTTTTCGACTTCGATCAGGTCTTCGCTGGGGCTCGGCGCCGGGAAGGTGACAACGTCCCCGGGCAGGCTGATGATCAGCTTCGCCGTCTCCCCGGAGTAGGAGACCGTATCCGTGTCCTGGCCGCCGATAAGGTCGTCGACGCCGCTGTTTCCGTTCATGATGTCGTCGCCGGGACCGCCGCTTATGTCGTCGTTGCCGGAGCCGCCGTTCAGCGTGTCGTTCCCGAAAACGCCGCTGATCTCGTCGTCGCCGCCGTTGCCGTCGATGCGGTTGCCGGTTGTGCCGCCTGTCAGCGTATCCGCCTGCTCCGAGCCCTCCAGGTTCTCGATGGCGTTGAGCGTGTCCTGGTCGGCGCCCTGGGTGGCGATACGCTGGCCCGGAAGCAGGTTGGCGTTGACGGCGCCTTCGGGGAACTCGGCCGTGTCGAAGCCTGAGTTGCCGAAGAGGTCGTTGTCGCCCGTCCCACCCTGGATCAGGTCGTCGCCCTCGCCGCCGCAGATCGTGTCGTTGCCGCCGCTGCCGCGCAGGCGGTCGACGCCGGCGAGGCCGTGGATAACGTCGTTGCCGCTGCTGCCAATCATGGTGTCGTTACCCAGGGTGCCGACGCGGGTCACGCGCTCGCCTTCACAGAGGGCAACAATGGCGAGAGCATGAACTTGCCCGGCCGCGACTACAGTTGCGCCACCTGTGCCAAGCGGGCCGGTCACCGTCGTTGGTACAGAGGCGTCCTGTCCCGGCGTGCTGTTGCCGAGCATACCTGACGAATCCCGGCCCCACGAGCGGACGCGCCCATTGAAGTCGATGGCAAGCGAGAACGAGCCTCCGGCGTCTATGGCGCGGACTCCGCTGAGGCCGCTGACGGTGACCGGCAGCAACTCGTTGGCAAGGGGCAGTCCGTTCCCGAGCTGCCCATTGCCGTCCCTCCCCCAGGCCCTGACCGTGCGGTCGCTGCGCAGGGCAAGTGAATGCTCAGAGCCGGCGGCGACGGAAATCACGGCACTCAGGCCCTCTACAGCAACGGGGACAGGCTCGTTGTTCGTTTCGCCGTTGCCCAGTTGTCCCCTGAGGTTCAGGCCCCACGCCCTGACCGTGCCATCGGCCAGCGTGGCCAGCGAATGCTGTCTACCTGCCGAAATCGCAATCGCGTTGGTCAGTCCGCTGACGGCAGTGGGCGCGGACCGGTTCGAGAGCGTGGTGTTGTCGCCGAGCTGTCCGCTGTCGTCGCGGCCCCAGGCCATCACGGTCCCGTTGCTCAGCAGGGCCAGGGAGTGATTGGCGCCAGCGGAGATAGCCGTAACGCCGGTCAGGCCCGGGACCACCGTCGGCAGAATGTTGCCCCCGGTGGCGCCGCCGTCGCCGGCCTGTCCAAAGACGTCCGAACCCCAGGTCATCACCGTGCCGTTGCTCAGCAGGGCCATCGAGTGTTGCCCGCCGGCAGCGACCGCGACGGCATTGCTCACGCCGGGGACCTGAACGGGCGCGACCTCGTTCTCGTTCGCCCCACCATTGCCCAACTGGCTGTTCCGATCATCGCCCCAGGCCCAGATCGTGCCATCTGACAGCGCCGCCAGCGAGTGGCCGGCGTCCTGGAAGTTGACACCGATCCTGATTGGCCCGCCGGCGTCGACGCTGACCACGGTCTGGCTCATGCCCTCGCCGGCGCCGACCGTCACAGGAGCGACGCAGGGGCTGCAGGCCGTGCTGCCGAGCTGGCCGCTGCCGTCGCCACCCCATGCCATGGCAAGCCCGGGCACGGAAGATACTCCGCTGGCCAGGTCCACTGTCGTGCGGCCTGTGGGGGGCGAGGCGTCATCCGCGCCGGAGGCGCCTGAAACCCCGGAGCCCGCTAGCGCTAAGACCGCCAGCAGCGCCAGTGCGCAGGCCAGCGAAAAGGCGGGCGAAAGCCGGCGCCTGAGTCTCACCTCGACCTCGGCGCCCATCAACGGACTGGATTCCCCGGGCATCTCGCCAACGACCTGGTTTCTGAACTCAACTCGCACCCTAACGACCACGAGCCTGGCTGGGCCGCGAAACTGGGAAACGCCCGCAATCGTAAACAGATTTTGCCGACTCGCGGGAATCCCAGCAAGGGCAATTCGGTCACAATCTGTAGCCGGGCTCCATACTTAGGCAAATGGTTGAGGCAGGCCGAGACCTCGAGGAGTTCGCTGGGGCCTTCGAATGGCAACGGGCACTGCGGGACTACCGGCTGGCGCAGCGAATCTCGCAGACCGAGGTGGCCCGCCGCTCGGGCATGTCGGTCTCAGCGGTGAAGGCGTATGAGTCCGGCAGCCGCCACCCCAGCCGCGAAGCCCTGGCCGCGATTATCGACTCCCTGGGGATGCCGGTGGAGCGGGCCAATCCGGTGCTCGCCGGCGCCGGTTACGCCATCGACTGGCAGGGCATTCTCAACCAGCGCTATGAGCCGCGAGACCTGGCCTGGTTCACGGAAGAGGTCGAGCGCTACTGGTGGCCCGTTATCGTCACCAACCAGGCGTCCGACGTCCTGGCGGCGAACCACTGCTTCCGTACCCTCATCGGCATTCCTCTTAAGGAGCGCTTACCCAACCCCAGGTGGAACTTCGTGGCGCGCGCCAGCGACCCCAGGTTCGCGGCACGGCAGGAAAGCTGGGTCGAGGGCATGAGCTTCATCATCGGGCTAGCCAAGGCGGACACGCGCTGGGTAATCAACCCGGAGCGGCAGGCGCCCCATTCGCAGGGGCCGTACCAGGAATTTTTAAGAGGCGACCCGGCCTTGATAACCCGCATGCTCGAGCTCTGGCAGCGTGCCGAGCCTGTGCCGCACACGACCCGCATGACCTACCCGGTCCGCTGGAGGCACGAGGACGGCCAGCTGATGCGCTTCACGGCGACGATGCACGTGGCCGACGTCTGGCAGGAGCTATCGTGGCACGATTGGGTGCCGGACAACGAGGAAACGCTGCGGCTGCTCCACCGCTGATGGCGCTACTCCCGGTCAAGTGTGGTTGGCGCCGCCTCTAGGGCACGCCCTGCTGGACTTCGCAGCTGACGTTAAATACGTCCACCCCAGGCCCACCGTCACAGAGGTCATTGGCGCCCGGGCCGCCGTTCAACTTATCAGCACCGCCGGCGCCTATCAGCTCGTCATCCTCTCCCCGGCCTATGAGGGTATCGCCCGAGGCTCGACCTTCCAGACGGTTCCTTGCCGCGTCACCAGTCAGCGAGTCGATGCCACCGGAGCCGATGATGTTCTCGATCCTCAAGAACGTATCGCCCTGGTCATTGCTGCCGTCGGTCAGGTTGACTGTGACCGGCGTCGGGCCGGAGTAATCCACGGTGTCTGAGCCAATGTGGCCCTCATAGATGTCAGCACCGCCGCCGCCGCGAAGCCGATCGTTACCTTTGTCTCCGTTAAGGACGTTGTCCCCAGCGTCGCCGGTCAGGATATCGTCGCCCGACGCGCCGGTTAGGTTCTCGATTCTGCTGAATTCACCGATAACGATGGTGTCACCCTGGTTGTTAGCGGCCCGTCGCCAGGTTCACAACAACCGGGGAGGACGTGAAGATCGCCTCGTCGACGCCAGGGCCACCGTCGAGGATGTCGGGGTCGTCGCCACCGGACAGCTGGTCGTCCTCGGTGCCGCCGTCGAGCTCGTCCTCACCCGGACCGCCAGACAAAAAGTCGTTCTCAGTGCCGCCGAAAAGCCCGTCGGCGCCGCCGTTTCCAATGATGATGTCCAGGCCTGCCGCGCCGGAGAGTCGATTGTCGTTGTCGTCGCCGACGAGGGTGTCGTTGAACTCGGTGCCGATCAGGTCCTCGATTCCTTCCAGCGTATCGTTGCCGTCGCTTCCCAGGGTGCGTTGGAGGTTGAGGTTGGCATTCACCGGGCCGCTAATGTTCTCGTATATAAGGAGGTCGCGGTCATCGCCGCCATCGATGATTGCCGTCCCATCACCGGGAACGATGGCGTCGTCTCCGGGGCCACCCAGCAGCGTGTCGTCCCCGCCCAGGCCTTCGACGATGTCGCCCGCCCCACCGCCATCGAGGACGTTGGGGCCGTCGTCGCCGTGCAGGATGTCGCTGAAGGGTGACCCCGTGGCGTTCTCGATGCTCACCAGGTCTTCGTCACCGCTGGCCATCACAGCCACCCTTTCAGCTATGCGAACGATGACCGACTCCTCGCCAAAGAAGGCGGTGTCGCTACCCTCGCCACCATCCAGGCCGTCGACGCTGGATCCCCCCGAGAGGTCGTCGTCGCCGAGGTCGCCGAACAGCTGATCGACATCGCCGCGCCCCACGATCACATCGGGCCCCGCTCCGCCCCGGAGAGTGTTGGGCGCGGCGTCGCCCGCTATGAGGTCGCTGCTGTTGCCCCCGGTAATGTTCTCGACGGCAAACAGGTCTTCCGTAGTCGTCGGGCTCGTCAACAGAGTGGCTCGATCCAGCTGCAAGTCGATAATCAATTCCTCGACCTCACCCGCATAAGACACAGTGTCCGTCCCTGTGTCGCCGTCGATATCGTCTTCACCGGTGTTCCCGTTTATGACGTCATCGTGTGGTCCTCCGTCAATGTTGTCGTTGCCTGCGCCACCGTTGAGCGTGTCGTTGCTAAAAACGCCGCCGATCTCGTCGTCGCCACCGTTGCCGTCGATCCGGTTTCCACCAACGCCGCCGATCAAGGTGTCGCCCTGCGGCGATCCTTCCAGGTTTTCGATACTGGTCAGGCTGTCCTCGTCGGCGCCCTGGACTGACTTGCGCTGACCGGGAAGAAGGTTCGCCTCGACGGCGCCTTCCGGGTACTCCGCTGTATCGACGCCCCCGTCGCCGAACACCTGGTTGTCCCCTGTGCCGCCCTGGATCAGGTCGTCGCCATCGCCGCCGCAGATGGTGTCGTTGCCGCCGCCGGCACGAATACGATCCGGGCCGCCCAGGCCCTGTATAACGTCATTACCAGTCCCGCCCGTGAGCGTGTTGCTGAGATTGTTTCCGGTAATGTTTGCCAGCTGACCGTTGCACATTGCGCGAATGACAACGGTATGGTTGCCGCCCGCCGCCACCACGGCGGCGCCGCCCGAGCCCAGGACACCGCTGACGGACACTGGGCTGGGGCTGACACTGAACTGGCCGGAACTGCCGTTGCCGTTGCCAAGCTCGCCGAAGGTGTCCTCGCCCCAGGATTTTACGGCGCCATCGAAAACAATGGCCATCGAGAAGAAGGCGCCGGCGTCGATGGCGACGGCCCCGGGGAAGTTGTTAATCGTGAACGCGGCGGGCCTGTTGGTGGAACCGGACCCGTCGCCGAGCTGGCCGCGTCCGTCACTGCCCCAGCTCTTGGTAATGCCGCCCGTGATTATGGCCAGGGAATGTTCCCCGCCGGCAGAGACTGCCCTAACGCTTGTTAGTGGCGCGAAGCCCTCGCCGGTGTTGTTCAACACCTGCACTGGAACTGGCTGATCCCCGGTCACTCCCCCGTTACCAAGCTGGCCGAAGGAGTCGGACCCCCAGGAGCGAACGGTAAAGTCTTCGAGGAGGGCCAGGGAGTGTCCGCCGCCGGCCGAGATAGCGGTGGCGCTGACTATGTCGCGGACCGGCACCGGGACGGCCTTACTGTCGAAATCTGGGCCGTTCCCCAGCTGCCCGGCGACATCAGAACCCCACGCCATCACGCTGCCGTCGGCGAGAAGGGCCATGGAGTGGAGGCTGCCGGCCGAGATGGCGATCACGTCGGTCAGGCCGTGACCGGGACGGGCGCATCTCTGTCGACGATGGTTTCGCCGCTCCCCAGTTGACCGAATGCGTCGTCGCCCCAGGCCACGACCGTGCCGTTTTCGAGGAGGGCCAGGGAGTGTTCCCCGCCGGCGGCTACGGAGACAGCATCGGCGACGCCGATCACCTGGACGGGGAGAAGGCGCTCGGTGTTGCTGCCGCCATCGCCGATCTGCCCCTGCCTGTCGCTGCCCCACGCCCAAACCGTGCCGTTGCTGAGGACGGCGAGGGAGTGGCCGGTGCTGAGTCCCGGGCCAAAGCCGCCGTTCCCCCCGGCGTCGACGGAAATAACGGTATCAGTGAGGCCGGCGCCGGCGTTCACGACGAAAGGCACGAAGCAGGGCTCGCAGACGGTGCTGCCGACCTGTCCCTCGTTGTTCTTTCCCCAGGCCATCGCCTTGCCGGGCTCGGTGGTGACTGCCGAAGCGAAAGCGGCACCCGGGGATTGCCCGACAGGTTGCGGTGCGTCTTTAGCCGACTCGCCCGTGGGGGGCCGCGCAAGCGCGGCGAGCGCCGCCAGCGACATCAGGAGCGCGGCTATAGCCGTGACTGACGGGGTTCGCCTCGCTTTAATTCAATGCACCTACAGTGCCCTACCTTGTAGCAGCGCCAGTGTGACGCGTCAACGATCGCCGGACAGCGTCCTAACGAAATCGTGGTGCACTGCAAGGGCCGACTCAAGGGCGAATGAGTCACAATCTGTGTCCCGCCCGACTTTGTTCTGCTCTGGCAACTCGCAGCCGGGGGACACCGCGTCTCTGTGCGAAGCGAGCGATCCAGATCGACGAGCCGGCGCCGCGGCTTAGGGCACCCCCTGCTGGACCTCGCAGCTGGGATTGAAGAAATCGACGCCGGGCCCGCCGTCGCAGAGGTCGTTGGTCCCCGAGCCTCCGTTAAGGGTATCGGCCCCGCCGGCGCCGATCAGCTCGTGGTCGGCCCCGCGGCCGATGAGGACGTCGCCCGAGGCGCGGCCCTCGAGCCGATTCGCATCATCGTTGCCGGTCAAAGAATCCGCCCCGGCGGAACCGATGACATTTTCGATCCCTGAAAAAGTATCGCCCTGGTTGTTCGACCCATTACTGAGGTCAACCGTGACCGGATCTGGACCCGTGTAGTTGACTGTGGGCTGCCTATGTCTCCGACGTAGCTGTCCGCCCCGCCGCCGCCTCTCAGGGTGTCGTCGCCCTTGAACCCGTCGAGTACGTTGCCTCCGGCGTCGCCGGTGAGGGTGTCGGCACCCGACCCGCCGGTCAGGTTCTCGAACTTGTCAGTCCCGTTGTTGATCAGCGTGTCGCCCTGGTTGTTGGCGCCCGTGGCCAGGCTCACGACAGCGCCGTTTGAGCTCAGGAATGAGACCGTGTCGATTCCCGTGCCACCGGAGAGTTGATCGGGGCCGTCGCCACCGTCCAGGGCATCGTCGTCGGCCTTACCAAAGAGCTCGTCGGCGCCCTCGCCGCTGTGAATCGTGTCGTTTCCGGGCCCGCCGTGGAGCGAGTCAGCGCCACCGTTGCCGAGTATGAAGTCCGGCCCGCCCTCGCCGTTGATCACGTTTTCACCGTCGTCGCCGACCAGCGTATCTTGCCCGTTGGTGCCGACGAGGTTCTCCAGGTCCGTGAGTGTATCGTTGCCGTCGGTCGCCGTCGTCTGGCCCGTGTTGAGGTTGGCGTTAACCGGCACGCTGGTGAAGAGATAACTCACGACGTCAACGTCATCGCCGCCATTGACGATGTCTACTCCGTCGCGGGGGACAAGGAATGTCGAGGCCATCTTCTCCGAGAAGCGTGTCATCGCCCTCCAAGGCCTCGATCCGGTCGCCACCGTCACCGCCCTTGAGGATGTTGGGGCCGTCATCGCCGAAGAGGTTATCGCTGAAGGGTGAGCCTGTGGCGTTCTCGATGCTGAACAGCGAGTCGTTGCCACTGTCCATCGCGGCCTCGCCGACGAAAGCCGAACGAAGACCTCCTCCTCGCCGAAGACGGCGGTATCGCTATCAGCGCCGCCGTCGACACGGTCGCTGTTGAGCCCGCCCGAGAGGTTGTCGTTGCCAGCCTCGCCGAACACCTCGTAGCTGTGTCACCTTGCAGGGATACACTATTTGGCGCATCCGACAGCGCGATCCTTTGCCACTAGAATCCGCTGAAGAAGGGGGGCGCCATGAACCTCGCCGAGCTGCTCAAGCTGCTGCACATCTTCTTCGTGGTCGTCGGCTTCGGCGGGGCCATCGGCTTCCATGTCGTGATGCCGGCGGCGGCGCGCAGCAGCGACCTGACTTTCGTGCGCGCCGCCCTGCGCTTCGGCAATATGTTCGACTTAATGGCGCTGCCGGGCTTCACCGCGGCCGGTGTCCTGGGGATCATCCTCGCCCTCCACCAGGACTGGGATTGGGGCGAGAATACCTGGCTGCAGATCGGGTCAACCCTCTGGGTGCTGATGGTGCTGATCTCTTTAGCCATCCTCAGGCCGGCGCTGCGCCGCCTCAACGAGCTGGCGGCGAAGTCGTCGGGAAACACAGTTAGCCCGGAACTCGCTGCGGAGTTCAAGAAGCCCCTGCAGCTCATCACGCCGAACCTGCTGACGCTGCTGGCGCTGATCGTGGTTTACCTGATGGTGGCAAAGCCGGGGCTCGATATCGTCGACGTAAGCCACTATCCGGTGGCAGGATTCGGCTAGTCCCTGGAGGGCCCGCTTTTAACCGCGAGTCCGAGGGGCCTTTCCTTGCACAAGTCCTGAGGGGCACGCCGGTAACCAATATTTTGCTCGAATTCGCCGGCCATCTGCCCCTACGACGGCTCGCTGACCTGGTCGCATCTGCCGCTCAATCCGGGCGCGCGCTAGCGTCTGCTTAGGCCCATGCGACGTTCACTGGTCCTCATCGTCGATCCCCTGTCAGAGCTGGCTGACCTTGGGCGCCGGGCTGAGGCGGCAGGCTTCGAGGCGGTCTGGCTGACCGACTTCTTCAACCGCGATGTCTTCGTCCGCATGGCCGCCGTGGGCATGGCTACTTCGACCATCGGCGTCGGCAGCGGCATCGGCTACGCCTTCGCCAGGTCGCCGGTGCTGACCGCCGCGGCGGCGGCGGACCTCGACGAGTTGACAGGCGGCAGAGTAATCCTCGGCCTCGGGACCGGGACGCGGCGGATGCAGGAAAAGTGGTACGGACTGGAGTTCGAGAGCCCGGCGCCGAAGACCGCTGAGGTTATCCGCTTGCTGCGCGAGCTCTGGGCGGCGCCGGGCGGCCGGCCTTTCAAGTTCGACGGCCGCTTCTACAAGCTGGCGATCGACTTCTTCGGGCGGCCGGGCCGCGTGCGCTCCAACATTCCGGTCTACCTCGCCGGCGTAAACAAGATCATGATCCGCACGGCGGCCGAGGTGGCCGACGGCCTGGTCGGGCACCCCCTCTTCTCCCGGCGCTACATCACCGAAGTTGTGACGCCGGCGGTGGCGGAGGGGCTGCGCCGCGGAGGCAGGGAGCGCTCCGCCTTCGACCTGGCCGGCTTCGTCAGCGTGGCAATCTCCGCGGACGGGAACCAGGCCCGCGAGGAGGCACGCCGCCAGATCGGCTTCTACGCCACCGCGCTGACCTACGAGGCCATCCTCAACCTCCACGGCTGGACGAAGGAGCGCGAAACGATCCGGGCGGCATTCGAGCGCTTCGATTTCCCCGCGATGACGGCGGCGGTGACCGACGAGATGGTTGAGCAAATGGCGGTAGCCGGGACGCCGGACGAATGTCGCCAGCAACTTAAGAAGTGGGGAGGCTTGCTCGACCACGCGATGCTCTGTCCGCCCTCGTTCGGCGTGCGGCCCGAGCGCCTCAGCGAGTGTTACCGCTTGATCATCGATACCTTCGGCCGCGACTCGTGAGCTTCAAGACGAGCCTCTTCTACCTGCCCTCCATTGGTTCGCGCGCCGAGATCGAGCAGGGCATGGCAGGACTGCGCGAGGACCTTTATCAGCGCATGCTGGCGGAGCTTCGTGAACAGGCACAGCTGGCGGACGAGCTGGACTACGACTCGATCAGCTTTACAGAGCACCACTTCCACATCGAGGGTTTCGAGATCTCCAACAACCCCGTCCTGTTGGACCTGTTCGTGGCCCTGCAGACGAAGCGCATCCGGGTCGGGCAGTTGGGCATCGTCTTGCCGGCGCAGAATCCGCTCCGCGTGGCCGAAGACATCGCCATGCTCGACCACATGAGCGGGGGACGGGCCAATGCCGGGTTCGCGCGCGGCTACCAGCGACGCTGGGTGGACATCATGGCGCAGCAGATGCACGGCATCCACGGAGCCACGCCCTGGGAGCACGACGAGATTGACGCCGCCAACCGCGAGGCTTTCGAGGAGCACTTCCAGATCGTCAAGCGCGCCTGGACGGAGGACATGGTGACCTTCGAGGGCAAGTACTGGCAGATACCGCCGGCCGGCACGCCCTGGACGCTGGACGCGACCAGGCAATGGGGCGCGGGCGTCGAGGACGGTATGGTGAAGGCCATCGGGGTCGTGCCGCGGCCGCTGCAGAAGCCGCACCCGCCGATCTTCCAGCCGTTCGCCTCGAGCGAGCGGACGATTCGCTGGTGCGCCCGCGAGGGCGTCACCGCCATCCTGCCGCCGATGCATCAGGGGCTCCAGGACGAGCTCTACCGCGTCTACGAAGACGAAGCCGCGACCTGCGGACGGGAGCTGGAAACCGGGGAGGGCCTGGGCCTGCTCCGCGACCTGGTCATCGCCGAGAGCGAAGACGAAGCGCTGGAGCTGTGGGCGCAGGGGCCGGCGTTCTGCGGGGCAGCGTGGTTCTCGCCATTCGGCTTTGGTAGCGGGCTGGCCGAGCCGGGACGGACCGAGTCGCTGACGCCGCAGGACCTGCTTGAGCGGAACCTGATCCTCGTCGGTACGGTGGATTCAGTGAGTCGACAGATAGAAAGCCTGCTGGAATCGACGCCGATGCGCTGGCTGTTCGCCTGGACTTACAACGGGCTGATACCTCATGGCCGGCTGATGCGCTCGCTGGAGGCTTTCGGCCGCATTGTCCTGCCGCGCTTCGCTGCCTAACCCCGCCCCTTAGTAGCGCTGGCATCGCCGCGACGAAGGTACCCCATTCCTGCTCTTGAAGATCGACCGCGACTGTCGGTGAGAACTGGCCGCCGGTGTGTTGCTCAAGTCGGAGAACAAACTCCTCGAAGTAGTTCTCTATCTCCACCAGGCAGCTAGGCGTGCACCCTGGCGCGTGAGGGCTCGTACATTATCAAGCTCGCCCATTTGAAGAAGTCGTCAGTCAACTCACCGTGATCGAAGTCGCCGCTTTCAAACCGGCGAAAGAATTCGGCACTCGTCATGCCGTAGCGAACCTCGTCGTCGGCTAGTCGTTCTACGACCGCCTCAGGCGTCAGCTTGATGGCTCGTATCCTCTTCATGCCCAACCTCGTTCCCCTCGATTGTCCAACACGGTGTCCAATTTCAACAGCGATAGGTGTCCAGCATAGTAACGTTCGGACGACATTCCCTGGGCGTTAGAAGGTCACTCGAACCGACAAGGGGAGCGCGAAACGCAGGGTTTTCCCTCCGCTCCTGCGGGCTTCGCCTGTGTGAACGAAGTGACTGTGATTGTAAAGCTTGCTTACTTTACATCGATGCGGAACGAAGTCAGGGAGCTACGCACCGAGCGCGGTCTCTCCCAGCGGCAGCTGGCCGAAGCCATGGATGTCTCGCGACAGACGATCAACTCGATCGAGACCGGCCGCTACATCCCCTCGCTGCCGCTGGCCATTGCCCTGGCCCGCTTCTTCACCAAATCAGTTGAGGAGATTTTTGATGCAGACAACTAACGGAAGAACAGAGTGGTGGAGGAGCCGGTGGTGGATGCCGCTCTTCAGCGTGGGCCTCGGGGCGGTCATGGCGGCGGCTTTCTGGATCGGCGGCAGCCTCGAGTCGGGGCTGGAGGCCCTGGCGGTGATGGCGGCCGTCGGTGCGGTCTTCTTCTTCGGCTGGCGCAACGAGACTATCGCCGGCCTCGGCGGACCCGGCCGCGACGAGCGCTGGGCGATGATCGACAGCCGCGCCAGCGGACTCGCCGGCCTGTTCCTTCTTGCCCTGATCGCCGGTCTCTGGCTGGTGGAGATTGCCCAGGGCGAGGACGCGAGCCCGTACACGCAGCTTTTGGCAGTAAGCGGCGTGGCCTACCTGGTGGCGATGCTCTACCTGAAGTGGCGCTCCTAGCCCTAGACATTCTTGCGGGGGCGGCCGCGGCGGGGGCGCTCTGATGGATCGGGGGCGCGGCCCCCGCCGAAGTCGAAGCGGCCGGTCGGCAGGATCGTGCTGATCGCGGGATCTGTCACGCGCGACAGGATTCTCTTGTCCATCTCCTGCGTTTTCATGCTGGTCGTGATCACGGTTGGCAGCCGCGCGTTATAGCGGAAATTGATCAGCTGGTAGAGCTTTTCATCGGCCCAGGGGCTGTGACTCTGGGCGCCGAGGTCGTCGAGCACCAATAGCGGCGCCGTCCGCACCCGTTCGAACAGCTCGTGGTTATTGGGCGTCGAGTCCTGCGGGTTAAAGCTCTGGCGCAGGTGATCGAGCAGGTCGGCGACAACGACGAAAAGCACGCTGTCGCCCTTCTCCCGCCGCTGGTTGGCGATGGCCGCCGCGAGGTGGGTCTTGCCGCTGCCGTGCTCGCCGACAAACACCAACCAGTCCTGCGGCTCCTCCGCGAAGCGCAGGGCCTGGCGGTGCGCCGACTGCAAATAATCGGCTGCGTCGCCGGCGACGCCGGCGCCCCGCGGGTCGAAGCGCTGGAAGGTCATGCTGCGCAAAAGCGGCAGGTCGAGCGTGCTCAGCTCGTTGTAGTCCCAGAGGCCGGACTGCTCCAGCTCGAAGACGCGGGACAGCGAGGTGTCGGTCATGCGCGTGCGGATCCGCTCCGGCAGCTCGGCCGGCCGCAAGTTCGTCGTGAATACGGTAGGCAGCTGGCTATTGAAGCGATGGTTGATCAGTTGGAAGAGCTTCTCCTGGGTCCACGCCGTCATGTTCTGTGTGCCCAGGTCATCCAGGATCAGGATCGGCGCGTTACGGACCTGCTCGAAGAGCTGGTCGTAGGTAATCTCACTGTTGGCGCCGTAGGTCGCACGCAGGTGATCCAGGAGGTCGGGGACGACGACGAAGAGGGCGGGCCGCCCGTTCTCGATCGCCTGGTTGGCGATGGCCGCGGCGAGGTGGGTCTTGCCCGCCCCGCTGGGCCCACAGAAGACCAGCCAACCCTCGGGAAAGGACGAAAAGTCTTTGGCAGCCGAGACGCAGTGCTGGAAGGCCTGCTGGTCTGCCGGGCTTGAGGAGCGGCCGCGGGGTATCAGGTTCGCGAAGGTCAGGCGGACGAGCGGGCCGAGGTTGCTGTAGCGCTGCAGGCGAGCCTGGCGCTCGCCGGCTTGCTCGTCGGCCACGCACGAGCAGGGAAAAGCGCGTCCGAAGTCGGGGTGGTCGACAGCCAGCTGCTGACGGACAAAGCGGGCTCCACCGCAGGTTTCACACTGCGGTTCGTCGGCCTCTTCCTCAGGCGGTGCTTCTCCGTCAGCGGGTGGGCTTGCCGCGGACGTAGCGTTCCCAAAGCCGTTCGACTTCAGGATCTCGTCCAGTTTCCTCATCGACATCGATTCCCTCGTTCTGCCAGCGTTCGAGTATCGCCAGTACATAGTTCCAGCGGCGGATGTTGGCGGCTGCTGCGAGCTTCATCGCCCTTGGCAGCCACTGTGCCGGGAAGAGCTGCTGAGCCTCGGCCAGTTGCTCGGCAATCATTGGCGTGACCGGGCCGAAGTTGGCCTCGTAGAGCTCGACCAGCGGCTCGCGTTCGCTGGCCGCGCGCGGCTTCGGAGCAGACGGCGCGACTGTCAGCTCACCCGCCTCAACCCTGCGTGCCGCCCGGCGCCCTTGCTCGTCATTGATGAAATAGAGCTCCCCGCCGGTGCGATGGCTGACGCCCACCAGTAACCTCCGGTCGACTGCGGCAGCTAAGGCCCGTTCGATCAAGGCCGTGCAATCGTCCCGGCCACCAAAGCCGCGAGCCAGGGTTTCGTCCGCGCACAGCTCGGCTCTGCTGACATAGCGCGGGAAGACCCGCTTGCGGCGGATAGAAAAGAAGGCGTGGAGGACGACGCGCAGCTCGGCGATGTCCTGCATCTCCGGCAGCACGTGAGAGAAGAAGGCCGAGGGGATGGCGGTGACCTCGGCGTTGGCGGGGAAGATCGGTCCGCCGGTCACCAGTCGACCTCGCGCACCGGGAAGTCCTCAAAGCGCGACAGCTTCTCCCTGAAGCGCAGGTTGACTCTCCCCGTAGGGCCATTGCGGTGCTTGGCCACGATGATCTGGGCGACTCCGGCCGGGTACTCGTTTCCGCTGGAGTCGGGGTGCTCCTTCTCCCAGTCCTCCTTGCTGACATAGCGATCCTCGCGGTAGATGAACATGACGACATCCGCGTCCTGCTCAATGCTGCCGCTCTCGCGCAGGTCGCTGAGCATCGGAATGTGGTTGGGCCGCATCTCGATGGCGCGGGAGAGCTGGGCACAGGCCAGGACCGGCACGTCGAGGTCGCGCGCCAACTGCTTGAGCGAGCGCGAGATGTAGCTGATCTCCTGCACGCGGTTCTCCTGCTGGCGCTCATTGGTGACCGTCCCGCCGTGCATGAGCTGGAGGTAGTCGACCACGATCAGGTCGAGGCCGCGCTCCAGGGCTAGGCGGCGCGCCTTGGCCCGCATCTCGGCCACGTACATGACCGAGGTGTCGTCGAAGTAGATGTCGGCGTCCGAAAGCACACCCAGGGCGTTGCTTATGCGGCGCTCTTGCGCTTCTGTGGTCAGGCCAAGGCGAAGGCTCGCCGAGTCAACGCCAGACTCGGCGGAAAGCAGTCGCTGAGCCAGGTGCTCGGAGGCCATCTCCAGCGAGAACACGGCGACCCTCGCCCGCGAGCCGACCGCGGCGTTGCGGGCGACGTTGAGGGCGAGGCTCGACTTACCGAGGCTGGGGCGTGCCGCCAGGATGACGAGGTCTGACCTCTTGAGACCGCCGAGGAGCTGGTCGAGGTCGGAGAAACCGGTCGTGATGGTGCGCGCTGCCTCGTGCTCCTCGCCCGTCTCCTCGAGGTAGGCGGCGAGCAGCTCGCGGATGTGGACGAAGTCCTGCAGGGACTCGGCGCCCCGCAGTTGGATCAGGAGGGCCTCGGAGCGGCCAAGGACCGCCTCGAGGTCGGAGCCGCCCTGGTAGGCCATGCCGGCAATCTGCCCGGCGGCTGAGATCAGCTTCCGGTAGACGGCGTCGCGGGCGATGGTGTGGGCGAAGTGCTCGATACCAACCGTCGTGGGCAGGTCGGCCACGAGGCGCGCCAGGTAGGCACCGCCGCCCGCGTTCTCCAACTGCTCGCGGCGGGCCAGCTCATGAGCAACCGAGATCTGGTTGATGGGCTCGTTGCGTTCGAAGAGGCCGAGCGCCGCCTCGTAGACCCAGCGATTCTTCTCGCGGAAGAAGTCCGATGGCTTAAGGAGTTGGGCGATGCGATAGATGGCCTCGGAGTCAACCAGCAGCGAGGCAATGACCGCCTCCTCCGCATCGATGTCATGCGGCGGCAGCTTCTCGGGGGCTGACTGGCGGTCGACCACGTAGCCGGTGTCTATGGCCACGTAGGTGAGCCCTTAGCCCCGTCTGTTCGCTCCCTCGTTCCTATGGAAAAGCCTCCGTCTCGCTCAAGACGGAGGCTTCGGCCTGAACTTTCGTCCTGGCTTAGCTTTCCGTCCCCTTGTTTCCTTCTTCGGCCGCCTCGCCGCTGATTCCTTCGGCCGTCTCCTTCGGCAGGGTGGCCTCGCTTGGCTCCTCCGGCGCGTCGGCGGCCTCGGCAACTTCGGCCGGTTGTTCGTCGGCTACTGGCGTCTCCTCACCCGTGCCCTCGGTCAGCTCAGCCTCGACCTCGGAGGTTTCCTCACTCGCGGTTTCGGCCGCGGGCTCCTCTTCGGCCGGTTGGTCGTGTGACCGGACGTCGATGTTGAGGTCGACCTCGATGTTGCGGGTCAGGCGAACCTTGACCGTGCGGACACCGGTTTCCTTGATCGGCTCACCGAGATGAATCTTGTGTCGGTCCACCTCCTCGCCGGCCAGCTCGGTCGCCTTCGTGGCGATGTCGCCGGCCGTGATCGATCCGAAGAGTCTGCCCAGGTCGCCGACCCGGGCGATGAATGTAAGGGTCTGGCCATTGAGCGCCTCGGCGATGCCTGAAGCCTCGTTGTCCAGCTTTGCCTGCCGCCTGGCCTCGATGTCGGCGAGCTTGGTCGCCTTCTGCATCATCTGCTTGTTCGCCGCGGTGGCGAGCTTGCGGGGCAGCAGATAATTGCGCGCGTAGCCGTCGGCAACGTCCTTCACATCTCCGGGATAGCCGCTGCCGGGCACCTCCTCGAGGAAAACTACTTTCATGCGCTGTCCGCCTTTCCGCGGGCGGGCGACGATGTAGATGAGTCTCGTGCCCGCCGGTAATGGTCACACGCTTGCTCTCGCGCAGAGATAGCCACAATAGTCTGGCCAGCGTGGATAACTGTCACCACTCAGGCTAGCAAGACTGGCTTCTAGGGACACCTGGACAAGCAGGCATGGATCGAGAACGGCGGGAGTTCTCATAGTCAGACGCTAGACCAGCTTCGCGACAATTTCCGTCGCGCTTGACCGTGAGGTCAAAGTGGTAGAACATTTGACCTACCTGAAGGAGGGCTAAGTGAAAGCCAACCAATTAATCGTCAACATCACCAGCGAAAACGCCGATGAGCTCAAGCGGTTCTACAAAGACATCGTCCAGCTCGAGCCGGATCCCAACATCGGGGAGGATGGCGCATTCAAAGTCGGCGACGCGGCCTTCGTTATCGACGGCCACAGTGACGTCCGTGGCCGGGCGAAAGAGCCTGCCCGCGCGCTGATCAATTTCATGGTCGACGACATAGCCAGCGAGGAGCAGCGCCTCAAGGACGCCGGCGTGAACGTCGTGCGCTCGCAGGGCAAGGAGTTCTGGGGCGGGATCATCTCGACCTTCGAGGACCCGGACGGCAACTACTTCCAGATGATCGAGTACCGCCCCGAGTAAGGCTCTGGCCCCCCGGCGATGTATACTGCGATGTATGGAGCGGATGGTCCGCAAGCAGGTCTACATCACGGTCGAACAGAACCGCAAGCTCAAGGCCAAGGCCAAGCGCCTCGGAATCACCGAGTCTGAAGTCGTCCGGCGCGCCCTCGATAAGTATTTTGCCGAGGAAAACGATGCGGGAATGACTGACTCCAAGATGACCAGGGAGCAGGCACTGACGTTCCTCAAAGCACAATCAACGCGTATGGCCGAGTTGGCCAAGACGACGCCTCAGAAGGAGCGAGACTGGACGCGCGATGAGCTCTACGAGGAGCGGCTCAGCAAGCTCGGCTCCGTGATCGACCCGACGCCCTTGCCCAAGTGAGAGCGTCGTGGCGACGGTGTGCATATTCCGAGTTTGGGTCAGGATATGATGTATACTGCGATGTATGGCACGGATGGTCCGCAAGCAATTCTACGTCGGTGCCGACCGCGACCGCACACTCAAGAGAAGATCCAGGCGCTTGAGCGCAACCGAGGCCGATGGAGTCCGCTGCGCCCTTGAAAAGGAACTTTCAGGGGACGCTAGCGATTCGACAATGACTAAGGAAGAAGCTTTGGCCTACCTCAAAGCGGTGTGGGCAAGGACAGCCGAGCTCGCGAAGACGACACCCCAGGCCTAGCGAACCTGGACGCGGGACGAGCTCTACGAAGAGAGGCTCAACCAACTCGGGTCCTGATACTTCGCTGCTGCTAATGCAAGATCCGCGCGGCCCGGCCGAAATATTCGGCCTTCTGCATAGCTCACATGCGCGATGTATACTGCGATGTATGGCGAGGATGGTTCGCAAGCAGATTTACATCGGGGCTGATCAAGAGCGCGCGCTCAAGAGCAGTGCCAGGTACCGGGCGGGCGAGGCGGATGTGGTCCGCCACGCTCTCGAAAGGGATCTCTCGAAGGATGGTCAGGAATCGAAAATGACCAAGGAGCAGGCCTTGGTCTACCTGAGAGCCCGAGCGGTTGAGATTGCCAAGCGGGCTCGGGCGATGCCCCACAGGGAACGCGACTGGACGCGTGACGACGCGTACGAAGAGGACTAAAAGACACGCAGTTTTTGATCGATAGCAACCTGCTTATCTATTGGGAGGATGCCCTCACTGGTGTGAAGAACGAAGTCGCGATTGATCTGATAGATCGCCTGGCCAGCGACGGAAGGGGCGTCCTGAGCGTGCAGTGTCTCACAGAGTTCGTGCGCATTTCGCGAAGGAAGCTTGCGACCATTGTTAGCTCTGAACAGTTGCTGCGCGACACCGAAGCACTGATTCTGCAGTTCACGGTGCTCCCAGTTACCTTGGACGCCTTTAAAGAGGGGCTCGCTGCTAACGCGAAGTACCAGATCTCCTACTGGGATTCCTTTATCTGGGCAGTGGCGAAGCTAAACGGCGTTGAGTACATCCTCAGCGAGGATGGCCAGCACGGCCGCGAAATCGAGGGCGTCCGCTACCTGAACCCATTCGTCCCGGACTTCGTTCTGCCGGCGGCCTAAAGCAGCGAGGGCAGGCCCTCGGCGTGGGCTTGCTTGAGCTCGGTCGCGCCCAGGTTTATGTCCTGCCCCAGGGCAAATCGCGGCTCCTGTGTGACGCGCCCGATCATCTCGATGGGCACCTGTGCGGCTTCAGCCAATTCCTCAAGGAGCGCTCCGTCCTCCGGGGCGACCGTCACGGTGATCCGGGACTGGGCCTCCCCGAATAGGGCAGCATCTAGGCGCCCCGTGTAATTCCACGACGTAGCATCAAGACCGAGGCCCGACTGGATCGCTGACTCCGCCAGGGCGACGGCCAGGCCTCCGTCGGAGCAGTCATGCGCCGACTTCACCAACCCCGCGTGGATGCCGTCCAGACACAGCCTTTGCACGGCCGCCTCCCGGCCGAGATCGATTAGTGGCTTGCCGGCGACAAAGCCGTGCACCGACAGGACGTACTCGCTGCCAGCCAAGCCGCCCCCGCTGTCGAGCTCGGCGTCGCCGAGAAGGTAAACGAGGTCGCCGGGCGAGACGAAGGCCGAGGCGCGCGCGTGCGCAACATCCTCGAGCACGCCGAGCACGCCAACGACAGGCGTCGGGTAGATCGGGCTGCCGCCGCTCTCGTTGAAGAGGCTGACGTTGCCCGAAATCACCGGCGTGCCGAGAACGGTGCAGGCCTCCGCCATGCCGCGGATGGCCTCCTCCATCTGGTAGTAGACCTCGAGGTTTTCGGGGCTGCCGAAGTTCAGGCAGTCCGTGGCGGCCACGGGCTGACCGCCGGCGCAGACCACGTTGCGGGCCGCCTCGGCAACTGCGATGGCGCCGCCGGAGCGCGGGTCGAGGTAGCAATAGCGGCCGTTGCCGTCGGTGCTCAGGGCCACGGCCCGGTTTGTGCCCTTGACGCGGATCACGGCGGCATCGGCGCCCGGCTTGACCACGGTGTTGGTCATCACCTGGTGGTCGTACTGCCGGTAGACCCAGTACTTGCTGGCGATGTTCGGCCGGCCGAGGAGACGCAGGAGGGCGATCTCGGCGTTGCTCTGTCCTTCCTTGTACCCCAGTTCCTGGCCAAGAATGGCCGGCGTCATGTCCGGAAGGTCGGGAAGTACCGAGAAGTCGTAGGTCTGCAGGTCATCCAGCAAGGCCGGGCGGACGCCCTCCCGGCGATAGAGCGGTGGCTCGGTGAGCTCGCGGACCGGGGCGTTCGCCACCTCCACCCCGTCCTCCAAAATCCGGACCCGGTTGCCCTCAGTCACCTGACCTATCGTGTTGGCCTTAAGCTCCCAGCGCTCGAAGAGGGCGATCACGTCCTGCTCATGCTCTTTGCGGGCGATGATCAGCATCCGTTCCTGCGACTCCGAAAGCATCACCTCGTAGGGCGTCATGTTCTCCTCGCGGCGGGGCACGAGGGCCACGTCAATCTCGATGCCGACACCGCCCTTTGCCGCCGTCTCGATGCTCGAACTGGTCAGGCCGGCGGCGCCAAGGTCCTGGACACCCACGAACCAATCTCGGTGGTTCTCGATCAGGTCTAGGCAGGCCTCCATCAAGAGCTTTTCCAGGAAGGGGTTTCCCACCTGCACGGCCGGGCGCATTTCTTCGAAGCGCCGTGCTGGATCGGTGCGCGAGGCGAGACCGGAAGCGCCATGTATGCCGTCACGCCCTGTATCCGCGCCGACGAGGATCAGCGGGTTGCCGGGCCCGCTGGCGATGGCGCTGGCCAGCATGCCCTCACGGGCGAAGCCGACGCACATCGCGTTGACGAGGGGGTTTGCCGAGTAAGCGTCATCGTAGACAACCTCTCCGCCGACGGTTGGGATACCGAGGCAGTTCCCATAGCCGGCGATGCCGGCCACTACGCCGGTCAGGAGATAGCGGTTGCGAGCATTCGTCGGCTCGCCGAAGCGCAGGGAGTCAAGGATGGCGACGGGCCGCGCGCCCATGGCGAAGATGTCGCGGACGATCCCGCCAACGCCAGTAGCGGCGCCCTGGTAAGGCTCGACGGCCGAGGGGTGGTTGTGGGACTCGATCTTCATGACCGCGACCCAGCCATCGCCGATGTCAATCGCGCCCGCGTTCTCGGCGCCGGCCTCGGTCAGGACGCGCGGGCCTGTCGTCGGGAAGAGGCGCAGAAGAGGCTTGGAGTTCTTGTAGCCGCAATGCTCCGACCAGAGCGCTCCAAAGAGGCCGAGCTCGACGCCGTTGGGCTCCCGGTCCAGCCGGCTGACGATTTCTTCGTACTCCCCCCGCGAGAGCGCGACTTCGTCGAGGGCCGCCTGGTCGATGGGCATCTGCGCCGATCCTACCGAGGTCACGAACTACCGGCCCGGCCCTGGCCGAGCCACTCGGTGACCGAAGGCACGCCGGCCAGCGAAGTGGCGCTGCGCACAGCGTCCAGGATCGCGCGCTCGACCGCCGCCGCGGCGATCGCTCCGAGCGAAGTGAGCTCCCCGAGCGCCAGCCCCTGATCGCCATGTGCAAGGGTGAACACGACGTCGCCGTCGCTCAACGCGTAGACCGGGTTGATGGCCCGCGCCATTCCGGCCTGCGCCATCATCGCCAGTCGCGTGGCTTCTTGCTTGGAAAGCACGGCGTTGGTGAGTACTGCCGCCAGCGTGGTGTTTTCGCCGACCTGGCCCATCGCCGCCAGGGCCTCCCCGCTACGCAGGAGATCGATCGGGTCGAGCATTTCGCCAGGTGCTCCACCGCGGGGGCCACCGACCAGCTCGCCGATACGGCTGTCACAGATCGCGCCCGAAGCGTTGACGGCCGCGAAGGCCTGCACCCGCAGCCCGCTGGCCAGACCGTCTTCAGCGAAGCCGAGCCCGCCCTTGAGGGCTTTCTCCATGCCGAGAGTCTTGGCGATCGTGGCCCCCGTCCCAGCGCCAACGCTTCCCCGAACGGGAATGGCTGACTCGGCGCCTGAGCATGCGGCGTAGCCCATCTCTGCATCGGGCCGCCGGCCGGGCTCACCGATGTTCAGGTCGTAGAGGATCGCGGAGACGACGATCGGCACCTTGCCCCCCAGTGTGGGCCAACCGATATCTTGCTCGGCCAACCAGCGCACCGCGCCGTCCGCCGCCGCCAGGCCAAAGGCACTGCCACCGGCAAAGACGAGGCCGTGGACCCGGTCGACGAGGTTCTCCGGGCGGATAAGGTCGGTCTCGCGCGTCCCCGGCGCTGCCCCGCGCACATCGACGCCCGGCACCGCCCCCTCGGGGCAGAGGATCGCCGTAACACCGGTCGCTCCCACCTCATCCGAGGCATGACCGACGAGGAAGCCGGGCAGCAATTGTCCGTCGCTCATCGCACCCGCTTCATGACACGCCGGCGGCGGCGCCTCTGGCAGCCGGGGCAATAGTGAGTGCTGCGTCCGCCGACGATTGTCCTAACTATCTCGCGCCCGCAGTTCAGGCAGGGCTGGCCCGTCCGCTTATAGGCGGACAGATGCTCGCGGTTTCCTCCGGGCCTGCCCTGCGAATCCACGTAGTCACGGAAACTCGACCCCCGGTTACCCAACGCCTGGTTCAGCGCGCGGATGGAACCCTCGCGGATTGCCTCCACCTGCTTTCGCGAAAGCTCCTTGGCCGGAGTCAGTGGGTGGACGCCGGCGAAGAAGAGGGCCTCGTCGGCGTAGATGTTGCCCAGCCCGGCGATCACGTGCTGGTCGAGCAAAACGGCTTTGGCCGGCGCCGAGCGGTGGGCGAAGGCCGCGAGCAGAGCGTTGGTCGTGAACTCCTCGGAGAGGGGCTCGATGCCGAGCTTCTCGACGACCTGATCCGTGTCGGTGACGTGCCACATCGTGCCGAACTTGCGAACGTCGCGGAACCTCAGCTCCCTGCCATCATCGAGCCAAAAGCGGGCGCGCACGTAGGGGTCTGGGTCATTAGCCGGGTCCACCACGAGGAGCTGCCCCGTCATTCGCAGGTGGACGATGAGATACGTCCCGTCGTCGAGGTGAGCGATCAAGTACTTACCGCGGCGGCTCAGGTCATGGAAGCGCCGGCCGCGCATGCTATCCGTGAAGAGATCGACCGGCATGCCCTGGACGAGGCGGGGCGCATTCTCCGAGATCCACGCCTTGCTGATCGTGCGTCCGGGGAGGCTTTGTAGCAGGTCGCGGCGGAGGGTTTCGACCTCGGGCAGCTCAGGCATGGGCGCCGATTTGCAGCGACTCGGGCGCAGCAAGGGCGCTCTCGACGGGACGCATCTCGCCCCATGACTGACCGACCTTAAGGTCCACCTTTAGCGGCACTGAGAGCTCCATGGCCCGGGGCATGATTTCGAGGAGCATGTCTTGCACTCGAGGCAGCTCGGCGGACGGCCCCTCGAAGAGGAGCTCGTCGTGTACCTGGAGGATCATCTTCGTCGTCAGGTCGGAGTGCTTGAGCCGCTCCTGCACCTGGTTCATGGCGATCTTGATGATGTCAGCGGCCGTGCCCTGGATCGGCATGTTGATCGCCATGCGCTCGCCGGCACGGCGCACGTTCCAGTTCGACGAGCTGATCTCGGGGATGTAGCGACGCCTTCCCAGCAGCGTCTCGGTGTAGCCGCGCCGGCGGGTCTCGGCGATGATCTCCTCTTGCCAGGCCTTGATCGAGCTGAACTTCTCGAAGTACGCGCTAATGAACTCGCCGGCCTCGGCCCGGCTAATTCCCTCGCGGGCCGACAGGCCGAAGTCCGAGAGGCCGTATAGTACGCCGAAGTTGAAGACCTTGGCGCGCCTTCTCAGCTCCGACGGCACCTCGTCCATCGGCATGCCCCAAACGCGGGAGGCGGTAGCCGCGTGGATGTCCTCGTCGTTGAGGAAGGCGTCGAGCAGCGCGGGGTCCTGGCAGACGTGGGCCATGATCCGCAGCTCGATCTGCGAGTAGTCCGCCGCCAGCAGCCACGGCTCGGGGCCGAAGTCGCGGGCGATGAAAGCCTTGCGAATCTGTCCGCCGATCTCGGTGCGGATCGGGATGTTCTGCAGGTTCGGGTCGTTGGAGCTGAGGCGCCCGGTGGCCGCGGTGACCTGGCTAAAGGTCGTGTGCAGGCGCTGGTCCTTGGGGCTGATCAGGCCGGGTAACGTGTCGAGGTAGGTCGACTTGAGCTTGGTCAGGTGACGGTGCTCCTGCACCATGTCGAGGATTGGGTGCACCCCGCCGGTCTGGGCGACCAACTGCTGCCGCAGCGTTTCCAAAGCCTGGGCGTCCGTCGAGTAGCCCTGCTTTGTCTTGCGCGTCTTCGGCAGTTTCAGGTCGTCGAAGAGGACGTGGCTCAGCTGCTGGGGCGAGCCCAGTGTAAATTCGTGGCCGGCCATGTCGAAAATTTCACGCTCGAGGCGCGCTATCTCCGTGAGCAGCACCTGCGACAGCTCGCGCAGGGGCGTTGTATCGACGGCGACCCCAACCAGCTCGATGTCGGCGAGGACGTCGATCAGCGGCATTTCGATCTCGGTGAAAAGGCGGTGCAGGTCATGCTTCTGGAGGTCAGCCTCGAGCAGGGGCCGCAGGCGCAGGGCGTAGTCGGCGTCGGCGCAGACGTAGGGCTGGCAGTCGTTGTAGCTGACCTGGGACATCGCCTGCGCGCGCACCCCTGAGCCCACGAGGTCTGACCGCGCCGGCATCTCGATTCCGAAGCGTGTCGAGACCAGCCAGCGCAGGCTGAGCCCGCCCTCGGCGGGCCGGTTGGCGCTGCTGCCCTCGCCCAGCAGGTAGGCCGCAACCATTGTGTCGAAGGCCAGCCCCTGGAGGCGAATGTCAGCCTGGTTGGCCAGGAGAACGACGTCGTTCTTTCCGTTGTGGGCGATCTTGGCGATGTCTGGATCTGTGAAAAGCGATTCGAGGTGGTTCAGGACCGTCCGCAGCGGCAGTTGCGGAGAATCAGTCAGACCTTGTTGGTGGCCGACGGGGATGTAGCGGGCGTAGCCGGGCTCGACGGCGATGGCGAAGCCGACGCAGGGCGCGTTGTTCGACTCGGTGAAGCCTGTTTCGCACTCCAGGGCAAACTCGCCCTGCTCGCGGATGCGACTGACTAACTCCGCCAGGTCCTCGTCAGTGGTTATGGACCCGTAGTCGATCTCGGCCTGGCCCTCGCGCTGCACTGTGGGCGCCGGCCGCGTGACCTCGGGCAGTCGCTCCATCAGCGTCCTGAATTCGAGCTCACGGAAGAGCTCGAGGACACGCTCGCGGTCGTAGTCCGAGGTTCGGGCCAGCTCGAGGTCGAGCGTTACCGGCACGTCGTGCTCGATCGTCGCGAGCTCCTTGTTGCGGCGAAGCTGGTCGGCGTACTCGGCGATCTTGAGGCGGACCTTCTCGGGTTCTATCTCCGGGAGTCTTTCCAGCATCTGCTCGACGGTCCCGAACTGCTGGACGAGCTTGGTCGCCGTCTTCTCGCCGATCCCGGGGATGCCGGGGATGTTGTCGGAAACGTCACCGTTAGTCGCCTTGAAGTCGGCCATCTGCGGCGGGTCAAAGCCCCAGCGGGCGCGCACCGCGTCGACGTCGTAGGTCACGGTATCGCGCTGGTAGAGCCGGTACATGAAGAGCTTTATGCCCGGCTCGACGAGCTGCACGATGTCGGTGTCGATGGTGCAGAGGTAGACCTCGAGACCGGCATCCTTGGCCTGATCGGCCAGGGCGGCGAGGACGTCGTCGGCCTCGTAGCCTTCGGCCTCGTAGATCGGGATGTTGAAGGCGTCGATGATGTCGCGGGCGCGTTGGAACTGCGAGCGCAGCTCCGGCGGCGTGCGTGCGCGGGTGGCCTTGTAGTCGGCGTCGAGCTTGGCGCGGAAGGTGGGCGCGCCATAGTCCATGGCCACGGCCAGGTGGCTCGGTTTCAGGTCCTCGATCACCTTCAGCAGTGTGCTGGTGAAGACGTAGACCGCGGTGGTCTCCTCGCCGGTGCGGCGGACAACCAGGGGCTCCCGTAGGGCGTGCCAGCCGCGGTGGATGAGCGAATAGCCGTCGAGGACTACAAGGCGATTGGGGGCGTCGGGCACGCCGCAATTATAGGAGTGTGGGCACGTTCAAAGCGGTGCCCTACGTAGTACCCTACATGTATGCACAAAACCAGCGTCTACCTCAGCGACGAGGACAAACAGCTCCTGGAAAGCGTGGCCCGCGCTGAGGGACGGCCACAGGCTGAAATAGTTCGGGACGCCCTCCGCGCCTACGAAGCGCAGCGACACCTGGCACGCATACGCTCATTCGACGGCCTCGCGGACATCCCGCTTGAACAAGTGGAGGCAGCCATCAGGGAATACATCGGACCTCCGCCGAAGCGGCGTTTTGCTGCGTTCGGTGCGGGCCGAGGCGATGGAACAAGCATCGCCGACATACCGGAGGAGGAACTCCTCAAGGGCTTTGGCGCAGACTCGTTAGGGGACGAACCGAGAGAAAAGCGGCGGACCAAAGCGAACGCCGCCCCGTAAGCCGGTCGTGAATTGACTCTAATCGTCGATGCCGGCCCGCTTGTCGCTGCTTTCGATGACGCCGACCCACGAAGCCTGATTGTTCGGGGCCTCATGCAAGCGGAGAGAACACTCATCGTGACAGCCTTCGTCGTTGCCGAAGTCGACTACTTGGTAGGAGAGCGGCTTGGTCAGACCGCCCGGCGGGAATTCCTCGGGGATCTTGCCGCCGGAGACTATGAGGTGGTTTGCCTCGAACCGGCGGACTACTCCATGGTCGAAGAAATCGAAAAGAACTACGCCGCGCTGAATTTGGGGCTGGCGGATGCGGCGGTTATCTTAATGGCTGCTCGCTACGGCACACGCCGGCTCCTCACCTTCGACTCGCGAGATTTCAGGGCGGTGCGGCCACTCCAGGGAGGATCTTTCGAGCTGCTCCCGGACGACCTGTAAGAGCGGGCGCGCGCGGGCGCTGCTAGCATAGGCCACGGTTATGGCTCCGGAACCGAACCTCGACAAGACCCCGGTCTTCGCCCTTTTTCCGCCTGACGCCCAGCAGGAGATCCGCTCGGTCTGGCGCTCGCGGCGCTATCGCCGCGACACCCCGATCTTCTGGGCCGGCGACCGCGGCGACAGCGTCCTCATCGTCTCCAGCGGCCAGATCAGGGTCTGGCTGGAGTCCGGCGACGGCGCCGAGGCCATGATCGCCACGCTTGGGCCGTCGTCGATCATCGGCGAGATGTCGGTGTTGGACGGGGGCCAGCGCTCGGCCAACGCCACGGCGGTGGCCGACTGCGAAGTCTACGTCATCGACCGCGAGCACTTCTTGGACCTGCTGCGCCGCCACCCGGATGCCGCCATCAAGCTCTGTGGGCTGCTGGCCGGGCGGCTGCGGGACCAGGACAAGCTCTACGAGGACGCCATCTTCCTCGACGTCCCGGGGCGCATCGCCAAGCGCCTGCTCGAGGTGGCCGCCGCCCAGGACTCGCCGGCGGTGCGCGTGCGGGTCAAAGACCTGGCGGCGATGGTCGGCAGCAGCCGCGAGCACGTCAGCCGCGCCCTGGCCGCGATGGAAAAGGGCGGGCTGATCAAGCGCGAGACCAGCGTCATCGCCATCAAGAGCATCGACGGGCTGGCCAGCCGCGCCGGTCTGCAGTAGCTAAACGGCGGCAGCGGCCTCCTTTCTCCCACTTCCGGCCGGTGCTGAGAGAACAGTGATCTCGCCCCGGTCGCCGTCGACGCGGACCCTCGCACCGTCGGGGATCTCCGACGTGGCGACGCCGCAGCCAACGACCCCGGGGATGCCGTATTCGCGGGCGACGATCGCCGAGTGGGACAGCAGGCCGCCGCGGTCCGTCACCATCGCGCCCAGGAGGTGAAGGCAGATATTGAAGGCGGCTGACGTGGAGCGCGTAACCAACACGTCGCCCTGCTCCAGGCGATGGAGCTCATTGGGGCCGTCGATCAGCCGTGCCGTGCCCTCGTAGATGCCGCCGCTGACCGCGAGGCCCTTGATTGTGCTGCCGCCTTTGATGGTGCTTCCCTGGTCATACAGGAGGTCGAGCACCACGGTTTGAGCCTTGAAGATCCTCTGCAGATCGTCGGGGAACCACTCGGCGGGCGGTATGGGTCCGGGCTCGCCGCCGAGGTAAGGAGGCGCTTGCTCGACCCTCAAACCGGCTCTGGACGTCCTGCGCCGGGCCAACTCGTCCTTGGTCGGGCCGGCGGCCGCGACCAGGTCTTTCATCTCGCCGTAACTGGCCTCGAAGATGTCGTTGGCCGCCTCCAGCCGGCCGCGTTCGAGGAGTCGCGAGCCAAGCTCGAGGACCGCTTTCCTGACGATCCCGGCCGCCGTGATGTCGGTGTAGAGGCCGCGCTCGTCGCGCAGGCCATAGGTCATCCGCGTATCGGCGAGCAACTGGCTGAAGAGTGCGCGGTGTTCCGGTGGCACTCTTGCTTCCATCTCGGCAATGTGGCCCTCGACGACCGAGCCCTCGTCCTGCTGCGGCTTGGCCAGGATGCCGTCGATGACAAGCTGCGGCATTTCGGCGACGGTCGGCGAATCGATGTCGTAGCCGTCGACAACCCTTGGGCCTACAAGTTCGAGGTAAGCCCGCGCCGCCTCCCCCAGCTCGCCGTCGGCCGCCAGCAGATCGCGCAGCCTGTCCTCAGGCGGGGCCGAAGAGCGCAGCGCATCGATCGCGTCGGGCCGCCGCTCCAGGGCCGCGAGGAGGCGATCGAGCTCCTCGTTGGAACCCGCGGAAGCCCGCGAACTTCCCTTCAAGAGCTTGAACAGGTCGGCGAGCGGCTGATTGGTCCATTCCTTGGCGTGGGCCAGGAAGTCGGCCAGCGGCGCCAGGGCGGCGATGTCGAAGTAGTGGTGCCAGTAGATCATCTGGGTGTGGCTCTGGCGGCAGGCTTCCAGATGGGCGAGCAGCTGGTCTTCGTCGAGCCGTGCTACGTCAACGGCGGCCAGCCGGGCCTGCACCTCTCTGATCTGCGGCTTAACCTCCTGCTGCCACATCCGCAGGTCGTCACGCCAGGGCTTGTCTTCGAACGCCGTTTTCGCAACCTTGCGGCGTTTGCGGATCTCCGGGTGGAGGGCGACCGCCAGCTTGAAGAGCAGCTTCGGCGGCAGTTTGCTGCCCCCGCCGCCGACGGGGATGGCCTGGGAATAAAACAGACCGTTGACGGTGCGGATGTCCAGCCCCTGGAGGAGCACGCCGTACTTCGGGATGGACTCGCGAAAGCCCCTGCCCGACGGTTCGCTGTAGAGCTCGCAGAGGTAGGGCGTCAGCGGCCTAGGCACGTGAGCCAGGTCCAATTCCCAGGTCCCCTTGCCGGGAGCCTCCCAGGTTAATCCGCTTCCGTCAGCCATAGCTACCTCGGGGCCGGGGAGGAATTCGCCTCGGATGGCCGCATGCAGCGGCTCGACGGGCGCCCCCGGCTGTCGATCAGGAAGTATTACCCCGCCGGCGGCGAGCCGCCATGAGATGGCTCACGCGGCGCTCGCGCACGATCTCGGCCAGGATGCTGACGGCGATTTCCTCGGGCGTCTCGGCGCCGATGTCGACGCCGATCGGGCTGTGCACAAGGGCCAAGAGCTCCGGAGAGATGCCGGTCGCCTCGAGGTGCTGCATTACCGCCCGTACGCGGCGCTTGCTGCCGATCATGCCGACGTAGCGCGCGGCGTTGCCCACCACCTCGGCCAGGGCGAGCTCGTCCTGCTTGTGGCCGCGGGTGACGACGACGACGTAGGTGGAAGGGCCCAAGCGCAACGAGCGCAGGCTGTCCACGAAGTCGCCGCAGATCACGCGCGCGGCCTCGGGGAAGCGCTCGCGATTGGCGTAGGTCTCGCGGTCGTCGATGACGGTGACGGCGAGTCCGAGGTGGGCGCCGATAAGGCTGAGCGAGCGGCCGATGTGTCCGCCGCCGACGACGATCAGTTCCTCGGGGGGCTCGGTTACTTCGATCAGGACGTCGACGTGGCCTTCGGCAGTGTCAACTCGCAGCGTTGTGGAGGCATGACCGGCGAGCGCCGCCGCCATCGCCGGCCGGAGGCCATCAGCCAGTGCTGGTGGAAGCTCTCCGATCAGGTCGCCATCGGCAGTGAGGGCCGCCATCGTGCCCAGCGGCATCTCGCCCGACGATTCGACGACGGTCGCGACGGCGACGGCCGGGCCCTCGCCACCAGCCGCCGTCAGCACTGCTGCCATGACCTGCCTGTCCACAGAGCCGGATAATAGCAACCGGCGGTGCGCGGCCTCGTTTGACCGCCTTTTGGAGACACCGCTATGCTTGGCGAGCGAATCGAGGTAACTTCTATTGCTCGGTAGACTCGGACCAACAGAACTAATAATCATTTTGGTAGTGGTCATCCTGATCTTTGGCGTCGGCAAGCTGGCCGATGTCGGCGGTGCCGTCGGGCGAGGGATCAAGGAATTCCGCAAGTCGGTGCGCGACGAAGGCGAAGAGGGTGAGGAGGACCTGCTGACCACATCAGACCGCGTGGGCGAGCCGAGCCGACCGGTCATCAGCGAGAGGTCGGAGACCTACGCCGCGAAGGACACGAAGCCCCAACACTGAACCTCGCCCCTGGCCCCTCTCCTTGCCAAGGAGAGCGGAAGAGGAACGGACAATGCGGCCCGTGGAGAGCTTGCCGTTACTACGCCGGAGGTGGACGCCCCGCCGCCCCTCCCACCTCACCCCCGCTGTCTCCCAGGCGACTCTGCGAGCGGCTGGCCCTCTCCGCACCCGGAGAGGGGGGCCATACGTACTCCAATGAACCTCCTTAATCGTCCTTACTTGTCCTACTTGTCCTTAATCGTCGTTAAATGGCCTTAGTTGGCCGGGGCGGATGGCCTTATTTGGCCCTATTCGCCGTTACCTGGGCTTATTCGCCGTTATTCGCTGCTTATCGGGGGTTAGCGCGCGGGGTTTTTGTTTTTCGGTCTGAAGGGCTGGCCGTTAGTTGCACTGCCGGAGGAGACGCCCCCGCCACCCCGCCCACCTCACCCCCTAGCCCCCTCTCCGCAAGTAGAGAGGGGGAAGGCGGCTGGCGGGGAGTTGAACCAATTGAACCATTTGAACCAATTGAACCTTTTGAACCTTTTGAACCTTTTGAACCAATTGAACCGGTCGAGTGTGAAGCGGTACCTGACGCCTCCCGCATGCCTGACTTCCGCCGGCCCGCGAGGCTCAGAGGGGCGGGTCTTTGCGAATGGTGCGGGTCGAGAGGATGTCGGCCTCCTTGACCCGCCCCTACGCCTATTTCCTGCATGCACCTCGGTGATTGACGCCGACGAATGTTTCGTGCTCCAGTTGCAAGCGGCGACCGTGACACTGTGGTGCTCGAAGACCGAGGGCAGGTATCACGAGTCATTCTGGGGTGACGTACTGGAACGACTGTGATACCTGCCCCTGCATAATTCGGGCGCCAGTTCTGTTCCAACATCGGGTATGGGGCCGAGCTGCATTGAATGAGATTCGTGTGCATGTGAACTCCGGACGGAGGCACAGTATAGAACATATGTACGGCACGAGGCAAGGCGACGGCGGGGCGCGAATGTCGCACTGAGGCGTCCGGTGGCTGATGGGATGATCGGTTGGGCGGGTCTCCCTTGACCGACATCCGGTAGAGTTCGGCCTGTTGACCCGCCCCTACAGCCGGATCCTCGGCGATTCACGGTGGATTTGCCCTGCGGAGGTTCGGTCGGGGCCGCGAGGTCGGGATCTAATCGCGGGGGGCCGGTGGCTGATGGGATGGCCGGTTGGGCGGGTCTCCCTTGACCGACATCCGGTAGAGTTCGGCCTGTTGACCCG
>JBBDXC010000014.1:55483-61013 GCA_040902555.1 Dehalococcoidia bacterium
ATTTGCCCTGCGGAGGTTCGGTCGGGGCCGCGAGGTCGGGATCTAATCGCGGGGGCCGGGTGGCTGATGGGATGACCGGTTGGGCGGGTCTCTCGTTGCTCGAAGTCCGGTGGAGTTCGGCCCGTTGACCCGCCCCTACAGCGGGCTCCCCCGGCGTTTTACGAGGCGTTGTGTTGATGGATGACGATCCTGAAGGTCCCTGAGGCTGTCGGGGTTAGTCGCAGAAGCCCTCGGGGTCGAAGCGGCAGCGGTTGGCGTCGATAAACTCATCGACGGCTTCTTCGTCGTACTCTTCGAGTTTCAGGAGCCTGGTCCACGAGGTTAGGGCGATGAAGGTGTCCAACTCGGGTCGGTTAGCGACGACGAGGCCGCCGCCCGATTGACCGCGCAGCAGGTCCTCGTATTTGTCCCGCAGCCCATCGACGAACGCGTCGCATTCGGCCTCGTCGAGGCCGCCGGCTTCGCAGTTGTACCAGAGGACGACCATGGCGTGCTCCATACTGTGTACGGCGCGCTCCTCTGGAGCCTGCTCGGGGTCGCGATAGATCCCCGCGGGAAGCAGGACAGGGCTGTGTGGGCCTGAGGTCGGCGGATCGGTGCTGTAGTCCACGTCCTCGCTGACGTGGGAGCGGCCCTCAGACGGGTGGAACTCGCCCGGGATGTCGGTGCTGTCATCGAGCTCGGCCTCGTCGGCCGCTTCGGAGCCCGTGCTGGTATCGCTGGTAGCGGCGCTGTAGATGGCGTACGCCAGGACGACGACCAGGACGACGCCGACGAGTCCGCCGGCGATTTGCAGGGCGTGCAGGCCGACCCAATCGGTGAAACCCTGGAGGCCCGATCGCTTTACGGGGGCGGCTTCTGTCTGCGCGGCCAGTCGGCGCTCCTCGCGCCGGCGCTGGCGGGCTCTTCGTTGGTCGCTACTCATAGTCTTTCGATTTCTCCCGCGATCTCTTCAATGGCTGACGTTATGTCCCTCGATGAATCTACGCAGCGGTGCTCAAGTAGGATCGGTTCCGCCTCCGCCCTCATCCTCACATAGACCTCAACGCCGGCCTGCGCGGGCCGCGACTCACGCCCCTTGAGGCGCTGGATCAGGAGCCCTTCCGGGGCAGTCAACTCGACGAGGATCAGCGGGCAGGACAGGCGGTCAGCTATGTGCTTCAGATCCAGGCGATGCTCTTCGCGCAGGTTGGTGGCGTCGAGGAGGACGGTGTGTCCCTCCGCGAGCAGCCGCTCGGCCAGCGCGTGCAGCGCCCGGAACAGTCTTCGATTCTCTTTATAGCTGTGGAGGGGCTTGCGGAACAGGATCGAGCGCAGGGCGTCGCTCTCCAGGACGACCAGAGGCAGGCGCTGAGCGAGGAGGTGGGCGAAGTGGCTTTTGCCGCTGCCCGGGAGGCCGACCGTCGCGACCAGGGCGGGACGCTGCGTGCGGACCTGTGGTGTGGTAATCGCGCGGGCAAGCTTTTCGAGATCCTCGTCTTTTACGCGAGGCATCACCTCATTCCTCGCCGGGAGGGGAGACTGCCCCACGCCCGCCCTTCAACCTCACCCCCGCTGCGGCTGGCCCTCCCCTTGCCCCCCGGCGGATTCGCAAACCGCGCGGGGACCCCGGGAGGGTGGACCGGGCCGACGGCCGTCGCGTCTCGGTAGAACGCGACACCAACGAGGCGCGGTCCCGTGTGCACCAGGATCGCCGGGGTGAATGGCGTGATGGTCAGGCTGGCCGGTCGAAAGCGGGCTTGAATTGACTCGGCGAGGTCGGCTGCCTGCTCTGGCATGTCGCCATGCTGGACGGCGAAGTGAAGTTCTCCACCAGCAGACGCAATGATCCCGGCCGCGGCTGACGGCAGCCGCTCCAGCGCGCGCTTCATCGTGCGCACGCGGTCGAGAAGGTGCTCGCCGCCGCTGTGGCTGTGGACGATCGGCTTGACCTGGAGGAGGCCGGCCGCCCAGGCGACGAGGTGGGGCACGCGGCCGCTGCGCGCCAGGTAGGAGAGGTCATCGATGGCGAAGACGAGGTGGCTACTGGCAATCGCACGCGCCGCCGCCTCTCGACACTGCTCAAGGTTTCCTCCCTGCAGGGCGCGGCGGGCGGCGGCGATGGCGACGAAGCCCTGCGCCATGGCGGAGTTCTGCGAATCAAGGATCTCGATCTCGACGCCGGGAACCTCTCGGCGCAGGAGCACGGCGGCGTCCTCGGCCGATTGGCGCATGGCGCTGAAGCGCTGGGCGACGGTGATGCAAAGGACGGAGCGGCCCTGTTGGAGGGACCGCCTCATCGCCGCCAGGTAGACTCCCGGCGCCGGTGCGCTGGTGGTGGCGCGAGCGCGGCCAACCAGCAGCTGATCAAGGCGTTGCCCGAGGTCGTCACGATCGGCATGTTGCTTGCCGTCGATAGTGATCGTCACCGGCACGACCTCGATTTCCAGCTCCGTGGCTATGGCCTCCGGCAGACAAGCGGTCGAGTCGGTTATGACGGCAACAGGCCGGCGAGCGTCCACGCTGCGGATTCTAGCGGCGCTATGGAACACCTCATTGCCGCAAGGACCGAGCCCGTCTACCATTGCGGCCACAGTTCCGCCGGAAACCCCAGATGAAGCTGCAAACGCTCTTACTCGCCGCGATCTTCGCTTTGGTGCTGGCGGCTACCGCCACGGCGGCGGAGGCGCCTATGCGCGGCGAGACCGCTGCGTCGGAAGCAGCGGTAAGCGCCGCCCCCGCCGGTGTCGCCCGCGCCTGGGGCGATGATTCGGCCGGCGAGCTCGGCGACGGCGGCGCAAACGCCAACCAGACCACGCCGGTCGACGTCAGCAGCCTGACCACGGTCACCGCCATAGACGGCGGCGGTAACCACTCGCTGGCGCTGCTCAGCGACGGCAGCGTCCGCGCCTGGGGCAGCGACGACAGCGGCCAGCTGGGCAACAGCGCCGCATTCAGCGACGGCTCCACGACGCCGGTCACCGTCAGTGGCCTGGCCACGGTCATTGCTATCGCCGCTGGGACTAATCACTCGCTAGCCCTGCTCAGCGACGGCACTGTCCGCGCCTGGGGCAGCGACGGCTCCGGCCAACTGGGCGACGGCGGGACGAATACCAACCAGCCCGCGCCCATCACCGTCAGCGGCCTGGCCACGGTCACCGCCATCGCCGCCGGCGGCGCTTTTTCGTTGGCCCTGCTAGACGACGGCACGGTCCGCGCCTGGGGCAACGACGGCTTCGGCCAGCTGGGCGACGGCGGGACAAACACCAACCAGCCCTCGCCCGTCACCGTCAGCGGCCTGGCCACGGTCACCGCCATCGCCGCCGGCAGCGGTTTTTCGTTGGCCCTGCTAGACGACGGCACGGTCCGCGCCTGGGGCAGCGACAACTCTGGCCAACTGGGCGACGGCGGGACAAACACCAACCAGCCCACACCGGTCGCCGTCAGCAGCCTCACCACGGTCACCGCCATCGCCGCCGGCGGCATTCATTCGCTGGCCCTGCTCGACGATGACACGGTCCACGCCTGGGGCTTGGATACCAGCGGGCAGCTCGGCGACGGCGGCACGAACACGAATCAGCCCACGCCGGTCGCCGTCAGCAGCCTGACCACGGTCACCGCCATAGCCGGCGGCGTTAACCACTCGCTGGCGCTGCTCAGCGACGGCAGCGTCCGCGCCTGGGGCTTCGATGGCAGCGGGCAGCTCGGCAACAGCGCGGCATTCGACGACGGCTCTGCGACGCCGGTCGCCGTCAGCGGCCTGAGCGGAGTCGCCGCCATCGCCGCCGGCAATTCGCATTCGCTGGCCGTTATTCCCGTCTGCCGTGGCGAGCTGGCGACCATTGCCGGGACGGCGGCCGGCGAGACCCTGACCGGCACCAGCGGCGTTGATGTGATCGTCGGCGGCGGCGGCAACGACACGATCAATGGCCTCGGCGGCGACGACGTGATCTGCGGCGGCGACGGCCGCGACACGATCACGGGCGGCCCCGGCGACGACATCATCGACGGCGGCGCCGGGTCCGACACCGGCTCGTTCCCCGGCGCTTCTGTAAACGTCAACCTGCCCGCCGGCACCGCAACCGTCGCTGGCGATATCGACGACCTGACTTCGATCGAGAACGCGCGCGGGTCGAACTCCGCGGATACGCTGATTGGCAATGGCGCAGGTAACAAGCTGGAGGGCCTCGGCGGCAACGACCTCCTCATGGGCGGTGGCGGCAACGACAACCTGCTCGGCGGCGCCGGCAACGACACCCTGGAGGGTGGCAACGGCGCCGACGCCCTAAAAGGCGGGACGGATACGGACACCGTCAGCTACCCCGGCGCCTCGGCGCTGACGATCAACCTGCTCGACGGCAGCAACAACAAGGGCGACACCCTGTCCAGCATCGAGAACGTCAAGGGTTCCAGCGGCAATGACAGCATCAGCGGCAGCAACGGCCCCAACAGGCTGGAGGGCCTCGGCGGGGTGGACCAGCTTATCGGCCGCGCGGGGGCCGATAAACTCCTCGGCGGCGGCGGCAACGACACCCTGAACGGCGGGCCGGACGCCGACACCTGCGACGGGGGCGCCGGCGGCGGCGATGTTGCCAACTCCTCGTGCGAGCTGACCCCCAACGTGCCCTAGCGTCCGGCCGTCGCCTCGCCGCGTGGCCCGAATCCATCTATGATTGGGGCCACACCTTCCCCCGGAAGCCTCAAATGAAGCTGCAAACGCTCTTCCTCGCCGCGATCTTCGCTTTGGCGCTGGCGGCTACCGCCACCGCGGCTGAGGCGCCGAGCAGCGAGACGGCCAGGCCAGAGGCAGCCATAAGCACTGCCGCGCCCGCGGGCGTCGGCCGCGCCTGGGGCGACGATGCCGGTGGCCAGCTGGGCGACGGCGGCACGAACACGAGCCAGCCCACGCCGGTCACGGTCAGCGGCCTGGCCACGGTGACCGCCATCGCCGCCGGCGCCGCCGGCGGTGCTCATTCGCTGGCCCTGCTCAGCGACGGCACGGTACGCGCCTGGGGCTACGATTTGTTCGGCCAGCTGGGCGACGGCGGCACGAACACGGACCAGCCCACGCCGGTCGCCGTCAGCGGCCTGGCCACGGTGACCGCCATCGCTGCCGGCGGTAATCATTCGCTGGCCCTGCTCAGCGACGGCACGGTCCGCGCCTGGGGCTACGACGGTGAGGGCCAGCTGGGCGACGGCGGCACCAACACGGAACAGCCCACGCCGGTCGCCGTCAGCGGCCTGGCCACGGTGACCGCCATCGCCGCCGGCGGTGCTCATTCGCTGGCCCTGCTCAGCGACGGCACGGTCCGCGCCTGGGGCGACGATTTGTTCGGCCAGCTGGGCGACGGCGGCACGAACACGGACCAGCCCACGCCGGTCGCCGTCAGCGGCCTGACTGCGGTCACGGCCATCGCCGCCGGCGGCGGTCATTCGCTGGCCCTGCTCAGCGACGGCACGGTCCGCGCCTGGGGCCTCGATTCAAGCGGCCAGCTCGGCGACGGCGGCACGAACACGGACCAGCCCACGCCGGTCGCCGTCAGCGGCCTGA
>JBBDXC010000014.1:61113-99711 GCA_040902555.1 Dehalococcoidia bacterium
CTGCGGTCACGGCCATCGCCGCCGGCGACGCTCATTCGCTGGCGCGGCTCAGCAACGGCACGGTCCGCGCCTGGGGCGACGACCAAAATGGCCAACTGGGCAACAGCGCCGCATTCGACGACGACTCGGCTACGCCGGTCGCCGTCAGCGGCCTGAGCGGCGTGATGGCCATCGCCGCTGGCGGTTTCCATTCGCTGGCGCTGCTCAGCGACGGCAGCGTCCGCGCCTGGGGCTTCGATGGCAGCGGGCAGCTGGGCGACGGCGGGACGAACACGAATCAGCCCACGCCGGTCGCCGTCAGCGGCCTGAGCGGCGTCGCGGCCATTGCCGCCGGGCTTTATCATTCGCTGGCCATCATTCCGCTCTGCCGTGGTCAGCTGGCCACAAAAACCGGGACGGCGGCCGGGGAGACGCTGACGGGCACGACCGGTGTCGATGTGATCGCCGGTGGTGGCGGTAACGACACGATCAACGGCCTCGGCGGCGACGACGTCCTTTGCGGCGGCGACGGCCGGGACACGATCAGCGGTGGCCCCGGCGACGACATCGTCGACGGCGGCGCTGGCCCCGACACCGGCGCCTTCCCCGCTGCCGCCGTGGAGATCAACCTGGCAGCCGGCAGTGCCATCTCCGGCAGCGACGCGGATGTCCTGTTTTCAATCGAACACGCGAGCGGATCGAATTCGGCGGACACGCTGATCGGCAGCGGCGCCGGCAACAAGCTGGAGGGTTTGGGCGGAAACGACCTCCTCATCGGCGGTGGCGGCAACGACAACCTGCTCGGGGGTCCTGGCAAGGACACGCTGGAGGGCGGCAACGGCGCCGACACTCTCAAGGGCGGGACGAATGCCGATACTGTGAGCTACCCCGGCGCTTCGGCGCTGACGATCGACCTGCTCGACGGCAGCAACAACAAGGGCGACACCCTGTCCAGCATCGAGAACGTCAAGGGTTCCAGCGGCAATGACAGCATCAGGGGCAACAACGGCCCCAACAGGCTGGAGGGCCTCGGCGGCGCAGACCAGCTTATCGGCCGCGCGGGGGCCGATAAACTCCTGGGCGGCGCGGGCAACGACACCCTGAACGGCGGGCCGGACGCCGACACCTGCGATGGCGGCGCGGGTGGCGGCGATGTCGCCCACGCCTCCTGTGAGCTGACGCCCAACGTGCCCTAGCTCTCGCTACAAGGCCTGAGAGGGCGTAGCATTGTCGCCAGACCGGCCTCCCAGGAGCCCCCACACATGAAGGCGCAGACCATCCTCCTCGCCGCAATCGCTGCGCTCGCCCTGGCGTCCACGGCCACGGCGTCTGAGGCGCCGAGGGGCGGCGAGACTGGCACGCCAGAGACAGCCATTAGCGCCGCCGGCCTGGCGGGCGTCGTCCGGGCCTGGGGCGCGGATTTGGGCACGAACACGAGCCAGTCTTCACCGGTCGCCGTCAGCGGCCTGACCACGGTCACCGCCATCGCCGCTGGCACCAGTCACTCGTTGGCCCTGCTCAGCAACGGCACCGTCCGCGCCTGGGGTTCCGATGGCAAGGGCCAACTGGGCAACAGCGCCGCATTCGATGACGACTCGGCGACGCCGGTCGCCGTCAGCGGCCTGAGCGGGGTGACGGCCATCGCCGCCGGCCTTGGCCACTCACTGGCGCTGCTCAGCGACGGCACGGTCCGCGCCTGGGGCTTCGATGGCAGCGGCCAGCTGGGCGACGGCGGTGCGAACACGGATCAGCCGACGCCGGTCGCCGTCAGCGGCCTGAGCGGGGTGACGGCCATCGACGGCGGCGATAATCACTCGCTGGCGCGGCTGAGCAACGGCAGCGTCCGCGCCTGGGGCAATGACAACTCTGGCCAGCTCGGCGACGGCGGCACGAACACAAACCAGCCCACGCCGGTCGCCGTCAGCAGCCTGAGCGGGGTCACGGCCATCGCCGCCGGCGGCGGTCATTCGCTGGCGCTGCTCAACGATGACACCATCCGCGCCTGGGGCTCGGATGGCAGCGGCCAGTTGGGCGACGGCGGCACGAACACGAATCAGTCCACGCCGGTCGCCGTCAGCGGCCTGACCACGGTCACCGCCATAGCCGGTGGCGGCAGTCACTCACTGGCCCTGCTCGGCGACGGCACGGTCCGCGCCTGGGGCAACGACCTTGAGGGCGAGCTGGGCGACGGCGGCACGGACACTAACCAGCCAACGCCGGTTGCCGTCAGTGGTCTGAGCGGGGCCACGGCCATCGCCGCCGGCGGTTTCCATTCGCTGGCGCTGCTCAGCGACGGCAGCGTACGCGCCTGGGGCTTCGATAACAGCGGGCAGCTCGGCGACGGCGGCGCGAACACGGACCAGCCTACGCCGGTCGCCGTCAGCGGCTTAGGCGGGGTGACGGCCATCGCCGCCGGCTTCTCGCATTCGTTGGCCGTGATCCCGCGCTGCCGCGGCCGGCTGGCGACCAGGCTCGGCACAGCGGCTGGCGAGACGCTCACGGGTACGAGTGGCGTCGACGTGATCGTCGGCGGCGGCGGCAACGACACGATCAACGGCCTCGGCGGCGACGACGTCATCTGCGGCGGCGACGGCCGGGACACGATCACCGGCGGCCCCGGCGATGACATCATCGACGGCGGCACGGGATCCGACACCAGCGCCTTCCCCGGCGCCGCTGTCACGGTCAACCTGGCCGCCGGGACCGCGCAGGCCGGCGTTAGTCTCGACCAACTGTTCTCCGTCGAGAACGCGCGCGGGTCGAACTCGTCCGACACGCTGATCGGCAACGGCGCCGGTAACAAGCTGGAGGGCCTCGGCGGCAACGACATCCTTAGGGGCGGCGGCGGCAGCGATAACCTGCTCGGGGGCCCCGGCAAAGACACCCTCGAGGGCGGAAATGGCGCAGACACCCTCAACGGCGGGACGGGTGCCGATACTGCGAGCTACCCCGGCGCTTCGGCGCTGACGATCGACCTGCTCGACGGCAGCAACAACAAGGGCGACACGCTGTCGGGGATCGAGAACGTCAGGGGTTCCGATGGCGATGACAGCATCAGGGGCAACGACGGTGCCAACCGGCTCGATGGCCTCGGCGGCGCCGACCAGCTCATTGGCCGCGCCGGGGACGACATACTCCTCGGCGGCGCGGGCAACGACACCCTGAACGGCGGGCCGGACGCCGATACCTGCGACGGGGGCGCCGGCGGCGGCGACGTTGCTCACTCCTCCTGCGAGCTGACCCCCGGCGTGCCCTAGCGCTCGGCCGTCGCCTCGCCGCGATGATCGAGTCCGTCTATGATCGGGGCCACAGTTCCGCCGGAAACCCCAGATGAAGCTGCAAACGCTCTTACTCGCCGCGATCTTCGCTTTGGCGTTGGCGGCTACCGCCACGGCGGCTGAGACGCCGAGCGGCGAGAGGGCTACGCCAGAGGCAGCCATAAGCGCTGCCGCGCCCGCGGGCGCCGCCCGCGCCTGGGGCTACGACGGCGTCGGCCAACTGGGCGACGGCGGCGCGAACACGAACCAACCGACGCCGGTCGCCGTCAGCGGCCTGACCACGGTGACCGCCGTCGCCGCCGGCGGTGATCACGCGCTGGCCCTGCTCAGCGACGGCACGGTCCGCTCCTGGGGCAGCGACGGTTCCGGCCAGCTGGGCAACGGCGGGACAAACACCAACCAGGCCACGCCGGTCGCCGTCAGCGGCCTGGGCGGGGTCACCGCCATCGCCGGGGGTAACGCTCATTCGCTGGCCTTGCTCAGCGACGGCACGGTCCGCGCCTGGGGCTCCGATGTCAGCGGCCAGTTGGGCGACGGCGGGACAAACACCAACCAGGCCACGCCGGTCGCCGTCAGCGGCCTGAGCGGGGTCAGCGCCATCGCCGGCGGCAATCATCACTCGCTGGCCCTGCTCGACGACGGCACGGTTCGCGCCTGGGGCTGGGACCAATACGGGCAGTTGGGCGACGGCGGCACGAACACGGAGCAGCCCACGCCGGTCGCCGTCAGCGGCCTGAGCGGAGTCACGGCCATCGCCGCCGGAGATAATCACTCGCTGGCCCTGGTCAGTGACGGCACGGCCCGTGTTTGGGGCGCCGATGAGGCCGGCCAGCTGGGCGACGGCGGCACTAACACCGACCAGACCACGCCGGTCGCCGTCAGCGGTCTGACCACGGTCACCGCCATAGCCGGCGGCGATAACCACTCGCTGGCCCTGCTCAGCGACGGCACGGTCCGCGCCTGGGGCGACGATTTTTACGGCCAGTTGGGCAACAGCGCCGCATTCGACGACGACTCTTCGACGCCGGTCGCCGTCAGCGGCCTGAGCGGGGTCACGGCCATCGCCGCCGGCGGTTTCCATTCGCTGGCGCTGCTCAGCGACGGCAGCGTCCGCGCCTGGGGCTACGATATCTTTGGCCAGCTGGGCGACGGCGGCACGAACACGAACCAGGGGGTCTCGGTCGCCGTCAGTAGTCTGAGCGGAGTAACGGGTATCGCCGGCGGTGATTATCATTCGCTGGCCCTGATCCCACGCTGCCGCGGCCAGTTGGCAACCAGGATCGGGACGGCGGCCGGGGAGACGCTTACGGGTACGAGCGGCGTGGATGTAATCGTCGGCGGCGGCGGCAACGACACGATCAACGGCCTCGGCGGCGACGACGTCATTTGCGGCGGCGACGGCCGGGACACGATCAGCGGCGGCCCCGGCGACGACATCATCGACGGCGGCGCTGGCCCCGACACCGGCGCCTTCCCCGCTGCCGCCGTGACGATCAACCTGGCAGCCGGCAGTGCCATCTCCGGCAGCGACGCGGATGTCCTGTTTTCAATCGAACACGCGAGCGGATCGAATTCGGCGGACACGCTGATCGGCAGCGGCGCCGGCAACAAGCTGGAGGGTTTGGGCGGAAACGACCTCCTCATCGGCGGTGGCGGCAACGACAACCTGCTCGGGGGTCCTGGCAAGGACACGCTGGAGGGCGGCAACGGCGCCGACGCTCTCAAGGGCGGGCCCGATGCCGACGCTGTGAGCTACCCTGGCGCCGCGGCGCTGACGATCAACCTGCTCGACGGCAGCAACAACAAGGGCGACACCCTGTCCAGCATCGAGAACGTCAAGGGTTCCAGCGGCAATGACAGCATCAGGGGCAACAACGGCCCCAACAGGCTGGAGGGCCTCGGCGGCGCAGACCAGCTTATCGGCCGCGCGGGGGCCGATAAACTCCTGGGCGGCGCGGGCAACGACACCCTGAACGGCGGGCCGGACGCCGACACCTGCGATGGGGGCGCCGGCGCCGGCGATGTCGCCAACTCCTCCTGCGAGCTGACCCCCAACGTGCCCTAGCGCCCGCGTTGCCGGAGTGGGGCTGCACTGGTAGGATCGACTAGGTAGATTCGGGAGAAGAGGAAAGGACGTCAACGCCAGGACTAGATGCTCACGAAGGAAGATAAGCAAGCCATCATCGGCGACTACAAGCTGAGCGATGGCGATACGGGTTCAGCCGAGGTACAGATAGCCCTGCTGACCCGGCAAATCAACACCCTCACCGAACACCTGCGCACCCACAAGAAAGACCACCACAGTCGTCGTGGCCTTTTGCAGATGGTGGGACGCCGTCGCAGGCAACTGGCTTACCTGGCTAACGAAGACGTCCAGAGATATCGAGCGCTCCTGGCGCGATTGGGCCTCCGTAAATAGCGGAAGCCCCGGGTTCTTCCAGGGTCATCCCGCAAGGGCTCCCGAGGGTAAGGCACAGCAGTTGCAAGGGTCGCAACTGACGAGTGCATAGTGCGCTGCCGGCAGGGCAGAGAGAAACAGAGATTTGACCCCACCCGCTCATAGCGGCCTCGATCCAGCAGAAGCTGACGATCGACAGACGGCGAGGAGGACAAGCGCCCAGGAAGCCTCATAACGAGTTACCGCCCGGCCGGTGAAACACCGGGGCCGGGAACAGCCACACGAACGCCCGCAGGAACGGGCAAAGGAGACACTTTGGTACACCAGATCCAGAAAGAAATAGGCGGCAAGACCCTCTCCATGGAGACGGGCAAGCTCGCCAAGCAGGCCGGCGGGTCATTGACCCTGGCCTACGGTGAGTGCGTCGTCCTCGGCGCGGCCACCGGCACGACGGCGCCGCGCGAAGGCGTGGACTTCTTCCCTCTCACCGTTGAGGTTGAGGAGCGCTACTACGCCGCGGGCAAGATCCCGGGCGGCTGGTTCCGCCGCGAGGCGCGGCCCAGCACCGACGCCATCCTGACCGACCGCCTGACCGACAGGCCGTTGCGGCCGCTCTTCCCCAAGGGTTACAAGAATGAGGTCCAGATCGTCTGCACCGTGCTTTCCGTTGACGGCGAGAACGACTACGACGTCCTGGCGATCAACGGCGCCTCGGGCGCCCTCGCACTCTCAAACATCCCCTGGAATGGGCCGATCGGCGCCTGCCGCGTCGGCTACACGGCCGAGGGCGAGTACCAGATCAACCCAACCTTCGAGCAGCGCGAGGCCGGTCTTCTCAACCTGGTCGTCGCCAGCACGAAGGACGCGGTGGCAATGGTAGAGGCCGGCGCCAAGGAAGTCGGCGAGGACGTGGTCCTCGAGGCGATCAGGCGTGGCCACGAGGCCAACCAGATCGTGATCGAGATGATCGAAGAGATGGTCCGCCTCGCCGGCAAGGAGAAGATGGCTTACACGCCGGCCGAGGTTGACAGCCAGCTGGTCGAAACCGTCGGCCGCTTCGTCGACGAGAAGGTTTCGAAGACGCTGGAAGGCGCTGAGAAGCACGACCGCGAAGACGCCCTGGCCGACTACCGCAACGAGCTCGTCGAGCAGCTCGGCGAGACCTACGACCGTGGGCTGCTGATCAGCACCTTCGAGTCAGAGGTCAAGAAGCGGGTGCGGACGAACATCATCGACCGCAACATCCGCACCGACGGCCGCCAGCGCAACGAGGTCCGTCCGATCACCTGCGAGGTCGGGGTCCTGCCGCGGCCTCACGGCTCAGGCCTCTTCACCCGCGGCCAGACCCAGGTCCTCAGCGTCCTGACGCTGGGCACGGTGGGCGACGCCCAGCGGGTGGACACGATCACCCCGGCGGAGTCCAAGCGCTTCATGCACCACTACAACTTCCCGCCCTTCTCGGTCGGCGAAGTGCGGCGCATGGGCGGACCGGGACGGCGCGAGATCGGCCACGGAATGCTGGCCGAGCGCGCCCTCGAGCCGATCATCCCGACGGTGGAGGACTTCCCCTACACGCTTCGCCTGGTCTCCGAGGTCCTGGAGTCCAACGGCAGCAGCTCGATGGGCAGCGTCTGCGGCAGCATCCTCGCCCTGATGGACGCCGGAGTGCCGATCAAGGCGCCGGTGGCCGGCGTGGCCATGGGCCTGATCACGCGTGAGGGCGGCGACTTCGCCATCCTGACCGACATCGCCGGCATCGAGGACGACATGGGCGACATGGACTTCAAGGTCGCCGGTACCGCCGAAGGCATCACGGCTGTCCAGATGGACATCAAGATCAGCGGCCTCAGCTTCGAGATCATGGAGCAGGCCCTGGCCCAGGCCAAGGAGGGCCGGCTCTTCATCCTCGGCAAGATGAACGAGACGATTTCGGAGCCACGCACTGAGATGTCGAAGTACGCGCCGCGGATGTACCGCATCCAGATCCCGGTCGAGAAGATCGGCGCCGTCATCGGCCCGGGTGGCAAGATGATCCGCTCGATCATCGAAGAGACTAAGGCCTCGGTCGATATCGAGGACGACGGCAGCGTCTTCATCGGCGCGACCAACGAGGATTCGGCTCGGCGGGCCATCGAGATCATCGAGGGCATGACGAAGGAAGCCGAGATCGGCGCGATTTATAACGCGCGGGTCACGCGGCTGATGAACTTCGGGGTTTTCGTGGAATACCTGCCCGGCAAGGAAGGCATGATCCACATCTCCGAGCTGGCCGACTACCGCGTCCCCACGGTTGAGGACGTGGTCCAGGTCGGCGACGAGGTGATGGCTATGGTCACCGAGGTCGACCAGATGGGCCGCGTGAATCTCTCACGACGGGCCGTCCTGGAAGGCGCGACCGAGCCCCCCAAGACGGTCGGCGGGCGCCGCGCCGGCGAGGGTGGCGAATTCGAGCGCCAGCCGCAGCGCCGCGATGGCGGCGACCGTGGTGGTGACCGTGGCGGCCGCGGCGGCGACCGTGGCGGCTTCCGCGGCGGACGAGACCGCCAGGGTGGTGGCGGCGGCCAGCGCGGGCCCGGTGGTGGCGGCGGTGACCGCGGAGGTTTCCGCGGTGGCCAGCGGCCCCGTCCAGGTGGCGCCGGTACCGGCAGCACGCGCTTCGGTCCCCGCAGCAGCCCGCGCGACCAGGAGCAGCAGGGGCCCCCGGCTCCTCCGCCCCCGGCGCGCCCGCCCTACGGCAACGCCTGGTAGGCGTTTCGCGAGCATGATTTCAAGAGGCGGTCCCTCAGGGGGCCGCCTCTCTGCTTGACTGGCCCGCGCGCAGTCCTGAGGCTCTACCCATGATCCGGGTGGCGATCTCAGGCAGCGGCAAGATGGGGCGGCAGGTCTGCGCCGCCGTCCGCGAGCAGCCGGACATGGAGCCCGTGGGCTTCATCGACGCCCTGGCCACGCCGGGCGAGTGCGAGGGCCTTACCCTGCTGCACGAGCCCCAGGACCTCTTTGACCTGCGCAAGCCCGACGTGGTCGTCGACTTCACGAACGCGGAGTTTGCGCCGAAGCTGACGGAGGCTGCCATACGTTGCGGGGTGAGGCCGGTTATCGGCACTTCGGGGCTGACGCCGGAGTTCGTCGAGGACCTGCAAGGGCGCTGTGCCGCGGTGGGGCTCGGCGGGGTCGTGGCCTCGAACTTCGCCCTGGGGGCCGTTCTGATGATCCACATGGCGTCCATCGCCGCACGCTTCTACGACTCGGCCGAGATCATCGAGCTGCATCACGACCAGAAGGTCGACGCGCCATCGGGGACGGCGCTGACCACGGCGCGGCTAATGAAAGAGGCCCGTGGCGAGGACTTCGCCCGCAACGTACCGGAGCGCGAGAACCTGGGGGCGACGCGGGCGGCCAGTGAGGGCGGTGTCACTATCCACTCGGTCCGCCTCCCGGGCTTGGTCGCGCACCATGAGGTGCTGTTCGGTGGGCAGGGCGAGCTGCTCTCGATCCGCCATGACAGCACGTCGCGCGACTCCTTTATGCCGGGCGTGATGCTGGCGGTTCGCGAATCGATGAAGCTTGACCACCTGGTCGTCGGACTCGATGGGCTGCTTGGGCTGAGCTAGTGGAGCGTTGGAGGCCGGAAAACGACCCCCCGCTGCCGCAGGAATTCGATGATGTCGAGCCGCTGGACGAGGAGACGGGTCCGGACGAGGGCCCGCTGGAGAGCGACGCCGATTTGGGCTGGGAGGCGGAGGGGCTGCTCTCGGACCACGATGAGGTGGGGATGCCGGCGGGGCGGAGGGTTTTCCTCTACCTGTTCGGGGCGCTGGCGATCTTCGCGATGCTGGCGCCGGTCGTCGTGATCTTCATCTTCTGAGCAGCTAGGCCCTGTAAGGATCCGCCCAAAATCCCCTCTCCTTGGCAAGGAGAGGGCCAGGTGAGGTTGGGGGGCGGCGGGGTGGGGCGTCCTCCGTTCCGCATCTCGGATAAAACGATTGGCGAAACCTGGCTCAGACGGGGCGGCAGATGGCCTGGCCGGGCTGCACCTGCAGGGGGTCGGCGACGCCGTTGGCGACGACCAGCTCGTCGACGCTGACGGCCCAACGCTCGGCCAGCCCGGAGACCGACTCACCGTCGGTCAGGACATAGGACTCGTGCTCGGGCGGCGTGGCCTTGAGGAGGGGGAAGACCTCAGGGTGGGTGACACCGTAGCGCCAGGTTGACACGAGGTTCATGTCTTTGGAGCGGGCGTGGGCGGTGAAGCGCTGCCAGCCCTCGATCGAGCTGGCGTCGCCCTGCCCCGTGGGCATGATCGGCAGGCCGTAGGGGGCCAGCAGGTCGGCCGTGGCGTCCAGGACAAGCTCTGGAGTGATGCCGACGGTGGCGGCGGGGTAGCCGGCCGCTTCATAACCGGAGATGTTGCCGCTGGAGTTGAATGTCTCCCAGTACACCTGGGGCATGATGCCGTCGCTGAACGAGGCGAACTCGGCCAGTGGGATCATCGAGGCGCGCCAGGGGCGAGGGTCGATGGAGAGGTAGATTTTGGCGTCCGGCTGGAGGCGCCGCAGCTCGGCGCCGTAGGTCAGGGCAGCCTGGGCGTCGCCGTAGTAGAAGCCGTCTCCATGCTCGAGGTCGATGATCAGGCTGCGGGCGCCGCTGCGCAGCACCTCGGCGCCCATTACGGCCTCGCGCAGGGGGTCGAGGCCGTTCACCACTGTCCAGGCGTGGAAGGGCGTCCCCATGGACTCGAAGTATTGGGAGACCCGCGTTACGCCGGCCGGCCCGTCGATGGCGGACTCTGACTGGTCGTAGGTAGCCATCCAGTCCGTGCCGTCATGCGTCTTTACCGCCGCGGCCATGCCGTTGGCGGCCAGTCGCGCGGCCACTGGGAAGGGGTCGCCGTCGTGGGAGAACTGCCAGACCCAGGCGAAGTGGCGCAGGTCGGGGCCGCCGGCGTGGGGGCAGCCAACCGGCGCCGTGACCGAGGCCGTGGACTGCGCCAGCGTCAGACCTGAGGTCAATACCCCGGGCCGCGGCGCCCTGGCAAGACTGAGGCCGACGACCGAGGCGCCGGCGGTCGCAGCGAGGCCACCGACGAAGGCACGTCGCGAGAACTTCCGGGCGAGGAGGTTGCGGGCGCTCTGCATTGGGCTATCGAAGGGAGCCTAGCAGTGTCGGCCGTGGCAATAAGTTGTAAACAGGGCAGGTTGCTGAATCTGTGACCCAAGTGTGAGCCTTCCTGTTGGCGCCCCGGATCGATGATCCTCGAACCTGTGAGCGCGCCTCCCTTGACCTACGCCGACATCCTGCCCCCCGGCGCCGCCCGCTCGCCGGAAGACCACCTGCTGATTGCCGGCTGCGACACCGTCGAGCTGGCCCGGAGCTACGGCACTCCCCTGTACGTCTACGACGAGAACTGCTTGCGGAAGGCGTGCGGGGAATTCAAAACGGCCTTCGCGAAGCGCTATCCGGAGACGGACATCGTCTACGCGGGCAAGGCTTACATGGGCGTTGCTCTGTTACGCCTGCTGGCCGAGCAGGGGCTGGGGCTGGACGTCGTGTCCGGCGGGGAGCTGGCGATTGCGATGGCGGCGGGGTTCCCAGCCGAGCGCATCTTCTTCCACGGCAACAACAAGAGCCGGGGGGAGCTGGAGGAGGCGCTGACGGCGGGGGTCGGCCACATAGTTATCGACAATTTCCTGGAGATCCGTCTGTTGGAAGAAATCGCGTTGGCGCGATCCCTCCGGCAGCCGGCGCTGATCCGCATCTCGCCCGGCGTCGACCCGCACACCCACGTCAAGACCACTACCGGCATCACCGACACGAAGTTCGGCTTCACCCTGGAGGGCGGGCAGGCGCTGGAGGCCGTGCGGCAGGTCCTCGCCACGCCGAGTATTGAGCTGGCGGGTTTCCACTTCCATCTCGGCTCCCCGGTCTTCTCGACGACGCCCTACACGGAGGCGATCGGGGTGGCGGCTAAGTTCGCCGGCGAGGTAAAGGACCAATACGGATTTGAGGGCTCGCGGTTCAGTCCCGGAGGCGGCTTCGCCATCCGCTACACCGAGGAAGACGAGCCGCCAACGATCGACGAGTACGCGGAGTCAATCACCGCTGCCCTCCGCGCTGACTGGGCCGGTCGCGGACTGGCTCTGCCGCGGCTTAGCGTCGAGCCGGGGCGGGCGATTGTTGGACGCGCCGGCGTCGCCCTTTACACCGTAGGAGCCGAAAAGCAGGTGACGGGGCTGCGGCGCTATGTCTCCGTCGACGGGGGGATGACCGACAACATTCGCCCGGCTCTCTATGATTCGCGTTATGTCGCGCTGCTGGCCAATCGGACGGGACAAAACGAACAGGTCGTGACGATTGCCGGGAAGTTCTGCGAGTCGGGCGACATCCTGATCCGCGACGCCTCAATCGATGATCCCGTTGCCGGTGACGTGCTCGCGGTCCCGGCGTCCGGCGCCTACGGCCTGGCCATGGCGTCGAACTACAACTCGGCGACGAGGCCGGCGGTCGTCTTCGTCAGAGACGGCGAGGCGCGGCTTGTGCGCCGGCGCGAAACATACGATGACCTTCTTTCCTTAGAAGTCGCGGGGACGGGGGAGGTCTAGGTGCCCTGGGCAACCTTCGGGCAGGCGAAGGCTGTGCGGACTCTTTCCGCTGCTGTCGCCGACCCGGCCCACGCCTATCTCCTCTGCGGCCCTGAGGGGTCCGGGAAGGAAATCCTGGCGCGCGAGTTCGCCCAGGCGCTCCTCTGCACTGCCCCGGCGGACAAACCGTGCAAGATCTGCAGCGCCTGCCGGCGCGTCGAAGGCGCCGGCCACCCCGATTTAGTGGTGCTTAGTCCTCAGGGCAAGTTGGGCTACCGCGAGGAGGAAACCGAGGACATCCCCGCCGCCGCCGCAGTCTCGCCCTTCGAGGCGCCATATAAGGTCTTCATCCTGAATCGGGTGGAGACGCTAAACCGTTGGGGCGGCAATGCGTTGCTCAAGGTCTTGGAGGAGCCGCCGGCCACCGTGGTATTCCTCCTTCTCACGTCGCAACCGGATGAGGTGATAGAGACGATCCGCTCCCGCTGCCGGTTGATTACCCTGCGGCCTCAATCGCCGGCGGCCATCGCCGAGACGCTGCGGGCAGAGAAGGGCCTGACGAATAGTGCGGCAGAGGCTATCGCCCACCTGGCGGCTGGCCGGCTGGATTGGGCCCTGGAGGCGGCGTCCGACGCCGACCTCGTCGACAAGCGCAAGGCGGCCGTCGCCGCCATCGTGGGTTTGGTCGAAGCGCCCGTCAATGAGCGCTTTCAGTGGGCGCGGCGTGCAGCCGAGCGCTTCCAGGACAACTCGCAGGTGCTTTACGGCGAGCTCGACCTGATGGCTGCGGGCTGGCGCGATCTGCTCGCCGTCATCGGCGAGCGGGCTGCCCCGTCGGTCACGACGGGTAACGAGGAGCTGGTGCAGCGGGTAGCGAGGGGGCTCGCGCTGGGGCAAGCGACGGCGGCACTCAACGCTATACTCAGCGCGAAAGAAGCGCTTGAGGCGAACGTTAACGCTCGTCTCGCGCTGGAGAGCCTGATGCTTGCCCTTCCCCACAAGGACAGGCCCTGAAAGGAGAGGTACCGGGCCGGCTCCTCGTAGCATGCGAGTCTGAGCCGCCCGGTGACTCGTTTATATGGACGATCTCGTTGGCGTCCGCTTCAAGGAAGCGGGGCGAATTTACTACTTCACCCCTGGCGATCTGCGCCTGGAAGTCGGCGAGTACGTCGTCGTCGAAACCGCGCGCGGGCTAGAGCTTGGCTCAGTGGTCGTGGCACCCGGCCAGGTGATCGCCAATGAAATCGAGGAAGACCTCAAACCTGTCCTCCGCCACGCAACCGAAGACGACGTCAACAAGCACGCCGAGTGGAGGGGCAAGGAGCGCAACGCCACCATCGTCGGCCGCGAGGCAGCCGAGGCTGCCGGCCTGCCGATGCGGGTCATCTCGAGCGACTACAACCTCGATGGTTCCCGGCTCAGCATCTACTTCGAGTCGGATGATCGCGTCGACTTCAGAGACTTGCTGCGGGATCTCTCTGAGCAGCTGGACACCCGCGTAGAGATGAGGCAGGTGGGCCCGCGGGATAGATCAAAGCTCGTCGACGGCTACGGCCGCTGCGGCGAGCGACTCTGCTGCTCCTCGTGGCTGACCAGCTTCCCGACCATCTCGATCAAGATGGCGAAGGACCAGGGGCTGCCCCTGAACCCCACCAAGATCTCGGGTGTGTGTGGCCGCCTCCTCTGTTGCCTCATTTATGAGCACGACCTCTACAAGGAGATTCGCGGGTCGCTGCCGCGCGTCGGCCAGCGTGTGACGACGCCCTTCGGCGATGCCCGCGTCACCCAGATCAACACGCTCAAGGAGCTGATCACCTTCCAGCTTGAAGACATGACGACAGTGGTGCTGCCGGCGGCCGAGGTGAACTACGGCACCGTCGTCAGGCCCGCGGATGAAGTGCCGGCGATGCCCCGCTATGTGGCAATAGCGGAGAATACCCCCGCTGACCAACTGCTAACGGTGGTCGACACGCCACAGCAGGCCGCTGCCTTCGCGGACGGCGGATACTTTGACGAACCGTCAGAGGTTGCCGAGGAGCCGATCCTTGAGCCGCCGGACGAGACCATCGGTGGTGGCTTCGATGAGCCGGACAGTGAGGAACAGTCGGCCATTGGACTCCTCGAGGACGCCATCATCGAGGGCGCGCCAGAGGGTGAAGAGGCCGCGGCCGTCGAGGGTGAAGAGGCCAACGGCACGAGCGAGCACAGCAAGCGCCGGCGCAACCGGCGTCGCCGGGGTGGCCGCGGCCGGGGGCGTTGACCAGGAGACCATTTAGTTTGATTGTCTGAGTACGTTGTCATACTCGGCGTGGCTGCCTATCCAGAACCACACCATCTGATCGCCAACCCGCCGGCCCAGCACTCTGTAGCTCCCACCGACCCTTAACTGAGAAGAGCTGCTGGCGGCGGTGCACCCGCTTAAAGTGCAGGCTTGGGTGCCGTGGATCACCGTTGAAAAGCTCATACGCGGCGAATGCCTGGACGCGAACTCTTCTCGGCAGTTCTCCCAGCGCCGCACGGAACTCTGGCGTCGTGCGCGAACGCACGCCGGCAGCCTAAATCTCCTCGGTCTCACCCGCCATGTAGCGACGCAGGGCTTGGTCGCCTAGCTTTTCAAGCAAATCCTGGCTGTTGGCAAAGCGCTCGTCCCAGCCCTGTTCGTCCTCGATTTCCTGAAGTATCAGGGCGGCGACAGCGTCCTGCTCGCTTTTTGGACGTTCCTGCAGTCTCGCTACGGCCTGCTCAAGCAACCCACTTATTGGCATCTGCTTTAGTCTCCGTTGCTAAGGTCGGTTCCATATTAGTAAATCGAGGGCCACACCCTCAGTCCTTCAGGAAGTCCTTGACCGCCCCGACGAACCCATCCGGGTCCTCGTACATGGGCATGTGGGCGACGTCCTTCATGATCAGGACCTTCGAGTTCTTGATACCGCTTTGGAAGTCCTCGACATAGACCGGCGGCACAAGGCCGTCGTGCTCGCCCCAGACAATCAAGGTCGGCGCCTTGATGCGATGGATTCGCCGCTTGAGCCCGCGATCGGGGATTGGCCAGGCGAACTTACCGGCTGCCATGAACGACTTCGTCCTCTCATACAACATCTGCTGCATCTCTTCGCCTGTTTCCGGGGCCTTGAATGCCTCGGCAACCGCGGGCGACTCCAGGTCGTGGAAGGCGGCGGCCATCAGCTGTTCGGGGGGTGTAATGATGTAGTCCAGCACCGGCGTCTCGTCGCGCCAGAAACCAATCGCGTTACAGATGACGAGCTTGTTGACGTATTCGGCCTGGAGTATGGCGGCCTCCGCCGCGAGCATGCCGCCGAGAGAGTGGCCGATGACGTGCGCCCGCTCTATGCCCACGGCGTCGCAGAAGTCGCCCACGTAGAGGGCAAAGTCCGTCATGTCATCGAGCGCGTCAAGCCCGCTCGACTCGCCGTACCCGGGATGCTCAGGGGCGGTTACGGCATAATCCTTGGCCAGCTCGTCGAGGAAGCGCGCCCAGGTCAACCCGCCCGAGCCGTGAAGGAAAAGCAGGGGCTCACCCTGGCCCGCCGTGAAGTAGCGGATCTCGTAGAGGCCGTCGCGAATCGATACGCGCTTTTCGTCAGGCATTAATTTACCCTCGCCAGCTCGCGCTGGACCGGCTGGTTAACCGGGTTGATCCACCACTTGTCCTCGTACTCCGGCCACATGTCCTTGAGATAGGGCATTACTTCGGTTGCGAAGAGCTGAGTGTTTTTCGTCACGGTTTCTTTGTTCAGGTTGCCGAAGTGCAGCAAGACCATCAGGTGCCCGACGCGCAGGTTCTGAATGACGTCCTTCAACTGCTCGCGGACGGTGGCCGGGCTGCCGGCCACGATGTAGCCGCGGTCGACGAAGTCCTTCCACTTCAAAGTGCTGATCTCCGCCATCTGCGAGGCCTGCTGGACCATTGAGGGGAGTTGTGCTTTGACCGTCCTGAGGCTCGTGTAGCCGGGAATGTTGGCGAAATGCGGGGCGATGTGCAGGCAGCGGTTGTAGAAGTAGTCGGCCGCCCCGGCGTAGTCCTTCTCGGCCTGCTCGTCCGTCTCGGAAACGCCGATGAACTGCAGGAATCCCGCGTGGTAGGGGTTGGGCTCCAGGCCCTGCCGCTCAACCTCGTCCCAGAAGCCCTTCATCGTCTGCATGCCTCGCTGGTAGCCGAAGTAGCTGAGGTAGGCGTAGAGATAGCCCACCCGAGCGCACCACTCCCAGGTTTCGAGGCTGCCCCCGCCCGGGATCCAGATCGGCGGATGCGGCTTCTGCAGGGGGCGTGGCCAGATGTTCACGTAGCGCAGCTGCGTGTACTTACCGTTGAAGGCGAAGGGCTCCGGGTCTTGCCAGGCCCGCATGACCAGGTCGTGCGCCTCCATGTATTTCTCGCGCAGGGTCACAGGCACCTGGCCATAGGCCAGGGTGGTGTCCATTGGTGTGCCCACCGGAAAGCCGGCCACCAGCCGCCCGCCTGAGATGCAGTCCAGCATCGCGAACTCTTCGGCCACCCGCGTTGGGGGGTTGTAGAGCGCGAGGCTGTTGCCCATGACAACGATGGCCGCGTCCTTGGTATTGCGCGCCAGGGCGGAGGCCATCAGGTTCGGCGAAGGCATCATGCCGTAGGCGTTCGCGTGGTGTTCGTTTACGCAGATGCCGTCGAACCCGACCTCGGCCGCGTACTCCAGTTCGTCCAGGTACTCGTTGTAGGCCCGGTGGGCGACTTCGGGGTCGAAGAGGCTGCTGTGCGGGTCGACCCACACTGACTGATGCTTCTCCTTGAAATCGTCCGGCAGCTCCGGATAGGGCATCAGATGGAAGAACTCGAATTTCATCGCTTCACCTCACGTACGGTGAGGGTGCCTGATTCCGCGTCATCAGGCAAGCAACGGCCTAGACCGTGGCTGTCCCGGCCGCGCCCTGGACTCCGCACAGCGCCTCGATCATGCCCAGGTGGCGGGAGAGGTGGCCGAGGTGTGAGACGACAGCCTCGGCGACGATCGATTGCCGCCCATAGAGGTCGAGGCTTTCGCGAGCGTAGCCGGCGCCATCGAGTGCGGCTAGAGCGGCGTCCACCGCGGCGAATACCTCACACGTATAGCTCAGCAGGGTGTCGCGTTCAGGGAGCCGCAACGACGCTGACGCTTCATCCTCCAAGCCCATGCCTGTGCCGTCCTGGCCCAGGTCCCGCTGAGCGATGCCCCAGCGCGCAGCAAGTTCCTCTGCATCCCAGACCTGCTGCCGCTTACCGCCGTCGGCACCCGAAAGAAGCGACAACAGGAGGTCCGCCCAGCGCCCCATGTGCCAGGTATGGAAGGCCATGGAAGGCGAGCCGGACGTTGGACGCCAGGCGAAGTCCTGGTCGCTGAGCTTCTCGACGCGTTCCAGGGTGATGCGGTGGAGGCGGGCGATCGCCTTTGCCACGACATGCGGCGCGATGTCGGCAGGGTCAGCTTGAGCAACCATCAGGTCTTCCCTCTCACAATGGATGTCGCCTCAGGTTAAGCTCCCACTGCGTGCATTGCAGCCCCTGGGCTGAAGCGAAAGGCAGGACAGCGATGGCCACCATCATGCAGAAGGTATTCTCTGGGGCGAACACCGCGGTCTACCGCGCCACGAAGGGCAGGCTGGGGAGCAAGTTCGGCAAGGCGCCGGTGCTCCTGCTGACGACCACCGGGCGCAAGAGCGGCTCCAAGCGCACAGTCCCGCTGATGTACGTCCGCGACGGCGACGGCTACGCCGTAATCGCCTCGAACGGCGGCGCCGATGTTGCGCCGGGCTGGTGGGCGAACCTGAAAGCCAACCCGCAGGGCACCGTGCAAGTAAAGGGCGAGAAAGTCGACGTGACGGCGAGCCGCGCGCCGGACGACGAGCGCGAGCGCCTGATGCCTGCCCTTAAGTCCATGTACAGCGGGTACGAGGGCTACGAAAAGAAGACCTCGCGAAAAATCCCAATCGTTCTCCTGAAGCGCTAGCGAGACGGACCGTTGGCGGCACACCCGCCACTATCATTAGCTGCGGCCCCGACTACCTGACGGAGGTGGGTTTACGCCCCACGAGGTCACAATCGACGGCGCTAGCCTCTCGCTTGCCGAGGTGGTCGCGGTCGCCCGCGAGGGCGCCAGCGTCGAGCTTGACCCCTTCCGCATCTCGGCGATCGCGGACTCGCGCGCCGTGGTCGACAAGGCCCTTTCCGCCGGCCACCCGATTTACGGCATCAACACCGGCTTCGGCCAGCTCTCTGACATCCCAATCGCAGCCGACCAGCTCGAGCAGCTGCAAGTAAACCTTCTGCGCTCCCACGCCGTCGGCGTCGGCGAGCCGCTGCGCGTCGACGAGGTCCGCGCCATGATCTTGCTCCGCGCCAATTCGCTGGCGCGGGGCGTCTCCGGCGTCCGGCTGGAGTTGATCCAGTTCCTTATTGAGTTTCTGAATCGCGGCGTCCACCCTGTCGTCCCCTCGCAGGGGTCCGTAGGTTCCAGCGGCGACCTTGCACCCCTGGCCCACATGGCGCTGGTCCTCGTCGGCGAGGGACAGGCTCTCTACCAGAGCCAATGGCTGAGCGGCGCCGAGGCGCTCGACCGCGCCGGCCTCCAACCCCTCACTTTGCAGGCCAAAGAAGGCCTCGCCCTGATCAACGGAACGCAGCTGATGGCCGGCGTAGGGGCGCTGGTCCTGCATGATGCATTGGCCCTTATGGAGGCGGCCGAGACCGCGGCGGCCGTATCGATAGATGCCTTGATGGGCACCAGCGCTGCCTTCCACGCGGCGATCCAGGAGGCCCGCGGGCAGCCCGGTCAGATCGCCAGCGCGCGCCGGCTGCGCGCCCTGCTCGAAGGCAGTGAGATCGGGCAAGCGCACCGCAAGTCCGACCACAAGGTCCAGGACGCGTATTCGCTGCGCTGCGCGCCGCAGGTCTTCGGCGCCGTCAGGGACGCCATCGAATACGTACGCCAGGTAATCGGCCGGGAGGTCAACGCCGCTACCGATAATCCCCTGGTCTTTGCCGGCGAGGGCGAGATCATCTCTGGTGGAAACTTCCACGGCCAGCCGGTGGCGCTGGCCCTGGACGTCCTGGGACTGGGCCTAACGCAGCTCGGAAACTTCTCCGAGCGCCGGACCTACAAGCTCCTGAGCCCGCAAGAGAGCGGGCTGCCCGCCTTCCTTACCAAGAACCCGGGCATCAACTCGGGCCTCATGATTACCCAGTACACGGCGGCAGCGTTGGCCTCCGAGAACAAGGTGCTCGCCCACCCGGCCAGCGCCGACTCCATCCCGACCTCCGCCGGCCAGGAGGACTTTAATTCGATGGGCGCGGCCGCGGCGATGAAGGCGCGACGAATCTGCGACAACGTGGCGACCATCATCGCCATCGAGCTGATCTGCGCGGCACAGGGACTGGACTTCCGCCGCCCGCTGCGCTCCAGCGCGCCGGTGGAGCGCGCGCACTCGCAGGTACGCGCCATCGTCCCAGAACTGGATGAGGACCGCTCGCTGAGCCGTGAGATACAGGACTTGGCGGCCGCCGTCATCGCCGGCCAGTTCGGAGCACGCCTGCTCTCGGAGCTGCCGGCTTGAACCGCGGCCAGGTAGACCGCTCACTGCTCCAGGGCGCGCCCCGCGGGAACGAGCTGTCGTGCAAGGGCTGGCTGCAGGAAGCGGCTCTCCGCATGCTCCTCAACAACCTCGACCCCGAGGTAGCGGAGCGTCCCGAAGATCTCGTTGTCTACGGCGGCAGCGGCCAGGCTGCCCGCAACTGGCCGGCTTTGCGGGCCATCGTCGACACGTTGCGGCGACTGGGCGATGAGGAGACGCTGCTCGTGCAAAGCGGCAAGCCCGTGGGTGTGTTCGAGACCCACCGCCTCGCCCCGAGGGTGATCATCGCCAACAGCATGCTCGTGCCGGCCTGGGCGACCTGGGACGAGTTCTGGAAGCTCAAAGACGCCGGCCTCACCATGTACGGCCAGATGACCGCCGGCTCGTGGATATACATTGGCACGCAGGGCATCCTGCAGGGCACCTACGAGACCCTCGCCGAGCTGGCCCGCCAGAACTACGACGGCACGCTGAAGGGCAAGCTCGTCGTCACCGCGGGCGTCGGGGGGATGGGTGGGGCGCAGCCGCTGGCGACGACGATGAACGGCGGGGTTGCGCTGGTGGCGGATGTGGATCCCATCCGGCTGCGCCGCCGGCAGGAGCACCGCTATCTCGACCAGATTGCCGACGGGCTCGACGATGCGCTGAGGGCGGTTGGGGAGGCGCAGCGTCGCGGAGAACCGCTGTCGGTTGGTATCGAAATGCACGCCGCCACCCTGCATCGCGAGCTGCAACGCCGCGACCTGGAGGCGCACGTCGTTACAGACCAGACGCCGGCCCACGACCCCCTGGCGTACGTGCCCGATCCGCTATCGGTAGGCGAGGCGGAGGAGCTGCGCGTAACGGACCCCGAGGAGTACCGTGCGCGGTCGATGGCAGCGATGGGCGAGCACGTCGAGGCGATGCTGGAGTGGCAGAAGCGGGGTTCGGTCGTCTTCGACTACGGCAACAACCTGCGAGGCCACGCCAAGGAGGCGGGGGTCGAGGATGCCTTCGCCTATCCGGGCTTCGTGCCGGCTTACATCCGGCCGCTCTTCGCGCGGGGCAAAGGCCCCTTCCGCTGGGCCGCGCTCTCGGGTGACCCACAGGACATCTACCGCACTGACCGGGCCGTCGCCGAGCTCTTCCCCGAGAACGAGGCCCTGCTGCGCTGGCTGAAGCTGGCGCGCGAGCAGGTTGCCTTCCAGGGGCTTCCCGCCCGGATCTGCTGGCTGGGGTACGGCGAGCGCGACAAGGCGGGGCTGGCGTTCAACGACCTCGTGCGGCGGGGGGCGGTGTCCGCCCCGATCGTCATCGGCCGGGACCATCTCGATAGCGGGTCAGTCGCTTCACCCTACCGCGAGACCGAGGCCATGAAGGACGGCAGCGATGCTATCGCGGACTGGCCGATCCTCAACGCCCTGCTCAACACGGCGTCGGGGGCGGCGTGGGTCAGCGTACATCATGGCGGTGGCGTGGGGATGGGGCTGTCGATCCACGCCGGGCAGGTCTCGGTGGCCGACGGCAGCGAAGACGCTGATTGGCGGCTAGCCCACGTGCTCAAGTCCGATCCCGGCATTGGAGTGCTGCGCCACGCGGACGCCGGCTATGAAGAGGCGCTGGAAACCGTGGCCGAGAGCGACCTCGATATGCCGATGGCACCCTAGGGTAGAGCGGGTGTCCGACACCTCCGGCGCCGGCCTGCCAGCGACTCCCGACCTGGTCATCCTCAATATCGGCAAGCTCGCCAGCGCGCCGGCAGCCCCCTCGCGTGGCCCCGAGATGCGCTCCCTGATTCTGCGCAGCGACGCGGGGATCGCCGTGGTCGGGGATAAGATAGCCGCGGTCGAAAGCTCCGCCGTGATTGAAGCGGTGGCCGGCGGGACGACCATGATCATCGACGCCGGCGGCAGGGCCGTCATCCCGGGCTTCGTCGACCCTCACACCCACGCCGTGTTCGCCGGCGAGCGCCGAGACGAATTCGCCCGCCGTCTCGAAGGGCAAGAGTACCTTGAGATATTGAAGGCCGGTGGCGCGATCATCTCGACGGTCGAGAAGACGCGGGCCGCCTCGTCTGAAGAGCTTTCGGCGGGCTTTTCGCGCCGGCTAAGCAGGATGCTCGCGGCGGGTACGACGACGGTCGAGGTCAAGTCGGGCTACGGGCTGAACCTGCTCGACGAGATGAAGATGCTCGATGCCGCCAGCGTGGATTGGCCGGGCCAGACCGTCAAGACCTTTCTAGGCGCACACGCGCTTCCGCCCGAGTTTCGCGAGCGCCGGGATGAATATGTCCGGCTTGTCTGCGACGAGATGTTGCCGGCGGCGGTCGAGCACGGGGCGACCTTCTGTGATGTCTTCTGCGAGAAGGGCGCCTTCAGCGTGGCGGAGGCGCGCCTGATACTGGTGCGGGCGAAGCAGCTGGGCCTCGGCCTTAAAGTCCATGCGGACCAGGTGAACCCGCTAGGCGGCGCCGAGCTCGCGGTGGAACTGGGAGCACGCTCCGCTGACCACCTTGGGGCTGTCTCGCCGGCCGGCGTTAGGGCTCTTGCTGGTTCGCGGGTAGCGGCGGTGCTGCTGCCGGCCAGCACCCTCTATGTCTCGGGCGCCAGCCGCGCGCCGGCCCGTGCGCTGATCGACGAGGGGGCGATCGTGGCGATCGGCAGCGACTGCAACCCGGGGTCTTCGCCGGTTGATTCGATGCCGCTGGTTGTATCGCTGGCCTGCCTGGTCTACGGATTGACAGTCGACGAGGCGCTGGTCGCGGCGACGGCAAATGCCGCCTACGCCTGCGGGGTCGAGGATCGCGCCGGGCGACTGGCGCCGGCGTACCGGGCCGACATCTTGATCCTGGACAGCGACGACTATCGCGACCTCGCTTATAGGCTGGGGGCGCGCTTGATCAAGACGGTCATCGCCGGGGGACAGGTGGTCGCTGAGCCTGAATCGGACGGTCCTCTGTGACGGTCTTCCGCTGCGGGCGACTGCTGCTCGATGGCGAGTTCGTCGATGACGGCCTGCTCGAAACAGCCGGCGATAGCATAAGCCGAGCCGAGCCCTGGCCTAAGGGCGGTCCGCAGGAATTTATCGACCTCCAGGCGCTGGCGGTGATCCCGGCCCCGGTCAATGGGCACCTCCATTCTTTTCAGCACCTGCTGCGCGGGGTCGCCGACGACCTCCCCTTCGGCGGCTGGCGCGACGCGCTCTACAGGTACACGACTCAGCTGACGGCTGATGACATCGAGCTTTTGGCTCTCTTCGCATATAGCGAGGCGGCCCTGCGCGGCACGGGTACCGTCTGCGACTTCTTCTATATCCACCACGGCAGCAACGAATACGACCTGCGGCTGGCGCGGGCTGCTGGGGACGTGGGCATCCGGCTGGTGATCGCACGCTCGATGATCGACTCGGAGGAGGCGCCTGAGGCGTATCGCGAAAGCCCCTCGGCGGCCAGGGCCAATTTTCGGGAGCTCCGCGCCGAGCTGAAAGGCAATCCCTTGGTAATCGCCATACCTGCGCCCCATAGTCCACATCGCGCCTCCGAAGTGATGTTTATAGCGGCCGCAGCGCTGGCGGCGGATTTCGACTGCCCATGGCACACCCACCTCGCCGAGGCGAAATCGGAAACGACAACAACACGAGGGCGTTATGGGCTAACCCCTCTGAACTGGCTGAACTCGTTGGGCGTGTTCGGTCGGCGCTGCTGCCTCGTCCATGGGGTGTGGCTAGCCCCCGACGAAGTGAAGCTCGTGGCGGGAGCGGGGGCAAAACTCATCCACTGCCCTGGGTCGAACCAGTTCCTGGGCGACGGCATCGCCCCGCTAGGCGACTACCTGGCGCGGGGCGTTGACGTAGCACTTGGCACCGACAGCGGCTCGGCTAATAACCACATCTCGATGTTCCTGGAGATGCGGCAGGCGGCCCTGCTGCGCCGGGTGGCGACAACCGACCAATCAGCCTTTTCGGCCGCCGTGGCGTTCAAGATGGCAACCTGCGGCGGCGCAGCCATCACCGGCCTGCCCGTGGGTGAGCTGAAGCCGGGCATGAAGGCCGACTTCGTGGCGTTGAACCCGAATGCCCTGTCGCTGTTACCGAACACGAGCCTCCTCAACAACATCGTCTTCTCGTTGGAGCAGGAGGCCATCCGCGAGGTTTACGTGGGCGGGAAGGCGGTGGTTACGGGTGGGCGGCTGGCCTGGCGGGGCGCCGCGGAGCTACCCGAAAGAATCAGGGAACTGGCGTTGCGCCTGGGCTTGGGGAGGTCTTAGGGTGCCAATCCGCGCAGCTTCCGGCGAGGGCCTTGGCGAGCTGCTCAGCGATTATCTGCGCGTCGACTCCACTAATCCTCCCGGCGACACCCGGACCTGCGTGGAGTGGTTGGGCCGCCGGCTAGAGGCGGTCGGGATCGCATGGCAGGCCCTCGCCCATGACCCACTGAAGCCGAACCTTGTCGCCAGCCTCAGCGAAGGCGCGAACGCACTCGTACTCCATCACCACATGGACGTCGTCCCTGTAACTGGCCAGCCATGGACCGTTGAGCCGTTCGGCGGGCTTGTCCGCGACGGCTACGTGCATGGCCGCGGCGCGCTCGACATGAAGGGCTTCGGGGTACTGGCCCTGGCGGCCATCGCGGCGGCAAAGTCGAGTGGCCGCGAACTGCGGCGGCCCCTGCGCTTCCTGGCCACCAGCGACGAGGAGATCGGCGGCGCCGAGGGGGCTGGCTGGCTGGCCGAGGCGCACTTTGAAGAGACCGCGGGTGAGTTCTTGTGGACCGAGGGCAGCTTCGCCACGCCGGCCGGGGCCTACCCGATTCAGACGTCCGAGACCGGCGTTGCGGCGTTCCGCCTAACGGCCCGAGGCCGACCGGGGCATGCCTCGGTCGACAACCCGGAGAATCCGATCGTGAGGCTGGCGTCGGTGCTTCCTGCTCTCGCCGCCTCCAGGCTCAGACCGAATCCGACCGTGTTGGAGGCCGGCGCCAGCAGCAACGTCGTCCCGGCGACCGCTAGCTGCGTGCTGGACGTTCGGACGCCGCCCGGATCAACCGTCGAGGAGGTAGCGGCAGAGATCATGGGGAGCGCGGGCTCGCCGGAGTGGCTGGATATCGAGCTGGTGCGCTGGGGTGACGGGACCAGCTCGTCCGACGACAGTGAGCTAATGAGCGCCTTGCGGGACGCGATCCTGGCCGAACGGTCCGGCGCCACGATCACCACAGTCCAGGGCCGCATTGGTACAGACGCCCGTCCATATCGGCCTCGCGGTGTCACCTGCTACGGGCTTGTCCCCTTCGAGCTCGACGCCCACGAGCTGGCCGGCATGCACGGCCCCGACGAGAGGGTGTCGATCGAGAACCTGGAGCGCGGCCTGCGCATCATGCTCGGAGTCGTCGAGCGGCTCTGTTTCGAAGGCGGCGGCGCGGTGACGACGGAAACTGTCGCTCAGGGTGAGCACCCTGGCGGCAGAGAGGAGGGCCCATGAAGTTCGGGCTGTCCATCCCCAACTTCGGCGCCTACTTCAACCCGCGGGACGCGGCGTCGCTGGCGGCCGAGGCCGAAGCGCACGGCTGGGACGGCTTCTTCGTCTGGGACCACATGCTGTTCTGGCGCAACATGCGCGTGCCGGTAGCCGACCCGTGGGTGTCCTTGGCGGCTGTTGCCCTGGCGACGGAGCGGATCAGGATTGGACCGATGGTCACGCCGCTGGCGCGGCGACGACCGTGGAAGGTGGCGCGCGAGACCGTCACCCTCGACCACCTCTCGGGAGGGCGACTCACGCTCGGCGTCGGCCTGGGCTTTCCGCCCGACGCGGAGTTTGGGACGTTCGGCGAGGATGTCGACGATCGGGTGCGGGCGCAGAAGCTCGACGAGGGACTGGCCATCCTAGAAGGGGCCTGGAGCGGCGAGCCCTTCGGCTACCGGGGCAAACACTACCGGCTGCTGGAAGACACCTATTTGCCACGTCCAGTGCAGCAGCCGCGGATCCCGATCTGGGTGGCGGCTATGTGGCCCAACATGGCGCCGTTCCGCCGCGCCGCGAAGCACGACGGCGTGTTCGTCATCGATGGCGCCACGGGCGGCGCGGCGCTGGAACCGGAGCAGCTTGCGGAGTCATTGGCGCATCTCGCTGCGCTTCGCGGCAACCTGGACGGCTACGACGTCGTGGCGTCGCTCGCCGCCGGCCGCGAGCCAGGGGCATACGAGAAAGCCGGGGCGACCTGGCTCATACAGGGCCCGCCTGGTTTCGACTCGACCCTCGAGGACATGCGAGCCGTCATCCGTAACGGCCCTCCGCGTTAAAGCAGGGTGAACCGCGGTCGTGGAGGACGCTGACAACCACATCCTTGTGCGCTCCGAGGCGGGCAGGTGTCTTGCCTCTCGTGGATGACGGACCGAATTACTACGACACCTGCACCCTACAAGGGATGCTAGGCCCCGCCCATCCGTGACCATACAAGTGAATGGGCGAGCGAGGCGTCGTCGGAAGGAGGCAGAACCATAGCGGGCCTGCATATAGGATCAGACCGTGAATTCAGAGCCACCCAAACCGATCGACGAGGACGAGCCGGAGCCCATAGAAGCGGACTCGACTGACTCGCTCGACGACACCGACGAGCGCAGCACCTGGCTGGTCGCCGGCGCGATTGTATTGGTCGTGGCGATCATCGCCGGGATCGGCGCGCTGGGGATCTTCGTGCTCGGTGACACCGATACGGATGACGCCGACATCGCTGTCACCATTCGCGACTACCTGACGGCGTTCGAAGACAAGGACTCCGCAGAGGCCTGCGACCTGGAGTCTGAAGGCTTCCAGCGCAGCCAGGAAGAAGGTCAGAGCTGCGAGGAGTTCTACGACGGCCTCCTCGCCGGCTTCGACGAGCTTGAATACGAGGACGTCGGCATCTCCGAAATCGAGTTCGAGGACGACACCGGCTCGGCGCTCGTCTCCTACCGGCGCATCACCGATGGCGAAGAGCTCGACTGCGAGGACATCGGCTACGCAATGGCCAAGGAAGACGGCGACTGGAAGGTTGCCGGGCGTGGCACCTGCGTGCCCCCGGAGGATGCCGAGGGCGAACCCACCGAGGAGCCGGAAGACGACGAGGAGTCGCTGAGCCCAACGGCCGACGAGTAAATCACGAGCCCGCAAAAGGCGCGTGGTTCCGGGCTTCATCGTGATTGGCCGCCACGTCGAGCGTCGGTCGTTTAGGCGAGCACCAGCGACCTGGAGGCGCCCTCAGGAGCACGCGGCTTCTAGAATTGGGGTGTGCCCCCCACCAACCACTTCGATGTAAAGGCCGAGCTCGACACTAACGCGGGGCGCGTCTCTTACTACAGCCTGCCCGACCTTTCTCGCTCCGGCCTCGACGTTTCGCGGCTGCCTTACACGGTCAAGATCCTGCTCGAGAACCTGCTGCGAGCGGCGGCGCAGGGCAGCAAGGCGGTCGACTCCGGCGACATCGAGAACCTCGCCCGCTGGGCCGGCGAGCCCGACAACAGCAAGGAGTTCCCATTCTCCCCAGCGCGCGTGATTCTGCAGGATTTCACCGGCGTGCCCTCGGTCGTGGACCTCGCGGCGATGCGCACGGCGATGGTGCGGCTGGGCGGCGACCCCGCCGAGGTCAACCCCCTCGTCCGCGTCGACCTCGTCATCGACCACTCGGTGCAGGTCGACGCCTTCGGCACGACCATGGCCTTCAGCCGCAACGTCGAGTACGAATACCAGCGCAACTTCGAGCGCTACAGCCTGCTGCGCTGGGCCCAGGACGCCTTCGACAACTTCCGCGTCGTCCCTCCGGGCACCGGCATCGTCCACCAGGTCAACCTCGAGTTCCTGGCTTCGGTCGTCGAGACGGCAGCCGACAACGGCGGTTCCGTGGCCTTCCCCGATACCCTCGTCGGCACCGACTCGCACACGACGATGATCAACGGCCTGGGTGTGCTGGGCTGGGGCGTCGGCGGCATCGAGGCCGAAGCGGCAATGCTTGGCCAGCCCGTCTATTTGCTCTCGCCCGAGGTCATCGGCGTCCGCATCTCGGGTGAGATGGGGCCGGGTGTGACGGCCACGGACCTCGTCCTCACGGTGACCGAAATGCTGCGCCGCTACGGCGTCGTCGGCAAGTTCGTCGAATTCACCGGGCCGAGCCTGAGCGCCCTATCGCTGGCCGACCGCGCAACGATCTCGAACATGTCGCCCGAGTACGGCGCGACGTCGTCGCTCTTCCCCGTCGACAACGAGACGCTGCGCTACATGCGCATGACCGCCCGCCCGGAGTCGCTGATCGACCTCGTCGAGCGCTACTGCAAAGCCCAGGGACTTTTCCACGAGGGGACCGAGGAAGCTGCGACATACACCGACCTTCTCGAGCTCGACCTGGCGACGGTCGAGCCCAGCGTCGCCGGCCCTCGCCGGCCCCAGGACCGCGTCCCGCTATCGCAGGTGCGCTCGAAGTTCCGCAGCGCCTTCTGGCCCGACAAGGTCGACAGGAAGGAGGCCTCGGAGGAGACGCTGGGCCGCTTCGAGTCCGAGGGTGGCGCCGAGGCGCCGCCGGAGGAGCCCCCCGGCCACTGGATCCACTACACGACCGGCGAGGTCGAGATGGGCAATGAGAAGATCACGATCAGCGACGGCTCGGTCGCCATCGCCGCGATCACGAGCTGCACCAACACCTCGAACCCGACGGTGATGATCGGCGCCGGCCTGCTGGCCCGGAACGCCGTCAAGCTGGGCCTGCGCGTGAAGCCGTCGGTCAAGACGAGCCTGGCGCCGGGGTCCGCCGTGGTCACGGATTACCTCGAGAAGGCCGGCGTCCTGCCGCACCTCGAAGCGCTCGGCTTCCATACTGTTGGCTACGGCTGCACGACCTGCATCGGCAACAGCGGCCCGCTGCCCGAGGCGGTCGCCGCCGTCGTCGAGGAGTGCGACCTCACGGTTGCGGCCGTGCTCAGCGGCAACCGCAACTTCCCGGGCCGCGTCCACCCCCAGGTGCAGGCGTCGTTCCTGGCCTCGCCGCCGTTGGTGGTCGCCTACGCCCTGGCCGGCACCGTCGATATCGACCTGACGACCGAGCCGCTTGGCTACAACCGCGAAGGCGACGCCGTCTACCTGCACCAGATCTGGCCGACCAACGAGGAGATCGCCGAGGCCGTCGAGAAGGCCGTCACGCCCGACCTCTTCGCCGAGGTTTACAGCCACGTCTTCGAGGGCGATAAGCGCTGGCGGGACCTCCCGATCCCTCGCGGTCAGCTCTACGACTGGAACCCGGATTCTACCTACGTTCAGGAGCCTCCCTTCTTCAAAGAGGTAACCCCCGAAATACCCCCCGTGACGGACATCGAAGGCGCGCGCGTGCTGGTCCTCGTCGGCGACTCCGTGACCACCGACCACATCTCGCCGGCGGGTGCGATCCCGAAGGACAGCCCGGCCGGCCGCTACCTGATGGCGAAGGACATCGCGCCGCTCGACTTCAACAGCTTCGGCTCACGCCGCGGAAACCACGAAGTGATGATGCGGGGCACCTTCGGCAACATTCGTTTGCTCAACCTGCTGGTGCCCGGGCGCGAGGGCAACTGGACCATCCACCTGCCGGACGGGGAAGAAGCCTCGATCTGGGACACCGCCGCCCGCTACATGGATGAGGGCGTGCCGACGATCGTCATCGCCGGCAAGGAATACGGGACCGGGAGCTCACGCGATTGGGCGGCCAAGGGGCCGAGGTTGCAGGGTGTGCGCGCCGCCATCGCCGAGACCTACGAGCGCATCCACCGCAGCAACCTGGTGGGGATGGGCATCCTGCCCCTGCAGTTCCAGCCGGGGGAGGGCGCCGCGACGCTTGGGTTGACCGGTCGCGAGACGTACGACATCGCCGGCGTCGCCGAGGCACTGCGGCCCGGCGGGTCGATTGAGGTCGTGGCGCGAGCCGACGACGGCTTCGAGAAGCGCTTCCAGGCGGTCGTGCGGATCGACTCACAAACTGAGGTTGAGTACTACCGGCATGGCGGCGTGCTCAACTACGTGCTGCGGAACCTGGCCCGCGGGGAAGAGCCCAAGCCTTAGCAGCGTTTGCGCGACGCGCCGGCGCCCTGCCCTTGTAGGGGCAGCCAAAAGCCGAGCGATTAAGAGCGTCCTTTCATCCAAATCGCGTTGCCTGCCCTCCCGTGGCACGCACCGCGGACAGATGAATCGAGAACTGAGTTCCGAAGGAGACCGCCCAACCCCGCCACCCCTCAACCTCACCCTGCCCTTTCGGGGTCCCCGTGCGGTTTGCAATCCACCGGGGGCCAAGGAGAGGGTTGGAGAGGAAGGCCTAGACGCACGGCGCAATCCGCCGCATAGTCGCCGTGAAAGTGAGGTGGCCCGTGGCCAAGTACATGCTTCAGATCAGCTACACCTCCGAGTCCTGGAAGGCGATGACGGCCAAGCCCGTCAACCGCGCCGAGACAGTCGGGCCCGCCATCGAGAAGATGGGCGGCAAGCTCGAGGGCCTCTGGCTCGCCTTCGGCAAGCACGACCTCTTCGCCCTGGTCGATTGGCCCGACAACGCCAGCGCGGCCGGCTTCTCGATCGCGGTCGCGGCCGGGGGCGGCGTCAAGTCGATGCTGACGACCCCTCTGATGACGCCGGAAGAGGGCATGGAGGCCATGCGCAAGGCGGGGTCCTCCGCCTACAAAGCGCCCGGCAGCTAGCCCCTTTTCCCCCAGTTACGCCGTCCCAAAAATCGGGGTCGTTGAGCAGGGCTTTCGACCGCGTTGGTGCCGTGCTGAGCGGCGGTCTTAGCGACACGCGAAAGAATTGATGATCTTGGCGAGCGATATGCCCTCAAAACGCCTTTTCAGGGTTTATGCTTTCGCTCAGAAAGTGAGGAATTAGATTGGACGACAACAGAGCCCGGTATCCCTTCCTCGCGCAGTGGTGGCGCATCGGCGGAGTTGGAGGAGTGCTATGGGTTGTGCTCTTTTTCGTCAGCTCCATCGCCATCCAGGGCGAGGGCGTATACAGGAGTGATTCGGTCGCCGAGATCCGCGATTACTTTAGCGATGACGGTGATGCATACCTCCTCGGCGACTACCTGATCGGTCTTGGCTTCATCCTTGGTTTCCTTCCCTTCCTCGCGGCCCTTACCACTCTGATCGGCAGAACCGACGGCACGTCCGCAATGCTCGGTCGCCTCGTAACGATCGCGGGCGTGCTGACCGTCGCCGGTGGCCTCGCTGCAGCAATTCCCACGGGAGCGCTGGCGGTCGGGGCAGCGGAGAACCCTGAGGTGGACGACTCCAGTATTCGCACGCTGATGGAGTTGGACGCTTACGGGTTTGCCAGCCTCAGCCTGGCAGTCGGCGCATTCGCGCTCAGCGCCGGCGTCGCGATCTGGTGGTCGCGGGCATTGACCTGGTGGTGGGTCAGCATTCTCGCCATCATCGGCGGAATCCTGGCTGTGATCAGCGGGGCCTGGCCAATTGACGGGGATGAAGAAGGCTTCATCGGCTCACTCGGCTTCATCGGCCTGCCCGTGATTGCCCTGTTCATCCTCCTGGCCTCGATCAACATGATCATGGGCGGCGGCCGGGCGGACGAGGTCGTCGTCGACAAGACCGCCTAGGAATCGAGGAGGTGCCCGGGGCACCCCCTATCCACTGTCGCGTGACCTAAGTCACAGCCCCATATGTCTCTGCGCTGTATCTCTCCACAGACAGCCCGAGCCCGCGGCTGCCAGAATGAAGCCGCCCCCAACCGCCCAAGGACGTGACCATGACGATGACCTCCCAGCCCCTCTCCCTCGACACGATCAACCTCAACGAGCCGGCGATCTTCGCCGCGGCCCCGCCCCACGACCAGTGGAAGCTGCTGCGCGAGCAGGCGCCGGTCTTCTGGCACGAGCCGTGGGTTAAAGACCTGGGCGGCTACTGGTGCATCACCAAGTACGAGGACATCATCCGCATCTCGCGCGACCCCGCGACGTTCATCTCGAGCCGCGGCATCACGACCATGGACCGCGACGACGAGGAGCCCAACCCTGACATGCCCAGCGCCGAGGGCAAGATGCTGATCGTCAGTGACCCGCCGCGCCACGTGCGCCTGCGCCGCCTCGTCAACAAGGGCTTCACGCCGCGCGCCGTCGCCGCCTTCGAGCCGGAGATCCGCCGCATCACCAACGAGATCCTCGACGACGTCGCCGCCAAGGGGCGCTGTGACTTCGTCACCGAGGTCGCGGCCATCCTGCCGCTGGCCGTGATCTGCGGGATGATGGGTGTCCCGCGCGAGGACTGGCAGCTGATGTTCAGCCTGACCAACAAGGTCCTCGGCGCCACCGACCCGGAGTTCCGGGAGGAGGTCGCCGGCGACATCACCGACCCCGAGGAGCGCCGCAAGGCCATCGAGGGCGCGAGCAACGAAGGCAACATGGGGATGTTTGTCTACTTCGTCAAGTCGCTGGAGGAGCACCGCGCCCAGCGCCGCGACGACCTGATCACAATCCTCCTGGAGTCGGACATCGACGGCGAGAAGCTGAGCGACGAGGACATGCTCTTCTTCGCCTACCTGCTGATCCTGGCCGGCAACGAGACGACTCGGAACGCCATCTCGGGCGGGCTGCTGACCTTCTTCGAGCACCCCGACCAGCTGCAAAAACTGCGCGCCAACTCGGCGCTGCTGCCCTCGGCCACGGAGGAAATCCTGCGCTGGGTCTCGCCCGTGACGCACATGGCGCGCCACGCTACGAAGGACGTCGAGATCCGCGGTCAGCAGATCAAGGACGGGGACAAGGTGGTGATGTGGTACCCCTCGGCCAACCGCGACGCCGCCGTCTTCCCGGACCCCGACACCTTCGACATCGAGCGCTCGCCGAACGACCACCTGGCCTTCGGCATCGGCGAGCACTTCTGCCTCGGGGCCGGCTTCGCCCGCCTGGAGATCAAGGTGATGTTCGAGGAGCTGTTGCGGCGGTTCTCGGTGATCGAGCAGGACGGGCCGGTGGAGCGGCTGGCGTCGAACTTCATCGGGGGGATCAAGCACCTGCCGGTGCGGTACGGGGCGACGTAGCGCCGGCTATTCGGATTCTTCCAGATCGAACGACTCCAACGTTAGCTCGTCGAGCTGGCGGCAGTAGCTGATCCGATAGTTATCAAAGAGATCGCGCCCGAGCAGCGACGGCATTGCCATGAAGTGAGTCCCGGCAAGCAGAGTCAATGGGCGAGCAAAAGTCTCGAGATCCCCGTCTTCACTAAGAAACTGTATCTGCGCTTCCTCACTGTACGTTTGAGCGCTCCCGCCTATGCCTTCGAGCACGCCGGATGGCCCCGTTGGAAAATGCCGCTCGAAATCCACGCCCATCCTGAGAGAATCGCGTGGGGCCAGGGCAGTGACATCCGCGCCAGTGTCAACTAGAAACACGACTGACGCCCGGATGGACAGCCTTGGCAGGGAGACGATGCCGAGCAGGTAGGGCCAGCCATCCGACCCGAAATAGCCACGGATCATCTAGAGAATAAAGAGGCGGTGAGCGCTACTTAGGAAGTCAACAAGGGCCTTATCCTTGTCGATTCCGCGCAGGTCCAAGTCCGCAAGCAGCTTCTCCAGATCTACATGCGAGCCGACAACACTCTTCCCCAAAACCGCTACCCACATGTCGGCGTGCTTCGTGGTCAAGTCACCCCGATTTGATCTGAGGTACTCAAAGTCTTGGCGGAAGCGCTCGAGCTCATCTCGAGTGGAGGGGTCGGAGCGTTGCTGTTCTCGCTGGACGACAGCCGTGGTCATTTAGCGCCTCCGATATGTCAGTCTCTGTACTAGTCGTCACGACGGGCCAAGTTCTGAAAGGGTTGCTGGGCTTCCGAGGGTAACACAACTGAACAACAAGCCATTACGGCGCGCGGCTGAACCCCGCATAGGCAGCTTCGATCAGCCTCTGTAGATGCTGTACCGCAGACGGGGTTAACCGTGGATCTGAATGCAGGTACGCGGAGATGATCGCGAGAGTCTCAGGGTTCGCCCCTCGACGTGTCGCCACGAACGTCTCCACTGGTAATCCCGACCATGCCAGGAGCGACGCCAGCGTGTCCGCGTCCGGCCTTTTACCCTGGTTGATTCGGGTCAGAGTAGAGGCGCTCACTCCGGCCTCCTTGGCGACCTGTCGCCAGCTCAGACCCCGAACACGGCGCTGGGCGTCTATCGACGACACGAATGCCTCGCGGTCGAAAGCAGCGCCCGGTGCAAGTGAAGACAGGTTATAGGCCCGCGGCATTGTTCACTTGCAACGCCGTTGCATAAGTGCAATTATGGTCGAAAAGGTGTTGCAAGACTCGAACGGAGGTTAAGCCCCATGGCTTCACAGGTCAACAAAGGGACGAAGGTTGTAGCGATCACGGTGAACGGGCAGCGAGTGGAAGTGGAGGACAGGGAGGTGAGCGGCTTGGGGATCAAACAAGCGGCCATCGATCAGGGGGTTCGCATTGAGATTGACTTTCTCCTTGCCGAGCTCTTGGGCGGGAACCGAAGACGGATCATCGGCGACGGAGATACAGTTCGTGTGAACAAGAACTCAGAGTTCATCGCGACGGCCCCCGATGACAACTCATAACCGGTGCTGACAGAGGAGGTCGCCGAAGCCATTGAGGAAATACGGGCGCAGTTCGCCCCCTGTGCCGTTGACCACGATGAGGACGGGGCGGGAGGCGCTTACGTAATCGTGCGCGAAATCGAGCTCGGTTCGCCGTATATCCAAGGTGCCACCGACCTTGGCTTTCACCTGGCGTTCCAGTATCCGGAGGCCGACGTCTACCCGCTCTACGTCTTGCCCAGTTTGGAGCGCCAGGACGGCGCCCCACTTGGCGAGAGCTTGACTCCGACGAGCTGGCGCGGAGCGCCAGCGATCCAGGTATCTCGCCGATCCAATCAACGCGACCCGGCAGTGGATACCGCCGCTCTTAAGGCATTGAAGGTCCTGACGTGGCTGAGGGAGCGCTAGGTGGCCGAGGCAATCATCCCGGGGCGAGTTTTCAAGGCAATGCAAGACCATCTGTTCCGCGGAGATCAGGAAGAGCACGGCGGCATGCTGATGGCTGGCGTTGACTCGTCAGGTTTCGGCCTGCGGCTCCTCGCTCGAGCGTTTGTCCCGGCGCGCGACGGAATTGACTATGTGCCCGGTGAGCGCGGTTACCGGATGCTAACCGCGGACTTCGTTCAAGAGCAGATACTGTCCTGCCGACGGCAGCGGATGGCGTACCTGGCAGTCCATAACCACGGGGGCGAATACGCGGTCGCCTTCTCCGGTGACGACCTGGCATCACACGAGCGGGGTTATCCCGCTCTAGTTGACATTGCTGGTGGCCAGCCTGTCGGAGCGCTGGTCTTAGCGCGTCGCGCGGTGGCGGGCGATGTGTGGCTGCCCGGTGGGAGCCGAGAGGACGTGTCTCGGACCCGGGTTACCGGACCACTCCTACTCGACCTCTATCCTCGGCCTAAGCCGATCGGCCCTATGAGCGAAGCCTATTCTCGGCAAGCGCGGCTCTTCGGCGATGCGGGCCAGGCCCGTTTGCGCGACGACCGAGTCGCGATTGTCGGGCTAGGAGGGGTGGGGTCTTTGCTGAGCGAGTACCTGGCTCGGCTGGGAGTAGGAAGCATTGTGGCCATCGATCCCGACCGAATAGACGAGAGCAACCTGTCGCGGGTCGTCGGTGCCTCGCGGGAAGATCTCGGGGAAGCTCGGCGGCCGATAGTGCCCTGGAGCCGCGTAAGCGCGGCGACTAGCAAAGTCGAAGTCGCAAGACGGGTGGCCGTCGCCGCCAACCCGCAGGTTGACTTTTCCGCAGTGCCGGCCGATATTACCGAACCTCAAGCCGCAGCTCTCCTGTTGGGATGCGACTTCATCTTCCTAGCAGCGGACACGATGCAAGCGCGGCTAGTCGTCAATGCAGTCGTTAATCAGTATCTAATCCCTGCCGCTCAAGTGGGCTCAAAAGTCGAAGTCAATGCAGAATCCGGTGCGGTTGGTCGGGTCTTCAGTGTCTACCGCCCGCTGTTCCCTGGCGAGGGTTGCCTGAAGTGCAATGGACTCATCGACCCTGTCCAGTTGGCGTTAGAAGCCGAAACGCAGGAACAGAGAGCGGCGCAACGGTACGTTGACGAGCCGGACCTGCCCGCTCCAAGCGTTATCACGCTCAATGCGATAGGCGCTGCTCGAGCGGCCGATGAATTCATGATGCGAAGGGTCGGCCTCTTGGAGAACCTTGGAATCGAGTGGATACAGGTCGAAGGACGCTCTCGCACGACGGCCCTTGTAGAGCCTCGGCAGGACGCTAACTGCCTCTACTGCTCTACCGCCGCGGACTCTTCCCTCGCCAAGGGGACCGCTCGGTCGCTGCCTACCCGTGCGGGCTGAGGGACGTATGTGGCTGGTCAGCGCGGAATGCGTCGTTGGGCCATCGGCACCCCAACTAAGCGGGCGCTTTGTTTAGACTGGGGCTCCGGAGGGCACCATGAAGGTTTCCGTCGACCCCGACCTCTGCGAAGCCAACGCCAAGTGCTTCATCGCCGCGCCCGAGATCTTCCAGCCCGACGACGACGGCTGGGCTCAGGTCATCCTCGAACACCTCCCCGAGGAGCTCCACGCCAAAGCCGTCCGCGCCGCCCGCCTCTGCCCCCGACTCGCAATCAAAGTGGAAGAAGAGTAACGCCATGACCATGACCGCCGACAAGCCCAACCTCACCCTCGAGGACATCAACCTCATCGAGCCCCGCATCTTCGGCGAGAAGCCGCCCCACGACCAGTGGAAGCTCCTGCGCGAGCAGGACCCCGTGCGCTGGCACGACGGCTGGCAGCAGACCGAAGACGGAGAGGTGGCGCCCTTCCGCGGCTTTTGGAGCATCACCAAGTACGACGACATCATCCGCATCTCCCGCGACCCCGAGACCTTCATCTCCAGCCGCGGCATCGTCATCGGCACCGAGCCCGAGAGCGCCACGGCCGCCGCCGGCCTCGGCAAGATGCTCATCACCATGGACCCGCCGCGCCACGTCCGCCTGCGCCGCCTCGTCAACAAGGGCTTCACCCCACGCGCCGTCGTCGCCTTCGAGTCCGAGATCAGGCGCTACACCAGCGAGATCCTCGACGACTTCTGCCAGAAGGACACCTGCGACTTCGTCACCGAGGTCGCCGCCATCCTCCCCCTGGCCGTCATCTGCGGCATGATGGGCATCGCCAAGGAGGACTGGGGCAAGATGTTCGCCCTCACCAACAAGGTCCTCGGCGCCAGCGACCCCGAGTTCCAGGACGAGGTGGCCGGCGACATCGAGGACGTGGCCGAGCGCCGCCGCGTCATCGAGGCGACGGTCATGCAGGGCAACATCGAGATGTTCCAGTACTTCGGCCAGTCGATCGCCGCCCACCGCGAGGCCGGCAAGGACGACCTCGTGCAGACCCTGATCGACTCCAAGGTCGACGGTGAGCCCCTGACCGACGAAGAGATCCTCTTCTTCTGCTACCTGCTGATCCTCGCCGGCAACGAGACGACCCGGAACGCCATCTCCGGCGGCATGCTGGCCTTCTTCGAGAACCCCGATCAGCTACAAAAACTGCGCGCCAACCCGGCGCTGCTGCCCTCGGCGACCGAGGAGATCCTGCGCTACATCTCGCCGGTGACGCACATGACGCGCGCCGCGACCCGCGACACCGAGCTGCGCGGCAAGCAGATCAAGACCGGCGACAAGGTCGCCCTCTGGTACCCCTCGGCCAACCGCGACGCCCACGTCTTCCCCGACGCCGACACCTTCAACATCGAGCGCTCGCCCAACGACCACCTGGCCTTCGGCATCGGTGAGCACTTCTGCCTCGGCGCCGGCTTCGCCCGCATGGAGATCAGCGTCATGTTCGAGGAGCTGCTAAAGCGCTTCTCGAAGCTCGAGCAGGACGGCCCCGCCGAGCGCCTGGCCTCCAACTTCATCGGCGGCATCAAGCACATGCCGGTGAAGTACACGCGCGCCTAACAGGCCTGCACTGGACGCCCTGTAGGGACGAGGCTTGCCTCGTCCTCTTCCGGTCCGCGTAGGTGATGCTTTAGAGACCCGCCGCATCTAGTCTCACCCCGGCGGATTTCGCCTCGCGAGAAGCTCGTGCTTAACGACCTCGTTATCGAGAGTGTGGAGTTCCCTTCCTATGTACTCGGAGTTCTGCTCGATGTATTCGGCCAGCCATAGGAAGTCGCTCTCACCCGTGGCGATCCGAAGAATTAGTTCTTCGGCCTCCTCCTGGGACCACTTGTACACATAGCCGTTCACCAGCAGAGTGGCGTGCATCGCTGTTAGCGCCAGCCGTTTGTTGCCATCCGCCAGGGCGTGGTTCGCAGCGAGTGACCTGACCATGGCCGCTAGTTTCTCGTAGAACGTCTCGTAGTAAGGCTGATGCGGGAGGGCGAGTGCCGACTCTATGAGACCTTGATCACGTACTGTGAACGCCGGAAAGCTGGCCGCGGTCGAGCCAAAGAGGGCGAGAGCGAGTGCGTAGAGGAGGCGATGAACTTCATCGAGGGTCGGCCAGACCTCGCTTACTTGTCTTTCAGCGACTCGAGCACCTTGCGGTCGACATCGATCACGACGCGGGCCATCTTGACGAAAGGGCTGTCGTGGTCGGCGGCCTTCGGATCTGCGCCTTTAGGTGGTGTCTCTTTTCTGTCTGCCTTTTTCGTTACCACTCAAACGTTCCTCACTACAACCAGTATGGAGAAGACGAGAGGCCTTTTGCAGGGAGGACACGCCGCGGGTGTCCCTCCAAGGCAACGGAGGGGGGGGGGGGGGGGGG
>JBBDXC010000014.1:99721-194279 GCA_040902555.1 Dehalococcoidia bacterium
CGCCAGCCCCTTTTCGTTTTTCCTTAGACTTCGCGGTATTCGCCGTCTACGGTGCCTTCCTCAGGGGGGTTTGAGCCGCCGGCTTCGGCGCCAACGCCGGCGCCTTCGGCTTCCGGCTCCTGCTGCGAGTAGATGGCCTGGCCGAGCTTTTGCATGGACTCCGTAAGCTCCGTCATGGCGCTGCGCAGGCTGTCGTCGTTGCCGGCCTGCAGGGCGCTACGCACCGCGGCGATCTTGCCCTCGACCTCCGTGCGCAGGTCCTCGGGCAGCTTGTCCGAGTTCTCGCGCAGGGTCTTCTCGGCGGTGTAGGCCAGTGAGTCGGCCTGGTTCTTGAGCTCGATCTCGTCGCGGCGCTTGCGGTCCTCGTCGGCGTGGATCTCGGCCTCGCGCTGCATGCGCTCGACCTCCTCCTTGCTGAGTCCGGAGCCGGCCGTGATCGTGATCTTCTGCTCTTTCCCGGTGGCCTTGTCGCGGGCGCTGACGTTGAGGATGCCGTTGGCGTCCAGGTCGAACGTCACCTCCACCTGCGGCAGGCCGCGCGGCGCCGGCAGGATGCCATCGAGGATGAAGCGGCCCAGCGACTTGTTGTCGGCCGCCATCTGCCGCTCGCCCTGGAGGACGTGGATCTCAACGCTCGTCTGGTTGTCGGCGGCGGTGCTGAAGACCTGGCTCTTTGACGTCGGGATCGTGGTGTTGCGGTCGATCAACGGCGTGCGCACGCCGCCGAGGGTCTCGATGCCCAGGGTCAGCGGGGTCACGTCGAGCAGGAGGACGTCCTTGACGTCGCCCTTGAGGACGCCGGCCTGGATGGCCGCGCCGATGGCGACCACCTCATCGGGGTTGACGCCCTTGTGGGGCTCCTTGCCGAAGAACTGGCGGACCTTCTCCTGGACCAGGGGCATCCGCGTCTGGCCACCGACGAGGACGACCTCGTCGATCTGGCTGGCGCTCAGGCCGGCGTCGTCCAGGGCCTGCTTGCAGGGCCCGAGGGTCTGCTCGACCAGGTCGCCGACGAGCTGCTCCAGCTTGGAGCGACCGAGGGTCAGGGTCAGGTGCTTGGGGCCGCTCGCGTCGGCGGTGATGAAGGGCAGGTTGACCTCGTGCTCCTGCGTCGTCGAGAGGGCGATCTTGGCCTGCTCGGCGGCGTCCTTGAGGCGCTGCAGGGCCATGCGGTCCTGGCGCAGGTCGATGCCCTGCTCCTTTTTAAACTCGTCGCAGAGCCAGGCGATGATGCGCTGGTCGAAGTCGTCGCCACCCAGGTGGGTGTCGCCGCTGGTCGACTTGACGTGGAAGGTGCCCTCGCCGATCTCGAGGATCGAGATGTCGAAGGTGCCGCCGCCCAGGTCGTAGACGGCGATCGTCTCCTCGGCCTTGCGGTCGAGGCCGTAGGCCAGCGAGGCCGCGGTTGGCTCGTTGATGATGCGCAGCACCTCGAGGCCGGCGATCTTGCCGGCGTCCTTGGTGGCGTTGCGCTGGCTGTCGTTGAAGTAGGCGGGCACCGTGATCACGGCCTCAGTGACCTTCTCGCCCAGGTAGGCCTCGGCGTCGGCCTTGAGCTTCTGCAGGATCATGGCCGAGATTTCGGGCGGCGAGTAGTCCTTGTCGCCCATCTTGACGTGGGCGTCGCCGTTGCTGCCGCTGACGATCTTGTAGGGCACAAGGCCCTTGCTGCGATCGACCTCGGGGTCCTCGTACTTGCGCCCCATGAGGCGCTTGATCGAGCTGATCGTGTTCTCGGGGTTGGTAATCGCCTGGCGCTTGGCCACCTGGCCAACCAGGCGCTCACCAGACTTGCTGAGGGCGACGACCGACGGGGTGATGCGCGCGCCCTCGGAGTTGGTGATAACTACGGGCTCACCACCCTCCATGACGGCGACCACGCTGTTGGTCGTGCCCAGATCAATACCAATTACTTTTGCCATTGTTTGTTTTCCTCCCGGCCTTATCAGGCCGTCGAATTTTCTTCCTGGCGGGCCTCACCGGCGCCGCCACCCTGGCCGACGATTACCATCGCCGGCCGGATCACGCGCTCGCCCAGCTTGTAGCCCTTCTGGACGACCGCGATAACTTTGTTTTCCTCGCCATCGGCGTGCTGGACGGCCTCGTGGACGTTTGGGTCGAACGTGGCGCCGTCGGCCTCGATCTCGCTGACGCCGGCAGACTCGAGGCCCTGCCGGAACTTGCGATAGATGTGGTAGATGCCTTCGACCCAGGTCAAGCCCGCGAGCTTGGAGTCGATGGTGTCCAACGCCCGCTCGAGGTCATCGAGGATGGGCAGGATGTTGATGATCAGCGACGCGTTAGCGAAGCGGGCGAGGTCCGCCCTCTCCTGCTCGCTGCGCCGCTTGAGGTTCTGGTAGTCGGCGGCCGCGCGCATCCACTTGCCACGAAACTCGTTGGCTTCGCGCTCGGCCAGCTCGACTCGCTGTTCTGCTGTCATTGCTTCTCTGTCGGGCTGTTCCTGAACCTCAGGCTCGGGAGCCTCGGTTCCTTCCTGTTCGTCGGCCGCTTCTTCGGCCTGTTTCTCGTTCATGACCTCTCCCCTGACCCTCGCCCAGGCGAGTCGCCTCTGGAGACCTCCCCTTGCCAAGGGGAGGGGGAGTCCGGCGTGTCTTCGGTGCCGTGGAGGGCGCCCATGAGGTCGCTCATCACGCCGGCCATGTAGCGCACGGTCGAGATCATGCGCGGGTAGCGCATGCGCGTCGGACCAACGATGCCGATGGCGCCGCGCAGGGCCCCTGGAACGCCATATTCGGCGACGACGACGCTGAGGTCGCGCATGCTGTCGTCGCGGTTCTCGCCGCCGATCATCACCAGCACGGCGCCCTCTTGCAGACGCTGGAAGGGGATGACGCGGGAGAGGTTGCGCTCGTCGACGGCGTCGAGGACATCGAGCAGCCGAGCGGGCCGCGCGAACTCGGGCTGGGCGAGGACGTTCTGGAGGCCGTCGGTGACGGTGTCGGGCTGTTCGCCCTCATCCTCGCCGCGCACGATCTCTTGCAGGGCTTCGGTGAAGAAGGCCTCTATCGCCGATGCGCCCTCGGCGACCGTGATCTCGGACTCGCCGGCGCCGGCGAAGCGCGCGTTGAGGCGGTTGGCGACCTCGGTCACAACCTCCTGGCGGACGGGCTCGGGCGTCGTGAACAGCTTCTGCAGCACACGGGCCTCGTTGAGCACGGCGACGAGGAGGACGCTGCGCTCCGAGAGCTCGATGAGCTCGACGTGCTTGAGGCGCGTCCGCGTCGAGCGCGGGGTCGTGACCAGGGCCAGCGAGTTGGCTGCCTGTGAGAGCAGCGTTGCGGCCAGCTCGACCCAGTCGTCGACCTCGCGGGCGGCCTGGTGGAACTGGTGGCGGATGCGGGCTTTCTCGTCAGACGAAAGCTCCTCGTCGACCATCAGAGCCTCGACGAAGTAGCGGTAGCCGCGGTCGGAGGGCACGCGTCCGGCGGAGGTGTGGGGATGGGTAATGTATTCCTCGTCCTCGAGGCGTGCCATCTCGTTGCGGATGGTGGCCGGGGAGAGGTTGAGCTGGTACTTGTTGACCAGGGTCTTGGAACCGACGGGCACAGCGGAGTCCACGTACTCGTGGACGACGAGCCGCAGTACTTCTGCCCGGCGGGGCGTCAGGAGGTCGGTCAAGCCCTAGTCAGTCTCCTTCGCAATTGTTAGCACTCTCGTGGTGTGAGTGCTAAATCCTTCTGATTTGATTCTATTCCACGGTGTCAAGGTGGTCAACGACCTCTCCCCCGGGCCCCCTCCCCTTGCCAAGGGGAGGGGGAATGAAGGTTGGGCGGGAGTTTGTTGGTCATGGCGTCGCCGCAACCTTGTGCCCACGGGAGACGGCCCCTCGCCCCGCCCGACCTCACCCCATTTGGGTAACTGGTGGTCGTCCTGGTGTTGCCTCGGATTCGTTGCTTATGGGAGACGGCCCCTCGCCCCGCCGACCTCACCCCCGCTGCGGCTGGCCCTCTCCTTGTCAAGGAGAGGGGAGAGTTGGCCGGAGCACACGTCGGGTCATCCCCCTAGACCCCTCCCCTTGGCAAGGGGAGGGGACAGTGGAGTAGCAGTTGCGGCTCATTGGGTTGCTCCGATGGGGGTGAAGATGTCGAGCGATAAGGAGACGCCGCCCGGCCCCGCACACCTCACCCCCTAGCCCCCTCTCCGCACGCAGAGAGGGGGGACAGGTTGGGGAGTTGGTTTGGTGGTTGGTGGGGGTCATGGTTTTGCTCCGGGGTTGAAGGATTGGATAAGGGCGGTTAGGACGGCCTCTACGTTGTCGACGACAGTGCCGGCGACAGCGGCTCGATCAGCCAGTGGAACCTCTACATCGACCTCGCCTGCCCGCGCTGCGAAGGGGTCGAGGCAAGCATTGTCGGCAGCGCCGCGAGCGAAAGCATCACCGGTAGCGACTTCTTCGACATCATAGCCGGGCGTGGCGGCGCCGATACCATCGACGGCGGGGGTGGTGGTGACCTTATCTGTGGCGGCGCCGGCAACGACACCGTCAGCGGCGGGGACGGCGCCGACAAGGTGCTCGGCGGGCCGGGCAACGACACGCTCAGGGGCAACGACGGCCAGGATGATCTGCGCGGCGCCGGCGGCAAAGACAAACTATTCGGCGGTGCCAACTTCGATACCTGCGACGGCGGGCCGCATCCGCCGGGGTTCCCGGACAGCGCCGCCGGCTGCGAGGTCGTAACCGGGATCCCCTGATTCGCAACCCTCGTTCTCAGCGAGCGGCCGCCCTATCGGAGGCGGGCGCGCCAGCCGCCGCGCTCCGGCTGTGATAGACTCGCGCGTGCTTCCGCCCCAACGTTTTCTCTAGCTCCCCGGAGGAACCCATGCGAACCGCTTTCCTCGCGGCCGTGACCGGCCCTACAGTCGCGCTCCTGGCTCTCTTTGCCGTGCTCGTGGCCCTGGCGCCCGGAGCACAGGCTGGGCCCCCGCCATTCCTCGTCAATACCAACGGTGACCAGCCGGACATGGTGGCGGCCGATGGCAATTGCGACGTTTCTGCCGATCCGGGCCTCCAGTGCACCCTGCGTGCGGCAATCGAGGAAGCCGACGCTACGGGGGCCCACGACATCATCAACTTCAACTTCCCCGGCCTCGCGGTTACGACCATCCTCGTGGGCGCTGGTGGCCTCCCGGTTGTCAGCCAGCCGGCGACAATCGACGGCACAACGGCCGGAGCCGGCCTGGTCGAGATCGACGGCACAAGCGCCGGGTTCCAGAGCGGCCTTGTCCTTTCGGGTGGAGGCTCCGCCATCAGGGGCATGGTGATCAACCGCTTCTTGAATCACGGAGTCCACATTTTCAACAGCCCCGGCAGCACGGTCCAGCTAAACCGCATCGGCACAGACCCGACCGGCACAATCCCCCTGGGAAACGGTGGTCATGGTGTCTACATCGATGACTCGAACAACAACTTGATCAGCGCGAACGTCATTTCGGGCAACGCCCAGCACGGAGTCTTGATCGAGACGGGCACCGCCACCGGCAATCAGATAAGCGGTAACAGCATCGGGACCAATGCCGCCGCAAACGCACCCCTGGGCAACGCCTTTGCCGGCATTGAGATCCGCGCGAAGGGCCAGAAGATCACCGGGAACGTCATCGGCGCCAACGGCGTCGACGGGATCAGCCTCGGCTTCCCCTCTGTCGTCGTCCCCGACAGCGACGCCAGCAATAACATTATCCAGGGAAACTACATAGGCACCGACGCGACCGGCACGATCGACCTCGGCAATGCTCTGGGCGGCATCGTCATCCGCGACGACCCGGCCAACGACAACCTGATCGGCGGCAACGAGACCGGCGAGGGCAACACCATCGCCTTCAACGACGGCGTCCAGTCCGGGATCGGCTCGTTCAACGGCACCGGCAACTCTATCCTGGGCAACTCCATCTACGACAACGGCGGCCCCGGCATCGACTTCATCCCCTTCGGGCCCAACCCGAACGACCCCGGCGACGGTGACGCAGGCCCGAACAACGGCCAGAACTTCCCCGAGATCATTGCCGCCTTCCGGCTCGTCAACGACACGGTGATCAAGTTCAAGCTCAACAGCGTGCCCAACCAGTCCTACTGGATTGAGGCTTTCGCCAACACCAGTTGCGATGGGTCGGGAAACGGTGAGGGTAAGCGCTGGCTCGGGGGAAGCCTGCTCAGTCTCGGCGCCAGCCCCACGTCGGTGGCGACATTCAACTACGGCGTCCTCAACGCGGGTGAGACTAAAGTGACGATGACCGCCACGCTGAAGGCGGGGCCGCTAGATTACACGGACACGTCCGAGTTCTCGGCCTGCTTCACGCCGAAGACGCCCAAGTGCCGCGGCCAGATGCTGACGCAGATCGGTACGAATGGCCCGGAGTTCCTGACCGGGACCGGCGGAATCGACGTAATCAGCGGCCGCGGCGGCGGCGACAACATCAGCGGCCTTGAAAGCGGCGACATTATTTGCGGCGGCAGCGGCGACGACATCATCAACGGCGGCCCCGGCAACGACGCGATCGACGCCAACTCCGGGATGGATGACGTCCACGGCAACGGCGGCCACGACCTGATAAAAGGCCAGGGCGGCGAGGACACCATTGACGGCGACGCGGGCAACGACACGCTGCGCGGCGCTAATGGCGTTGACAACCTCTTTGGTGGTACGGGGGCAGACCGCCTCTTTGGCGGCGCGTCGAACGACAACCTCTTCGGCGAGGCCGGCCCCGACGAGCTCTATGGCGAAACGGGTCCCGCCGACCTCTGCGATGGGGGCACGGGGACCGATACGGCGGCCCCCAGCTGCGACGGCAATACGGTGGATATCCCGTAGCTGGACAGCGCTCATAGCGATGGCGCGGGCCTGCGGGCTCGGCCCCGTTGTGTTTGTGACGCCGTTCCGCCGGCAACGGCCCATACGGGTCTCGAGGCCATGGGTGTGATAGACTCGCCCCTGCTTCGGCCCCATACGTTCCCAGCTCCCCGGAGGACCCCATGCGAACCGCTATCCTCGCCGCCCTTGCCGGCCCTGTCGCAGCCCTGCTGGCTCTCTTCGCCCTACTTGTGGCTCTAGCACCCGGCGCAGAGGCCGGCGGGCAGACGTTCACCGTCAATACAAACGGCGACCAGGCCGACCTTCAATCCGGTGGCGCCCACGATGGTATGTGCGACGTGTCTGCGGTTTTTGGTCTCCAGTGCACGCTGCGCGCGGCGATCGAGGAAGCGAACTTTGCCGGCAATTCGGACGTCATCGATTTCAACTTTCCCTTTCTCACGACGATCCTGGTGGGGGCCGGGGGTCTGCCGGTGGTCAGCCAGCCCGTAACGATCGACGGCGCGACCTCGGGCGACATCGTGGTCGAGATAGATGGCACCAACGCGGGCTTCCAGAGCGGCCTCGTCCTCTCGGGCGGCGGCTCCACCATCAAAGGCATGGTGATCAACCGCTTCTTGAATCATGGGATCCACATTTTTAACGGCCTCGGCAGCGTGGTCCAGGGAAACACCATCGGCACCGACCCGACCGGCACAGTCGCCCTGGGGAACGGTGGCCAGGGTATCTACGTCGATGACTCGAACAACAACACGGTTGAATTCAACGTAATCTCGGGCAACGGCAAACATGGAGTCTTGATCGAGACTGGGACCGCGACCGGCAATCAGATAATCGGCAACAAGATCGGCACCACGATCAACGGCGACGGACCTTGGGTAACGCCTTCTCCGGCATTGAGATCCGCGCTAAGGGCCAGACGATCACCGGCAACGTCATTGGCGCCAACGGCGTCGACGGGATCAGCCTCGGCTTCCCCGACAACATCATCACTGACAGCGACGCCAGCAATAACGTCATCCAGGGCAACTCCATCGGCACCGACGTCTTCGGCAACATCGACCTCGGCAATGCTCTGGGCGGCATCGTCATGCGCGACGACCCGGCCAATGACAACCTGATCGGCGGCAACGAGATCGGCGAGGGCAACATGATCGCCTTCAACGACGGCATCCAATCCGGGATCGGCTCGTTCAACGGCACCGGCAACTCGATCCTGGGCAACCGCATCCACAGCAACGGCGGCCCTGGGATAGATCACTTCGATCCTTTCGGCCCGAACACCAACGATCCGGGCGATGCGGATGGCGGCATCAACAACGGCCAGAACTACCCCGAGATCATTGCCGCCTTCCGGCTCGTTAACGCCTCCGTAATCAAGTTCAAGCTGAACAGCGTCCCCCTCAACGACTACTGGATAGAGGTCTTCGCCAACACCAGCTGCGACGGGTCAGGCAACGGCGAGGGTAAGAGCAGGCTTGGCGGCAGCCTGGTAACACTCGGCGCCGCCCCCACGTCGGTCTTCACGTTCGACTTCGGGCTCGTATTCGCGGGCGAGGAAATCACGATGACGGCCACCTTGAAAGCCGGCCCGACGGACTACACCGACACTTCGGAGTTCTCGGCCTGCTTCACGCCCAAGACGCCTAAGTGCTACGGCCAGATGCTGACCCAAATCGGCAGCAACGGCCCGGAGTTCCTGACCGGGACGAGCGGGTTTGACGTAATCAGCGGCCGCGGCGGCGGCGACAACATCAGCGGCCTTGGAGACGTCGACGTCATCTGCGGCGGCAGCGGCGACGACATCATCAACGGCGGGCCCGGCAACGACATCATCGAGGCCAACTCGGGCGCGGACATCGTGAACGGCCAGGGCGGCGACGACACGCTCAAGGGCCAGGGAGGCGAGGACACCCTCGACGGCAACGCGGGCCAGGATGTTCTGCGCGGCGCCAACGCCGATGATGAGCTGTCCGGCGGTGCCGACAATGACCGTCTCTATGGTGGAGCCGGCAATGACGACCTCTTCGGCGAGGGCGGCAACGACAAGCATTTCGGCGAAACAGGCGGCAACGACCTCTGCGACGGCGGCCCCGGCAACGGCGATACGGGGTCCGTCAGCTGCGACGGTAACCAGGTCAACATTCCCTAGGCGCAAGCGCGGTTGAGCAGAGGGGGGGGGGGCCAACCCCCCCCCCCCCCCCCCCCCCTCTGCATGGGCCAGCGAGGCGCCTCGGCATAAGGTTTTGGTGCCAGTGACCAAGGCACAGCTCCTGTCGCCCGCTGTATCCTCCGCGCACATAGCGAGGAGGTTATCCCCATGAGCTCGATCCACTTCTGGCGCTGGGCGACACTTACGTCCATTCTCGCGTCGGCGACCTTGATCGCAGCCATAGTCTCGCTCGGACTCGTCCAGTCCGCCGACACCCAGACCGGCGGCGCAGTCACGCAGGTCAAGACAGTGTCGTCGAGCGCTGAGGCTTTAATCAACTCCGAAACACTGGTCAACCTGCCTGGCGCCTTCGCCAACGTGACGGTGCCGGCCGGCGAGGAGGCCCTGATCGTGGCCCGCTTTACGGCTGAGGCCCGCTGCTTGACCCCTGAAGTCTCTGCGGTTTGTCTTTTGGGAATCCTTATCGATGGCAAGCTGCTGAGCCCCGGCGAGGCCGTTTTCGATGAAGCCAGCGCCACGCACGGACTGCGCTTCATGGCGTCTCATGAGGCTTCGCTCGTCGTCGGGCCAGGTACCCACCAGGTGAGGGTTAAATGGAGGGTAGACGAGGCCAATACCGACTTCAGCATGTTCTCGTGGCACCTGACCGTCATGCGTTCGCGGAAATAGCGCCGCTCTGAGGACCTCATCGCTTTATCCTTCGCGCGCGCCGCGAGGAACCCTGACCAGCCCGACGGCCGGTTCTTCCAGTTCGCCTGGCAGCTGACCGTGGAGCGCATCCGCAAGTAGCGCAACCTCTTCACCCGAACGGACGATCCGCTGCTCGCATGCCCGTGGTCTCGGATGAGCGGCGACTGCACCTCTGAGACAATGGAAGAGGCCGCGACGCGGACTCTGAGGGGAGGTGGGCTGTGGCGGTGCGCAGGGAAGAGCCAATCGCTCTTGATGCTGATACACCCCGTCTCACCCACACCCAGATACTGGTCGTCTTTAGCGGGCTCATGCTCGCCATGTTTCTCGCTGCCCTCGACCAGACGGTCGTTGCGACGGCGCTCCCCACGATCGTCGGCGAGCTGGGAGGACTTGAGAACCTCTCCTGGGTCATCACGGCCTATCTGCTGACCTCCACGGTGTCCGTCCCGCTCTACGGGAAGCTGAGTGATCTCTATGGCCGCAAGATCTTCCTCCAGGCAGCCATCGTCCTCTTCGTCCTCGGTTCCGTGCTTGCAGGCGCAGCTCAGTCGATGGAGCAACTGATTGCCACGCGAGGCATCCAGGGGCTGGGCGCCGGTGGCATCATGGCGATGTCGCAGACGATCATCGGCGACATCCTCTCGCCCCGGGAACGCGGACGCTACGTCGGCTACATCGGGGCAGTCTTCGCCACATCTTCCGTGGCCGGTCCGCTGATCGGTGGGCTCTTCGTTGACCAATTGAGCTGGCGCTGGATCTTCTACATCAACGCGCCCCTCGGAGCCCTCGCCCTGGTCGTAGTCGCCCGCGTCCTCTCGTTGCCGCGTCACCGCCAGGAGCACGTCATCGACTATCTCGGCGCCGCCCTCATGGTTGCCGGTGTAAGTTGCATCTTGCTCCTAACCACCTGGGGCGGCAACGAGTATGCCTGGACCTCACCGACCATCGTCGGTCTCGGCGTGGGGGGCGTGGTGCTCCTGGTCGCTTTTGTCCTGCAGGAAATGCGCTCGCCCGAGCCCATGCTGCCTCTGCGGCTGTTCCGCCTGCCGGTGTTCTCTGCCACAACCGCGATTGGCTTCATCGTCGGCCTCGCCATGTTCGGCGCCATTTCGTTCCTGCCCGTCTACTTCCAGGTGGTCAAGGGGGCCTCGGCGACCGAATCAGGTTTGCGGATGATCCCCCTCATGGTCGGCATACTGGGCATGTCCGTCGTTTCTGGCCGGTTGATCAGCGCCCGAGGCCGTTATCGCGTGTTCCCGATCGTCGGCACGGCCTGCACCGCAGTCGGCCTCTTCCTCCTGTCCACGATCGACCAGCACAGCGGGTTCCTGGTTGTAGCCGCTTTCATGCTCATCTTCGGCGTGGGCATTGGGCTCGTTATGCAGACAATCGTGCTGGCTGCGCAAAACGCCGTGGACTACGGAGACCTTGGCGTCGCGACCGCCGGTGTGACCTTCTTTCGCTCCATGGGTGGCGCCTTTGGCGTGGCGATCTTCGGCTCTATTCTCAGTAACCGCCTCGACCACTTCCTGCCCCGGTTAGTGTCTTCCGAGCAGCTGCAAGGACGATCGAGCGCCGAGTTGACTGCCAGCCCTGAGGTCATCCACTCTCTGCCGCCGGAGGTCCTCGCCGGCGTCATCGAGGCTTTCTCCCGCTCGCTCCACTCCGTGTTCCTCTGGGCGGTGCCGGTCGCGGTTCTTGCCTTCGCCGTGTCGTGGCTGCTGAGGGAGATCCCGCTCCGCGAGTCAATAGGTTCCCGGCCGTCCGCCCCCTCTGATCCCCCGACAGACCCCGGCTGAATTGAGTCGCGTCCCGTCCGCGGACAACGGCGTTGCGGTCACCCGGGTAAAACCCAACCTGTGGTCCAGGGATCGCCTCCGGGGCTTGCCCGTGGCGTCCAACCATGTTAGTGATCACTCACTAACATGACGATTCGTCTGGCCGCCCCTCAGCGCCGCCGCCAGATCCTCGAGACCGCGGTCCGCGTCTTCGCCGAAGTTCCTTACTCGCGGGCGACCACCGCCGACCTGGCTCGCGCGGCGGGGATATCGGAGCCGGCTCTCTATCGCCACTTTTCCGGCAAGAAGGACCTCTTCCTCGGCCTGATGGACGAGGTGCGGGAGCGCCTGCTGACCATCTGGACCGACATCTCCGACCGCGCGGACTCGCCGCTTAATGCCCTGGGCGAAATCGGCGTCGGTTACCTGACCCGCGGGCACGCCCACGCCGGCGTAATGCGTGTCCAGTTCCAGGCCCTGGCCGAGACGGAGGACGCCGATATCCGCGAGGCGCTGCGGCGCAACTTCGGCGCCTTTGTAGCCTTCCTTAGCGATCTGATCGACAGGGCCAAGGCTGAGGGCAACCTGCGCGCCGATATCTCGACGCCGGTCATCGCCTGGCAGCTGATGTCGCTGGGCCTGGCCCTGGACGTGATCAATCTGTTGGGCTTCAAGAAGGAGATCGGCGGCGACCGCGTCGCCGAGTGGGGTGCGCACATCATGCGCTCGCTTCACCCCTCGGCGCACGACCGCGAGGAAGCGATAGCCCTCCGCCTCAGGGAGAACCATGGATTTTCGTGACAGCGGCCCCGAGACTGCCTTCCGCGAGGAGGTAAAGGGTTTCATCAAGGGAGAACTGCCCGAGGGCCTCGCCCGCGTTGGCCTGCCCGGCGCCATGTTTGGCGGCGGCGGGGGCTTCGAGGGCGGCGACCGCGGGGCGCTCAAGCAATGGCTCGGCCGCCTCCACGGCCGCGGCTGGACGGTCCCGGCATGGCCCCGCGAGTACGGCGGCGCGGGCATGAGCGTGATGGAGCAGTTCATCTTCAGCGAGGAGATGGCGATGGCTCGCGCACCCCGCGGGCTCGGCGGCATCGGCTCGGGCTGGGTCGGCCCAACGATCATCCTCTACGGCACGGACGAGCAGAAAAAGGACCATCTGCCGAAGATCGCCAGCGGCGAGGCCGTCTGGTGCCAGGGCTTCAGCGAGCCACAGGCCGGCTCCGACCTGGCGTCCGTCCAGACTCGCGCCGTCCGCGACGGCGACGACTACATCCTCAACGGCCAGAAGATTTGGACCAGCCTGGCGCACGTCGCGCACTGGTGCATCGTCATCGCCCGCACCGATCCCGAGGCGCCCAAGCACAAGGGCATCAGCTACTTCCTCGTCGACATGAAGTCGCCGGGCGTAGACGTCAAGCCGTTGATCAACATGGCCGGCAGCCACGACTTCAACGAGGTCTTCTTCGACAACGTGCGTGTGCCGCGCGAGTCGCTGCTGGGCGAGGAGAACCGCGGCTGGTACATCAGCACCGCCACCCTCGACTTCGAGCGGTCGAGCATCGCCACCAACGTCAGCCACATCATCGCCGTCGACGAGCTGGTCAAGCACTTTTCCGCTGAGGGCCTAAAGCCCGGCGGCCGCTATGAGCTGGCCGACCGCAAGATCGAGGCCGAGGTTGGGCGACTGATGTCCTACCAGGTGATCTCGATGCAGAATCGCGGGCTTGTACCTAATAAGGAAGCATCGATCGCCAAGCTCTACTCATCGGAGCTGGACGTAAGGATCTGGAACACGGGCGTCAAGCTGCTCGGCCTGCACGGCCAGTTGCTGAAGGGCAGCAAGCACGCGCCGTTTGAGGGCTCGATCCCGCGCAGCCACATGTACGCGACAACCAGCCCCGTGGGTGGCGGCACGTCGGAGATCCAGCGCAACATCATCGCTATGCGCGGGTTGGGTATGCCCCGTGATTAAGGGTCCAATCCAGCGACACGCAGCGAACCAGGCAGGCAAGAACTAAGGAGGAAGATATGGAATTCAAAGACTCAGCCGCGGAGGCGACTTTCCGCCAGGAGGTCGTCAACTTCATCGACCAGGAAGGCCCCGGCGCCACCGGCCGCGCCGGCGGCGGCGACTACGAGGGGCTTGCCGGGCTGGATGGGTGGTGGAAGAAGCTTTCGTCGCGCGGCTGGATCGCGCCGGCCTGGCCCAAGGAATACGGCGGCGCCGGCATGAGCACCATGGAGCAGTTCATCTTCAATATGGAGATGGCCAAGCACCGCGCCCCGCGCCCCATGCACATGATCATCGGCCTCGGCATGGCCGGCCCAACGATCATCACCCTTGGCACCGAGGACCAGAAGAAGCGCTACCTGAGCGGCATGCTCAGCGGCGATGACATCTGGTGCCAGGGCTACTCCGAGCCGCAGGCCGGCTCCGACCTGGCCTCGCTGCAGACCCGCGCCGTCAAGGACGGCGACGACTGGGTGATCAATGGCCAGAAGATCTGGACGTCGATTGCCCACATGGCCAAGTACATGATCATGCTGGCCCGCACCGACCCCGACGCCCCCAAGCACAAGGGCATCACCTACTTCATCATGGACATGAAAGCGCCTGGTGTTGAGGTGCGGCCCCTGATCAACATGACCGGTGGCCACGAGTTCAACGAGATCTTCTTCGACAACGTGCGCGTGCCGTCGTCCGACATCATCGGCGAGGTCAACCGAGGCTGGTATGGCGCCGTCACGACTCTCGACTTCGAACGCTCGAGCATCGGCTCGGCCGTCGGCATACAGCAGACGGTCGAGGACCTGATCAACTTCGCCCGCGGGAAGGACCAGTTTACTCAGCTCAGGAACTCGAAGCAGTTGCGCTACGAGCTAGCCGACCGCGCTATCGAGGGCGAGGTCGCCATCCTCATGAGCTACCGCATCGCCAGCATGCAAAACCGCGGCCTGATCCCCAACTACGAGGCCTCGATGTGCAAGCTCTACAGCACCGAGCTGAACCAGCGCGTGGCGCGGACCCAGATGAAGGTCACGGGTCTCTACGGGCAGCTCGATGGCTCGGGCAACCCTGACCGGCTGACGCCAGGCAAGGGCCGCTACAAGTACAACTACCTGCGCACCGTGGCGGCGACGATTGAGGGCGGCACCTCTGAGGTGCAGCGCAACATCATCGCGACCCGCGGCCTCGGTCTGCCGAGGGACTGAGAGCAGTAAGGATGCACTCGGTTATATGGCCGCGCGCTCAAGGTCGACGACCAATGGGAGGGCGCATTGCGATGCGCCCCTACAGGGGCGGGACCCCCCACCCCTTCCCCCTCGCTTGACGGGGCGGTCTCCGCGGGCGGCTCGCGTCGGCGAGGGGATAGCGTCGTTCTCGCCTGACCGCGCGCTTGAGCTGCTGAAGGAGATGGCCGGCCCTGATGCTGTCTTCCGGCAGCACCAGCTGGAGGCCATCGAGGATCTCGTCGCCCGTCGGCGGCGGGTGCTCGTTGTGCAGCGCACGGGATGGGGCAAGAGCGGCGTTTACTTCATCGCGACGCGTCTGCTGCGCGACCAGGGCGCGGGGCCGACGCTGCTCGTCTCACCACTGCTCGCGCTGATGCGCAACCAGATAGAAATGGGGGCCAGGCTCGGTGTGCGCTCGGCCACGATCAACAGCGCCAACAAGGGACAGTGGGACGAAGTCGAGGCGGCCATCCGCGCCGACGAGATCGACCTCCTTCTGGTATCGCCGGAGCGCCTCAACAACCAGAAGTTTCGCAAGGAAGTCCTGCCTTCGCTGACGACCAGGACGGGCCTGCTGGTGATCGATGAAGTGCACTGCGTCAGTGATTGGGGGCATGACTTCCGCCCGGACTATCGGCGCCTGGCCGGAATCGTCAGCTCGCTGCCGGGGAACGTGCCCCTGCTTGCCACGACGGCTACGGCCAACGACCGGGTCGTGGGCGACGTCCAGGCGCAGCTCGGCCGCGACCTGCGTACTTATAGAGGTAGCCTCGACCGCGAGAGCCTCGTGCTCTATGCGGCGCAGATGGCCTCCCCCGCCGACCGTTATGCCTGGCTGGCCACCTATGTTCCCAAGTTTCCGGGTTCCGGCGTTATCTATTGCCTGACCAAGCCGGACACCGAGCTGCTGGCGCAGTGGCTGAACAGCCAAGGCATCACCACCCTGGCCTACCACGGGGATAGTGCCGAGGAGGAGCGCGAAAGCACGGAACGCGCCCTCCTTGAGGACCGCGTGAAGGTCGTCGTCGCGACCTCCGCCCTGGGCATGGGCTTCGACAAACCCAACATGGCCTTCGTCATCCATTTTCAGGCGCCCGGGTCGGCGATCGCCTACTACCAGCAAGTTGGGCGTGCCGGACGGGCGATCGAGCGCGCCTTCGGCATCCTTTTGACCGGGAGCGAGGACTCCCAGATCCAGGATTACTTCATCGAGTCGGCCTTCCCCAACGAGGCCCGGGCGAATGAGGTTATCCGGTTGCTGCAGGGCTCCAGCGAACCTCTCTCGCTGAATCAGATTCTCCTCAGCGTGAACGTCAGGCGCAGCCGGCTGGAGGCGATGCTCAAGATCCTCGAGGTCGAGGGCGCGGTGGAGCGGGTGGGCGCCGGCTGGGTGCGCACCGGCAAGCGCTGGGCCTACGACCGGGAGCGCGTGGACAGGGTCACGGCGGCGCGGCGGGACGAACAGGCCGCGATGGAGGAATACCAAATGACCCGGGGCTGCCTCATGGAGTTCTTGAGGCGGCAGCTGGACGACCCCGAGGCGTCGCCCTGCGGGCGCTGTGGCAACTGCCGTGGTCGAGCCCTGCCTGTCGAACTCGATCCGCCGCTGGTACGGGCCGCTCGCGCCTTCCTCGGGACCAGGGAGCTGGCGATAGAGCCGCGGAAGCGTATCCCGCTGGGCCTCGCCGAATCAACTGTCATCCCGGCGGATCAGCTGGCCGAGCGCGGGCGTGCGCTTTCGCAGTACGGCCACCCGGGCCTGGGGACGCTTGTTGCGCAAGGGAAATACAGTGATGGGAGCTACGCGGATGATCTGGTCGTCGCCGCGGACGAGCTGTTCAGGCGCTGGCGGCCCAACCCGGCTCCCCGTTGGGTGACCTGCGTGCCGTCGCTCAGGCATCCGGGCCTGGTCAACGAACTTGCCCGGCGCGTGGCGGAACGCATCGGGCTACCCTTTGTAGAGGCGGTTGCCAAGGTGAAGGAAACAGCCCCGCAGAAGGAAATGGAGAACAGCTTTCAGCAAGCGCGTAACTCCTTCGAGGCCTTCGCCGTGAGTGGAGAAATCCTCCGCTCGCCGGTGCTTCTGATCGACGACATCGTCGACTCGGGATGGACGCTGACGGCGGTCGCATCGCTGCTGCGGAAGGCAGGGAGTGGGCCCGTCTATCCTCTGGCCCTGGCCACGGCGATGTCCAGGTGAGTCGCAGCGAAGACTCATTCGCGGCGCTTCTCCTGGCCAGCCACCTGGCCAGCTCCCCTGCTGAGCCCCTGGGGCCGCGGGAGTTCTGGCGGTTGCACGACACCTTGGACGGCCTCGGCCTTTTGCTCTCGTACGGCGAGGTGGCGAAAAGCGCGGCTGCTGACGCCGGGCTGAATCCCGAGCGGCTGGATCAATTGCTGGGGCGCGGGGTTGCGCTGGGGCTGGAGCTCGAATCCCTCGACCAGGCAGGCATTCGGGCCATCACGCCCTTTGATGGCGAGTACCCCGGCCTGCTCAGGGATCGGCTGGGTGGCGTGGCTCCGCCCGTCCTTTACCTGGCGGGAGAAGCTCAACTTCTGGAGGGGCCGGCCCTTGGCGTAGTCGGCTCGCGGACCACCGACAGCCACTCGGAGGAGGTTGCCAGGCGGGCGGCCCAGATAGCCGCTGAGGAAGGTATGACCCTCGTTTCGGGTGGCGCCAAGGGCGTGGACTACATCGCCATGAAGGCCGCCTTCAAGGCGGGCGGCAAGGTGGCAGGTGTGCTGGCGGACTCCCTGGTGCAGAAGCTCCGCGATCCAGATAACCGCGCGGCCATATTCGACGAGCAGGCCTGTTTCGTAACTGCACACAACCCGACGCTGGGATTCACCGTCGGCAACGCGATGGCCCGGAACAAGCTGATCTATGCCCTTGCCGAGCGAACTCTGGTTGTCCGTTCCGACCTGGAGACCGGGGGGACGTGGGCCGGCGCGGTGGAGGCGATCAAGCACCGGTATGGCAAGGTCCTGGTTTGGCTGGGCGAAGGCGCCGGACCTGGGAACGCCGAGCTGGTCAAGCGCGGCGGCCACGGCATCGATGATTTGGAGCAACTGCTGTCCGAGTTCGACGAGGAGGCACCGCCCTCAACCGAGCAGCAACTAACGCTGGCCATCTCCAAGGATTAGGTTCACAAAGGCTAGACAGAGGAGTTAAGCAATGCCCAACGCTACGATCAACGGCTTCGAGATGTACTACGAGGATCACTCGCCCGAGAAGGAGGAAGCCTTCCTTCTGATCATGGGCTTCACCGCCAACGCCACGGCCTGGCGCAACCACTTCCCGATCCTGTCCCAGCGCTTCCGGGTTGTCGCCTTCGACAACCGCGGCGCCGGCCGCAGCGGCGTGCCGGACGGCGACGCCTACACCATGCCCCAGATGGCCGACGACGCGATGGCCCTGCTCGACCACCTCGGCATCGAGCGCGCGCACGTCTGGGGCGTCTCGATGGGGGGCATGATCGCCCAGGAGGTCGCGCTGCGACACCCACAGCGGGTCATAACCCTGGTCCTCGGTTGCACGACGCCCGGCGGCGAACGGCACGTCCCGCAGGCCGAGGCCGATCAGCTCGCCTTCATGAAGCTGACCACGATGGGCGCCGAAGACGCCATTCTCGCCGGCCTGCCCCTGCTCTACGGCGAGAGGTTCCTGGCAGCTAACCGCGAACGCGTTATCGATGAGGCGAAAGCGCTGATGGACCTGCGGGCGAAGCCGCAGGGGATGGCCCGCCAAATGGCCGGCATCATGACGCACGACACCCTGGAACGCCTGCCCTCGATCCGCATCCCGACGCTGGTTTGCACCGGCGACGCCGATCGCGTCGTCAACTGCGCCAACTCGCGCCTGCTGGCCGAGGCAATCCCCGGCGCCCAAATCGTCGAGTACCCGGGCGCGGGGCATGGCTACCTCCACGAGGCTCTGGAGGAGGACACGCGGAGGGTCATGGAGTTCGCGGCGCAGCACTCGCTGGCCTCCGCCGGCGCCTGAGCTTGCCGACCGTCCAGCTCAACGGCTTTCGTCTCTATTACGAAGAACACCCCGTCAACAGTGAGGGGGAGAGGAACGAGGCTGCGGAGACGTTCCTGCTGATTATGGGCTTCGGCTGGGGCTGCTCTGAGTGGGGCGATGTCATCCCGCTGCTGGCGCGGGACCACCACGTCGTCGCCTTCGACAACCGTGGCGCCGGCCGCTCGGAGATGCCCGAGGCGCCGGCGTACCCCGTTACGCAGATGTCGGATGACGCCGTGGCCCTTCTCGACCACCTTGGCTTGGAGCGCGTCCACGTCTGGGGCGTCTCGATGGGCGGGATGATCGCCCAGGAGCTGGCCCTCGCCCACCCAAAGCGGATCGCGACTCTCACCCTCGGCTGCACGACGGCCGGCGGCAGGGGCCAGGTTCCGACGAGCATCGCCGACCGCGACGAGTTCTTCCGGCTCGGCTCGCTGAGCCCAGCCGATGCCGCAGTTGAGGCGCTGCCCCTTGTTTACGGCAGCGACTTCCTCGAAGCGAATCGAGCCCGCCTGAGCGAGCGCGCGGTGGCGCAAGCCCCCAGCCGTGCGAGCCTGCAGGGCCGGCGGCGCCAGTTCGCGGGCGCGCGCTACCACGACACAACCGCGCGCCTTGCAAACATCGCGGCGCCGACGCTCGTCGCGACGGGTCTCGCCGACCGCGTCATAAACCCGGCCAACTCACGGATTCTCGCCGACGCCATACCGGGCACCGAGCTGGTTGAGTATCCAGGCGCCGGTCATGTTTACTGGGACGAGGATCCGGAGCGGGTGGTCGGCGATATAAGACGATTCGCCCAACGGCATAACGACCTCTCCCCCTAGCCCCCTCCCCTTGCCAACGAGAGGGGAAAAAGAGACCCTGCACGATGAAAGGAACTGGATAATGCCCACGGCAACGATCAACGGCTTCGAGATGTACTACGAGGAGCACCCCACCCCCCACCCCCTCCCCGTCAACAGGGAGAGGGAGAGAAGGGAGGAGGCGGAGACCCTTCCTCCTGATCATGGGCTTCGGGGGGCACTCGCTGGACTGGTCGGAGATCACGCCGCTGCTGGCGCGCGATTACCACGTGGTCACCGTCGACAACCGCGGCGCCGGCAAGTCTGGGGCGCCGGAGATGGAGATCTACACCATCGCCCAGATGGCCGACGACGCCGTCGATCTCCTGCACCATCTCCGTATCACGCGGGCGCACGTCCCGGGGCGTATCGATGGGTGGGATGATCGCCCAGGAGCTGGGACTCCGCCACCCTGACATCCCAATCACGCTGACCCTCGGCTGCACGTGGGCCGGCGGGCCACAGCAGGTGCATATCCCGGACGAGGACATGGAGGAGCTGATGCGGCTGGCCGACCTCCCGCCCGAGGAGGCGATCGACGCCGGCATGCCCTGGTCGTACAGCCAGGGCTTCATCGACAAGCGCCGCGACTGGCTGCGGGAGAGGGCCCTGAGCACGATCGACCTGACGCAGAAGCCTGAGAACCGCGAGCGGCAGATGGCCGGCATCATGGCCCACTACACCTCGGAGCGCCTCGGAGAGCTGAAGGTGCCGGTCCTGATCGTGACCGGCACGGGCGACCGCCTGGTCAGTTGCGAAAACTCGAAGCTCATATTGGCGGCCATCCCGCACGCGGAGAGCATCGAGTATCCAGGCGCGGGCCACCTCTACTGGGACGAAGACCCGGAGGAAGTTACGCGGGCCGTGGTTGGCTTCGCCCGCCGGCACTCGCCGGTCCCTGCCTGAGGCTCGGCCGGCCGATTGCGAGATTAGCTTCGGTTGCAGCCGAGCCCCGCCGCCCCCCGACCTCACCCCCGCTGTCTCCCAGGCGACTCTGCGAGCGGCTGGCCTCTCCGCGCCCGGAGAGGGAAGTGGGAGGGCCCGACTCTGCGAGCGGCTGAAACTCGTACGGCCCACGGCGAGGTTGTTTGCGAGTTGTTTGACGGGCGCATTGTTCATTTCAGATTCGGAGCGGAGTTGTTCGGTTGTGTGAGTTGTTTGAGTTGTTTGACTTTTCGGCGATCTGCGATCGGCCTTCCAGGCATCTGGCGACGGCACGCCGCAGCGGCGGAATGGGGGTGAGGGACAGGAGGGTTGGGTAGGGCGTTTCCTCGAAGACGCGGAGAGGGGAGCTGCCGGGCCGGCGGAATTGAACCAATTGAACCTTTTGAACCAATTGAACCTTTTGAACCTTTTGAACCAATTGAACCTTTTGAACCAATTGAACCGTCGCTCCCTCCGTGTTCCCTTGAGGCTCTGGCCGGGAGCGGCGGCACAAAGCGACGTCGATGGTTGGCGCCTTGTGGACAGCTCCGTTCATGCACATGGGAGGATTAGATTAGAACATGTGTACTGGTTGCGTCAAGCGGCGTTCATCGCGCTACGCGGGGCGCGAGCGAGTGACAAAAACTCACAGTCGCCAAGGGCGTACAGTTTCATAGTCACCCTCAGTCACCCCCGAAAGGTCCAGCCGATGACATCAGCTCTTGCCCCATCGCCCACCAGTGCCCCTGGCGAGGTCCCCGGAGAGATCGCCGCCTTTATCGAGGAGGAGCGCCGGCGTTCCGATGTCGCCGGGCTCTCGGTCGCCGTCTTCGACCGCGCGGGCCTGCGCTACGCCGCGGGCTACGGCCTGGCCAGCATCGAGCGCGGCGAGCCGGCGACGGCGGCGACCCTCTTCCGCGCCGCGTCGATCTCGAAGCTGTTCACCTCGACGCTCGTCTTCCAGGAGGTCGACGCGGGGCGCGTGGAGCTCGACGAGCCGGTCAACCGCTATCTCGACGCCGAACACAAGTTGATCGGCCACGACGGCAAGGAGTCCCCCGCCACGATCAGGCACCTGCTCTCGCACAGCGGCGGCCTGCCGATCTCCTGGCGCGGGCTGGATGGGCGGCGCGGTGGTCACCCGTCTGATCAACGGCCGGCATGTGCCGAAGACGCTCGCCGACGCCATCATCGGGGAGAAGGGCGTGCGGGCAACGGGCGAGCGCATCGTCTATGCAAACGGCGGCTTCAACCTCCTGGGCTACATCGTCCAGCACGCCCACAAGCGCCCCTTCGAGGAGCTCGTGCGCGAGCGCGTCCTGGAGCCTCTGGGGATGAGCGCTTCATTCTTTGGCGCCGACCCGGGCGAGAAGCCCGGCATCGCCACGCCCTACGGCAAGGGTTTCGGCGGCTCGGCCGGCCGCAAACCCGCCGGCAACTCGAAGGTCTGGGCGACACCCGCCGGCGGCCTGATGACCAGCGCCGACGAGCTGGCCCGCTTCGGCGAATGGTCCTCAACGGCGGCGACCTGGACGGCGCCCGCCTGATCTCAGGCGACCTGCTGGCCGAGGCCACGCGCTTCCAGGCCTGCAACCACCCGGACGTCGACGACGGCTACGGTCTCGGCTTCGCCCTGGCGGAGTGGCGTGGCCGCACCCTCGCCAACCACGATGGCGGCCTGCCCGGCGTTACCACGAGGATTGTCGTCTCACAAAGCGACGGCGTCGGCGTGGCCGTCCTCAGCAACGGCGGCGACCTCCTGTTCACGCGGCGCATCGCCGAGGGCCTGCTGGAGTCGGAGCTGCGGCTGGAGCCCGAGGCCATCCCCGGGTCGCCGCGAGGAGTGCCCCCCGGCCAGGAGTCGGAGTGGGCGGACTTCACCGCGCGCGTCACCGGCCGTTACAAGATGGTCGACTTCGCGCCGCCGGGGGTGATGAAGCTGATCGCCGGCCTGATGGCAAAGCCGCGGCTGACGCACTTCGCCGACAACGTATTGGTGCTGGAAGGCGCCGGTTACCAGCCCGCGTATCTGTACCCGGATGGGGAGGTGGGCCGCTACCGGCTGGCGCTGCCGCTGGCGAACGGGAGCCGGGTGGTGATAGAAGAGGAGGGTGGGACGCACATCTGGGCGTCGATCCTGCATATGGAGAAGCGCTAGGAGTCTGGCGAATCGCCTAGCTGGGACCTTATCCGATTCGCTTCCGCTCGAAGCCGGGCTCTGTTCCCGGCTAGCTCGTCCCAGACCTCGATGTCCTTCTTCGATCCCGCGTCCAACCCGACGCCTGGGTAGGCTGGGTCGCATCGCAAGAAGTTGCATAGCTTCATGTAGACGCCGTTTGGGTTGCGGTACAGGTCAGGGTTGGCGGGATGCAGGTGACGCCCGAGTTGTCGGAGTTCTTGGCTAAGGGCAATCACCCGGGGATCTTCCGGGGAAGTATGCGCTGGGTTGACCTGAAAATAGAGTTCGAGGGCGAGAACGAGCTCGTCGCGTTCCCATCGGGGATTTTGTGGCATCTGAACTCCTTACGAGGCGGCGCTCGGCGCGGCGAGAGCACTCACATCAATTGGCCGGATCCCCAGCGCACAACTTTTGTTCCCGCAACAGGCATTGAGCACACCTTGGTTTGTTGTGCGTGCATACGGCTCGCCCGTGTTCCACAAGACCAACGTGAATCTGATAACGATCCTCGGGCGGGGTCACCTCGTGTATCGCGTCGTGGGCTTTCGCCCAACTCATGTCATACGGCAGCAACTGCAAACGTTTCGCGAGCCGCAGGACGTGAGCGTCGACCGGGAGGACGTCCCGGCCGAGCGAGTACATCATCACACAGCGGGCCACCTTCTTGCCTACCCGCGGCAAAGACAACAAATAGTTTTCGCAATCCTCGTCCGACATTGGTCCCAGAGCCGCGAGGGTTACCGAACCGAAGTCCGCCTTGAGTTGCTTCGCGATCCCAAGAATCTGTACCGTCTTCTGGTTGACCAATCCGCATAAACGGAGCGCCGTGCGAATCTTCGGTTCGGCGTCATCCTCCGAGAGAAGATTCCAATCCGGGAACTCCGCCTTTAGGCGGGAATAGCCCTCAAGCGCCCCATACTGGGTCATCGTCGTGACGATGATGTAGAGAAGCTCGTCAAGCGGATCCACTTGATTGCCGAGCGGGAGGTCACCCGATCGGCTCAGCCCAGAAAAAGTTTCGGCGATCCGAGCGACGTGTCTCCTACCATCGCGGCTCATAACAGTGAGAGAAGCTCTTGGCGCCGTTGTTGTCCTACTTCCGCGAACAAACTCAAGACTTCCTCGTAGGTTCCGGGACCAGCCAGCATGTCCCAAAACTGTCGCCCAACCAGGACCTCGCCTCCCTTGTAATCAAGGTAGACGCCGCCAGCCGCGTAGGGGGCCTCGATCCCTCCCGGGTTGTAGTAGAACACCGCGTAGGCATCGACCGCGACGGGCAGCCGTAACGCGCGAGCCCGCATTAGCCGATCTTTCATGTCACGCGGCTGATCGGAGTTGGGCGAGGGCGTCTTCAAGTCAAAGTAGTATTCCCTCTCCTCCGTCTCGACTCGAAGATCGATCTTCACTGAGTGATCCACCATCGAACCCCGATTGAGCCCGTCAATGGTTTGCATCTCGGCGCGGATGTCTGGCCGGTCGTTGTCGGTTGATCGACCGGGACGCACCAGCTTGCGGATGTACTCCAGGACGTCCGGAGCAACCTCACCACGAACTGTAACTTCGTGGTCGGCCGTGTTGCCCCCACTTTCAGCCACGGCTTTGCCGACCTTCTGGAGCACGGTGCCGAGCCGGGAGCTTAACGATCTTTCGATCTCGCTTCCTCTGACGACTTCAGGAAACAGTCCGTACATCAGCGGCTTTTGGTTCTTTCCCTTAAGAGCAAGTGCGTCGTAAGGAATCCTCGAACTCGGGTCGTATTTGGCAACCACGGCGTCGACCAATTGGTTCAGTACGGCAACAATCTGCTGCCGGTAGGCGGTTTGGATCCGCGGCGTGGTCGGAGACGATGGAGGTAGCAGCATAGTTCTCGGCAAACTTACGTTATCGCGTCCCCTTTGCCGGGTACAGATATTGGGCCTCCGGCACCCACTCCTCGCCCCTCTCGAAGAGCCGGATTTGCGTGGTGAGGGTCAGACCTTCTATCACAGTCACCAAGGCCCGGCCTATTGCTGCACCCAGTCCAGGAGGGACGGCATTCCCGATCTGCTTGTACTTTTGGCTGGTTGATCCGGCGAATCGGTAATTGGCGGGAAATTGCTGGATCGCGGCGTACTCCTGCACGCTTAGAGGTCTTGTCGCCTCTGGATGGCATAGGCAAGTGCTCTTTTGAATGGGGCTTGTCGGCAGCGTAGGACTTGGTTTGTCCCAACTCAGTCGGCGGAAGAAACCAACTTTGCCGCCATCCGAGCCCCAAGCGCCACCCATTAAGCGCGCCGTGAAAGCGGGACCATACTCGGGATGATCACGGAACCACCGCCAATTCTTGCCGGCCGGTACCAGGTCCAGAATCCTCGCTCGTTCTGGCGTGTAGGGAATGAACTCTGGCGGCTCAGCATTGACTTTGTCCAAGGCGCTCCTGAGCGTGGCCCTACGGTCGGCATGGGTTGGCGGCACCAAGTCCTGAAGGTCTCTAGTCAGGAACTCGCCGTCACGGCTACCCAGGATTATGACCCTGAGACGGTTTTGGGGAACACCATAGTCGGCCGCGTCGACCAAGCCCCAAGCCAACTGATAGCCCAGCCCTTCGAAAACATCGAGGATCACCGTGAAGGCGGCGCCCGCCTTCTCCTCTGGCCGAAGCGCTGCATCGCCCGTGCCGCGCTGGTTTAGTGGCCTGTGCATGATCGGGGCCGAAAGGATACCCCGCACGTTCTCCATTAAAAAGAAACGAGGCCGGGCCGCATCGACGACAGCCGCGAAGTTTGAAAAGAGACTGCCACGCGGGTCGCCGATCGAGCCACGGCGCCCTGCCGTGCTGAAACTCTGGCAAGGCGGGCCTCCAGCGACTAGCGCCGCCTGCCCGCTCTTGAGGCCTGCCGCCGAGACGATCTCCGCGGGTGAGTGCTGCGTGATGTCAGAAAAGAGCTGAAAACCAGGGTCTCGAAAGGTGTAGCGATTTCGCTCGAGCGTCTCGCGAGCGTGCCGGTCAATTTCCACCGCGACTTTAACCTCGAAACCCGCCTCCTCAAGGCCAAGATCCAGTCCACCGGCTCCTGTAAAGAGTGAAATTGTAGGTAGGTTATTACATCCGTTCGGCACGTTTGTTCGGCTCCGTTATAGACAGTACTCTATCTCTAGATCGCGCTATTCTGCCACCTCACTAATAGCCGTTGCGGGTTACTCGGTCCATCGTCGAGTCCCGAGCCTTATCCGCAATTACGGTTACAGGAAGGCGACTACTGGAGCACACGCGCACCTGGGAACAAATTCGCGACGAGCTACGCACAGTCAACGGCTCGTTCGCTCTTAAGTGCGCCGGTTGCAATCGACGGCGCCCTTGGTATCAATTTCGAGGCGTCGACACCACCTGTGCCCAGTGCCTCAGTGCTCCGAGCCGAAACACGCACGTGCCAAGACATCGTCTAGAGCACGCGAAGACGACTTGTGTCCTATGCGAGGAATTTGGGTAGCTAGCACCTATAGCACATTCGCTATACTACCCCCGTGCTCTCCGCCGACCTCCTCAGGCAGGCCCGCCTCCGCGCCGGCTTCACCCAGGTCCAGCTCGGCAAGCGGGCCGGCAAACCCCATCGCCCGCTACGAGTCCGGGCAGGTCAAGCCGTCAATGGAGACCCTGCGCGACCTGATCTGCGCCAGCGGGCTTGAGCTCACCTACGGCCTCGCCAAGTTCGACGACTCCTACATCCCCTACATCTACGAGCGTCTGCGGATGACCCCGGCCGAGAGCGTGCGCATGTCCGTACACCTCGGCGCCGCTTTTCGGGGGCTCGAGAAGCAGCTGAGGCCGGACACGCTGATTGACCCCAAGCGCCTCGATCCCGAGCCGATCTTGCGTTCTCTCGTGAGCCACGGAATTGAATTCGTCCTCATCGGGGGCATTGCGGCAAGCGCGCGCCTTGCGCCGTGGGCCAGCTACAACCTAGAGATCACGCCCAGCGGCTCGAAGGCGAACATTGAACGAGTGGCTTCAGCCCTCAAGGAGCTGGACGCCACCCCGCCCACCGGCGAGCCCAGCGGTGTGCCCTTCCCCATCGACGCCCGGGGGCTGGCCAACTCCCAGATCTGGACGATGACCACGCCTTACGGCGACATCGACTGTTCGTTCGTACCTTCCGGCACCCAGGGCTACGACGACCTCAAGCGTGGCGCCGGCCCCGTCGAGGTGTTCCCGGGGCTCGTCGTGCAGGTCGCCTCCCTCTCCGACGTCATCCGCTCCAAGGAGGCCGCCGGCCGCCCCAAGGACCTGGCCGTCCTCCCCCTCCTCCGCCAGACCCTTGAAGAGATCCATCGCCGGGAAGGGCGAACCTGACCTCCAACGATGTTCCCCTCTCCCGGCCGCCTGCGCGCCTTGGCGTGGAAGATCGAAGATGCGCCTGCCTGCGCGCCTCGGCGTGGGCGTAGGGGTTAGGGGGAGGGGTTTAAGGCGAGGTCAGTTAAGGATCAGATACCCCACCCGCAGCGCCTCCTGGCGCCGGCCGGTTCAAGTAGATCGTGAACTTGTCCGTCGACGCGTTGATTGCCACGCTGCGCACGCTCACCCCGCTGACGTTGCCCTGGATCGTCGCCAGCACAAACGAGGACCCTGTCAGGTTTCCGTTCCCCCCCACCTGCTTGCTCGTGGCGCCCTCTGCTATCGTCGTCACGCCGCTCTGGAAGAAGCTCGCGCGCCCGTCCACCGATAGGGCCGTCCCATTAGGGCTGCTGGCCAGGACCCCCACGCTGCCGGCGCCGTTGCCGGTGCCGAAGACGCCCGTACCGTTCTGCGTGGCCTCGCCGTGTACGCCGCTGCCGCCGTCGGCCGCCCTGCCGTGGACACCCTTGCACAGCGGATTCCCGCTGGCTTCGCCCAGGACCGCAGTGTCGCCCTTTTCGTTGACACCCTTCACGCCGATGCTGCCCCCTAGTAAGTCGGCGCTCGGACATGATCCCAGCACGCCCACGTTATCGCCCTGCCCCTCCACCCCTGTCGGGCCGAAACCGATCACGCCGACGCTGTCGCCGTCACCGAATACGCCCCAGATGAGGCCTCTACCGGCAACGCCCGTGTTGTTACCAGATGTTCCCCCCGATAAGCCGGCCAGGTGGGCTGAGGCGTTGAAGTCGCTGTTGTGGATCGAGGTCGTCGTCGTCGTCGTGTTGTCGGCGATGCCGCCACCCAGGTGGACATCGCCATGAGTTGCCTCCGCCGGCGAAGTGTCGAGCGCCCTCCCCGCCAGCAGGCCGGTCAGGCCGCCGATCGCGGCCGACAGGAAATTGCGCCGCGTCTTGCTTGTAGAGGACTGTGCCATCGATGCCTCCTTGTACGAGATGCTGATTGGCCCAACACGCTCAGCGCTGGCAATCGTTGGGCTCATCCTCTGCCCGCCGCGGTCGGATGGCAACAATCAGCACTTCGCCTGCACCGCGACGCTTTCTGCCGCCCCGGGAACCTAGGGTTCACACATGGAAGTCCAATTCCGCTCCCGAATCATCCGTCTCTTCCAGTGAAAAACAAAAATTCCTGCGCTAACGCCGACTAACGCTGATTAGCGAACAGTAGCGCCACTTAACGCCGAATAAGCCCAAATAAGCCCCACAACCCAAGCCAACTAAGCCCAATTAACGCCAAACAACGCCAAATAAGGCCGCTTAACAAACGCCAGACCAGCAGACCCAGCTCTCCCCTCTCCCTCGAGGGAGAGGATCAAGGTGAGGGTGACCGCGCTCCACCCATGACGAACTTCGAATCTGTGCAAATGACCAGTCGGACCGTCCTCTGCTTCGGAAGGGGAGAGGTGTTAACAAAATTGTCATATCCCCCACGCCAGCCCCACCCTCGCCTGACCTACCATCGTACAAAAGCGGCCCCAACGCGCCTCCCTTACCTTCCCCTCCCCTTGGCAAGGGGAGGGGCCAGGGGAGAGGTCCCGGCCGACAACCAGCCAAGGAGCACCACCCCTCATGACCCCACACGAAGTCTCCGACTTCATCAAGCAGAAGGGCATCAAAATCGTTGACCTCAAGTTCAACGACCTGCCCGGCCTCTGGCAGCACTTCTCCATCCCCGTCGCAGAGATGACCGAGCTCGAAGATCTAACCAAGTCCATCTGGGTCGAGGGCATCGGCTTCGACGGCTCCTCAATCCGCGGCTTCCAGCAGATCAACGAGTCCGACATGATCCTGATCCCCGACCCCAAAACCGCCGTCCAGGACCCGATCACGGCCCACCCCACGCTCTCACTGATCTGCGACATCTACGACCCCATCACCCGCCAGCCTTACACCCGCGACCCCCGCTACATCGCCCGCAAGGCCGAGGAGTACCTGAAGACGACCGGCATCGCCGACACGTCCTATTGGGGCCCCGAGTGCGAGTTCTTCGTCTTCGACGACGTCCGCTTCGACGTCACCGAGAACTCCTCCTACTACTTCGTCGATAGCGTCGAGGCCGACTGGAACACCGGCCGCATGGAAGAGGACGGCGGCAAGCGCGGCAACCTGGGCTACAAGGCCCGCTACAAGGAGGGCTACTTCCCGACGGCCCCCTTCGACACCCTCCAGGACATCCGCACCGAGATGATCCTCGAGATGGAGAAGGCCGGCATCACCGTCGAGGTCCACCACCACGAGGTCGCCACCGCCGGCCAGTGCGAGATCGACGTCAAGTTCGACACGCTCGTCAAGATGGCCGACAGCGTCATGATGTACAAGTACATCGTCAAGAACGTCGCCCGCCGCCACGGCAAGGTGGCCAGCTTCATGCCCAAGCCGATCTTCAACGACAACGGCTCCGGCATGCACACCCACCAGAGCCTCTGGAAGAATGGCGAGAACATCATGTACGACGCCCAGGGCTATGCCCTGACCAGCCAGGAGTGCCGCTGGTATATCGGCGGCCTGCTCAAGCACGCCCGCGCCCTCATGGGCTTTTGCGCCCCGACCACCAACAGCTACAAGCGCCTCGTCCCTGGCTTCGAAGCGCCGGTCAACCTCGTCTACTCCGCACGCAACCGCAGCGCCGCCTGCCGCATCCCCGTCTATACGGACAGCCCGAAGAGCAAGCGCATCGAGTTCCGCTCGCCCGACCCGATGGCCAACCCCTACCTGGCCTTCGCCGCCTGCCTGATGGCCGGCCTCGACGGCATCGAGAACCAGATCGACCCGGGCCCGCCGCTCGACCGCAACACCTACGAGCTGAGCGCCGCCGAGTCCCTGAACGTCCGCACCCTTCCCGGCTCGCTGGAGGAGGCCCTGCAGGCCCTGGAGGACGACCACGACTTCATGCTGCGCGGCAACGTCTTCACGCCCGACGTGATCGACATCTGGCTGCAATACAAGCGCGAGCGCGAGATCGACGAGCTCCGCCTCCGCCCCCACCCCTACGAGTACTACATGTACTTCGACGCCTAGCCGATGGTGTTGGCGAAGAAGAGGATTCGACTGGGATAGGTCTTCTGTAGGGGCAGCCAAAAGCCGAGCGGCCAACTACGCCCTCCCACCCAGTAGCGTTGCCTGCCCCTCGGAGAGTCGCCTCTGGAGACCTCGTGGCAGCGGCGGCCGACATCTCGTGCGTCATCGACGTGCCGCGAATCGTCTTCTCCGGGTGGCGGCTGAAATCGGCGACCAGTTCACGCGACATCGGCTCGGGCGAGAGGACGGCGGCTCTTAGAGCCCGCGACTAAACGACGGATTGGAGCCCGAACCCTCCCCGCGACGGCAGGCTCAGGTCCCACCCGTTAACTTCAAACCAGCCACTGACGAAAGGCCCCGCCCGTGAAGTTCCTCCCCGCCTTCCTTCTGCTCTTTGCCGCCCTGAGCCTCGCCGCCTGCAGCAACGGTGGCGGCTTCTCCGTGGTTGAGAACGAGGGAGACATCGACGTCGACGAAGCCGAGCAGGAGGGCGAGGTCCCCGACGAGCACGAGGTCGTCACCGAGAGCGACCAGCAGGCCCCCAGCGGCGACGAAGTAGACATCGACGAGGGCGAGGGCGTCATGCCCGTCTTCGAAGAGGACCAGATTCCCCCGGAGGTCTACGACGCCTACGACGGCCTCGTCGAGTTTGTGATCGAAGACCTCGAGTTCTACTGGGGCCAGGTCTTCCCCGAGGTCTTCGGGCTCGAATGGGAGCCCGTGGAGATCTTTGGTCCCTACTACTCAGAAGGTGACGTCGACTGCGCCGGCGAGGCCGCCGTGCTCAACAACGCCTTTTACTGCCCGGTCGGCGACTTCATCGCCTGGGACGAGCCCAGCCTCCTGCTCCCCTATTACCTCAACATCGGCGACTTCGGGGCCGCCCTCGTGCTCGCCCACGAGTACGGCCACGCCGTCCAGGCCCGCCTCGGCATCGTCGCCGAGTTCACGATCCAGACCGAGCTGCAGGCCGACTGCTTCGCCGGCGCCTGGGCCTTGAGCGCCGACGAGGCCGGCATCCTCGAGGAAGGGGACCTCGAAGAGGGCTTCGAGACCCTCTACTCGATCGCCGACCCCGACGGCGTTGACTGGACCGACCCCAACGCCCACGGCAGCGCCGAAGAGCGCATCGACGCCTTCGCCCTCGGCTTCGACAGCGGCGCCGAGGCTTGCTTCGAGTTCACCGAGTTCTAGTTTCTAACCGCAGCAGTCGAGGCGTTCCCCAAACCGATACCGCGCCCGCGCCGGGTTGATTGTCCTTGACCCCCCATGGGTGGCCGCCTAGCGTCCATACAGAGAGCCATGCCTTTAACAATGAAGCGCTCCTTCTTCGCCGTCGCTGTTCTGACACTCGTGATCGGCGGCGTTTTCTTCTCCCCGCCGCCGGCGCAAGCGGCAACCATCAACGTCGACCGCTTCGATGACCGCTTTCCCGATCCCGGCGCCTGCACGGCGGCGGCCAACGATTGCACCCTGCGCGAGGCAGTGATTGCCGCCAACAGCGATTCGGACAACGATACCGTCCAGCTCCAGGCCGGCACCTATCGGCTTACCCGCGAGATCAGCTTTGAGGCCAACCCGGACGACGAGACCGCAGGCGACATCGAGATCCTCTTCGGGATCACGGTCAGGGGCCAGGGCGCCAGCTCAACCGTGATCCGCGCCAGCGGCCTCTTCGATCGGATTTTCGACGTCAGGGGTGCTAACGTCTTCAACGCTCGATTCATCGACCTGCGCCTCCAGGACGGCAGAGAATCAGCCACCGGCCCGAGCGGCAACGGCGGGGCCATCCGTAGCTTGAATTCGAATGCCAGCACCTTCCTTACTCGAGTCACCCTCGTCGCGAATTCATCCACGGGTACCGGCGGGGCGATCTCTAGTGTCGGCCCGCTGTCCGTTGTTTCAAGCACGTTCACGGACAATCACGCACAGTCGGTGGGGGATGCACTCGTGACGCTGGGCGTTCTATCGATCGTCAACTCGACGTTTAGCTTCAACGGCAACGGCGTAGATGAAGTGGTACGGATATTTGGGGGCTCGTCCACGATCACAGGCAGCACGTTCCACCACAACGCCGTGGCGGTGCTGCAGACGGGTGGAAACCTCGTCGTCACCAACAGCACATTCAGTAGCAATGTACGGGGGATCGAGGTCGCCGGAGCCGGTACCCAGGCCGAAATACGCTCGGTCACGATTTTGGATAGCGGCATCGTCGGCCTAACCATGGGACAGGACACCGACGTGATTCTCATCAACAGCATTGTGGCCCGCAGCTTCATACTCGATTGCTCTCAAGGGTTCGGGTCGCCTCCGTTCTCCGCAGGCTTCAACCTCGACAGCGATGGCAGCTGCAAGGAAAAGGCCACCGACAAGACCTTTGCCGACCCACAGCTCGGCCCCCTGGCCAACAACGGCGGCCCGACGCTGACCCACGTCCCGCTCCCCGGCAGCCCTGCCATCGACACCGGCGTAACCACTGGCTGCCCGGCCACTGATCAGCGCGGAGTAACCCGCCCCCGCAACGGTGACGGACTGAGCAGCGCCCGCTGCGACAAGGGCGCGGTCGAGCGCAAAAGCCCCGCCATCCCTTAGACTGCGGGCACTTCAGAGAAAGTCCGGCGGCCCGCGTTTGGGTTCGCCCTAAGGTGCCAGAATGAAGCTTCTCCCCCTCGCCCTAAGCGCCCTGTCCGGCCTGTTGATTGCCTTCGGATCGGACTCCGAGGCGACGGCCGGCGCCGGTGGAACGACCAACTTCTACGTGACCAAGCTGACCGACACCAACGACGGCGACTGCAGCCTCAGCGATTGCTCCCTGCGCGAAGCGATCATCGCCGCCAATGCCGACACAGGATTAGCTCCGGTAAAGGTCAACCTGATGTCGGGAGTGCATGTCCTGTCCCGGGAGGGCGCGGACACGCCGGGTTTCGGCGACCTCGATGTCACCAACGACATGACTATTTCCGGGAATTTCGGCAGCAGCGTTATCGACGCCAACGGCATCGACCGGATCCTGGAAGTGAGCTGCGGAGCATGCACGGCGGCGGTCAACCTTAGTTCGGTAGCACTACGCGACGGCAGCAGCGTCAAAGGAATGGCTGTCCTGGTCAGCGGAGGGACCCTGTCATCGAGCGCCGTCGACATCGTCAGCAACGACGGGCTGGGCGGAGCCCTACACATCGCCGCCGGCGCCATCGGTTTCATCGACAACTCGATCATCCGCAACAACCACCGCTCTCCCGTTGCCAGCGGGCATATCGGCGGAGGAATCAACAACAAGGGCACCCTCACCCTCCAGCGAACCACGATCAGCGGCAACACCGCGCTGGACAACGGCGGCGGCATCGCGAACTTCGGCACCCTGACGGCAAAGGCCAGCACGATCAGCGGTAACACGGCCGAAGTCGAAGGAGGAGGCACGAGCCGGGGTGGGGGAATCTACCAGGCGAACCCCGGCGGGCCAGCCACCATCGAGAACCTCACTGTCGCCAAGAACAAAGCAACCCTGGGCGCGGGGGTCTTCAGCGCGGACGACAATTTCGACATTGTCAACACCATCGTCGGGCTGAACATTGGCAACGACTGTGGCGGGACGATCAATACCCTCGGCAACAACCTCGACAGTGACGGCACCTGCGACCTGGACGCCGGAGCAAACGACGTAATCGACGTGGATCCCAAGCTGGGACCGCTGAAGAACAACAGCGGGATCAACCCTACGCATGCCTTGCTTGGCGGCAGCCCCGCGCTCGAGAACGGCGACAACGCCGACTGCTTCGTTTTCGACCAGCGCAACGTCGCGCGCCCACAGGGCGGCAACTGCGACATCGGCGCCTTCGAAGCCGGCTATTGCTTCGGCAAGCCCGAAACGAAGCGAGGCACCGGCTCGGCCGAAACGATCAACGGGACCTCTGGTGCAGACGTGATCCTGGGCCTCGCCGGCAACGATGTGATAAACGGTCTGCAGGGCGTGGACAGGCTCTGCGGCGGCGACCAGAACGACGAGCTCCACGGCGGCCCCGGCAACGACCGCCTGAACGGCGGGACGGGTGGGGACGCCTGTTATGGCGAAGGCGGCGACGACGTCTTCGCCAACTGCGACATACAACTCCCTTAGGGGGATGGGGTCTTAGTCATCGCCCAGGTGGAGACCCGGCTAACCTGAGATCACGGCCATGGAAATCGGCGTCTATACCTTTGCCGAGGCAACCCCCGACCCCGAGACCAGCGTGACGGTAAGCGGCGCGCAGCGCCTGCGCGACCTGATGGAGGAGATCGAGCTGGCCGACCAGGTCGGGCTCGACGTGTTCGGCGTGGGCGAGCACCACCGGCCTGACTTCGTTGTCTCCTCGCCGGCCATCGTCCTGGCTGCGGCCGCCGTGCGCACCACGAAGATCCGCCTGACCAGCGCCGTGACCGTGCTCAGCTCCGGCGACCCCGTCCGCGTCTTCCAGGACTTCGCCACCATCGACCTCTTGTCTGGCGGCCGCGCCGAGATCATGGCCGGCCGCGGCTCCTTCACCGAGTCCTATCCCCTTTTCGGCTTCGACCTGGACGACTACGACGAGCTCTTCGCTGAAAAGCTGGAGCTGCTTCTGAAGCTGCGCGAGAGCGAGCGCGTCACCTGGTCGGGCAAACACCGGCCACCGTTGGAAAACCTCGGTGTCTACCCGCGACCGATCCAGGACCCGCTACCGGTCTGGATTGCGGTGGGCGGTAACCAGATGTCGGTCGTCAGGGCGGCCATCCTCGGCCTGCCCCTGGCGGTGGCCATCATCGGCGGCACACCGGATCGCTTCGCCCCGATGGTCGAGCTGTATCGCGAGGCCGCCCGCCAGGCCGGCCACGACCCCGCCGGCCTCCCCGTGGGCATCAACTCCCTCGGCTACATCGCCGACAGCACGGAACAGGCCGCCGAGGAATATTACCCCTCCTACGCGATGCTCATGACGCAGATCGGCCGCGAGCGGGGCTGGGGGCCGATGACCCACCCGCAGTTCGACGCCCTGCGCTCGCCGGCCGGCGCCCTGGTCCTCGGCAGCCCCGAGGAGGTCACAGCCAAGATCCTCTACGAGCACGAGCTGTTCCAGCACCAGCGCTTCCTGCTTCAGATCAGCGCCGGCACGATGCCCCATGACAGGGTCATGCGCGCGATCGAGCTCCTGGGCAAAGAGGTCGCCCCGGCCGTGCGCGCGGAGGTTCAGCGGCGAACCGCGGTCGGCGAAGCGGTGGCCTGAGAGGCAACTAAAGGTTAAACTCCGGCCTACCCTGCCGCCCTCCCTGTTGGTTACACTTCGGACACCAATGTCCTCGATGACTTTCCATCGATGACCGTGGTGGGTAGGCCACCCGGAGGCACGAGGATGAAGCTCCTCCCGCTCGCTGTAACCGCTCTCGTTGGCACGTTGATCGCCTTCGGATCGACAGAGGCCACAGCCGGCTCGCCAAGCGTCGAGTTATGGGTGACCAAGCTCAGCGACAGCGCGGACGGAAACTGCAGCGAGACTGATTGTTCCCTGCGCGAGGCGATCATCACCGCAAATGACTACGCCGGCACCAAGCCGGTTTATGTCCATATGCTCGCCGGGGTGCAAGTCCTATCGCTAAAGACAAACGACCCGGACACACCCCAGTACGGCGACCTGGATGTGACCAAAGACGTGACTATCTACGGGGATCCAACCCTGCCCACTGTGATCGATGCCAACGGAATAGACCGCATCTTGGAGATCAACTGCACCAGCGCCTGCTTGGTGCACCTCGCTTTTGCCACGCTCCGCGACGGCAATAGCCCGCAAGGGATGGCTGTCCTGGTCAACTCGGGGCGACTCTCGCTCGGCAGCGTGACTCTCGCCAACAACCGGGGGCTCGGCGGCGCCCTGAATGTCGGCGGCGGGGCATCTGCCATTGTTGACCTCTCCACGATCCGCAACAACGAGAGTGTCGGGACCTCCGGAGAGGCTGGAGGAGGCATCCTGAACGCCGGCACGCTCGATGTCCTGCGGACCACGATCAGCGGCAACACAGCGCTTGACGCGGGTGGCGGTATCGCCAACTTCGGAACTCTGACCGTTGAAGCCAGCACCATCAGTGGCAACAGGGCTCCTGAAGGGGTGTCCTTTGGTGGCGGCGTGTATCAGAACTTCCGCGCGACCAGTGCGACCATTCGAGGCAGCACGATCGTCAACAATGAGGCCCTCACTGGCGCCGGCATACACGGCCATGGCAGTGTGAGCATCGACAACACTATCGTGGCCCTCAATGTAGGCGACGACTGCGCAGGCAGCGTTATCACGTTCGGCAACAACATCGACAGCGACGGCACGTGCAACCTCGAAACGGCCCAAGGGGATATCATCGCGGTCGACCCGAAGATTGGCCCCCTGCGCAACAACGGCTGGTTTACCCGCACGCACGCGCTGCTTGCTGGAAGCCCCGCACTGGAGAACGCCGACACCGCAGATTGCTTGGCCTATGACCAGCGCAACGTCACCCGCCCCCAGGGCGCGATCTGCGACATCGGGGCGTACGAAGCCCGCTATTGCTACGGCAAGCCGGAAACCAGGCTGGGAACGGAGTCGGCCGAGACGATCGAAGGGACCGCGAACGCCGACGTGATCCTCGGCCTGGGCGGAAACGATACGCTACGCGGCCGGGAAGGCAACGATCGCCTATGCGGCGGCGCGGGCGATGACGTACTCGTGGGTGGGCTCGGCGACGATCGCCTTAATGGTGGCCCCAACGACGACAGCTGCACGGGCAACGCCGGCAGCGACCTCTTCGCTGCCTGCGAAACCACCATCCCCTGAGGCTTGTCTCCGCGGCTGCCTGCCAGCCGCGGCGCGTGTCCGAGAGCACGATCGCGATGACCACCAGCATCGCGGCGCCCCGGGGGCGTATGCCGTCAAAACCGCGCTCCGAGAGAATGACCTGATATGGCTGGGGCGGCGGCAGTGGCAGGGGTCTTCGACGAGGCGGCTTCGCGGCGGAACGTCCAGCGCTTCTATATCTATCGCTTCCTCAGCAACTTTCAGTTCTTCATCCCGATCTTCATCCTCTACATGATCGAGGTGCGTGGTCTCACGCTGGCCCAGATCGCTCTGCTGGAGACGATCTTTTCCGTCACCGCGCTGACAGCCGAGATGCCCACAGGCGCCGTCGCCGACCGCTTCGGCCGGCGGATCTCAATCGCCCTCAGCGCGAGCGTGGTGTCGGTGGCGATCCTCGCCTACGGGCTGGCGCCCAGCTTCGGCTTCCTGGCCATGGCCTACTTTATCTGGGCCATCGCCCGCACGTTCGAGTCGGGCGCGGACTACGCCTTCCTCTACGACAGCCTCGCTTCGGTCGGCAAAGAGGACGAGTTTCCGCGGACGATCGGCCGCGCGCAGGCCGTCTTGCTCAGCGCGGCGGTGTTTGCCTCGGTAATTGGGGCGCCGCTGGCGGCGCTGACCAGCCTGCAGACCGCGGTAATGCTCGGGTCGATCTTCACTTTGCTATCGGCGCTGGTAGCGCTGACCTTCCGCGAACCGCCGCGTCGCCGCGGCGAGGAGCACCTGCCCTATGTGCAGACGATGGTGCAGGCGGCGCGTTTGGTGGCGACCAACCCGCGCCTGCGTAGCACCGCCGCCCTGTTCGCCATCTTCCTCGGGCTGGGCTTCACCGTGTACGCCTTCATGCAGGCGCTGCTCCGCCAGGAGGGCGTGGCCGTGGAGTTCTTCCCCTTCTTCACGGTGCCTCCGCAGTTGATCGCGATCGTGGGCTCGCTGGTGGTCTACCGTGTCGTCGCGCGCCTGAACGAGCGCAACTTCTTCTACCTGGCGGGCTTCGGGATCACCATCTCGCTGATCCTGATCGGCGTCATTCCCTCGCTGTTCGCCTTTGCCCTGTTCCCGGTGTTTCGCTTCTGCACGTCGATGTTCAACCCGATCTCCCAGCACTACATCAACCAGCAGACACCGCAGCGGATACGGGCTACCGTATTGTCAGTAACGTCGATGGCCGAGGGCTTGATGCTGGCCATCATTGGGCCGGCGATTGGATTGATGGCGGACTCGACGTCGATACGGACCGCCTATGTCGTGGTGGGGGCGGCGGTGGGGCTGTCGGGCACGGTTGCCCTCTGGGCCTGGACCAAGGCCGACCGCGGCCCGGACACGCGGCCGCGGCTGGCGCCGGCCGTGGTCGCCGAGCCCCCGAGGACGTCATAGCGTGATCTACCACCTCATTCCGACCTCGGATTACGCCCGCTTGAAGGACACTGCCGAGTACCGTCCTGAGTCCCTGAGCGAAGAGGGCTTCATTCACTGCACCGGCGACCTTGACACTCTGGTGGCGGTGGCCAACGACTACTTCGGCTCGCTGGAGGAGCCTTTGCTGGTCCTGCAGATCGCCGTCGAGCAAGTGGAGGCGCCGGTGGTTTGGGAGGCTCCAGCCACCGGCCCAGCTGCGGGACGCGAGCACCTGGGGCGCGCGCGAACCTTCCCGCACATCTACGGGCCCCTGAACCTGAGCGCGGTTACGGGAGTTGCCGAGATGGCAAAGGTGGAGGGACGATACGAGCGGCCCGTGTTTTTCCTGCCCTAACCCTGTTCCGGATCGGAGAGGAACGGGCAAGAAACCGCTGGCCCCGCCCGCCGACCCTACAAACTGTCGCCGCGCGGGGCTCCCCTTGGCAAGGGGAGGGGGCCAGGGGGAGAGGTGGGGGGGCGCGCGGGACGGGCTCTCGACCAATACGGACCACCGCGATGACCAATCACCTTGCGGGCGAGTCATCGAGGCTAAACCCCGCTCTCGCCCATCTCGTCCCCGCGTCTCCCCGGCCTCGCTGAAGGCGAAAGCTAGTACCATCGGACTTGGGAAACGCTAGCCGGAGGGCGCTTGTTCAAGGCTGAGATCACTGGTTGGGGCATCGGCGTCCCCGATGGTGTACTGACCAACGCCGACCTCGAGAAGATCGTCGCCACCAACGATGAGTGGATCCGCAGCCGCACCGGCATCGCCGAGCGCCGCATCTGCTCCGACGAGGAGGACGTGGCCACCCTCAGCGTCACGGCCGGCCGCAAGGCCATCGAGATGGCCGGCATCGACCCAATGGAACTGGACCTGATCATCCTGGCGACCCTCACCGACTCCCAGCTTTTGCCGTCCTCGGCAAGCTACGTACAGGACGAGCTGGGGGCGAGGCGGGCAGGGGCCTTTGATCTCGACACGGCCTGCACGGGCTTCATCGCCTCGCTGGGCGTAGCCTCGCAGTTCATCGCCACCGGCCAGATGAAGAAGATTCTCGTTATCGGCTGCGATGCGGTCTCGCGCATCGTTGACTACACCGACCGCGCGCAGTGCATCCTTTTCGGCGACGGGGCGGGGGCGGTCGTCGTCGAGGCCGGCGAGCGCGGCATCCCGATGACGATCTACTTGCGCAACGACGGCTCGGCCGCCGGCGCACTTACCACTCCCAGCCCGATGGGGGCAAAGAGCCAGATCCCAGAGAACCGGCAATTTCTGATCACGATGGACGGTCCGGCGATCTTCCGCTTCGCTGTCGAAGCGATGGTCGACGCCGCCCACGAGGTCTGCCGCCGCTCAGGCATCACGCTTGAAGAATTCGACCTCGTCATCCCCCACCAGGCCAACCTGCGGATCATCCAGGCGGCCGCCCGCTCCCTGAAGATTCCGATGGAGAAGGTCTACACCAACGTCGAGCGCTATGGCAACACGTCGGCCGGGTCGGTGCCGATCGCGCTGTCGGAGGCAGCCGACGCTGGACTGATCAAGCAGGGGGACAAGGTCCTCCTGATCGGTTTCGGGGCAGGCATGTCCTGGGGCGGCCTGACCCTGGAATGGACGGCGCCGACGGTAGCCCGGCGGGAAGCTGAACCAGCACTGGCGCCGGCCCACGCCTGATGGAGCTCAGCTGGTTCGGCCACTCGTGCTTCCGGATCAAGGCCCGCGAGGGGGTCATCCTGATGGACCCGCCGCTGAAGGCGAGCGGGCTGAACATCGGCAAGCAGGCCGCCGACATCGTCACGATCAGCCACGACCACCCCGGCCACGCCAACCGCGATGCCGCCCCCGGCGCCCGGATCCTCGACCGGCCCGGCGAGTACGAGGTCAAGAGCGTGCTGGTCAACGGCATCCAAACCTTCCATGACTCAAAGCAGGGCGCCGAGTGGGGCAAGAACGTGGCCTTCACCGTCGAGGTTGAGGGCATCCGCATCTGCCACCTCGGCGACATCGGCCACGTGCCGACGGCCGACGAGCTCGAAGACCTTGGTGACATCCACATTCTGCTCGTCCCGGTCGGCGGCACGACGACCGTAGACGCCGCGCAGGCCGCCGAGATCGTCACGTTGCTCGAGCCCAAGGTCATCGTGCCGATGCACTACAAGGTCGACGGCCACCGGGAAGACCTGGCGACGGTCGACCGTTTCCTCAAGGAGATGGGCGCCTCCAGCGCGCAGCCTCAAGCCAAGCTGAGCTACAGCAAGTCGGGGCTGCCGAACGAGCCCAAGGTCGAGATTCTCGAGGCGCGCCGCTAGGGCTGCGGGTTGCCGGCGCGTCCCACCGCCTGGGTGACAGGCTTTGTTCTCGGCTGAAGCACCGTCACCCTCACCTTGATCCTCTCCCTCAAGGGAGAGGGAGAAGACAGGTTTCGGGGCTACCCCCGACGCCGGCTCGCCAATAGGGAGCCCAAGGTCGAGATCCTCGAGGCGCGGCGCTGAGATAGCCTCGCGGCAGGCTTGGCTTCAGTAATTGGATTCTTCGCCGGGTCCAAGCCTTCAATGCGAGCCAGGTCGAGATCGCAACGGGACGGGCAGGTGTCCAGGGAGGTCTTGATGCGACAGCGAGTTCTCCTACGACACTTGCCCCTACAGAGTCTTAATCGTTCGCCCGGCAGGAACAGGGGCTAGGTCAGGTTCGAGAAGGGGTCCGGGCGGTTCTCGCCGCCGCTTTGCAGCGCTGCTTCCTCCGCCTCAGTCGGGGCCGGATACTCGATCCGCTGGTGGTAGACGCCGCGCAGTGTGGTGCGGAAGGCCTCGGCCACTCGCTGCAGGTCGCGCAGCGTCAGGTCCGACTCATCGAGCTGGCCCTCCTGGAGGCGCTCGCGGATGGTACCCTCGACGACGAAGTCGATGGCCTCGGGCGACTTGTCGTCCCGCGCCCGCACGGTCGCCTCGATGGAGTCGGCAAGCATGACGATTGCCGTCTCGCGGCGCTGGGGCTTGGGGCCGGGGTAGCGGAAGGGCTCGGGGTTGACGGAGCCGGCGCCGGCCTGCACGGCCTTGCGATAGAAGAAGGTGACGAGGCGAGTGCCGTGGTGCTGGGGGATGTAGTCGCGGAGGACCTGGGGGACGCCCTGCTTGCGGGCGAGATCCATGCCGTTGCGGACGTGGTCGGAGACGATCCTGGCGCTGGCCGCCGGCTCCAGCTCGTCGTGCGGGTTGACGCCATCGGTCATGTTCTCGATGTAGAAGCGCGGTTTGGCCAGCTTGCCGATGTCGTGGAAGTAAGCCCCGATGCGCGCCTGCAGGGCGTCGGCGCCCACAGCGTTGGCCGCGGCCTGCGCCAGGTTGCTGACCAGGACACTGTGATGGAAGGTGCCGGGCGCCTCGTCCTGCAGCCTGCGGATCAAGGGGTGGTTCAGCTCGGCGAACTCCATCAGCTGGAGCCGCGTGGTCACGCCGAATACCGTGCCGAGGAGCACGAAGGCGCCCAGCGTCAGCACGGCCGAGAAGATTCCGCCACCCGCGCTGCTGAGTGAGACCCAGAGGAAATCCTCCGCCTCCCAGGCCGGGTCGAGAAGGACGAATGCGGAGGCTGCGGCAGCCGTAGAGACCGTGACCAGCAGACCGGCCAGGAAGTACTGACGAAGCGCCGACGCGCGGTTGACCGCGAAGACGCCTACCAGTGACCCGGAGAAGTAGCCGAAGAAAAGGGCCAGGGCGTCGAGCGGCCGGCCGGGCACTACTCCCGGCGCCTCGGGCAGGTAATAGGCAGTGAAGGCGCAAAGTGCCGCGGTGACTGCGGCCACTGTGATCGCAAACGGGCTGTCCTCGAAGAGGGCGGCCACCAGCATCGGGGCGAGGGCCACGGGCAGGGCGAGCATCAGGAAGCGCCGGTCGCTGTCGGGAAGGACTTCGGGGAGGTAAAGCTTGGCGGCCAGCACAACCGTGGCCACGACCAGCAGGACCATGACGATCCGCCGGTCCGACGCCAGGGTGACCGGCTTCAGGTACAGCAGGTAGGCGCCGATCGCCGCGGCGGCGAGCAGCGAGATGCCCGTCACGCCGATCACTTCCCCGATGTCCACCTCGGTCTCAAGGAGGTCGGCGGTGGTCAGCTTCTCGAGGACGCTGTCCGTGATGATGTCGCCCTGGCGGACGATGACCTCGCCCTCGTTCAGCTCGACCGTTACGGGATCGACCTCGGCCACGGCGGCATCGACGGCGGCGTTGGTCGCGGCCTCGTTGAGGACGACGTTGGGGGTGACAAAGGCGGTAACGATCTCGGTCGCCGCGGCGGCGGCCCGGCTCGATAGGCCGGAGGCCACGCGTCCGCGCAGGCCCTCCTGGACGGCGGGCAGCTGTTCCTCTGTCACCGACTCTGACATTGCCTCGCCCAGAAGCCGGCGCGCTTCCTGCTGGACGCTGGTCCACTCTTCACCTGTCAGCTCGAGGATGATCACGCCGTCGGTGTCGGAGAGGGAGGCCTGACCGAGGTCGCGGAAGGAGGTCTGCTGCTGGTTCAGGGTGCTGCCGCTTTCGCGGATCTCATCGACGTCGCGCAGGAAAGTATCCAATGCCGTCAGCTGCTCGTCGCGTATCCCCGGATCGAGCTCTATCACTTGTTCGATGGCGGCCGCGGCGCGGGCTCGGCGCGCCTCGGTCTGGACCGTGCTCTCAAAGGTCAAATCCTCAGGCGCAACCAGGGTTTGCTCGGCTCGATCGCCCGCCTTCAGGTCGGCGGCGGCAGGCGAGAAGGGGAAGAGGATGAAGGCGAGCACGGCGCCCAGAGCGACGACGAAGAAGAGAATGCGCAGACCGCTAATGCTGGAAGGTGGCCTGTTGACTATCATGTCGGGCCCAGTTGTCCTTAGGAGGAGAGGAGGCGGGTGACCACCTCGTTCGCCAGGCGGCCATCGGCCCGACCGGCCAGTTTCTTGATCAGGGGGGACATGACCTTGCCTTTGTCGCCCGGCCCGGCGGCTCCGATCTCGGTTATTACGGCGCGGGCGATCTCCTCGACCTCGCGCTCGTCGAGCTGCACCGGCAGGTAGCCGGCGAGGGCGTCGATCTCGGCCTGCTCCTGGTCGACGAGGTCTTTCCGGCCTCCCTTCTCGAACTCGGCGATCGACTCGCGGCGCTGCTTGACCTCTTTGGCCAGGACCTGCTGGACGCCCGGGTCGTCGAGCTCGGAACGCTTCTCGATCTCAGCATTGCGCACGGCGGAGAGCGCCATGCGCAGGGCCGAGCGGCGCGTGGTGTCGCCGCCGCGCATGGCGTCGCGGAGGTCGCTGTTGAGGCGTTCCTTCAAGCTCATCGCCCTTCAAGTCTAGGAGGAGGTGTGGGTTTGTCGTGTGGCAGACTTCCCCCAGTCCTGGCTGCGAGCTCAGCATCAAAGCGTCGTAGGGGCAGATGGCCGGCCGATTCCGAGGAAGAACCCCGCGGGCGGCGAGCCTTCTGCCCCAACGTGGGCCGCATTGGACAATGCACCCTGAGAGCGAACGAGCCTCGTTCGACCTGTAGAGTGCCTGACGGGCACCGCCCGAGCTAGCGAGAGACGTGTTCCTTCTCAGGTCCGATGATCAGTGTGGCCGGCACCCCCGGGCAGATGGCTGCTCGCCGTCAGGGTCCTGTCTCAGATTCGCCGGCCATCTGCCCCTACAACGGGTTTCTGTACGCGCCATGGGCCGGGAGTCCCGCCAAGGGGGGTGCACCTCCCGCTAGTTAAGGAGGGTGTCGAGGGCTTCGCGCAGCTCCGCCTGCGTTACGACGCTCTCGAAGCGGTAGACGACGATGCTGTCGGCGCCGATGAGGAAGGTGACCGGCTCGGCCGAGAGGCCCCACTCGTCGAAGGTCTGGCTGGTAACAAACCTCTCCCCGTCGAGGATGACCTGGCCCTCGCTATCAAGCTCGAAAGGCTCGACGTGGATGAAGTTAACTTCGCCCTCGTACTCCGGGTAAAGCGCCAGCAAGACGTCGATCATCGGGCCGCAGAGGCGGCTCGTGCAGAAAGCGGGAGTGGCGAAGCTGACGAGGGTGGGCCGGCCGGACGCCAACGCCTGGGCGATGCTCAGCTCGTGGAACTGCGGATTGGGCGGCTCGTCGGAGTCGATGGTGGCCAGGTCCTCGACATCCTCGGCGGTCGGGTTGTCCGAGGCCGGCGCCGGGTCGCCCACCTGGACGCCCGAAGACCCCTCTTGAACCTGGATGAACACCCGCAGGCCCTGGGGCGCCTCGCCCTGGCCCTGAACGTTGATTCGAACGCCGTAAGTGCCGGCTTCGCTGAACTCGAGGTCCGCGGCGTAAACGCCGTTGATGTCGGGCGGGGCCTCGGCGTCCGGGTATTCGATCTGACGGAATTCGACGTCAAACGTGCCGAGCTCGACCGGATCGGTGTCCGCGCTGCGGTAGAGAGTCAGGGTGGCCTCCGCATCATCTACCAGGCGGTTCTCCGCGTCGAAGAGCCCGAAAATGAAGCGGTTTTGTCCAACGGCCAGCTCGGACGAGGCGACGACCAGCGAGGCCGGGGGGCCGGGCTCGTTCCCGGTCTCAGTTGCCGTAGCGGTTGCCGGGTCCTCCGTTCCGGTGACATTGCCTGTCGACGTAGCAGTCGGGTCGCCGTCGTCGTCCCCGCCACCGCAGGCAAGGATGGCCACGATGGTAGCCAGCAGAAACGAAGAGGCGAGGGTTCTCAACAACATATGTCAACCATAGATACGTAGGTTCTAAGGCGTCGGCGCTTGCCCGCCTTTGGGGGCCACGACCAGCGCCGGTTCGCCTTCGCGGGACCGCAGGGGAAAGTATGGCGCAATGCGCAGACAATTGTCCCTTGTTGAGATGACCCCTTCGAGCGAACCGCTGGCATCTTTAGTGAGCGGCCATACCTTCCCCTACCGAGCCACCGAACTCCCCTGCCGAGCCTCCGAACTCAAAACGAGCAACGGTAGTGGAAAGCGCCCTCAAGATGCCGAGGGCCCGCGCATGCGAGGTCCCGGCGAGTCTGAGACTCGCGACTACACGAAGCTTTGGTTGGGCCGTCGAATACTCGAAACCAGCGGGCGCTGCTGCGTGTCAGTCGGCGGAGGGGAGGACCTTGGGCTGCAGCAGCTCCATCGATTTGCCGCAGCACTCTACCTCTCCGTCACCCGGCTTGATGCAGAGCACCTCGCTGCCGCAGGTCTCGCACTGGAAGCGCTTGCCTAGCTGATTGGCCATCGAAATCCCTCTACTTCTGTTCCATGGGCTGGCCGCAACAGGAGAGTCCTCCCTCACCGGCCTTGGTCACGATCATCTCGCTACCGCACTTTGAGCAGCCGTAGCGCTTTCCTACCTGGTTCGCCAACTATTCATCCCCCAACTTCCGCCGGCCGGTCGTCCCGGCCAAGGGCGTAAACGCAATATAGAGAGGCCCCATTTGGGGCGTCAAGCAGATTCAAATCTAGCGCACGACCACCCTTCCGCGCATTTGTGGTGGGTGGGCATCGCAGACGAACTCGTATTCGCCGGGCTCATCCGCGGTGAAGGTCAATTGCTGAGTCGTTGGCCCGTCCTCTACGTCGGTCCTGACCCCGAGCTCGGAAAACGCGATATTGTGCGGCACGCCTTCATCCTCGTTCTCAAACGTCACAGTGATCTCGGCGCCGGCCTCCACGATGAACTCGTCGATATCGAATTCGATGCTGCGGGCCGTGATGGTGATTGATTCGACTGGTGTGCCGGCGGGCGGCGCGCCTCCACCACTGTCGTCGTCATCTCCGCCGCAGGCAACGAGCGCAAGGGCGAGAACCCAATAGGCAGCAACACGCACGGGAAAAGGCTTCACCCGGCTAGGTCCGGCTACTCGACGACGAGGGTGCCCTGCATGTCGGTCGGGTGCAGGGTGCAATTGTAGTAGTACTCGCCGGCCTCCTCGGGAGCGGTGAATTCGGCGCTGTCTTCCTCGCCCGCGGGCACGATCTCCTCGGTCGACCCGAGGACGTCGCCGCTCGCGTCATCGCTGGCGTAGAACGTCAGGTTGTGGGCAGCTTCGCCATCGTTTCGCAGGGTAGCCGTTATCGACTGGCCGGCAGCCGCCTGCAGGCGGATCTGTTCGAAGAGGAAGTCCTGGGCGACCACAGTCACGGTGCCGTCCTCGGCGACCTCGGTCACCTCGCCATCTCCGTCCGCTGTCGGTGTAGACGCTGACCTTTGCCCGCAGGGAGGCGTACCCCTCGCACCGGTGATGGCGTTGAGGTCAGCCTCCGGAGGAGTGAGGAACACAGTCGAACCGGCGGCATGGTTGGTCGCTTCAGTGCCCTGGTAGCCGCGAACGAGGATGACTTCGTCAGCGGCTCCACCCTCAGCGCCCTCTTCGCCCTGATCTTCATCCGTGGGGTCGCCCTGCGTGGCCACCGGGGTCTCCGTGGCCTCAGGTTCGGTTGGGGTTGCGGTGGCCTCGCCCTCAGCCGCGGCCTTAGCCTCGGCTTCCGCAGCGGCCTCCGCCAGCTGAGCCTGTATCTCCGCGGTCGTGATCAGAATGAATTCGTCCTCGACGCGAACGCGCTGCGGCGGAGCCAGGAGCTGAAGTTTTGCCGTGTCGCCCTGGAGGACCCAGGTCGTATCGTCAACGCCGATGTCCTCGGCAAGGACCACGCCGGAGTCGTCGCCGTGTGTATCGGTGTGTTCTTCGAGACTGTACTCGATTGCATGCTCCCAGGCGTCGTTGGGGTTGCGGGTGATGAAGGTGACGAGCTCCTCGATCTGCTGGTCGGTCAGGTTGCCGCCCTCATCCAGGCTCCAGGCGGGCATCAGCGTGCCCACGCGGCCGCATTCGATGGTCGAAAAGAGCCGAGCCTGGAGGGCTTCGAGCAGTATGGGATCCTCGGGACGAAGGTTTTCGACGTTGAGTGCAGCGCCTGGAAAGGCCTGGGGGTTCTCCAGCACGCCCAGGCCCTCGAGGCCGTGGCAGCGGCGGCAGTTGACCGCGAAAAGCTCGGCGCCCCGCTCGCCCAGGACGTTCAACTGGGTTTCCGAGGCGTCCTCGGCGCGGCTGGTGTCCCAGATCGCATAGCCAAGCATGACGATGACGGACGCGAAGACGAGTCCGACCATGATCTGAATCTGCTTGCCGGTGTCAGGCATTCACCACTCCGAAGTTGATTATCTGTAGGCGCCGGCGATCAAACGTTGTAGGGCACCGCCCGGTTCGGGTTGGACAAAAGGTCGCCGCTCGCATTGGAGCCGCGTGTAATGTTGCCGCTATCCACGATCAGGCCCCCCGCTTCAACTACCTCGATCGCCATCGTGTCCATCGGCCGCGGCGCCGGTCCGAAGACGCGGATGCCGGCGCGGTTGTAGGTGGAGCCGTGGCAGGGGCAGCGGAACCAGCCGATGGTGTCGCCAAAGGAGAACGCCTCGTTGTAGGGGACGCGGCAACCCAGGTGTGGGCACTTCTGGTAGAGGGCCAGCAGCCCGCCGGTCTCGCTGGCTTCGCCGAAACCCAGTGACTCGCCGTAGCCCGGCTCGATGTTGGAGAGCCAGAATTTGCCCTTGATGAAGTACAGGGGTGGGTCGCCGGGTGCGGGCACCAGCTCGGCGGGGACCGCCAGCGGGCCACCGAAGCCCTGCACGTTCTGAGCCCAGATCGTTTCCTTCGTGCAGTAGCCCACTCCGGCGATGCTCATCCCCATGGCCGTCCAGAAGCCGGCGCGCATAAAAGTGCGCCTGGAAAGGGCGGCGCGCCGTTCCTGCTCTTCGCGGATCGGGGCCAGGGCTATCTGCTCCGCGCGGCGCTGCTCGGCGACGGTCTGGCGGGCCGCGCCTCCGGCAAGCTGCCAGCCGGCAACCTGGCTGACCGGAGAGGGCGGTGGGACGGGCGGCGGCTTGTCGACGGGGACGTCGGGAGCGGCGCTTGTCACCGCGGCCTTGGCCGACGCGGCGACGTTGGCGCCGGCCGGGGTGCTGGCCTCAGCGGCCGTCGTCGCGGCCTTGTCGGCCGGCTCCACTTCGGCTGCGGGCTTGTCGTCCTGAGACTGGTCGGCTGTCGGGGTCGGCAGGCCGCCCTCTTTGACTTTTTCAATGTCGCCGGTCTCAACGGGCACCGAATCGGGGGCTGGAGGGGAGTCGGGCGCCTGGCCTTCGTCTGGTTGCTCTCGCTCGCTCACTTCATCCCCCTGATCAATCTTCTCCCCTCACCTTGACAAGGAGAGGGGCTGGGGGAGAGGTCGTGCGCTGCGCCTGGTCGTGAAAGCGTCATGTCCCCGTACCCTCGTCAACCTTAAGGTCCCAGGGCCAGATCAGAAGCTGGCCGGGCCCGCGGAAGAAGCTGCCGAGGATGATCAGCAACCAGAAGACCGACACGAAGGCGCTGAACAGGGCGATTGTGGCGTCGCGCACAGTCCTCACCCAACGCAGCTCATAGAGGATCCAGATCATGACGATGGGCAGGCCGAACATGGCGATAACGGGAATGATCTGCTCGACCAGGATGGCCGGGAAGTTCAGGTTGAGCCCGTCGGGATACATGAACTTGTCGACGAAGCCGCCCTCGCCGCCGGGCAGGTCCGCCGGGTCGGCGTCGTTGCCATAGACCTTGATGTTGCGCGACCAGTCGGGCCATGGACCGTCCGCGTCGATGGCGCGACGGTTCTCGAACATAGCTAACTCGCTGGGCCACGATCCCCCGAGTTTCTCGACCACCTGCACGTGCTTGCCCTCGTCGAAGACAACCAGGGCCATCGTGACGACGGCGGCAAAGGTGACCGAGAAGAGCGTGATCTTGGCGGCGTTCTTGGTGCCGAACCAGACGCCCTGGCCCTCGTTGCTGCGGTCGAGGTAGGGGATCGCGGCCAGGAGGGCGAGAGCGATCGTCGGCACGATGACGCCCGCGAGGCCCTTGTCCATGTGCAGCAGCAGCTCCTGGAGTCCAAGGAAGTACCAGGGCGCTTTCGAGGGGCTGGGCGTGATGTTGACGTTGGCTTCGGCCAGCAGCGGCGCGTCGTAAACGATCGACATGCCGATGAACGTGATGGTGAAGATTACGGCCGAGATGAACTCGATAAAGACGAGGTCGGGCCAGACGAGAACTTCCTGTTCCCGGTCGCGGCGTGGCCGGACCTGGGTCGGGGCGACTTTGGCGGGTCGCGGCTCAGCTCTGGCTGCCATTGATCCCCTCCGCTGACGCTGCCGCTAGAGCGGCCGCGCCAGGCCTCCATCGCGGCGGATTCGCCAGAAGTGGACGGCCATGAAAATAGCCATCAAAAGCGGCATCACGATCACGTGCAGCGTGTAGAAGCGGATCAGAGCGTTGGGGCCGATCTCGAAGCCGCCGAGCAGGACGAAGTTGACGTCGCTGCCGAGGACCGGGGCCGAGCCACCAATCTCCGTGCCGACCGTGATTGCCCAGATCGCCAGCTGATCCCAGGGCAGGAGGTAGCCCGTGAAAGCGACGAAGAGCGTCGAGGCGAGAAGGATCACGCCAACCACCCAGTTGAACTCGCGCGGCGGCTTATAAGCGCCGGTGTAGAAGACGCGCATCATGTGCAAGAAGACTAGGACCACCATGGCGTGCGCTGTCCAGCGGTGCAGGTTGCGCATCAGCATGCCGAAGCGCACGTTCGTCTGTAGGGCCGCCACGTCGTCATAGGCTCGATCGACCGAGGGTACGTAATAGAACATCAGGAGCACCCCGGTCAGCGTCAGGACCAGGAACATGAAGAAGGTCAGACCCCCGAGGCAGTAGGTGTGGGTGATCTTGACGTGCGTGCGGTGGATGCGGGTGGGGTGGAGGTGGAGGAAGACGTTGGTGGCGACAACCAGCATCTGGTTGCGCGGTGTGTTGGGGTAGCCGGAGCGGAAAATGGAGCGCCAGACATAGTTGTGGAAAAGCTTGCTGTAGAGCTTTTCCTGCCAGGTTTGCCCTCGCGGGCGCTCGGTAACCGCCATAGTCCCTCCAGCTGGGGTCAGCCCCTACTGGTTCTCACCCCAGATGCGGCCAAAGATAAGCAAAAGTGCCATGGAGAAAAAGATGGTGGCCATGACGGCGACCAGTTCATAGCCCTCGGGTATGTTGGCGATTGGGAATGTGAGCAGCCCGTACATGCACCAAACCTCCCCGATCCGACTGGCGTCGCCAAGCCGATTCTAATACGCGAAATCGGCTTACCGGACAGCGTTTCCTCGCCTCCGCAAAAGATTGTGAAAGCAAGCGCAATCGGATTCTCATTCCGGTCCCGAGGACTGTCAAGATTCGCCTCGAGCCCGTTAGCTGCGCGTCGCCCTTCCCTCGCCTTGACGTCGTTGCAGCGGCGGGTTTCAGCCTTCGCCTGCGAACGTCCCCTCGAAAAAGAGCTGACACCCGCCCCGGGTGGCCCGAATACGATCGCCACGGCATCTTTGTTATTGCCGGCGAGGGGCGGGTGTCAGCTCTCCCTCAGCTGACGTATTTGGACCACTGCTGACACCCGCCGCTAAGGGATCCCGTTCTTGACTTCGCAGGAAGCGTTGGCGATATCGCCGGCGCCGGCCCCGCCATTACATGTATCGCTGCCGCTGCCGCCGCTCAGGCGGTCATCGTCTGCCCCACCGTTCAGGGTATCGTCGCCGTCTCCGCCGCAGAGCCGGTCATCGCCACCGACGCCGTTAAGCGTGTCAACCCCTCCCAGCCCAAGGATGACGTCGTCACCAGCTGTCCCCGTTAGGGTCTGGCCTGCGTTGCTTCCGGCTTTCGTTTCGGGTTGGCTGAAGCAGTAGCGGGCCTCGTAGGCCCCGCTGTCACACTCGCCGCCCTGGGGGCGGGTGACCCCACGCTGATCGATTGCCTGGCAGGGGGCGAAGTCGCCGGCGGCTTCCAGTGCAGGGCTACCGGCGCCGAGCGCGTGCGTCCTGGTCTTGCCGCCGTTAAGGGCGAGCGCCTTCAAGAGGGGGTCCACGTCCGGCTGGTCGCTGCGCTGAGTCAGCCCGCAACTGTCGTCGCTGTCGATGTTTCCGCCCTGCGATGTGAACGGGTTGCCGATGATGCAGTCGCCGCCCTGGTTGTTGGCGATGATCGTGTTCCTGACGAAGGCCAGGCCATCGTTGCGCAGACCGGCGCCCGTGGCAGCCTCGTTGTCGGTGATCGTTACGTTGAACAGTGTCAGGGCGCCATCGCTGCGGTTGTAGATTCCGGCGGCGCTGCTGGCGCTATTCCCGCTGATCGTGACGTTGGCAACGATCAGCGACGAGGTGTTAAACAGGGCGCCGCCGCTGCCGAGTGTCTCGTTGCCGCTGATGGTGCTGTTGAAGATCAGCATGTCACCGTTGTTGAGTACTCCGCCGACATTGGTCGCCGGGTCTGGATTGATGTTGTTGCTGATGGTCGAGTCCTCGATGGTCACCTCGCTGTTTGGTCCGCCGCTGATGGCCCGGCCAGTGTTCGCGGTGACGACGCTGTCGGCGATGAGCAGGTTCATTGCGCCGTATGCGCCGATCACGCTGGGGCCAGAAGAATAAGAGCCCTCCCTGATAGTTACCCCGCGAATCTCGATCTCGCAGAGGGAGCAGTGAACCTGGAAGACCCGGTCTATGGCATTGGCATCAATCGTTGGCGACGCTCCGCGGGCCCCCTGGATGACGATATCGTCGGTAAGGTCGAGATCGCCGCTTGAAGGATCGCCCTCGCCGGGTGGTATCGAAAGGTTGTAGTGGCCGGCCGGGAGCTTAACGGTACTGGGATCGGGGTCCTGGTTGGCGGCAATGATCGCTTCACGCAGCGAACAATCGGCGTCGCAGGCGCCGTCGGCCGTGTCCGTGGTCTTTGTGACGACGTAGGGCAGGGGTATGCCGGCGTCCGAGGAGTCCGGCGCCTCCCACAAGCTCAGCGGAGCCAGCACTCCGATGGTGATGAAGGCGATGGCGCGGATCCGTCGGGTCACGTTGCCCTCCGAAGACTCAGGCAGCAGCATTATCTCGCCGTCATCTAAGTCTGTCCACGTACTGTCTCGGTGGGCCCCGCCCGTGATATCCTGCCTTCCTCACCAGTCAATCCAGAGGAGAACACCATGATCAGCAAACAAGAACTGGCCGAGGGCATCCGCTTCGCCGGCAAGCGCGGCGCCGCTGCCGCCCGCTACGCCAAAGACTGGGACCACCAGCTTGGCCACAAGTGGACGACGCGCGACGCCTTCAGCCACGTCGCCGCCACTGCCGGCGGCCTCCCCAACCTCTACCCGCTATTCGGCGGCGAGATGCTGGCCGGCATCGGTGTCGACCAGTTGGGCCAGATGAACGACCAGGCCATCTCCGGCGTTGCCGGCAAGACGCCGGAGGAGATCGCACAGGCGATCGAAGAGGGCCACGAGAAGTCAGCTGCCTATGTCGAGGGTCTCGACGAAGGTGAGCTGAGCCAGGAGATCACGCTGGGCGGCTATCAAATGCCGCGGGCTGAGCTCGTGGCGCAGATCTGGATCAACCACCAGCTGGCTCACACCTACGAGGCCAGCGCGCGCTGGCCTATGTAGCCCGCCAGACGCGAGAGTCAGTCCCGGTCGCCATGTCGCGCAGCGACCAGAGTTCGACGCGCCACGGCGTCAGCTTCAGGACGCCGAAACTGGGGTCCGAAGGCCCGCCCTGCCAGATGATCTGGGGGTCGTAGCCGTATGGCGATGGCGTTGTTTTGAACAACTGCCAGATCCGCAGCTTCTCGTCGCGGTCGTCTTCCCACTCCGCCGTCGCTTCGACGTGGACCTGCTCGTGGTTGGGGTCCCAGTAGCTCAGCGAGACGTGGGGATTGGCGGCGAGGTGCTTCTCCTTGGGCGAGTGGCGGCCGGTGGCGATCCAGCCGGTACTGCCTTCCCAGACGGGGTGGAGTATCCGCGTGCGGGGCCTCCCCTTCGGGTCCACCGTCGCCACGGTGCACCAGACCGTGCGCGCGACGCGGCGGTTGAACTCCTCTTCGATGTCTGAGAACGAGCTGACTTCCACGGACGCCTCCTTCGTGCTGGCGCTCAGGATACAAGGCTTGCCAGCGGCACCCTCCACGACCATAAGATGACGAGTTCGCAAGGAGAGAATCATGCGCATCGGAATGATGGCCGGCACGGGCGCCGAAGGCACCCTCGACGACTTGATCGGACAGATCCAGAACTATGAGAAGCAGGGATTTGCCGCGGTTTGGATGGCCAACATCTTCGGCTTCGACGCCATCAACGCCCTGGCGTTGGTGGGCCGCGAGACAAGCCGTATCGAGCTGGGTACCGGCGTGGTGCCGACCTTCCCCCGCCACCCGGTCGCCCTGGCCCAGCAGGCGCTCACGACACAGGCGGCTGCAAAGGGCCGCTTCACGCTGGGCATCGGCCTTTCGCACAAGATTGTTATCGAGAACATGTTCGGCCTCTCCTACACGAAGACGGCCCGCCACATGCGGGAATACCTCTCGATCCTTATGCCCCTCCTGCGCGGGGAGCCCGCGCGCTTCACTGGCGAGGAGTACAGGGTCAACGCCGGCCTGCAGGTGGCCGGCGCCGAACGCGTCCCCGTCCTCGTCGCCGCCCTGGGCCCGCGCATGCTGGCCCTGACCGGCGAGCTGGCCGACGGCACGATCACGTGGATGACCGGCCCCAAGACCCTCGAGGCCCACATCATCCCCGGTATCAGCAAGGGCGCTTCGGACGCAGGCAAGCCGCAGCCGCGCGTGGTCGCCGGCTTCCCGATTGTCCTCACGAGTGATCCCGCGAGTGCCCGCGAGAAGGCCAGCGAATCACTGCAGATCTACGGCACGCTGCCCTCCTATCGGGCGATGCTCGACCGCGAAGGCGCCGAGAAGCCCGGCGATGTTGCCATCGCCGGCGACGAGAAATACCTCGATGGCGAGCTCAAGCGGCTGGAGGAGATAGGCGTTACCGACTTCTCGGCGTCCATCTACGAGGCGGAGGAGGGCTCGGCCAAACGCACCGCCGAGTTCCTGCGCAGCCGGCTTTAACACCCGCTTCACCGCAGCGTCAGGGGCCATTGAAGTATCCTCTCGATATCCCCCTCCGGAGGTCAGGCTTGAGAGCCGTTACCTATCTAGCCCCGCGCTCTATCGAAGAGGCGGTTAGCGTCCTTGCTGAGCACGGTACGATGGCCAGCGTGCTCGCCGGCGGCACCGATGTCATCATCCAGGCCCGTGAGGGCCGCAAGCTCGTTGATGTCTTCGTCGACGTCAAGAACATCGCTGAAACCCGCGCCCTGGCGTGGGAGGAGGGGGGGCTCCTGATCGGGGCTGCGGTGCCGTGCGCCGAGATCTACGAGGACAGCGAGATAGCCTCCCGCTATCCTGCCCTGATCGACTCCGCCGCGCTGATCGGCGGCATCCAGATCCAGTCGCGAGCCAGCCTCGGCGGCAACCTCTGCAACGCCTCGCCCGCCGGGGACTCCATCCCGACCCTGATCGTCCTTGGGGCGATAGCTGTCATCGCCGGTGCCAGCGGCCGGCGCGAACTGCCGGTCGAGGATTTCTGCGTCGCTCCCGGCCGCAACGCCTTGCAACCCGGCGAGATGCTGGTGGCCCTGCGCCTGCCGGCGCCGCGCACGAACAGCGGCGCTGCCTTCGAGCGCTTCATCCCCCGCAACGAGATGGACATTGCCGTCTGCAATTGCGCCGCCTCTGTGGTGCTGTCGGCTGACGGCCAGCGCTTCGAGTCGGGACGGTTGGCGGTGGGCGCTGTGGCGCCCACGCCGCTGCTGGTCGCCGACGCCAGCGCCGCGCTTGAGGGGCAGTCAGTTTCTGATCAGACCACCAAGGCTGCGGCCGACCGCGTCGCCGCGGCTGCGCGGCCGATCACCGATATGAGAGGCTCAATCGCCCAGCGCAAGCACCTGGCCGCCGTCCTCGCCACGCGGGTCATCAACAAGGCCGTCGAGCGGGCCCGCGGACGGCGAGCATGAAGGTCCACGTCGAGACGACGATCAACAGCGAGCCAGTCGAACTGCTGGCCGAGCCACGGCAGAGCCTGCTCGAGGTCCTGCGCGACGAGCTCGGACTCACCGGCGCCAAAGAGGGCTGCAACAACGGCAACTGTGGCGCCTGCAACGTGATCCTCGATGGCCGGCTTGTCAACTCGTGCTGCGTGCTCGCGGTCGAGGTAAGCGGTAAGCAGGTCGTGACGATCGAGGGCGTAGCTGAGGGCGAGACCCTCCACCCGTTGCAGCAGAAGTTCCTGGAAGAGGCCGCTCTGCAGTGCGGAATCTGCACGCCCGGCTTCATCGTCGCCGCCAAAGCCCTCCTCGACCGTGAGCCCGAGGCCGACGAGGCCCGCGTGCGCTACTGGCTCGCCGGCAACCTCTGCCGCTGCACGGGCTACGACAAGATCGTGCGCGCCGTCCTCGGCGCCGGCGCCGAGATGAGGAACAGAGCTTCGAACACCAGCAACAGGGGAAGAACGAATGGTTATTGAAGAACGCAAGACCTACCGGGTCATCGGCACCCGCCCCATTCGCCACGACGGCATCGACAAGGTAACGGGGCGCGCCCAGTATGGCGCGGACATCCGCCTCAGCGGCATGCTTCACGCCCGCACCCTGCGCAGCCCCCACGCCCACGCTCTGATCAAATCGATCGACGCAAGCAAGGCGCTGGCCCTGCCCGGCGTCAAGGCGGTAGTCACCGGCGCCGACTTCCCCGAGGTCGCCGACTCCATCGAGGACATGGGGGAGGCCGAGGGCAGCCTCCGCGACCTCTCGGCCAACGTGATGGCCCGGGACAAAGCCCTCTACCGCGGCCACGCCGTGGCCGCCGTGGCCGCCACCAGCGTCCATGTCGCCCTGGAGGCCCTTGCCCTGATCGAAGTCGACTACGAAGTCCTGCCTGCGGTGCTCGACGTCCGCGACGCCATGCGGTCGGACGCTCCGCTCCTTCACGAGCGCAAGACCGCATCGATCGCCGGTGAGTCCGAGAAGCCCAGCAATGTCGCCAAGCACGACCAGTTCGCCTGGGGCGACTTGGAGGACGGCTTCGGCCAGGCCGAGGTCGTGGTCGAGCGCGAGTTCACGACCGAGATGGTCCACCAGGGCTACATCGAGCCCCACGCCTCCACCGCGACCTGGAACAGCGATGGCCAGATCACAATCTGGACGTCAACCCAGGGCGCCTTCACCATCCGCTCGCAGGCGTCCGGCATCCTCGCCCAACCGATCTCGCGCGTCAAAGTCATCCCGACCGAGATCGGCGGCGGCTTCGGCGGCAAGACCCTCGTCTACATGGAGCCGGTCGCCGCGATCCTGGCCCGCAAGAGCGGGCGCCCGGTGAAGATGCAGATGGACCGCACCGAGGTTTTCGAGGGTACAGGCCCGACCTCCGGCAGCTACATCCGCATCAAGGCCGGGGCGACGAAGGACGGCAAGCTGACCGCCGTGCAGTCCTATCTGGCCTACGAAGCCGGCGCCTACCCGGGTTCCCCGGTGACCGCCGGCGCCATGACCCACGTGGCGCCCTACGACATCCCCAACTGCCTGATCGACGCCTATGACGTCGTCGTCAACAAGCCCAAGGTTGCGGCCTACCGGGCGCCGGGCGCGCCGGCCGCCGCTTTTGCCATGGAGCAGGTGATCGATGAGCTGGCGGAGAAGGTCGGCAGCGACCCCCTGCAGTTCCGCCTGCTCAACTCCTCGAAGGAGGGGACGCGCGGCCCCGGCGGGCGGCCGTTCAAGGCCATCGGCCACGAGCAGTGCCTGCGCGCCGCCTTCGAGTCGGAGCATTACAAGTCGCCCCTCGAGGGTCCCACGCGCGGCCGCGGCGTGGCCAGCGGCTTCTGGTTCAACGCCGGGATGCGCTCCAGTGTCACCGTCAGCATCAACCCTGACGGCACGGTCAACCTGATCGAGGGTTCGACCGACATCGGCGGTACGCGGACCTCCCTGGCGATGCAACTGGCCGAGACGCTTGGCATCACGGCCGAGGATGTCAAGCCAACCGTCGTAGACACCGACTCCGTCGGCTACAACGACGTCACCGGCGGCAGCCGCGTCACCTTCGCCAGCGGCATGGCCGTCTACGAGGCCGGCATGGACATGCGCCGCCAGCTGATCGCCCGCGCCGCCGAGCTGATGGGCGCCGAGGCGGAGGAGCTCGAATACCGCGACGGCGCCGTCGTCCACAAGACGGACGAGAGCAAGCGTTACAGCTTCAAGCAGCTTTGCGAGCGCATCTTCGAGCGCGGGGCGACGGTCGTCGCCACGGGCTCGGTCGTTGGGCGCGGGGTCGGCGGGGCCTTCGCCACCCACGTCGTCGACGTCGAGGTTGACCCCGAGACCGGCAAGGTCGACATCCTGCGCTACACCGCCACACAGGACGTGGGCACCGCCATCCATCCCGCCTACGTCGAGGGCCAGATCCAGGGCGGGGTGGTCCAGGGCATCGGCTGGGCATTGAACGAGGAGTACTACTACAACGAGCCGGGGCAGATGCTCAACGCCAGTTTCCTCGATTACCGCATGCCGACCTCATTGGATGTGCCGATGATCGACGCCGTGATCGTCGAGGTGCCCAACCCCGGCCACCCCTACGGCGTGCGTGGCGTCGGCGAGGTGCCCATCGTGCCGCCGCTGGCCGCCATCGCCAACGCGGTCTACCGCGCCACCGGCGTGCGCCAGCAAAAGCTGCCGATGTCGCCGCGGCGCATCCTCGAGACGACCTTCGGCCTCGAGTAACCCTGACGCTGTGGCGACAGTCTGGATCCCGTCGCTGTTGAGGGACCTGTGCGGCGGCGACGATCGCGTGACGGTGGCCGGCGAGACCGTGGCCGAGGCGTTCGAGCGGCTCGACGAGGCCTGCCCGGGAATTCGTGGGCGCGTGCTGGACGGCGGCCGGGTGAAACCGGGAATTACCGTTTTCGTCGACGGTGAGGAGATGGAATCGCTGCGCCAGTCGTTGCGCCCGGAGAGCGAGATCCAGATCCTCCCGGCGATGGGCGGCGGGCAAGCACTCTGAATCTGGCGGGGTGGTCGAACGGGTCAAAAAACCCTATAATTGGATAGCTCGGCTGAACAAATTAGCCCATCGCCTATAGGTGGTCAAAGCCATACCACTAACCGCCCAGGTCAGCCCCCCGCTGGTCGCCCCACAGCCCGCTTCGCTCGGGCCAGCGTCCATCTCGGAAATCCGACCCGGGCACCGCTATGGAGCCCATTTGTTACCCCACGGGGTAACGCCGAGGTACGCATGAGATTGGTGACTGGATGACACAAGTTCAAGAGAAGAAGCGGGTCAAGGCCCCGACGAACGGCGCCTACACGGCCCAAAGCATCGAGGTCCTCGAAGGCCTCGAGGCCGTGCGCCGGCGCCCGGGCATGTACATCGGCACCACTGGTGTAGATGGGCTCCATCACCTCGTCACCGAGATCGTCGACAACAGCATCGACGAGGCCATGGCCCGCGAGTGCACACGCATCGACGTCACCCTCCAGGCCGACGGCTTCGTCACCGTCAAGGACGACGGGCGCGGTATCCCTGTGGACATCCACCCCCGCACCAAGCTGTCTGCCCTCGAGACTGTGATGACGGTGCTCCACGCCGGCGGTAAGTTCGGCGGTGGCGGCTACAAGGTCTCGGGCGGTCTCCATGGCGTTGGCGCCTCGGTCGTCAACGCCCTTTCCGAGCAGGCCTGGGTCGAAGTCCGCCGCGACGGCAAGGTCTATCGCCAGGACTACATCGAGGGCAAGCCAACCACGCCCGTCAAGGAGGTCGGCAAGGTCCTGAAGAGCGTCCGCGGGACGACGACCTCGTTCCGCGCCGACCCCAAGATCTTCCGCGACAGCGACGGCGAGGGCGCTCCGCAGTACGACTTCAACACCCTCTCCCAGCACTTCCGCGAGGCGGCCTACCTGACCAAGGGCGTCTGGATCTGCCTGATCGACCAGCGCGTCGACCGTGAGGTTAACTTCTACTTCGACGGCGGCATCAAGAGCTTCGTCCGCCACGTCAACCGCGACCGGCAGGTGCTCAATCCCTCGCCGATCTACATCGAGCGCACGGTCGGCGACACCGCAGTTGAGGTCGCCATCCAGTACAACGACGGCTTCCAGGAGAGCATCTTCACCTTCGCCAACACGATCCGCACGATTGACGGCGGCACCCACCTGACCGGTTTCCGCGCCGCCCTGACCCGCGCGCTCAATAACTACGCCAGCAAGCAGAAGCTGATCAAAGAGAACGAGGCCAACCTCAGCGGCGACGACGTCCGCGAGGGCCTCGTCGCCGTGATCAGCGTCAAGCTGCCCGAGCCCCAGTTCGAGGGCCAGACCAAGGGCCGCCTCGGCACGCCCGAAGTCAAGGCCCACGTCGAGTCTGCCGTCTTCGAGGAGCTGATGACGCACCTCGACGAGCACCCCCAGGAGGGCCGGCGCCTGATCGAGAAGTGCATTCTCGCCCAGCGCGCCCGCGAGGCCGCGCGCAAGGCGCGAGACCTCGTCGTGCGCAAGGGCGCCCTGGAGGCCGGCACGCTTCCCGGCAAGCTGGCCGACTGCTCGAGCACCGATCCCGAGGAGTCAGAGCTTTACCTGGTGGAGGGAAACTCGGCCGGCGGCACGGCCAAGGAAGGCCGCGACCGGCGCTTCCAGGCCATCCTGCCCCTGCGCGGCAAGATCCTGAACGTCGAGAAGGCCCGCGAGGACAAGATGCTGGGTCACGAGGAGATCAGGGCAATCATCACCGCCATCGGCATCGGCATCGGCGAGAGCAAGATGCTCGACAAGCTGCGCTACCACCGAATCGTCATCATGACGGACGCCGACGTCGACGGCTCGCACATTCGCACCCTGCTTCTGACCTTCTTCTATCGTCAGATGCCGGAGCTGATCCACGACGGCCGGATCTTCATCGCTCAGCCTCCGCTATACCGCATGAAGAACGGCAAGAAGAAGGAATACGTCTACACCGACCGCGACCGCGAAAAGCTCGAGGCCAAGGGCGAGTGGTCGATCGACCAACGCTACAAGGGTCTTGGTGAGATGAGCGGCGAGCAGTTGTGGGACACGACGATGGACCCCGAGCGCCGCATCCTGCTCAAGGTTGAATCGAACGACCCCGAGCTTGCGGACAAGGTCTTCTCCGACCTGATGGGCGAGGAAGTGGACCCGCGCAAGAAGTTCATCCAGAGCCACGCCAAGGAAGTCAAGAACCTCGACGCCTAGCAGGGTGCTGAAAAAGTGACTCTCAGCCCGGAGCAAGACCCCTGATAGGCTTGCGCCAGATTCAGATTGAGTGGGCCCGGCGGGTCGAAAATAGCCCGTTCGGACTTTTTCATCACCCTGCTAGGGTGTATTCCTCAGCACGTCAGGAGGTTGAGCGCTCCCCAGCCGTGGCCCTTCAGGTGTACCCACTGGACTCCATCCGCCGTCACAGGGCCTTCGTCAATGCTCACAACCTCGCCGTTGAATAGGGCAAGGCGAATGTTCTCGTTCAGACCTGGGCCGGTCCGGATGTTGACCTTGCCGTCCGCGGAGTCAACGGTACATATCCTCTCGTCCTTGGTGACGGGGACGGGTCGTCGCTTCCCGGCGAAGATTCGCCCAGGTCGTCTTCGCCGTGCGAGTTGTCTCCCTGCGAGGCGATCGGGGTGCCGTCGCCTTCGTCCCCACCACCCCGGAGGTCGGTCGCGCCCGTCACCTCCAGCAGGACGATCGTCACCACACTTGCCAGGGCGGCGGCCACGGCAAGCAAAGGGATCAGGCCGCGGGTATGGCTCATCGGATGGATCCCTGATTTTGTGGGGCGCACGACATCAGGGCCTAGAGTTTACAACGACACCCGCTCTGCCGTCAGGAGCAGCAAGGGCCAGCCTGCTTCCTGCCTAGCCGTGACAGGTCACCCTACCATCTGATCCATGACGCGCTTCTACGCGGAAACCGATCCGGCTATCGGCGATAGGCTGACGGAGCCGACCGATCAGCTGGCGTACTTCCTCTCCTTTGCGGTCGCCGAGCGCTACGGCGCGCAGCACGACCTAGCCCGGGCGGCCAACCTGATCAAGATCCGCCACAAGGTCGACATGAATACCCTGCTGAACTTTATCGACCGCAACGTCGAGACGGCGCAGGAGCTGGAGGCTTTTCAAAACGCCGCCTGGCAGGAGCCTGAGCCGCTGGCCAACACGGTGCGCAGCGTGATCGACGTGATAGGAAGCGATGAAAAGGTGGCCGCCCTGCTGGAACCTTACCCGCAGGTAGTGCCGAGCCTGGAAGAGCTATTTGAGATTTGCCTCTCCGCGATGGAGAATGGCGCGCTGGTCAGGCTCTCGTTCGACCTTGAGCCGCCAGAGCTTAAGGAGCCGCAGGTCTTCGGGGATGGAAGCTAGGCCGGCTCCTCGTTGAACTCTTCTTCGAGCTCGGCTTCGGTCGTCAGCATCGTCCAGCCGATCCAGAAGGCGAGGGCGGAGATTCCCGCCAGGGCCGCCATCACGGGCACGGCCACGGCGGCGTAGCTCTTTTTGGCCACACCCCAGAAGAACAGAATCATCTCGGCGACCGCGCCGAACATGATCATCGCTCCGGCCATCTGGGTACGGTCCATCAAATCTCCTAGGCGTTCCGCAACTCTGGCGGAAGCAGGTTCGGTATACCTTCGCTTATCGGGTAGCGCTCGTTGCACTTTGCGCAGAACAGCGACCCCGTGGCAACCTCACCCCGCTCGTCCTCTTCTTCGATGCTCAGCTCGAGAGGGCTCTTGCAAACGGGGCAGGCGAGGATGTCGACAAGGTCTTTGCGCATGGGGTCTCACATTCAGGGGCGGGTCTGCTCAATTCTCAGCAATGGCCTGCCCATCCGCAAGACAGGCCGCGTTAGGAACTCGGCTCGTAGGCCTTTCCCCCTCTCTGTTTACGGAGAGGGGCCAGGGGTGAGGTTGGGGCGGGGCGGGGTAATCCGGCTCCAGTTGTAGACGTGGTCCTCGTGGCAGGCTCGTCACCGACCGGACCTGACGTGATAAGATGTCGGCACTTCAACCCACAACGCCGGGAGGGAACCTTGGCCGCTACCCCACCATGCCCCAGGTGCGGGACACCAGCGCAGCCCGATGACATTTTCTGCGCCCGCTGCGGTACCTCACTGTCCAGCAGCCCCGCCGCGCCCGGCCCCGAGCCCTGCGCCGCCTGCGGAGTCGTTTCGGCTCCCGGCGATCAATTCTGCGCCGGCTGCGGCGGAGCTCTGAAAGATGGCAGCGCCGTTCCGGCGACGGACGGCGCCGGGCAGACCGGCCTTGACCCAGCCGTGGCCGACGCGCTCCAGGCGTCATTGAACGAGTATTCACAGCTCCTGGAGAAATTCGATGCCAACGAGATTGACGAAGCGACTTTCATGAAAGGCGCCTTCGCTGCCGGGCTGGTCGTGCGCGAGGGCGAGGCGTGGTTGCTGGACCTGGACCAGGGTCGCTGGTGGCGCTACGACGGCCTGACGATGCAGAGCCCGCTCACACCTCAGATGGAGACTGCTTGAGCGATGGCTGATCCCTGGTTCGCGACGAAGCTAGCCAAGCTCATGGGAGAGCTTGAATTCGCGCGCGGGCGGTTGGAAGCAGCGCGGAACGCCACCGAGTTGATCGACCCTGCCAAGAAAGCGCAATGGATACGAAACGCGCAGGCTGAGATCCAGAGGGTCCGGCAGGCGATCAGTGCCCTGCAGGCCGGCGCCGGGGCCACGGGCACCGCCGCTGCTGAAGGCACCGCAGGAGCCGCCGCCCGGCAGGGTGCCACCCAGGCTATCAAGCGCGGGGGCCAGCAGGCAGTTACGCAGGCTGTCGCGCAGGGGGGCCGGCAGGCTGTCGCACAGGGCGGGCGCCAGGCCGCCGTGGCGGCGGCCAACACCGCCCGGGCGGCGGGTTGGGGCAGCAGACTGGCTGCCCTTGGCCGAGGCCTCGTCACTGTCCTCTGGCCGCCCAAGCCCATCCCCCTTATCGTCGCCGGTATCGTCATCGGCGTCGTGGTTGGCGGCGTCGTCTACCTCAACTCGGATGACAAGAAGGGCGGTGACGGCGCGCAGGTAGCCGCCGCCCAGGAGGGTCGAGGCGGGGAGGAAGGCTACATAGGCCCCGCCCCCGAAAACTCCTGTTACAGACGAGTCGGAAATGAGTTCGCCCTGACGTACACCGGCGACAACTCGGGCTGGCGCAGCGGCGCCTTCGTCGAGCCGCCGGCGGACGCCAGCGACGCGGAGTTCGCCGCCTGGAAGGGCCGCGTACAGGCCGAGGTTGACCGGGCCTTCACCGAGATGAGGCGACAGTGCTCTGATGAGCCTGACCCGGACTGCCCAACACAGGGCGAGGCGACCAGCGAGGAGGACGGAGGCGGTGGGGACGGCGATGCACAGGTGAACTGTGGGGAGGAGCAGGTAAGCGAAACAGAGACTGAATGTCCGGACGAGAATGTCTCCCGTCCCACCGTGCGGACACTCGCCCGAGCGGGCGGAGCCGATCCTTGCGACGACGAGACGCCTGAAGAGGAGCAAACGGAGTGTGGCGGCTCCGATGACGGCAACGTCTGTGGCCAATTCACAAATGTCGGGGAACTTTTCGGCGACCTGGGAGGGGAGGTAAGCGTCAACGAGGTAAACCTTTACTTCCCGCCCGGCGGCGGTCCGCTCGAGGGCGACGCTACAATTGACTTCGGCAGCTTCAAACTCGGCGAATTCTACTATCTGATAGGTCAGTCAGTCGGCGAAATAGTCGAGGACCTGGCGCAATGCGGGCTCCTCATCGCCCCGAACCCTGACTGTGGAGAGGATGATGGGGAACCAGACGAACCGCCGGAAATACCGCCCGAATACGCCAGCTGCCTGGCACGCTGGGAATTCTCCTTCACCTTCGAGGGTGACACTGCAGACGGGCAGGGTGGAAGCGGCACGGCCGAACTGACGATGGTGATCGAAGACCTTAGAAACTGTCCTGCGGACGTGCTGGAGGATTCAGGGGAAGGGGGCATTGAACCGCAGATCCTTACCTTTGAAGCAACTTTCGAGGACGGTGGCGGCAGCGGCTTTCTTGTGTTCGGCGAAGGGGACTTCGCCGAGGGTGCGACCCTGACCTTCGAGTTCGACGAGTAGTGCATCCCCCGACCGGACCGCATTGGCGAACGGCAGGGGAAGATCCTCGCATAGCACACGCCGGGACCAGGGCTGACGGGTCACCTAGGGATTAAGCGTCCACACCACGCTATTGAACCCCTCGCGTGATAAGATGTCGGCACTTCGCATCACGCACGCCGGGAGGGAACCTTGGCCGCCACCTCACCATGCCCCAGGTGCGGGACTCCAGCGCAGCCCGATGACATCTTCTGCGCCCGCTGCGGAACCTCACTGTCCAGCAGCCCGGCCGCGGCCGGCCCCGAGCCCTGCGCCGCCTGCGGAGTCGTGTCGGCTCCTGGCGATCAATTCTGCGCCGGCTGCGGCGCAGCTCTAAACGCTGGGGCCGCCATTCCGGCGACAGACGGCGTCGCGCAGACCGGCCTCGACCCCGCGGTGGCCGACGCGCTCCAGGCGTCATTGAACGAGTATTCACAGCTCCTGCAGAAATTCGATACCAGCGAGATCGACGAAGCGACCTTCACAAAAGGCGCCTTCGCTGCCGGCCTGGTCGTGCGCGAGGGCGAGGCGTGGTTGCTGGACCTGGACCAGGGTCGCTGGTGGCGCTACGACGGCCTGACGATGCAGAGCCCGCTCACACCTCAGATGGAGACTGCTTGAGCGATGGCTGATCCCTGGTTCGCGACGAAGCTAGCCAAGCTCATGGGAGAGCTTGAATTCGCGCGCGGGCGGTTGGAAGCAGCGCGGAACGCCACCGAGCTGATCGACCCTGCCAAGAAAGCGCAATGGATACGAAACGCACAGGCTGAGATCCAGAAGGTCCGGCAGGCGATCAATGCCCTGCAGGCCGGCGCCGGGGCCACGGGCACCGCTGCTGCCGAGGGCGCGGCAGGAACCGCCGCCCGGCAGGCTGGCACACAGGCTATCAAGCAGGGGGGCCGGCGGGTAGTTACGCAGGCTGTCGCCCAGGGCGGGCGCCAGGCCGCCGTGGCGGTGGCCAACACTGCCCGAGCTGCCGGTTGGGGCAGCCGCATCGCCGCCCTGGGCCGAGGCCTCGTCACCGTCCTTTGGCCGCCCAAGCCCATCCCCTTTATCGTCGCCGGCATTGTCATCGGCGTCGTGATCGGCGGCGTTGTCTACCTCAACTCGGACGACAAGAAGGACGGCGACGGGGCGCAGGTGGCCGGCGCCCAGGAGGGTCGAGGCGGGGACGAAGGCTACATCGGGCCCGCCCCCGAAAACGCCTGCTACAGGCGAGTGGGAAATGAGTTCGCCCTGAGGTACACCGGCGACAACTCGGGCTGGCGCAGCGCCGCTTTCGTCGAGCCGCCGGCCGACGCCAGCGACGAGGAGGTCGCGGCCTGGAAAGGACGGGTGCAGGCTGAGGTCGATCGCGCCTTCACCGAGATGAGACGGCAGTGCTCTGATGACCCCGACGCGGACTGTCCCACGCAGGGCGAGGCGACCAGCGAGGAGGACGGCGGCGGCGGCGATGCGCAGGGGAACTGTGGGGAGGAGCAGGTAAGCGAAACAGAGACTGAATGTCCGGACGAGAATGTCTCCCGTCCCACCGTGCGGACACTTGCCCGAGCCGGCGGACCCGATCCTTGCGAGGACGCGACGCCTGAAGAGGAGCAAACGGACTGTGGCGGGTCCGACGACGGCAACGTCTGCGGCAGCTTCACCAATACCGAGGCGATTTCCGGGGACCTCGGGGAGCCCAGCGTCAACCGTGTGGAGTTGTTTTTCCCGCCGGAGGGCGGACGGATCGAGGGTGAGGGCGCGCTCGTCTGGGACAACTTCAAGTACGGGGAATTCTTCTGGGGAATCGGTAACGCTATCGGCGAAGGCGTCGAGGACACGCTCGATTGCATCCCCGGGAGCTCGGAGTGTGGCTCGGAGGACGAACCCGACGAAACGATACCGCCGGAGTACGCCAGCTGCTTGGCCCACTTCGCACTTTTCTTCACCTTTGAGGGCGACGAGGTAGAAAGCGCGGAGCGATCCGGAACGGTCGAGGTTATCCTCTCGATCGAGGACGTGGAAAACTGCCCACCTGATGCGCAGGGCGGGGCCGGCGCGCCTCAGACCGTGAGCTTCAACGCCCTGCTACAGGAAGGGCGGGGCACCGGCGTCATACAGCTCGCCGACGGGTCGACCCTCAACTTCGAGTTCGAGGAATAGTACATCGCGCCTTGGCAAGCCCCCTTGCGGTAGTGGCCGGATGGCGCCCCTGGTGCCGGCTGGTGGTCAATTAGCGATAGCCGCTGTTAACGGAAGCCCGCCCCTGCTAGGCTGGTTGTGCGGGTGGGGGCGCGGTTCCGCGGTTGAAGTTCCCCGCTCACAGGACGTGTATTGAGCCGATCGCAGATACCGCCGTCCAGCGGACACCCCGGGAGAGCGCGTGCAGGATAGCCCGCGCGAAGCCTGTGGGGTTTTCGCAGTCTTCGCGCCCGGCGAAGACGTCTCCCGCCTAACCTTCTACGGTCTCTACGCCCTGCAGCACCGCGGCCAGGAAAGCGCCGGGATCGCCACCAGCGACGGCCGCAACATCTTCCTCCGCACCGGCATGGGCCTTGTCTCGCAGGTCTTTGAAGAGACGGACCTCGAGTCCCTCCCCGGCAAGATGGCCGTGGGCCACACTCGCTACTCCACCACCGGCTCCAGCCGCATCATCAACGCCCAGCCGCTGAAGATCATGGGCAGCAACGGCGAGCTGGCCCTCGCCCACAACGGCAACGTCGTCAACACCGACCTCCTGCGCAGCAACATGGAGGAGGACGGCTACCTTTTCTCGACCACCAGCGATAGCGAGGTCATCGCCGTCATGCTGGCCAACGCCCCGGGCCCCACCTGGCGCGAGCGCTGGCGCCACTGCATGAAGCGCCTCGAGGGCGCCTACAGCCTGGCAGTCCTGACCCCGGACTCGATCATGGCCGCCCGCGACCCGCTGGGGGTCCGCCCGCTCTGCCTCGGGAAGCTGGGCCACGGCTGGGTCGTCGCCTCCGAGAGCTGCGCCCTCGACCACCTCGGCGCCACCTTTATCCGTGAGGTCGAACCCGGCGAGGTCGTGCGCATCACCGACGAGGGCGTCGAGAGCTACATCGCCGGCGAGTCCGACCGCAAAGCCTTCTGTGTCTTCGAGAACATCTACTTTGCCCGCCCCGACAGCGTAATGATGGGCAAACTGCTCTACCCGCAGCGCATGGCCATGGGGGCTGGGCTGGCCCGCGAGCACCCCGTTGAGGCCGACCTCGTGATCGGCGTGCCGGACTCCGCGACCGCCGCGGCCGTCGGTTACGCCACGGAGTCGAAGCTGCCCTTCCGCGAGGGGCTGGTCAAGAACCGCTACGTGGGCCGCACCTTCATTCAGCCCGACCAGCGCATCCGCGAGCGCGGCGTCAACCTCAAGTTCAACCCCCTGCCCGAAGTCCTGGCTGGCCAGCGCGTCGTCGTCGTCGACGACAGCATCGTCCGCGCTACGACCACCCCACGGATCGTCAACATGCTGCGCCGCGCCGGCGCCCGCGAGGTCCACGTGCGCATCTGCGCGCCGCCGATCATCAGCCCCTGCTACTTCGGCGTCGACATGGCGACGAAGTGGGAGCTCATAGCGGCCCAGAACGCTGACGCCGACGGCGTCGTGGATGTCGACGCAGTGTGCAGGCACATCGGCGCGGACTCCCTGGGCTACCTCAGCATGGAGGGCCTGATGGAGGCCGTGGAAACGCCGGCCGCCAACTTCTGCAACGCCTGCTTCACCGGCAAATACCCGGTGGCCGTGCCCCTGCAGATGGACAAGCTTGCCTTCGAGCCCGCCGCCATAGTCGGCGAGCCGCTCCCGGTCCTCAGCGCCATCGAGTCCCCGCTCACGCGGGTCGACGCCTGATCTGTTCTTGGGATCTTATCCACATCGCCCTCTTACTCGCGCTTACTGTGCGGAAAGTTTCTCATCACTGTGGGGACAATGCGGGCCCATGGAATCGAGAGGCCACCGGTATGGTAGAGCTACCAACTTCTACCACACCTTTAGCCTGTAGGGGAGAATGATTATGGTGACCGGCTCGATCGATTTCGCCAAGTACGACACTCTTGTCGATCAAATTCGAAGCGCCGTGGGTGAGCACCCAAGTGTGGTTGCAGGCGTCGGACCTTTTAGCTCACTCTTTCGGCTCAACGAGTTCAAGAAGCCCCCCCTTATCAGCGCGAGTGTCGACGGCGTGGGTACCAAGCCGCGACTGGCTTCCTTGCTGCGCCGATATCGGGAAATAGGCGTTGACGTGGTCAATCACTCTGTCAACGACGTGCTAACAAGCGGGGCACATCCCCTGTTCTTTCTTGACTACATCGGTAGTAGCGGCTTGGACCAGCAAGCAAAGTTGGAATTGATTCAGGGGATGGTCGACGCTTGTAGGGATGCCAAATGCGTCCTCATCGGTGGAGAGACTGCGGATATGCCGCAGATTTACCAGGAGGGCGACTTTGACCTAGTTGGGTTCATGATCGGGGCTTGCGAAGAGGACGATCAAATTGACCCTATGCGTACGCGGCCTCGCGATGTCCTAATAGGGCTTCCCTCGAACGGATTGCATACCAATGGCTACTCCTTAGCCCGAGAGGCGCTTTCTATCGGGCTGGAGCCTGGCAGTTTGAAGGACATCGAGTTTTTAGAGCGACATCAGCCCGAACTCGGCGAAACGTTGGCAGACGCACTATTGAGGCCACATCGATCCTATCTTGCCGATCTGACGCCCTTCTTGACGAAGGTAAGGTCGCTAGCGCACATAACAGGCGGCGGAATCGCAGCAAACTTGGGACGCGTCATTCCGGCTGGCCTTCGTGCGGTAGTCGAGCGCGGAACTTGGCAAGTGCCGCCAATCTTCTCTTTCATCCAAAGATCGGGGCAACTAAGTGACGATGAGATGTTCGGCAACTTCAACATGGGTATCGGTATGATCGCCGTCGTGGATCCGAAGCTCGCGACCGACCTCATGGCCAAAATTCCGTGCTTCCGAGTAGGTCTGGTCGAGCGAACTTTGAACGGCCACGATCCCGTCGCATTCATCGATATTTGACGGCGATCCTCAACGTCCTCGACAAGTCCGGTGTCGGGCCTTTAGCCTCGTTGTTCGCCCTCGCCGGCTATAAGGACCCCGTGATCGCCGCCAGCGTCGACAGCGTCGGCACCAAGCTGCGGCTGGCGATCCTCGCCGGTAAATATCGCGGCGTAGGCATCGACATCGTGAATCACTGCGTCAACGACGTCCTGACGAGCGGCGCCCGCCCCCTCTTTTTCCTCGACTACATCGGCAGCAGCAAGCTGTCCGACACCGCCAAGCTGGAGCTTATCGAGGGCATGGTCGAGGCCTGCAGCGAGGCCGGCTGCGTGCTGATCGGCGGCGAGACCGCCGACATGCCCGACATCTACGCCGCCGGCGACTTCGACCTCGTCGGCTTCCTGATCGGCGCCTGCGAGCGCGGCCAGGTTATCGACGCCTCCCGCGTCGCCGCCGGGGACGTCCTCATCGGCCTGCCCTCCGATGGCCTGCACACCAACGGCTATACCCTGGTCAGGCGTATCTTCCGCATCGGCGTGGGCGGGACTGCGGCGGCGGACCGGCGCATCCTGGACCGCCACTATGGCGAGCTGGGCGAAACCCTGGTCGAGGCGCTGCTACGGCCCCACCGCTCCTACCTGGCCGACATCGTGCCGATGCTGCTCGGAGTCAAGGCGATGGCCCATATCACCGGCGGCGGTATCGCCGGAAACCTGGCGCGGGTCATTCGCGAGGGGCTGAGCGCCCGCGTCGACACGACCTCCTGGGAGACGCCGCCGCTGTTCCAGTTCATCGCCCGCCAGGGGCGTGTGGACGCAGCCGAGATGTTCCGCGTCTTCAACATGGGGATCGGTATGATCGTCGTTGTCTCCCCGGAGAAGGCAGACGAGCTTCTCGGCGCTCTGCCTGGAGCCGTGCGGGTGGGCAGCGTAGAGGCCGGAGAGCCGCGCGTCCGGCTGGACCCCGAGCCGTGAGGGCGATCCTCAGCGTCTTCAACAAGACCGGCCTGGTCGACTTCGCCCGCGGCCTCGCCGAGCTGGGCGTCAGCCTCTTCAGCACTGGCGGCACCCAGCGCGACCTCGCCGCCGCGGAACTGAATGTCCAGAGCGTCTCCGACCTGACCGCCTTCCCCGAGATACTCGATGGCCGCGTCAAGACGCTGCACCCCGCGGTGCACGCCGGCATTCTTGCCCGCCGCGACAGCCCGGCCCATATGCGCACCCTGGAGGAGCAGTCGATCTCGCCGATCGACATCGTCGTCGGCAACCTCTATCCCTTCGTCCAGACGGTCACGCGGCCGAATGTCAGCCTCGATGACGCCCTGGAGAACATCGACATCGGCGGCCCGACGATGATCCGCGCCGCGGCCAAGAACTTCCCCCATGTGGTCGTCGTCGTCGACCCTGCGGACTACGACTGGGTGCTGGCCAGGCTCCGTTCCGACGACTTGAAGCCCGAAGACCGCAAAAAGCTGGCCCTAAAGGCCTTCCAGCACGTGGCCTCGTACGACACCGCCATCGCCGAATACCTCCGCGGTGACTCCGGCCAGTTCCCGGATGAGCTGACCGTCGCCATGAGCAAGCGGGCGGACCTGCGCTATGGCGAGAACCCGCACCAGGCCGGCGCCGTCTACAGGCTGAACAGCGTCCTCAGCCCGCAGCCCTGGGGCGTCTCTTCCGCCGAGCAGCTGCACGGGCTCGATATGTCCTACATCAACTACTTGGACGCCGACGCAGCCTGGGAGGCGGCGAACGACTTCCCACAGCCGGCGGCCGTGATCGTCAAGCACGCCACGCCCTGCGGGATCGCGAGCGCCGCCGACCCTGCTGATGCCTACAGGGGAGCCTTCGACGGCGACCCGGTCTCCGCCTACGGCGGCATCGTCGCCCTCAACGGCACGCTGACCGTAGCGGTCGCGGAAGCGATGAAGGGAGTCCGCTTCGACATCATCATGGCCCGCGACTACGAGCCCGCCGCCCTCGACCGCCTCAAGAAGCGCAAGGACGCGCGCCTGCTGCGCGTCACCAACCCCGAGTCGCCCAGGGGAGGCTGGGCCTACCGCAGCATCGCCGGTGGGATGCTGGTCCAGGAGCCCGACCGCTATGACGACACCAACGTCCCAATGAACGTCGTCACAAAGAGGCCCCCGTCGGCGGAGGAGCGTGCGGCGCTGCTCTTCGCCTGGAAGTGCGTGAAGCACGTCAAGTCCAACGCCGTGGTGGTGACCGGCGAGAACAGCATGTTCGGGGCCGGCCACGGCCAGCCCAACAGGGTCAACAGCACTATGCTGGCTCTGAGAGCAGCCGGCTCGCGGGCATTGGGGAGCGTCATGGCTTCCGACGCCTTCTTCCCCTTCCCGGACAGCATCGCGCTGGCGGCCGAGGCAGGGGTGAGGGCGATCATCCAGCCCGGAGGCTCAATTCGCGATCAAGAAAGCATCGAAGTGGCCGATAAGGCTGATATAGCCATGGTGTCGACGGGTGTCCGCCACTTCCGCCACTAAGCAGGAGCTCACGTGACTACAGCACAAACAGGGATCCTCGCGCTTGAAGAGATGGTTGATGGGCTCGGGCCCGAGGAGCGGGCGCTCTGCGACCGGCTCTTCCAGATCAGCTCTGTCTATGGCCGGCTCAAACCCCCGGAGGAGATGAAGGCCTGGATCCGTAACCAGTTCGGCTCCGTCGAGGCAACCCTCGAACAGAAGGTCATCAAGGTCACCAACCAGGTGACGCTTGAGGGCACCCTCTACAACTGGCTGCGCTCCAGCCGCCCGATGTGGCGCGGCAGCGACATCAACATCGCCCAGGAACTATTGGACCTGGGCTATGACCCGCTGGCCGACCCCTACACCGGCACCCCCGAGGACGAATTCGGTCGCGTCGAGGGCCGCTACTGCGTCACCGCCTCCAACATTGCCAAGTTCGACGGCTTCCACGGTTTGATCGTCTTCAACGAGAAGCACCCGCTAAAGTTCGACCGCGAACAGGTCCGCGACTACCTGGAAACCGGCGAGCTCTGGGCCAGCCGCGCCCACGACGCCGACCAATCGGCCATGTACTACCTGTTCATCTGGAACTGCCTCTGGCGGGCCGGCGCGTCGCTGCTGCACGGGCACGCCCAGGTGATGCTGGGGCGCGACCTGCACTATCCCGCGGTCGAGCGCCTGCGCCGCGCTGCGCTCCTCTACCAGGCCCAGTTCCGCGCGAACTACTTCAGCGACCTGTACACGGTGCACGAGGCCCTCAACTGCGCCTTCGAGCGCGACGGCGTGCGCTTCCTCGCCAGCCTGACGCCGGTCAAGGAAAACGAAGTGCTGATCTTCGCCGAGTCGGGCACGCGCACGCTGGCCGACGCCATCTACGACGTGCTGGCCACGCTGCGCGACAAGCTCGGCGTAACGTCGTTCAACCTGGCGATGTACGGCCCTCCGCTGGCCGAGACCGAGGAGATCTGGGAAGGCTTCCCAACGGTCGTGCGGATCGTCGACCGCGGCGACCCCAAGAGCCGCACCGCCGACTTCGCCGCCATGGAGATCTACGCCGCGTCGGTAGTGTCCCACGACCCGCTGCGCCTGGCCGACCTCCTACGCAACGAGCTAGCCGCTCAGGGCTGACTCATGCGCTACGTCCGTGAATGTATGCGGCAAGCGCCTCGGGCCACGGCCGAAGCGGGCCGAGGCCCAACCCGGCGAGCTTCGTCTCGGCCAGGACTGAATAGGCCGGACGCGGCGCCGGCGCGCCCCACTCCGCCGAGGTCGTCCTCTCAACATTGGCCTCAATTCCTGCCAGGCGCAGCGCCTCGACGGCAAACTCGTACCAGGAGCACTCCCCGGCGTTGGTCAGGTGATACGTGCCGTAGCCGCCGGTACCGACGAGCTCTTCCAGCTTCAGCGCCAGGTCGTGGGTGTAAGAGGGTGTCAGAACTTCGTCGGCGACAACTTTCCAGGAGCGACCTTCGCGGCCGAAGCGCAGCATCGTCTCGACGAAGTTGCCGCCCTTCCCGCTCGACCCGGCTGCACCGTAGAGGCCCGAGGAGCGCACGATGAAGTGCCGCGGCGTCGTCTCTCGGATCAGCGCCTCGCCGGCGGCCTTGCTCATGGCGTAGGCCCCCTGCGGGTAGACGGGCTCATCCTCGGTGTGCGGCTTGTCGCCGCGGCCGAAGATGTAGTCGGTGCTGACGTAGAGCACCGCCGCCCCGACCAACGCCGCTGCGTCCGCGGCGTGCTTCGCGCCCTCCGCGTTAACGGCGAAGGCCTCGTGAGGCTCGCGCTCCGCGTCGTCGACGCGGACGAAAGCGGCGTTGTCGATGACAAGTTCCGGCCGGTGACCCTCAACGGCAGCAAAGACCTGGCTACGGTCCCGGACATCGCACTCGGCGTGGTGCAGGGCCACGAGTTCGTGGCCTGTCCAGGTCTTCTGGATGTCGGTACCAAGCTGCCCCGCCGCGCCGAGGAGGAGGACCTTCATTCGCTGGAATCCGCCGCGATCCCGCTCCCACTCCAAGTCTGTCGAGGAATCGTGGCGTCGATCGGGGCCGCACTATTTTCAACCTCACTCCCTGCCCTCTCTCCTTGCCAAGGAGAGAGGGGAGCAAGCTCCAATGCGGAATGGATTGACTCAACTACGGTATCGATTCGAGGTTCCAGGACATCGCTGTTGCCGAAGCGGAGTACTTCTCTCACACCCTGGCTTGTGAGGAAACTGTCGCGAAGCTGGTCCTCGGCGCGGAGGTCCGCGTGAATCGGTCCGTCGACCTCGATGGCCAGCCGCCTTTCAGCGCAATAGAAATCCACGATGTACGTGCCGAGCAACTCCTGACGTTTGAACTTGAAGCCCATTTGCCTGTTAGGAAGCACCGTACAGAGCGCGGCTTCGGCTTCCGTTGGCTCATGCCGCATCGTCCGAGCGCGCGGCTGTAGAACTGCCCGAATCGCGCGGGTGGGCTTTCGTCCTTTTCCCTGAACGCCCTTGCTCATGTCATTGAGTGTGCGGATTTCGCCAACAATGCGCCTTGAGTTGGACACATAAGACCTCCCTCTCCTTGGCAAGGAGAGGGCCAGCCGCTCGGAGAGTCGCCTGGGAGACAGCGGGGGTGAGGTTGAAGAGCTGCGGCCAAGAGGATGGACCATTTCGAGAGGGCTTTGGAGAGTTGATTGCCGCCGCCGTTCGTCCATTGCCCTGTACTGAAAGGAAGAGGTCACACCACGAATGGGTTGCTCTCCTCCTTCGCCACCGTCAGCAACAGCTGTAGCTCCTCAAACCCCCCCACCCACGGCCCCCACCACCTCTCCGCCCGGTACTGCGTCGAGCGGTCCTGGTTGGCCAGCGCCTCCACAAGCCCCGAGACCAGGATGCGCAGCGGGTTGCGGGCGGCGAAGACACCCTGCGCAGCCTGGTGCGCCAGCCGCACGTAGTCGACGTGGAAGCGGGCCCGCAGCCGCGGGTTCTCCCAGGGTGACCCCGGATCGAAGCCCTCGAAGAACTGGGTGTTGAAGCCGCGCGCCGCTTCGGGATCCTTCCAGACGTTCAGGCTGTTGCTGCTGTGAGGCACCCGGATATAGACGGCCGCGCCCGGCTTGCCGACGCGCCAGATCTCCTCCAGCAGGGCCAGGGGGTCCTCGACGGTCTCCAGCACGCGGAAGGCATAGATCGCCTCGAACGAGTTATCGCGGAAAGGAAGGCCGTGCTCAGGGTCGTAAATGAGGTCGCGGCGGAGGTCGCGAAGGGAGCCTGCCCGGACCGCCGAGGGGTGGCGGCTGCGCAGCCGCCCGATGTCCAGCAGGTAGTCCACTAGGGCGTAGGATCGAGAATCGCCAAACTAGAAGCCAGAACGCCGCGCGTTCCGGTTCCCTTCTCCCGGCCGGGAGAGGGCCAGGGGAGAGGTTACCATCCAGACAATCGACCGCAGGCTGCTGGGTCTGCGCCGCCACGAGACCCTGCTCGACGTGGGCGCCGGCGACGGCCGCCACCTCCTCGAGTGGGGGCGCCAGCACTACAACCTGATCGCCTTCGACATCGCCCGCTACGACCTCAAGCGCGGCAAGTACATCCAGGGCCTGATGAACTACCACCACCAGCTGCGCGGGCGGATCGACTGGATCGAGGGCGACGGCAACAACATGCCGTTCCCGGACAACACCCTCGACCGCATGATCTGCACCGAGGTCCTCGAGCACGTCCCCGATTACCGCGAACTGCTGACCGAGATGCTGCGCGTCCTCAAGCCCGGCGGCAGCATCGCCTTCAGCGTGCCGACACCGTTCAGCGAGCGCATCTACTGGGCGCTCTCCTGGGGCTACTGGCACTCCGAGGGCGGGCACGTGCGCATCTTCATGCCTCAGCAGTTGATCAAGGCAATCCGCGAGGCCGGCTTCAAAGTCTCGGCCGTGCGCTACAAGCACAGCTTCCACGCGCCCTACTGGGTCCTGCGCTGCGCCTTCGGCGTCGACAACGAGCGCTCCTTGATAACGCGCACCTACTTCCGCGTCCTCAACCTCACAATCGTGCGCCAGTCCCGCTGGATGAACCGCCTGGAGGCCCTGACCGACCTGATCTTCCCCAAGAGCATGGTCGTCTACGCCCGCAAACCCCGCTAATTTAGCGGCCTGGAGATTGACCGACGGCCGCGATTGGGTTCCGCTATCTGTAACATGTCACCGCGACAATTTGACAGGTTACCTATGTCACTGCTACATTTGTCGCAACACCGAAGGAGGTAGTTACAAAATGGGAGAGGACCTCATCACAGTTCCGGTCGTCCGGCATCACCAAAAGGGGCGCGTTTGCTACACGGGTCACATGACTGCTGAGCAGTCGGCGGAGATCACGTTCGCGGACCATTACCCACCAGAGCCTAGCGAGCGACGGCTAGGCTACCAGCGCCCCCCAGACCAGCGTCGTGCTCGCCTCTTTGGAGAGTACCTACTGCTGGACGAGGCGGGATTCATGACGCCCATCCTGCTAAACGCGCGTGGCAAGCTAGAGTTCGTACCTTCTGCCGAGCGGTCCAACATCGGCATCCTACGGATACCGCGCCGCAGGTTCATCGCCAAGGTTGACGGTCAGCATCGCGGGATTGGCGTCGAGCAGCACGCCGGCGACCCGCTTTTCCCTGTCCCGTTCATGATGTTCGAGGACTTGGACACTGAGCTTGAGCAGCGGTTGTTCATCAAGATCAACCGTGAGCAGAAGAAGGTTTCCATGAGCCACGTGTACTTCGTGGATCGGGAAGAGGACGAGTTCTCCGAGCTTGTCACCCGCTTGGAGTCTGACCCGAAGTCACCCTGGTTCCACAAGATCAACCTAATCGGGGCGCGTGGCCTCGGTCGGTCAGTCAGTTTGCAATCCCTACGCGAGGGCTTGGTAGACCTATTCTCCTCCGGCCAGGTGAAGGCCCTAACGACCGAGGAACGTTACTGGATCGCTCTCAACTTCTGGCAAGTCGTTTCCGAAGTCTGGCGCGACGCTTGGAATAACCCGCGTAAGAACCTGATTACCAAGTCCATCGGCATGATCGCCCTCAGCAAGCTCGGCGGTGACCTTCTACCGCAGAGCTTGAACGGGCGCGGTAGTGACCCGACCCAAATCCTGGATGTACACAAGATGCGTGCGTACCTCGACAAGGCGTCCAGCATTGATTGGGCCAGCGATGGCGACTTCAAGGGGGTAGCCGGACGCGGCGGGGCAAACCACGTAAAGGATATTCTCGACAAAATGATCTTCGTCCGGGACTAGGGAGGGATCAGGATGGACGAGAAGCTGATCGCGGCCTTCGAGAAGAACAACACGGAGCAGGTGCGTCTGTACCTGACTGAGTTCCAAGGGCGACCCATGATCGATTTGCGGGTGTGGGCTGAGACTCAGGATGGCACTTGGATTCGCACTCGCAAGGGGATAACTATGTCGGCTGACTTGATCGGCAACCTGAAGGCCGTCGTTGATGAAGCCGAGGGTAAGATAGGTGCAGAGATCGGAACCGCCTGAGCGCGCGCACGGGCTCACCATCAACTGGAAAGGGGCCTCTCACGAGGCCCCTTTTCGTATCCTCTTGGCGGGAAGGTTAGCGTGGGTTCGGGCGCGTTGCCTCTATAAAGGCCAGAAGCTCGCCAAGCGAATGCGACCAGAAAATCGTGAGCCCTCGATCCTGAGAGTCCTTCAACTGCCGCAGACCGAAGGCACCAGCGAGCATCGCACTCGGCACGATATTGGCCCTGCCAAAATCATCAATCCAGATGCGTGCCTTCAAAGCGGCGTCGTTGGTGAGACGCTTGATCGAGTTGAGTTCGGTGTTGCTGACCTTGCATTCCATTGCCAGGATTCGCCCGTCCCACAGCCGGACCACAAAGTCCGCTTTGCGTGTGCCTAACATGCACTCGCCGCAGAAGTGCCCGACCTCTGGCGCGACCGAGTGATTAGGAATGGCCTTAGGGCGATCCTCGACAAAGTCCACGCTCGTCAACGATGCCCTGACCATCCCCTGTTGACGCGCCGATGACTCAGTTTGCCGATTCGTGCGGACACGTTGTGACGCAATCAGCGCAGCGGACGCGATGACCGCTGTGCGGCGTTCGGCTTCGGTAGGCTCGCGGTTCTCGGCCAGCCAGGGAAAGCGTTCACGGTCGAGACCTAGCAAGATGGTCTCGATGATGGCTTGAGCATTCTGCGGATTCCTTCTTATCTCGGTCGTGGAAAGAGAGGCATTGGCAAGAATCTTCAGATCGCCCTCGGAGATAGGCGGGCCTGCGAGGTAGCGCGCGGCGCAGAACAAGTCCTGGTCGAGCAGGACGGTTATGGCTTCCTGCGCGAGAGTCGTCAGGTCTATGGTTGATTCCAGCAGGTTCTCAATGGCGCTACGGTAACGGTCAAAGTTGGCCATGTAGACGCCCAAGGATTCGTCCATCCGCTCCTCGCGGAACTCCCTGATTGACTGCTCCCGGTCGGCCTCTAGCCGAACATCATCCCAACGAGGCGGGTTCGCTGGCATCATCCAATAGACGCTCCAATGACGGTACGGGTATTCGCTCCATCTCGCGAGGCTCGAACTTAACAAGGCCACCGGAGTACGTCCGGCCCAAGCCAATGTCCACCGAGTCGCGAAGGACAGCCGCAAGCCGGTCGAGCGCCAACTGTGGCATGGGTTCACGTGGATAGATACCATGGGCGATGTTGATATGACGCGCCTCGGCGATGTTGCGAACGAATGCGGGCGCTCGCCGCGCCATGTAGGTGCCGAGAATCGGTGCGGCGTCCCTCATTCCGACAGACCACCAAGCCTTACGGTTCTGTGCGACGTAACCCTCGGCTACGCCCTGAGCCTTGGCGTGCTTGAGGAAGCCTTCGACCAGCGGTAACTCTGCCCGATCAAGCTCATCCAGGTCTTTCGGTAGATCAATCACGCGCCGTAGGGAGTTCGCGTGTGCCCGCTCCAGCCGCGTACCAGCCGTGATCAACTCACGGGCACGCGTTACCGATGCCAGGAGATACCGTTCAGGGATTTCCGAGACAGCATCGGCATCAAGAACCCATATCGCGTTTGCTCCGGTCACCGTCCCACGGTGGACGCGGCATAGCTCGCCGAGTTCAACGTAGCCTTCAGGTATCCTCGGCTTGGTACGGATCAGAGGCATCCAGCGTTGTGCTTCTTGCAACCGCTCTCTCGTAATTGCGTTTCCGGCAGTAAGGGGCGACAGCGCCTTCGTGTCATCGAGCAGGCGTAGCTTGATCGAGGTCGGCTTTGACCCGAGTTCGAAGCATGTAATCGCCGCTGTAGTCGCCGCGCTATCGAATGGTAGAGCCTTCGCGTCTACCACGTGGATCGAGCGACCGCCGAGGCCATCGAGAAGTAACTGGCGAATGACCTCACCATAGTTCACGTCCAGCCACTCCGAGCTCGTCACGAAGCACCCTACGTCGCCTAGGCGACCGTGTAGGGCGGTCGCTAGGAAGAAGTAGGCGTGTAGACCGGCGAGCCCGGAAATACCAACGCCGAGACGACGTGCGGCGGCCTGCGCCCATGCCTTCGCCTTGGGGGTTAGGTTGTGGTGCCGGACATAGGGCGGGTTGCCGACGAAAGCGGTCTTACCCTCGTGGACGGGCAACTCGGCATTCGTGTAGTCCCCGTGGAATACGCGGGCTGACTTTACTCCAAGTATGGCGAGACTGGCACGGGTGAGGAGTGTGGCTACCGGGTCGTTATCGATGGCCAGAACCTCGGCCTTCGACTGACGGCCCATCGCCAATGCGAAGCGACCACTCCCGCAACCAGCGTCAACAACTCGGGTCGGCCTCTGATCGATGAGCCATTCGACCATTGGCCCGATGAGGGTTCCAGGTGTGAACACCTGACCCATCAGTCGGCGCTCAGTTTGAGGTCGTGCCAAGATTAGCCCGTCGCCCAAGGGGTCGAGTCCGGCGTGGATCGCCTGCTGGAGGTCGCGGAGTTCACCAGGATCGAGCAGGAAGGCGTGCGCAGCGGCTGTTGTTAGTGTTTGTTCTTCTTTGGAGAGAGGGCCACCAACGTCGGACGCACCGAGGGCGATGGCCTTGTGGGCGAGGGCCAGTTCAGCTTGCGTCCACGGGACGCCGTAGAAGGCGCTTGGCTCGGAAATTTGAAGAGCCATACTCGATGCACCTTCCTGTTACTAGCCCGCCGTCTGAATAGTACAGGCGTTCTAGCGAGAATTCAATCATTTGTTCGCAGAATAGTCCTCCGCCCAAGGCCAAGTCCGTCCCGATAGGCCACCGCAGGCTCCGCCCGACACCCCTCACGCACAACCCGCCCTACACCGGCAGCCGGTCCAGCGGGAACGGTGGGTTCGCCAGCGGCCGCGCGGCGATCGAAATCAGCAACGCCGCGTTGTCGTCCCCTGCGATCCTGTTCAACTTCAGGACCCCGCAGCCGGCGCAGCGATGGATCACCACCCACTCCTCCTCCCGGACGGCGATGGCAATGGGCTCCATCTTGCTGCGGCAGTCCGAGCGTCTATCGCCCGGCCGCTCGTCCACGTGCTTGCTCCAGAGGCAGCGCCGGCAGTGGTTGCGATGCTGCGTGCCGTAGGGCGTCGTGTCGATGTCCTGCCCGCAGTTGACGCAGCGAAATGTCTCTGGCTCCTTACCCGCAGGCGCCGCCCTACGGCTGCCCACCTCGCGTCGCGAAGCCACTAGAACCGCGTCCCCGCGGCAGGAGAGGAAAGTGTTGTTGGCCTACGGCTCACGGCGGGAGTATCGGCCAGCCCCCGCCGGCGGGTCAACCATGGCTATGGGGAGCCGGGCGCCCAGAACCCTCTCCTTGGCAAGGAGAGGGCAGGGTGAGGTCGGGGCGGGGCTGGGTGGCGTCCCTTACGGGCTCCCACGGCACGAAAGCTGGCGCGGGGCTAGGGGAGAGGTTTAGTAGGCTCAAGTCGATGGCCGCCGACCGCCCCCTGCGCATCGCCATGCTGATGTACCAGGGCAACATGTACTCCGGCGGCCAGGGCATCTACCTCCACTACCTCTCCCGCGAGCTGGCCAACATGGGCCACGATGTCCACGTCCTCGCCGGGCCCCCGCTGCCCACCCTCGACCCGCGCGTCACCCTCCACCCCATCGACAGCTGGTCCACCTGGACCCTGATGGACGACAAGGAGGGCTACATCCGCCGCATGCAGAAACAGCCCTTCGGGCTCTTTTATCCGCTCAACTTCCTCGAGTACCTGACCACCCGCGGCAGCGTCTTCTCGCTGATCATCGCCTACTCGGTGCGGGCTTTTATCAAGCTGCGGCAGTTGCACATGGAGAAGCCCTTCGACCTCATCCACGACAACCAGTCGATGGGCTTCGGCAGCCTTGCCATGAAGGCCCTTGGCCTGCCGATGGTGGTCACGATCCATCACCCGCTGCCCGTCGACCGGGTGAACTCGATCATCCAGTCGCGCAACCCCTACGAGCGCGTGCGCCGCGTCATGTTCTACCCGGTGGGCATGCAGGAGTTGGTCTCGAAGCGCATGGACGCCATGATCACCGTCTCGAAGGCCTCGGCGCAGAAGATCGAGGAGACCTTCGGGATCAGGCAGGCAGACATGCACATCGTCTACAACGGCATCGACACCGAGGTCTTCCGGCCGCTGCCCGAGATCGAGGCTGAGCCCCGCGCCATCGTCTGGGTAGGCAATTCCGAGGACCGCAACAAGGGTGTCAAGTACCTGCTCGAGGCGGCCGGCATCCTGCGCGACCAGGGCGTCGACTTCCGCCTCGTCCTCAAGGACCGCGACCGCCGCCACCTCAAGTACGCACCCAGCATCATTAATCGCCTCCACCTGGGCACACGCACAACCTTCCTCACGCGCATGCCTTCGAGCGAGCTGGCGCGGCTCTACAATCGCGCCGAGATCGTCGTCTCCCCCTCCGTTTTCGAGGGCTTCGGCCTGCCGGCTGCCGAAGCGATGTCCTGCGGCCGCCCTGTCATCGCCACGACGGGCGGCGCCTTCCCCGAGGTCATCGAGCACGGCGTGTCCGGCCTCCTCGTGCCGCCCGCCGACCCCGTGGCCCTGGCCGCGGCCATCAAGGGCCTGCTGGACGATCCGGCCGAGCGCGAGCGCCTCGGCCGCGCTGGGCGAGAGCGGATCCTCTCGGCCTTCAACTGGCCCAAGGCGGCGCGGGAAACCGTGCAGGTCTACCGGAAAGTGCTCGGCCAAGCATGCCACAAGCCGATGGCTCCGCTCCAATCCTCTCCCTGACAAGGAGACCGAAGATGCGCCTGCCTGCGCGCCTTGGCCTGGGCGCCGTGGCGTCGCCAGCCTCAGGGCTTGTCGGGCAGGCTGGGGTACGAGAAGTCCGGCTGCAGCTCCGACTCTGGCTTCACCGGCGTCAGCGCCAGCGTCAGCCCCACCCAGACCGCCACCAGCACAAAGACAACGACGCCGCCGACAACCGGAATGGCCAGGGTCCAGTAGCTGCGCCTGAGCAGGCCGACGACGAAGGCCGTGGCCAGAGTGGCCGAGCCCGCGCAGACTATGGCGCCGGTCTGTTTAGTGCTGTCGTATCTGGGCAGGCGGAAACCTCGTTTAAGAAAGCGGTGGGTAAGATGGATCGTAGATTCGGCCCCCGAGGCCGTCAAACTACAACTGCCTGAGGAGGCGGCCCGCTTGTCCTACGCCCTGGTCTTTGTCCTCGGAGCCCTGGTGGCCGCGCTCTGCACCGCCTTCATGCGCTTCAGGCCCAACCCCGCGCGCCTCGGCAGCCGCCGCGACCAGCACCGCCGGCTGCTCGACAAGCCGCGCGTCGGCGGGCTGGCCATCTTCGTCGCCTTCCTCCTCGCCCCACTCCTCGCCGCGGCCCTGTCGAGCGGTGTCTCCGCGATCATCGACGGCAACTGGGAGGCCCTGGCGGCGCCCTACCTGGCGGGGGCGATCATCGTCACCCTCGGCGCCTACGACGATGTCTGGGTCGCCGACTTCAAGACCAAGTTCATGGGACAGGCCATCGCCGGCCTGATCCTCTTCGTCATGGACTACCGCGTCGACGAGCTGGGCATCCCCTGGGGCTCCGGCTCAATCGACTTCCAAACCGGCTTCATCGCCCTGCCCCTCACCCTGTTCTGGGTGATGCTCGTGAGCAACGCCCTGAACCTGGTGGACGGTAAAGACGGCGTGGCAGGTGGCGTGGGTGTAATCGCGGCTTTGGCGCTGGCCGTCGTCGCCCTCGACGTCGACAACGACCTGCACGGCCTGATGCTCCTCGCGCTGGCCGGCGCGACCCTCGGCTTCCTGCCCTTTAACTTCCCGCCGGCACGACGTTTCCTCGGCGACTCAGGCGCGCTCTTCCTCGGCTTCACGGTCGCTGCCCTCTCGATCGAGGGGGCCCGCGGGCCAGGCGGCGCCATCTTCTTCGCCATACCAATCCTCGTCCTCGGTTTCCCGCTGCTCGACACGTCGCTGGCGGCCCTGCGCCGCTTCCTCGAGAGCCGTCATCCGTTTTTCGGCGACGAGGATCATATCCACCACCGCATCGAGCGGGTCCTCGGCTTCGGCCCCAGGCAGCTGGTAGTTTCCCTCTGGGCGATCTCGGCGCTCTTCGCCGCGGCCGGCCTTTCGCTGCACTTGATCGAGGGATTCCTGATCGAGATCATCGCCTTCAGCGCCTTTGCCGGCCTGATCGTCGGCATCATCGTCGCCCTGGAGTACCACGGTTCGATGTGGAACGCCCCGCGCATGCACCCCGTCCGCCGCAAGCTCGGCCTGACGGCCGAAGAGATCCCAGCCTTCGACCCCGCCCTGGTCAACCCCCGCGAGCCAATCCCCGCCGCCCGCGACGAAGACCCTACGCCTTAGCCCCCACGATTAGCCCGCTGCCAAAACCGCCCAGGAGGTCCCATGCAACACGTCAATCTCGGCCGCACCGGCCTCAAGGTATCCCGCCTCTGCCTCGGCACTATGACCTTCGGCGTCCAGGCCGACGAACAGGTCTCCCACGCCATCCTGCAGAAGGCCGCCGACGGCGGCGTCACCTTCATCGACACCGCCGACATCTACCCGATCGGCAAGAATGCGCCCGGCCTGACCGAGGAGATCATCGGGCCTTGGTTAAAGGACCGGCGCCACGACTTCATCATCGCCACCAAGTGCTTCGCCCCGATGAGCCGTCGCCCCTGGGACATGGGTAACTCGCGCAAGCACATCATGGACGCCATCGACGAGTCCCTGCGCCGCCTGTAGACAGACTACGTCGACCTCTACCAGCTCCACTTCTACGACCAGTCGACGCCCATCGACGAGACGCTGCGCGCCATGGATGACCTCGTGAAGTCCGGCAAGGTGCGCTACATCGGCTGCTCGAACTTCCTGGCTTATCAGCTGGCTCGGGCCATCGGCCGCAGCGACGCCCTCGGCCTCGCCCGCTTTGACTCGGTGCAGCCGCGCTACAACATGCTCTTCCGCGAGAACGAGCGCGAGCTGCTGCCCCTCTGTGCCGAGGAGGGAATCGGCGTCATCCCCTACAACCCCATCGCCGGCGGCATGCTCAGCGGCAAGCATCGCCCAGACAACCCCGAAGAGGGCTCGCGCTTCACCTTCGGCGCCGGCGCCGGTGAGCGCTACCGCGACCGCTATTGGCACAACCCCATGTTCGAGAAGGTCGAAGCCCTGAAGCCGATCGCCGCCGAGGCCGGAATGTCGCTGCCGCGGATGGCGGTCGCCTGGGTCCTGGCCAACCCGACAATCACCGCACCGATCATCGGCGCCAGCCGCCCCGAGCAGCTCGACGACACCCTAAAAGCCGCCGACACCCCGCTCGACGCCGACCTGAAAGCTCGCCTCGACGAAATGACCGCGGAGTACCGCCGCGGCGACACCCTCCGCTAAGCGTTCTTTTCAGCGAACGGCGCCAGGATTGCCCGGAGCGCATGACCATCACTAACACGGTCACGTCGGAGGCGCCCTCTGGCGTTGGCATTGAGGTCGCCGGGCCTGATCACCACAATTCGCAATCCGTGAGCAGGGATCAGCGCATCTCTTCTTTCGTCGTAACGCTTCCGCTGGATTCCTCGGTGAACGCCGCTGACCGTCAGTCTGTGAGGTTTGTCGAAATGGGCGTTTGGTTCGTCGTGCTGGCGCTCTCTATATTCGACGACGATCTTGTGGCGCGGATAATAGGCGTCAACAGGCAGGAGGCTCCCAAGGCCGCTGCGACCGGGATCCCCCCTCAGCCAGTCGAAGCAATGCTACCGCAAACTACTCTCACCGAAAACCTCATCGCATAGGTCGATTGCGTATGCCTCATCGCTGTCCGACCGACCAACCTTCGTTCGCGGCTGAACTTTCGCGGAGCCTTTCCGCGGCGAGCCAGTACCCCAACGCGCTCTTGCAGCCCTTACGGCTACTGGTGGAACGTCCCACGGCGTGTATTTCTCCCGGTCAGGTCGTAGGTAGTTCTCGCGAAGCCAGCTGCGCAGGTTCTTTCCCGTGATACCAAGCTCCTCCGCCAATTTCTCCGGAGTCATCATTGGCGCGGAAGGCCCAATCCGCGCCCGGCGATGATGTTGCGCATCACCTCGCTGGTGCCCGCGGCCACAGTAAGCGAGGCGGCGCTCAGGTAGTACCGCTCGAGCCGCCCCTTCAGCGCCGCCCAAGGCGAACTTGGCCTCAGCGCCCCGGCGAGGCCGAGCGTGTTCAGGCCGTACAGGGCCACACGCTGCTGCAGCTCCGTGCCGAATAGCTTGGAAATCGAGGCTTCGGCGTTGGGCACCAGGTTGCGGCTTTGCATCCAGGCCACTTTGTAGGCCAGCAGGCGCCCGACCTGGAACTCGATCTTGAGCTCGGCCAGGCGCAGGCGGGCCTGCGCCCAACTGGCGGGACGCTCGGCGCGGCAGTAGTCCACGAGGTCCTCGTAGATCTTCTGGCCGCCGATGATGCGGTTGATTCCCGAGCGCTCGAAGTCGAGGGTCGCGGTGGCCACGTACCAGCCGCGGTTCTCCTCGCCCACCAGGTTCGTGCGCGGAACGCGCACGTCCTCGAAGAAGACTTCGTTGAAGTGCGCCTGCCCGAGCATGTCGTAGAGCGGGCTGACTGTCACGCCGGCGCTCTTCATATCGAGGAGGAGGTAGCTGATCCCCTTGTGCTTCGGGGCGTTGGGGTCGGTGCGGGCGAGGAGCACCATCCAGTCCGCGCGGTGGGCGTAGGAGGTCCAGATCTTCTGGCCGTTGACTACGTAGTCGTCGCCCTCGAGTACAGCTCGGGTCTGCAACGAGGCCAGGTCGGAGCCGGCGCCCGGCTCGCTGAAGCCCTGGCAGAAGACGATCTCGCCTGCCGCGATCGCCGGCAGGAAGCTGCGCTGCTGATCCTCACTGCCGTAGAGCATCAGGGTTGGCCCCACGCGGTCCGGCCCCACCCCGAGCTGCGTGGGGGCTCGCTGGTAGGCCATCTCCTCGTTGTAGACCAGTTGGGTCATCGAGTCGGCGGCGAGGCCGCCGTGCTCGCGCGGCCAAGCCAGTGTCAGCCAGCGGCGCTCGGCCAGCTTACGGATGAAGGCCTGTTGGGCGCGCCAGGTGTCGTCACCCTCGCTATCGGGGTAGAAGCCGCTGGACTGCTGCGGCTGCTCCTGCTTCAGGAAGTCGCGGATCTCCCCGCGAAAGGCTTCCTGTGTCGGCGAAAAGCTGAAGTCCACGGACGCGAGTCTAGCTAATGGCCTTTGAACTGCGGGGGCCGGCGCTCGACGAAGGCTTTCGGGCCTTCCTTTGCGTCCTCCGTCGATTGGGCGACGAACATAGCCGACTGCGCCAGGTCGAGCGCGGCATCGAGTCCCACCTCCATCGATCGGTAGGTCAGGCGCTTGGCCAGCTGAATGGCCACAGCTGGGCCCTCGGCCAGCCGGCGGGCGAATCCCTGGGTTTCCTCCAGCAGGCTCTCTGCCGGATATACGCGATTCACATAGCCCCAGGCGTGGGCCTGCGCCGCGTCAAACGTCTCGCCGGTCCAGATCAGCTCGAGGGCCCTTGCCACGCCGAGGATGCGCGGCAGAAAGTAGCAACCGGCGTCGCCGGGGATCAGCCCGACCTTGACGTACGACATGGCGAACTTGGCCGTCTCGGCCGCGAAGCGCAGGTCGCACATCGAGGCCATGTCCATGCCGGCCCCCACCGCCGCTCCGTTGATGGCCCCAATGTAGGGCCTGTCGAGCTGGAGCAGGGCGCGCGGCACGTGGTGTACGCTGTCGCGGAGGGAGTTGCGACGCCCCGCCGGGCTGCCCTCCGAGCCCACGATGCCCCGGCCTTCCGCAGCGTCTTTCATGTCGCCGCCGGCGCAGAAGCCGCGGCCAGCGCCGGTAACGACCACCGCGCGGATGTCGGCATCGGCCTGGCAACGGCGGATGGCGTCGGCCCACTCGCCCAGCATGACGCTGGTGAAGGCGTTCATCCGCTCCGGCCGGTTGAGGGTGATGGTGGCGACGCCGGAATCGACGTCGAAAAGGATCTCGTCGTAGTCCACAGGTTCCTCCGTCCGCCGATTATCCGCCCGTCGCGCTGGGGGGTCTACCGTCTGCGCCGCTAGGGTATTGGGGGATCCGCCAGGGATCCAGTCCCGGCGGTGGCAATCAAACCCTACGTCTCAACATGGGTCCTCTTCTTGGCCGCAGCTCTTCAACCTCACCCCCGCTGTCTCCAAAGGCGACTCTGCGAGCGGCTGGCCCTCTCCTTGCCAAGGAGAGGGAAGGCGTTGTAGGTCCGAAACTCAAGGCGCGTTGCTCACGGAGTTTGCAGACTCAATGGCATGAGCAAGGGCGATGAAGGGAAAAGACGGAAGCCCAGCCGCGCCGTCCGGGCGGTTCTACAGCCGCGGCGCACGGGAGATGAGGCGCGAGCCGACGGAAGCCGAAGCCGCCCTTTGGGCTCTGCTCCGCAATCGACAACTGGCGTTCAAATTCAAGCGCCAGGAGCTGCGTGGCACCTATATCGTCGACTTCTATTGCGCGGCCAAGAGCGGCTGGCTGTCGAGGTAGATGGTCCAGTTCACGCCGATTCCCACGTTGAGGATGAGCTTCGTGATGGCTTTCTGGTTAGCCAGGGTGTTAGGGTGCTGCGTTTCGATAACGGCGACGTTCTTGGACGTCGGATTAATGCCGTAGTTGACTCAATCCGTACCGCACTGGAACTTATTCCCCTCTCTCCTTGGCAAGGAGAGAGGGTAGGGAGTGAGGTTGAAGAGAGTGCGGCCGCAACCGACGTCACCATTCCTCGACAAGCTGAGGTGATATCGGAATCAGGCTAGGGTTTTAGCTTCGCAATCCGACGAGGTGCTGGGCGCGCGCACTACAGGGCGTGATCGATAGCCAAGTGTCGCAGTTTGTTGGCGCGCCAGGGAGGAGGGCACCCGTCGTTCCGACCCTCTCCTTGGCAAGGAGAGGGCAGGGTGAGGTCGGGGGGCGGCGGGGTTGGGCGTCCCTCATAGCGCATCGCACACGGCGCCGTTGAACCGAAACCCGGGGACGGGGGTTGGGGTTTTTCAAGTCGTCGCGAATTTGGCCTTAGTGGCAGGCGGTCTGGCGAATGGGGAACGGTTTCAAGAGCAGCGCGACCAGCCGGCCCCAGAGCCGCGGCTCGCGGTCCTTCCAGGCGTGCATGTGCTCGTGGCAGCGCTTCATTGAGGCATTGAGCTCGGCGAAACCGTCCTCGCCGAGGGTTTCGTGCAGGAGACCTGCCCGTTGGGCGACGTACTCGCGCAGGAAGCCGAAGTTGATGTCGTCGAACACGGGGAAGGCGCCGGCCGCCAGGTTGCTCCAGAAGTGCGCGTTGGGCACCGGCGGAGTGACCAGGCTCGACTCGAGGTCGATGATCCTGTACTCACCGCTCGCTGTCTCCACCAGGTTGCTCACCGCCTTGGGGTTCCAACGCCAGACCTGCCAGAGGTTCAGTCCCGCCTCACCAAGGATTTCCGAGGCCTGGTCGAGGAACAGGCGGGCGTGACGGCCGTCTCGCGGATAGCCCCCGGCTATGAACTGGCTGATCAGCTCGCCGCGACCCCTCTCGAATCGGACCGCCATTATGGGCGCGACCACTTCGCGTCCAAGCTCAGCCTTCAACAGCAGTCCGGCAATCAGCCTCCGCTCGCGCGCCGCTTCGAGGGCGTCGACGTTCGACATGTAGGGAAAGCCAGCCTGGAAGCAGAACCAGTAGAGGGCGCGCACCAGCGGGCCCGGCCGGTAGCGCTTGATGGCTATGCCGCGGGCGGGGTCGAGGAGGACGAGGCTGGCAATCGAGCCGGTCCTGATGATGCCGGCGCCATTCTGCCTTCCTTGCGGCTTGAGCGCCGGCCGAGGGCGAACGTCGGCCTTCAACGGCCGGAAGGGCTTAGATTCATCCTGCCTGCTTTCATTGGGACAATCGGCCGCCAGGAGGATCATCTGAAGCTGGTCGGCCACTGGCCGTCACCCGCGCCGTGGGAGAGAGTATGTCTAGATGACCGACAACTGGCTCGAAGACCTCCAGCACGAGCTGACCGACCCACACGAGGCGTCGCTCAAGCACGCCCACGAACGGGTCTTCCAGGCGCACGTAGACGGCAATGTCATCCGCCTCGGCGTCCCCGACGACGCCCACGAGTGTGCACACATCATGTGGGCCGTGATCGAGTCCTTCCGCACTGAGCAGTTGCTCGCCGATATGAACGAGCGCCTCCTCAAAGGCCGCGGCGCCGTCAGCACCGAAAAGGACTACGTCTCCGGCCTCGACGACACCTTTCCCTACGCGGAGCTGAGCTGGATGGACCGCAACGAGATCTGGTCCGATAGCTACGTCCGCGTCGAGGCCAGCCCGCAGGCCGACGGCTTCGCCCTGCTGGTCAACGGCAGCGAGGTCGAGCCGCGCGACCCGGCGCTGCGCGAGGCCCTGAAGGACGCCTTCCGCACGCCTCAGCGCCGCCGCCGCGACGAAACCTGGGAGTGGTAGACCGGGCCTAGAGCCGTCCCCTCCGGTAGGTCGCCCAGAGGTCGGCGGCGATGCGCTCGGGATTCGCCTCCACGCCCAGGCGGTAGAAGTAGCGGTAGGCGTTGCCGATGTCCCGCTGGAGAAGCGTGTAGGCGTTGGGGTTCTTGCGGGCGTCCACGGCCTGCGGCAGGTCGATGACCTTGATCTCGCCTTCCCAATAGAGGACGTTGAAGGCCGAGAGGTCGGCGTGCACGCGGTCGTTCGACAGCATCAGCTCGACGTTGGCCAGCAGACGCTGCCACAGCGTGTCCGCCTCGCGGTAATCTAGCTCGACGCTGTTGAGAATCGGCGCGGACTCTTCCTCATCCCCGATGTACTCCATGAGGATCGAGTTCTCCGTGTGCATCAACGGGCGTGGCACGTCGGCGCCGGCCTGGTGCAGCAGCTTGAGGTTCTCCCACTCGGCGTAGAGCCACGAGCCGAATTGCAGGGCGCGGCCGTGCCTCGACTTCTTTTCAAAAGCCACGCGGTCGCGCCGCTTCGTGAAGCCCTGCCCTGCCCGGTACATGGCATCGTTGCGGAAGCGTCCGCCCTGGCGGCCGGCGCGCAGGGCCTCGTTGCCCCAACCGCTGGCCTCGGCCGGGCGATAGATCTTGGCGGCGACGAGGGCGCCTGCCTCGACCAGGAGCGAGTGGTTGGTGAAGGGCGCGCGGCAGCAGAAGACACTCGCTTCCTTGCCGCTCTTGACCTGGTAGAGGACCTCCTCAACCAGGCCGTTTAAGACATAGTCCTGCAGTGAGGACGTTAGCGTTGGTTGCTGGATCAAATGCATCTCCCGATGGTGTATTGAAGTCCTGGTTGGTCGTGGCGCTGATCAGGTCGTTCATGGTTCGGTCTCCTTTCAGTCATCCCGCTCTCTTCTTGCGGAGAGGGGCCAGGGTTGAGAGGTCCAACAAGAAAGCCACGGTCTCCCGTGGCTTGAAGGACAAAAGAAAAGCCACGGTGCTGCACCGTGGCTCGGCTCTTACAACGCGACGGTTGCTTAGCGGATGAGTGGGCGGCGCAGCGGGACGGTGGACTGGGCAACGATTCTATTCATCCGGTGCGCCTCCTTTCCTGAGGTCAGATTCGCCCCGCCTGCGCGGGATGGCGAACTGCTGGCAGTGTAGCATAAGCCTTCCGTGATGAAGAACGACCCCCGCGAAGCGTGGAACGAAGGCGCGGCCGCCTGGGACGAGTTCGTCGAGTCCGGCGCCGACTACTACCGCACGCAGGTACACGGACCAGCTTTACTTGAGGCCTGTGGCGAGGTTGCCGGCCTGCGCGTCCTCGACCTGGGCTCGGGCCAGGGCTGGTTCTCCCGACGCCTCGCCGAGCGCGGCGCGAAGGTCAGCGGCGTCGAGCTAGCCGAGAGCCAACTGGCCAACGCCCGCCGCCACGAGGAGGAGCGCCCGCTGGGGATCGAGTACCACCTGCTGGACGCCTCCGCTGCCGCGGAGCACTTCGCCGCGTCCAGCTTCGACCTGGTGACGGCGTGCATGTCGCTCCAGGACATGGAGGAGCCGGCCGAGGCGATGGCCGCCGCGCACGGGCTGCTGACCGACGAGGGGCGGTTGATCTTTTCAACTGTCCACCCGTTCACAGACGCCGCCTACCGCGAGTGGGAGCGCGACGCCGGCGGCGAGAAACTGTCGCTGAAGGTAGATCGCTACTTCGACTCCGGCGTCCGCGCCCTGAACTGGAACATGGACCGCCTGATCTACCACTGGCAGACGCCCCAGTGGCGCCGGACCCTGACCGAATGGGCGCAGCTCTGTTCGAGCACGGGATATCTCATTCGTGCGCTGTACGAGCCGCGACCCAGCGAGGAACAGGTGCGCCGGGAGCCTGACCTCGATGATGCCCAAAGGTTGCCGTTCTTCCTCGTTTTCGACTTGGTCAAGGTGCGATGAAACGGATGTAGGGGTGGGTCCAGTGATCGTGGGGATTGGTCAGCCACGGAACCCAAGGACCCACCCAGCCGGCCCGCCGCCAGCGCCAGTGTTTGTCGCGATAGCGTCCCGGTGGCGGCCCACCTGTAGGGCCGGTCCCCCGGCCATCCAGGGGCAACGCGCGTCGGCAGACGGGACCCGCCCCTACAAAATTCCGCAACGGCTACCGGCGTTCTGTCTTTCCACGACAATCCGCGCGTGGTCTGGTCAGAGGCTCTGGATCGCCAGCCCGGCCAGCCCTGCCGCGGCGATCAGCAAGACCATCTGCACACGGCCTGACAGCAACAACGCGATTCCCGCGGCCGCCAGCAGCGCCGTCGGCACGTCGATCACGGCATCACGCAGAAGTAGCACGGCCGCGGCGAAGAGGGCGCCGACCACGGCGGCCCCCGCCCCCTTCAAGAACGCTCTTAGCCGCTCGGAATCGCGGAAGCGCTGCAGGAACGGCCCCGTCCCGAAGAGGACAAAAAGGAACGAGGGCAGAAAGATCACCACAGTGGCCAGGACGGCGCCCCACCAGCCCGCTGCCGCGTAGCCGACGAAGGTCGCCGTGATCACGATCGGGCCCGGCGTCGACTGGCCCAGGGCGATGCCGTCGAGGAACTCCTCCTCGCTCAGCCAGCCGTAGGTGTCCACGACGTCGCCCTGGATCAGCGGGATCATCACGTAGCCGCCACCGAAAAGCAGCGCCCCGGCCTTGAAGAAGACCCAGGCCAGCTTGCCGTAAGTAGCGGCCGAAGCCAGCAGGAGGGGCGGCGCGCTGAATGGCAGGAGGGCCAGCGCTCTCGAGCCCCCGCTGGAGGTGTAAAGTGTGATCCCGGCCACCCCCGCAGCAACCAGGTACAGCGGCTCGCCCAGGGGAAAGAGCAGCGTCGCGGTAAAAGCCAGCAGGGCAATGGCGATCAGCGGCCGGTCGCTCAATGCGCCGCGCGTCAAGCGCCACGCCGTCACCGCCACGATCCCCGGCACGACGGGCTTCACCCCGTAGAAAAAGTCCTCGATCCAGCCGACGTTGTCGTAGCGGAAGTAGGCCCAGGACAGCGCCAGCATCAGCAGGAAGGCCGGCAGAATAAAGGCCACGCCGGCCAGCAGCCCTCCCGCTCGCCTGTTGCGCAGCCAGCCGACGTGGATCGCCATCTCTGTGCTGTTAGGGCCTGGGATCAGGCTGGTCACGGCCAGGGCGGAGCGGAACTCCTCGTCGCTCAGCCAGCCCCGCCGTCGCACCGCCCGCTCCTGCATGAGCGCGATATGGGCCTGCGGCCCGCCGAAGCCGATGACCCCCAGGCCGAGGAAGAAGAGGGCCGTCTCAATGTAGGGGTGGGTCCAGTGGTCGTTCTCCATTGGTCAGGCACCCCAACTCAGGACCCACCCGGCCCCCACTGGTGATCGCTGTGATCTCAGGAGCGGTGCTCGGCCAGCGCGGCCAGGACCTCGGCCTCGCGCTCGCGGCTGATCCCGGCCTTAATCTTGAGGCCGCTGGTCGCCGAGAGGCCGGCCGGCGGCGCGTCGCCCAGCCAATCGAGGGTGTCTCTGATGGTTTCCGCGAGCGGCCTGAAGGTCAGGCCGGCGGCGATGGCTTTGCTGACGTCGAAGCGCAGAAAGCCCGGCGCGGCGGAGCCGAGCCAGAGCGGCAAGTCCGACCAGGGTTCGAGCCCCTGCTCCTTGAGGAAGTCCTCAGGCCCCCACTCGAAGCGGGCGTTACTTCCGGTGACCTGCCGGCACGTCTCGAGGAAGCGACCCATCGTGAGGTCATCGGCGCGGCCCGTCGCGCTGAAGGGCCCTGTGGCCCTGCGCTCGACCATGGCCAGCGTCCATTCCGCCAGGTCGCGGCAGTCAATGACCTGGATGGCCTCATCCGGCGTACCCGGGGCGAGCACGGTCCCGCCTTCCGCCACGCGCCCCACCCAGTAGGGGACGCGGCCGATGTTGTCGTAGCGCCCGACGATCAAGCCCGGGCGGATGACCAGAGTGCGCCCCGGCAGCTCGTCCTCGACGGCCTGCTCGCAGAGCACCTTGAGCCCGCCGTAGGTCTCGCCTGTGACCTCCTCAACCTCGGGGTCGTTAAGCTTCGCCAGTTCCGCGGTTTCGGTAAGGCCGGGCGTGATCAGGTCAGGGTGTACCGAGAGGCTGGAGATAAATACGTAGAGGTCGACAGAGTCGGCCAGCAGCGCCGCCGACTGGCGCACCACCCGTGGGGTGTAGCCGCAGGTGTCGACGACGACGTCCCAGCGGCGGCCCTGCAGCGGTTCTAGGCCGCCATCGCGGTCGCCGAGCAGCTCCTCGACCTCGGGATAAGCTCCGCGGTTGGTTTCTCCGCGGTGGAAGATGGTAATCTCGTCGCCGCGCGCCAGGCCGGCCTCAACGAGATGCCGCCCCAGGAACTGCGTCCCGCCGATGATCAAAAGTTTCACCCGGAGCACCTCCCGTCCTCAGAAACGTTACCCGAAGTTTCGCAGGTGGCGGCCAGGGTCTGTGTTAAGCCGTTGTGCCGCTCATGACTCTCGCCTACGCATCTGATCGCTACGCTTCAGCGAAAGGCCCTGCGTAGGGGAGGGTCATGAAACGCGATGGGCTTCCATCCTCTAGAGCCCCCAGACCCTCCCCCCTCCCGGGCCCCTCGCATAAATGCCATTTCGTCGATTACGCGCGCCCCGGGGGCAGGGTCTTTAGGTTCGCATCCGTTCGCAAGGCTCATGACGTTCTTGACCTCCCCTACGCCGGTGATGGTCGACCAGTCTCGGAGACAGAACCATGCCAAGCGAGGGCGACTGTCGGCCCGGACTAGCCGGCGAGGCGGACCGGGCGGTCCGCCTCG
>JBBDXC010000014.1:194289-195733 GCA_040902555.1 Dehalococcoidia bacterium
GGCCCCCCCCCCCGCGGCTCAAACGTGTAGGCGTCGTCGGCGTAGTCGACCACGACCGTGTCGCCCTCGGCGAAGCGGCCGGCCAGCAGCTCCCTGGCCAGCGGGTTCTCGATCCGCCTCTGCAGTACGCGGCGCAGGGGCCGGGCGCCGTAGACAGGGTCGTAACCCTCCTTGACGAGAGCGGCACGAGCCTCCTCTGTGAGCTCGATGCGCAGGCCGCGGTCGGCGAGGCGCGAGAGCTCCTCGCGGACCAGCAGCTCGACGATCTGCGCCAGGTCTTCCTCGGTCAGCGGGTCGAAGACGATGATCTCGTCGATCCGGTTCAGGAACTCCGGGCGGAAGAACTCGCGCAGCGCCTCTTCGACGCGCTTGCGCGCCTCCTCGCGCTCGAACTCGCTGGGCTTTTTGAGGGCCATCGGCGAGAAGCCGAGCGTCGTGCGGCCGCTGCCGCCGCTGCTCGCGGTGCCGAGGTTGGAGGTCATGATGACCACGCTGTTGGTGAAGTCGACGCTGCGACCCTGGCCGTCGGTAAGGCGGCCGTCGTCCAGCACCTGCAAAAGCACGTTGAAGACGTCGGGGTGGGCCTTCTCGATCTCGTCGAAAAGGATCACGCGATAAGGGCGCCGGCGCACGGCCTCGACGAAGCTGCTGGCGTCGTCATAGCCGATGTAGCCGGGAGGCGCCCCGATCAGGCGCGACACGGTGTGGCGCTCCTGGTACTCACTCATGTCGACGCGCACCAAAGACTCCTCGTCATCGAAGAGGTACTCGGCCAGCGTCTTGGCCAGCTCGGTCTTGCCGACGCCGGTCGGTCCGAGAAAGATGAACGAGCCGATCGGGCGCCGCGGGTCCTTGAGGCCGGAGCGGGCACGGCGGATGGCGTCGGACAATGCCTCGATGGCGCGGTCCTGTCCGATCACGCGGCGGTGCAACTCCTCTTCCATCTTCAGCAGCTTCTCCTGCTCGCCCTCGACCAGACGGGCAACGGGGATGCCAGTGATCGAGGCGACCAGCGTCGCGATGTCTTCCTCATCGACGACAAGCGTCGGTGCGGATACGGGGGCCTCGGTGCCTCCTTCGGGCGCTGCCTCGTCCTGCTGACCCTTGAGCCCGCTGGCCTGCCACCAGTCGGCGCGGCCCTGCGCGAACTCGCCGTCGATACGCGCCCGCTCGGCCTTCAGCTCCGCGGCCCGTTCGTGCTCTGCCCGCGAATCGGCAGCCTCGACCTCGCGGGCGAGCTCATCGCTTTTCTTCTTCAGGGCTCTCAGCTCGGGCGGCAGCGACTGCGATTCGATCACGGCGCGCGAAGCAGCCTCGTCGATCATGTCGATCGCCTTGTCGGGCAGCTGGCGCTCGGTGATGTAGCGGTCGCTGAGGCGAGCCGCCGCAACCAGGGCCTCGTCGCTGACGCGCACCTTGTGGTGCGCCTCGTAGCGGGGCCCCC
>JBBDXC010000014.1:195743-259137 GCA_040902555.1 Dehalococcoidia bacterium
CCGCAGGCCGCGCAGGATCTCAATCGTTTCTTCGACCGAGGGCTCGTCGACGAAGACGGGCGAAAAGCGCCGCTCCAGTGCCGGGTCCTTCTCGATGTGGCGGCGGTACTCGTCGAGGGTCGTTGCGCCGACGGCACGCAGCTCGCCGCGCGCCAGGGCCGGCTTCATCATCGTCGAGGCGTCAACCGCGCCCTCGGCGCCGCCGGCGCCGACGACCTGGTGCAGCTCGTCGATGAAGAGGATGATCTCGCCGGCGGCCTCCCGGACTTCTTGGAGGACCGACTTGAGCCGCTCCTCGAACTCGCCCCGGAAGCGCGACCCGGCCAGCATCGAGCTGATGTCGAGGGCCAAGACGCGCTTGTTCTGCACGTTCTCCGGCACGTCGCCGGCGACGATCTGCTGGGCCAGGCCCTCCACGATCGCCGTCTTGCCGACGCCGGCCTCGCCGATGATCACGGGGTTGTTCTTGGTCCGTCGGTTGAGCACCTGGACCACTCGCTTGATCTCGGCCTCACGGCCGATCACGGGGTCCAGCTTGCCGGCGCGGGCCGCTGCCGTCAGGTCGACGGAGTACTTCTCCAGCGCCTGGTAGCGCGATTCGGCGCGCGGGTCGTCGACGCGGTGGCCGCCGCGGATCTCCTGCAGGGCGCGGTAGACGCGCTCTTTGCTGATGCCGAGCTCGGCGAGGATGCGCGCGGCTTCGCCGTCGCTCTCGTCGGCGACGGCGATCAGCAGGTGCTCGACGCCCACGAACTCGTCCTTGAGGCGCTCGGCCTCGGCCTGCGCGGTCTCTAGCACCTTGACGATGCGCGGCGTGGTGTAGATCTGGACGACGTCGTAGGCCAGCTTGGGTGTGCGCGCCAGCGCTTCGGCGACGCGGCGGCGCAGGGCCTCGATGTCGACGCCCAGGCTGCTGACGATGCGCTGGGCGAGCCCGCCGTCATAGGAAACGAGCGCCAGGAGCACATGCTCCACGTCCCACTGCGAGTGCCGCTGCTGGCGCACCAGCTGCTGCGATTGGGCGAGGATCTCCTGCGCCTGCTCGGTAAATCTGTCTTGTCTCATCATTGGTTTGTCCTGTTTTGTCCTTTTCACGCCTAAGGCGTGGTTAGTGGTTATTGGTTACTCTTGCTGCCGGCTCCTCACCGGCGAGTCCCAATCATGGGACGCGAGTGTCCGCTCCTGCTTGATCAGCGTGCGCTTTACCAGGGCCCGGCGCGGCCGCGCGTTCAAGAGGCGCGCCGATCTGCCGCTGGGGCAGCCGCAGGCGGCCCTCCATCTCGGCCAGCCGGTTCTCCAGCTCCCTGATCCGTTTGCCCATGCGCACGATCACCTCGACGCCGGCCAGGTTGACGCCCAGCTCGTCGATCAGGCGCTGGGCCTGGCGCACCAGTTGCAAATCGGCGCGCGAGTAGAGGCGGATGTTGCCGGCGCTGCGCTGCGGCTGGATCAAACCGGCGCGCTCGTAGTAGCGCAGGGTCTGCTGGTGCACCCCGAGCAGCCGGGCGGCGATCGAGATCACGTAGCAGGGCTCATCGTCCGTTTGTCTTTCGTTCTCGTTCACGGCGTTTCGTCCTTAGCCTTTGCCGGCTCAGGGCGCAGGGCCGCGACCGCGGCCCGTTGCTCGTCCGTCAGACTCTCGGGCAGGCGGACGTTGACCCGTGCCAGGAGGTCGCCGCGACCTTCGCCCTTGAGGCGGGGCATGCCGAGCCCGCGCAGGCGGAAGACGCGCCCGTTCTGCGTCAACTGGGGGATCTTCAGCATCACGGTGGTGCCCTTGAGCGTGGGAACGGGCACTTCGCCGCCGAGCAGGGCGTCGGCCAGCGGCACGTCGACCGTCACTTCGAGGTCGTCGCCCTGGCGCGTAAACCGTTTGTGGGGGAGCACGGTGACGACGAGCACGAGGTCGCCGCCGCCGGCCCGGCCGGGAACGCGGATGCGCGAGCCCGTCGCCGAGCCAGCCGGGATCTTGACCTCGATTCGTCGCGGCCGCTCGACGGCGCCGCGGCCGCCGCAGGTGTGGCAGACGGCCCCGGACACCTCGCCGGTGCCACCGCAGGTCGGGCAGCTCTCGGGCTCGCTCAGCTGCAGGGTGCGCGCGGTCCCGTTGTAGGCCTCTTCGAGGCTGATCTGCACCGCCTGCTCGACGCTGGGCCTTTGCCGGGCGCGGCCGCGCCGGCCGAAGACGCCGCCAAAGATGTCGCCGAGGCCGCCCATGCCCTCGAGGTCGTCGAGGTCGATGCGAAAGCCGCCGCCGCCGTTGCCGGCGTACCAGCGGCCGGCGCCCGAGGCGCGCGCGGCCTCGAATTGGTCGGCGTTCTCCCAGTTCTCGCCCCAGCGGTCGTACTTCTTGCGCTTGTCGGCGTCCTTGAGGACCTCGTAGGCGGCGTTGATCCGCTTGAAGCGCTCCTCGGCCGCGTTGTCGCCGGGGTTAACGTCAGGGTGGTGCTGGCGGGCCAGCTTGCGGTAGGCCTTGCGTATCTCTTTATCGGCGGCGTCCTTCTTGACGCCGAGCGTTGCGTAGTAGTCCTGTGCCATTCCTTCACAGAATACCGCGTGACAACCTTGATAATCAAGCTATCAAGTCTCTTGACAATATATCCCCCGCCTGCTTGAATGAGAGTACTAAAGACGAAAGGACAAGGAGTGAGAAACAGAATGCCAAACATACAGAGGTGGGAGCCCTTCCGCGACCTGGTCAGCCTGCGCGAGGCAATGGACGGTCTCTTCGACAAGAGCTTCGTCCCCTTCCGCGGCTTCGCCTTCGGCGAGAACGGCGAGACAAACTACTTCCCGGTCGACGTCACCGAGACCTCAGAAGAGATCACGGTACGCGCCCAGATGCCGGGTGTCCGCCCCGAGGAAGTTGAGATCTCGGTCCACGGCAACGTGCTGACGATCAAGAGCCAGGCCCACAGCGAGACCCTCGAGGAGGGTAAGACCTGGCACCGGCGCGAGATCCGCAGCGGCGCTTTCGCCCGCAACTTCACGCTGCCGGCCGACGTCAACGCCGACAGCGCCAACGCCAACTTCGAGCACGGCGTGCTGACGCTAACCTTGCCCAAGAGCGAGGAAGCCAAGCCGAAGCGCATCGAGGTCCGCAGCGTCGAAACCAGCGCGACGCCCGCGATCAGCGCCACCGTCTAAAACGGACAGCGTTTTTCGCAGCGAACGGCCGCCCAACAGGGTGGCCGTTTTCTTTTGTCCAAACCAATACCGAGGTGCGGTCGCGAGTCTCAGACTGCCTCTCAGCCACGAAATCCAACGACATCGGCTGGTCCTAACGATTTGCCCCACCTCGACGTAGCCGATCCAGGTGGGGCAGAAGGCTTGCCGCCAGCGGGAGACTGCCTCGCGATCGCCCGGCCATCTGCCCCTACAAAGCCGCGCTCGAGAAGCCCGCTGGCTTCCCGACGGCGCGAGGAGGCTTCGCCAAATCGTTTACACGGAAACGTGTAGCATATGAGCTAATGGGCAAGAACAAGAAACGGGCCAGCTGGGACGCCACCTCCATTAGCGCGTTGCGAAAGCACCTTGGACTCAGCCAGCAGGCGCTGGCCGACGAGCTAGGCGCCCGCCAGCAAACGATCAGCGAGTGGGAGACCGGCCAGTACCGGCCGCGCGGGCTCTCGGCCGCCGCCCTCACCCGCATCGCCGATCTTGCCCAGTTTGTTTCGTACAGGGCGGACGAACCGGCGAGCGACGAGCTGCCGTCGTCTTCCTCAGGACTCCAGGCAGGCGAGACAGATGGTGCAGACGGTGAATAAGCCGGGCGTCGTGAGGGCGGCCATGCGGCGCGACCCCAAACCAGGGGGCGACGCCGATCAAGACCCGGCCGGACAAAAGCGAAAACTGCTCGAGAGGGAGCTTTACGAAATCTGGATGGGGCAGCGCTTTCCGGCGGGGGCGTTGGGTTTGCCTGATGGGTCGTTGCTGCGGGTTGTTTACCGCGGGCGGCCGGGGCGCGGTGCCGGGCCGGACTTCCGCGACGCCATCATCGCCCGCGGCGACGGCGCTCTGCTGAAAGGCGACGTCGAGCTGCACGTCCGCGCCTCCGACTTCCGCCGGCACGGCCACGGTGCCGACCCGGCCTATGACCGGGTCGCGCTGCACGTCGTCTTTTACCACGACGGCGGCGCCACGATCGCCTCCTCGGGGCGCGAGCTGCTCACCGTCGCCCTGGCGCCCTGGGTGGCGACGCGCGCCGGCGAGTTGCAGCGCTGGCTCGAGCAGCCGCCCCTCTGGCAGGAGCCCTGCCACGACGCCGTGGCGCGCCTGGGCGGGGAAGAGGTCGGTGCCCGCCTGCGGCGTCTGGGGATACGGCGGCTACGCCAGAAAGCAGCAGCCCTGCGCAAGCGCGTTTTGGCCCAGGGTTTCGAGGACGCAGTCTACCGCGAGCTGCTCGAAGCAGTCGGTTTTGGCCCGAATCGGCACGTTTTTCGCGCGCTGGCCGCGGCCACGAGCTGGCATGAGGTTTTGCCCGCCCCAGCCAGCGTCTTGAGCACGGCGCTCGCCGCGGAGGGCCTTATCTTCGAGCGGCCAACGAGGCCCGGAGCGGGAGGCGATCAGCGGCTGGCAGGCGCCGCGGCACTGATCGCACGGCTGGGCAGGTTCGGGAACGGCTCGCTCGCCGGCGCGCTGGAAGTGGTCCTGGGCGAGGCGGAGGATGGCGCGGCGCTTGTCCTCGCCCTTGAGGTCGAGGGGGATGGGCCAAAAGGCGGGCAAATGATCGGGCGGGGGCGGGCGGCCGAGATTGCGGTCAACGTCATCCTGCCGGCGGCCCTGGTCATGGGTCACGAAAAGCGGGCCCTGGCCCTTTACGAAAGCGCGCCCGACCCGGGGAGCTACGGCCTGACAGCCTACCTTGAGGGCATCCTGAGGCGGCAGGACCCTGCCGTTTTGCGCGGCGCGGCCGAGCGGCAGGGGCTGCTGCTGATGCAGAAGGAGTACTGCACCCAGGGCGGCTGTGGTTCCTGTCCGCTTTCGCCGCCTGTTGACCCTGCGGGACGGCCGTTCGGTAGAGGCGGTGCCGCGCACCCTGCGCCGCTGGCCTAGCCCAATGGATATGCCCACGCGCCCGACCGGGGGCCTCGTGGACATGAAGTTGGCCCTCGAATGCCACGAGAGGGGCAGGTTGCGACGTGATTTCGGGGCACTTGGGCCAGTAACCCCGGCAGCCAGCCCCTACACGACATCAACCAGGGTCTCCCGCCCGTGAAGGCGCTGACAAGCTCGGACGAAAAAGTGGGTAGAATCGGGCGAGGAAAAGCACGAAAAATGGAACGAGAGCTCCCGCGGCCCGCCCTTGCCAGGGCGCGCCAGACCTATCACGTGCGCGAACTGCAGGAGAGGGGTGAGATCGCCGCGCTCTTGAACGGCGACCGCAGCTACGCCGCCTACGCCCTGGGCCAGCTCGAGCAGGCTTACTTTACCCAGTCGCGCTGGTGGCGGGCGCAGTCGGGCAGGGGCGAGGGGCTGGTCCTGCACTCGCGCGGGGGGCTGGGCGACGCCGTCTTTGTCGAGGGCGACGCCCCGGCGATCGACGTGTTGCTCTCTCTGCACCCGGGGCCGGTGCGGACCTACGTCACCTGCCGCGCCGAGCATCTGTCCATCCTCAAAAAACACTTCTTCGTGTCGAATCAGCAGGTCATGATGCGCATGGCCGTCGACCCCGCCTCGTTCCAAGCGGCGCCGGCAACCTTCGACATACGGCGGCTGCGCGGGCCCGACGTGCGCGACCTCAACCACCTCTATGGCAGCGAGGGCGCGACGACCTTCTACAACAGCTGGCACATCGACGACGGGGTCTACTTCGGCGTCTACGAGGGGCGGCGCCTGGTGGCGGCGGCCGGCACGCACGTCGTCGCCCCGGCCTACGGCGTGGCTGTCGTCGGCAACGTCTTCACCCACCCGGGGCGGCGTGGCCGGGGCTTTGCCAAAGCGGCCAGCGGGGCGGTCACGGCCGAGCTGCTGCGCTCGTGCCGCGACGTGGTCCTGACCGTCGACCCCGGCAATCTGTCTGCTGTGGCCGCTTACCATGCCCTCGGCTATCGTGAGCAGGGCCGGCTGATCGAGGCCGCTGCCGTGCGCAAGGACCTTTTGGGGCTTGCCGCCGGCGTGCGGCGCTGGCTGGCCCGGCGGCGCGGCCACGCCGACACCTCCCGTGGGTCCGCGGTCGAGGTTGTCACGCGCCGCGACCCGGCTTCAGGACTTTAGCCGGGGCGTCCTTGCAAGAAGGGCCAGGGAGCATTGATTGACCACCAACACGGCACCATTTGACATCGCCAACCCCGGCCTCGCCCGCGAGGGCCTGAACAGGATCGAGTGGGCGGCGCGCGAGATGCCCGTCCTCGCCCTGATCAAGGAGCGTTTCAAGAAGGAGCGGCCGCTGGAGGGCGTGCGCATGGCGGCCTGCCTGCACGTGACGACCGAGACGGCCAACCTGATGCTGGCCCTCAAGGAGGGCGGCGCCGACCTGGCGCTCTGCGCCAGCAACCCGCTTTCGACCCAGGACGACGTTGCCGCCGCCCTCGTCCACTACTTCGACATCCGCACCTACGCCATTCGCGGCGAGGACAACGACAGCTACTACCGCCACATCGACGCCTGCCTCGACCACAAGCCTCAGGTGACGATGGACGACGGGGCGGACCTGGTCGCCCGCATCCACCGCGAGCGCACAGAGCTGCTGCCCGAGATCGTCGGCGGCATGGAGGAGACGACGACCGGCGTGGTCAGGCTGCGGGCGATGGCCAAGGACGGCGCCCTGAAGTACCCGATCATCGCCGTCAACGAGGCCGACACCAAGCACCTCTTCGACAACCGCTACGGCACCGGCCAGAGCACCCTCGACGGGATAACGCGCGCCACCAACGTCCTCTGGGCGGGCAAGACCGTCGTCGTCGCCGGCTACGGCTGGTGCGGCCGTGGCGTGGCCAGCCGCGCCCGCGGTATGGGCGCCCACATCGTCGTCACCGAGGTGCTGCCGGTGCGCGCGATTGAGGCCGTGATGGACGGGCTGCGCGTGATGCCGATGGCCGAGGCGGCGAAGGTCGGCGACATCTTTATCACCCTGACCGGCGACGTTAACGTCATCGACCGCCACCACCTGGAGGCGATGAAGGACGGCGCGATCATCGCCAACTCGGGCCACTTCAACGACGAGATCAACATCGGCGCCCTGCGCGACATGGCCGAGAGCAACCGCCGCGTGCGCGAGAACGTCGAGGAGTACAAGCTGATGGATGGCCGCAAGCTCTATCTCCTCGCTGAGGGCCGGCTGATCAACCTGGCGGCGGCCGAGGGCCACCCGGCGGCGGTGATGGACATGAGCTTTGCCAACCAGGCCCTCTGCAGCGAGTACATGGTGCGCAACTCCGCCAGCCTGCCGGTCGGCGTCAGCAGCGTGCCCGAAGACATCGACCAGGAGGTCGCCCGCCTCAAGCTGCACGCGATGGGCATGGCGATTGACACCCTGACCGACGAACAAGTGAAGTACCTCTCCTCCTGGGAGAGCGGGACCTAGAATCGAGCCCGCCCCGGCGGGCCAGCCCTTTACGGAGGACCGATGCCAACCACCTTCGCAATCTCGCCGCGTCACCTGCACACTTCGGAGTCGGTGACCGAGGGCCACCCCGACAAGGTCTGCGACCAGATCGCCGACGCCATCCTCGACCAGATCCTGGAGCGCGACCCGATGGCGCGCGTGGCCTGCGAGGCCGCGGCCACCACAGGCCTGCTCTTCGTCTTCGGCGAGATCACGACCAGCGCCTACGTCGACTTCCAGAACATCGCCCGCCGCGTGATCCGCGACATCGGCTACACCAAGCCGCACTACGGCTTCGACCACGAGAGCGTCGGCGTCATCGTCTCGGTCAAGGAGCAGAGCGCTGACATCAAGGTCGGCGTCGACCGCGCCTACGAGGACCGCGTCGAGCACCAGGAGATGGCGCCGGACCTCGACGTCGGCGCGGGGGACCAGGGCCACATGATCGGCTTCGCCTGCGACGAGACGCCGGAGCTGATGCCGCTGCCGATCTCGCTGGCCCACCGCCTGGCCCGCCGCCTGGCGGCGGTGCGCAAGGACGGCTCGCTGGCCTACCTGGGGCCGGACGGCAAGTCGCAGGTGACGATCGAGTACAACCACGGCAAGCCGGGCCGGATCGAGGCCGTCGTCATCTCGACGCAGCACGACCCCGAGGTCTCGCAGGAGCAGATCCGCCGCGACATCCTGAGCCAGGTGATCGAGCCGATCCTCGAACCGACGGGCCTCTGGCGGGGGGAGGAAGGGACGCGCATTTTCGTCAACCCCTCCGGGCGCTTCGTCCTCGGCGGTCCCGCCGGCGACTCCGGCCTGACCGGCCGTAAGAACATCGTCGACACCTATGGCAGCGCGGCCAAGCACGGCGGCGGCTCCTACTCGGGCAAGGACCCGACAAAGGTCGACCGCACGGGCTCTTATGCGGCGCGCTGGGTGGCCAAGAACATCGTCGCCGCCGGCCTGGCCGACCGCGCGGAGGTCGAGCTGTCCTACGCCATCGGCGTGGCCGAGCCGATCTCGATCTCGGTCGAGGCCTGGGGCACGCACGTCATCGAGCCGCATTTGATTACGGACGCGGTGCGCGACGTCTTCGACCTGCGGCCAGGGGCCGTGATCCGCGAGCTCGGCCTGCGCCGCCCGATCTACCTGCAGACGGCGTCCTACGGCCACTTCGGCCGGCCTGATTTGGACCTGCCCTGGGAGAGCACGGGCAAGGCCGACGAGCTGCGGCGGGTCGCCGGGTTGCAGGAGCGCGAGCCCGCGCCGGCTTAGACGTACCGGCTCCGCGCCGGACCAAGACGGCCCCGGCCCCGCCCCAACCTCACCCCCTAGCCCCCTCTCCGCAAGCAGAGAGGGGGGATAGGCTCTTGCGGGCGTCATCGTTGGAGCCCTATGGCTATGCGGGGGCGGGACTGGTTGGCGGCGTGGACGCAGAGGGCGAGGGAGACGAGGTAGTCGTCGTGGCCGAGGTGCTCAGGGACGTGGAAGCCCATGAGCATGGCGCCGCGTTTGATCTCGACAGAAGCGCGCTCGAGCTGGCGCCAGAGCTCGGCGGTGTGCTCATTGGTTGCGTTGTAGACGGTGAGGCGGGCGGCGTCGACGGCGTCGCGCAGCTCGTAGCACAGCTCCGACTTGCTGCGCTCGGTGAAGTTGAAGGAGAGGACACGGGCGGAGCCGAGGATGGCGGCGAGGCTGTCGGACGGATAGTGGCCGATGCCGGTGGAGTCGACTGCGAGGCGGTCGAACCTATAGAGCTTGTCCCAGCGGGCGATGCTGTCCTGGATGGGCTGCCAGGAGGTCTGCCAGCTGAGGTGTTTGATTACCTCGATCCTCGGGAGTCCGTGGGTTCTTGAGTTAGTTAGCGGGGTTGTGACGCGGGCGACTGTCAGGACGGTGGGATCGCGGTCCTGAGCGCTGAGGTGGCCGCCGATGTCGAGGCCGGCGACGTAGGTGGTAGCCACGGAGACGCCGCCCGGCCCCCCGACCTCACCCCCTTGCTTCGCAATGGCCCTCTCCGCACCCGGAGAGGGGGAATTTGGGGCGGGGAACTCGGGGTAGTGGCCGTGGAGGGCTTCGATCTGCTCTGCCGTAAAGAGGCGGGTGTTGTCGCGCTGGGACTGGAGGCGGTACTGGGAGAGCCAGACGGGGTTTTTGTCGCCGAGGAAGGCGCGCTGTTCCAATGCGCGCGCTTCGTAGCCGGGGAAGTGCCGGCCGACGGCTTTGTAGTCGAACTGGAAGTGGCGCTGGATGCCGTCCTGGCGCTGGAGGTCGAGGTGGCGCTCGCGGACGCGTTCGAGGAGGGAGTCGGCCTGCCAGGCGGTGCCGTAGAAGACGACGGTGGCCCCGGTGGAGAGGATCATGGGGCGGAAGTCGCGCTCGAACTTGAGGGGGTCGAGGTGCTGGGCCTCGTCGACCTCGAGGAGGAGCGAGGCGGTGTGGCCCATGACGTTGGCGTCGGGCTGGCCGGAGAGAAAGGTTATGCCAGCCTGGCCGAGCTCGATGGTGTCGCCCTTGTAGCGCAGGTGGTGGGCCATACCGACCTGCTTGAGGTGGCGGATGAGGCGGCGGCGGGAGACGGCGAGCTGGGGGCTGCTGGTGGGGGCGGTCTTGACGATGCTGCCGCCAGAAAGGACGTTGCCAAGGAGGACGTCGAGCTCGAGGCGGGCGGAGATCTCATTCTTGCCGCCCTGGCGGGAGATCATGACGGAGAAGCTGAGGCCGGCGTTGGCGAAGACGGAGAGCTCAATCGCCTTGAGGATTTCTTCCTGGTAGGGGCGGAGGGTGGGGAGTGCGGGGGCTGTTGTGGTGTTCTGCATCATCATCATCTTCTTCTCGTTTTTTTCTCTCTTCTCTTTCTCTGAACGGTTGGGCTCTGTGGTTTGCCGGGTTACCTTCTCCCCCGATCAACCTCACCCCCGCTGTCTCCACAGGCGACTCTGCGATCGGCTGGCCTTACGCCTAGGCGCATCTTCGATCTCCTTGCCAAGGAGAGGGGGTTTTGGCCGGGGGAGCGTCGGCGATTGCGGGCATGCTGGTGGAGTCGGACCCGGACGCCCCCGGCCCCGCCCCAACCTCACCCCCTAGCCCCCTCTCCGCAAGCAGAGAGGGGGGACAGGAACGGTCCGGATCGGCGGTTTTGGCGGTCGTTAATCGGCCTTATTTCGAGTTATTTGGCGTTATTTGGGCTTAGCTGGCTCGGGCGGATGGGCTTAATCGGGCTTATTTGGCCTTAACTGCCGCTAGTTGGGCTTAATCCTCCTTATCGGGCGTTAGCTGGGAAAGAATTTCGTTTTCGAGGGTTTTCTGGTCGTGGGCGGGGACGAGGGTGCGGACGCGGTCGAACATGTATTGGGTGAGGCGGAAGAGCTGGGACTCGTCGTCGCGGTCGCGGGCGGCGCGCATGTTGATGCGGGAGTCGGCCTCCTCGACGCGGGCGAGGGCGACGATGAGCTTGACCAGGTCGTCTTTGTTGCCGGCATGACGGGCGTCGTCGAGGAGGAGGCGAAGGTAGGTGGCCTCGTCGCGGAGGCCGGAGCGTTTGGCGGCGCGGGCGAGGGTGCGGAGCTGGTCGTCGTCGAGGCCGCCGCGGTAGAAGTTATCGCGGGCTCTACCGGCGCGGGCGGGGGTGTCGGAGGCGGGGAATTGATCGAGCATTGGGCCACCTTTTCGAGGGTTGGCCTGTCAATCTAGAACATATGTCCTACACTGTCAAGAGGACGCATGAGATCAAAAAGATTTGTTACCAAGAGAGTCCTTAGCTGCCTCAGAAGTCCGGATAACCGAGGGTGGAGGAGGTAAGGGTGACTGGGGCCAGTATCAGAGAACTTGCGGACGCGTTACGCCCGCTACCAGCAAGCGTCGCGCAGCGAGAAGGCCAGGATCCCTTGACGACTTCGTGGCCACCACCGGACAGCATGCTGGCCACGTCGAAAACAGCGTCATCGACCACGGCGGCGGACCGATCTCATTACCTGGTTACCTCTCTCGTGAGGTTCGATCCTTGACGCCGGCCCTCGATCCGTTAGCCTCAAGCCCTAATTCGGGCACTAGACGCCAGGATGCACGGGAGACTCTGAACCCTGACCACACCGAGATTCGTCCCAACGAAGACCAGGGCGATAAAGCGTGTAAGAATTGATATGGGCGCAGCACCCGAGGGGGTCACGGGGGCTCACTTTGTCGCCACGAACGACCTCACTGAGTACATCTGTAAAGCGAACAGCTTCTGCCCTCCAGCCGTGGGGCCCTACGTTCCAGCCAACGAGATGATCGCTGCACAACTAGCGGGCCAACTCGAGATCCCGGTGCTCCCTTGGGAGTTCTTGGAGCTCCCAGGGGGCGAACTCGCCTTTGGCTCGCTGAAGTTAAGCAATGCCGAATTCGGCCCGTTAACTTCGGCGAGTGCGTCACAGCTGGTCGCACCTACCCTGCTCGAGGCTTTGGCTGTCTTCGATTTGTTTATCGCAAACACAGATCGACATTGCAAGAACATCGTGGCCCGTAAGGCAGGCGCTGGCCGATACCAGGTTATAGCTAACGACCACAGCCACTGCCTCGTGAGGGGAACTTGGGATCCGTCCAATCTCGCCAACGTGTACGAGACAATTCTTCAGCAGCAGCCTTCGGCGTTCTTTTCCTGTCAGGAGTTGGTCTCCAGGGTGAGAAACGTTGCGAAGCTAAGGGAGACTACATCCAAGGTCGAAAGTATAGGCAGGGGAACATTGCAAGATATAGTCGATGGCGTACCGGACGCATGGATGGATCATCAAGTAAAGGCTACGATGGTGGGCTTCCTTGAGGATCGAGCGACCAACATCCGGACGTTGCTGAACCGTGTTCGGGGCGTGTTTCCGAATCTCGGAGGAGCGCCGATTTGACCACAGGGAACTACTGGGTTGTACGCTTTACACCCGACCCAGTCCGGGACGAACCCATAAACATCGGGCTGGCCATGGCAGGTGACTTCCGGCCGAGAATCTCATTTCCCACTGAATCATTGGCAAGGGCCGGACGTTGGTCATCGTATTTGGACGGCACTGCCCTACTGGCTCTTGCGGGTGAACTCGAGGACCGCTTGAGCCGGGCCCTTGCTACACACGACGATCTGCCGGGCGATTCTCTCCATGGGATGCTCGGTGAGTTCTTCGGCCAAGTCTCACTATCGGAGGCGCGGTGGATCGATCTCGAAACCGATCGAGAAGACGAAGTGGACAGCACATTCAAGTTCATCTGCGAGCGGCTGGTTCTGCCCCCGAAACCCGTTGTGTACGGAGGCGGCACGCCCGCGGCCAAGAAAGTGATAAAGCAACTGTTTCCTATCGTTAAACAAGGCTGGCCAAGGGCCGTCTTTGAGGAAGAGCTACTTGGCAGGAGTGGCCGCCCCTTTGTAGCAGACATCTATTCCGGAGGCTCTCACCAACTGATCGTCTCTGCTCTTGTCCTCAGCTCCACGCCTCAGGCAATAGCCCAGGTGGAAGCGCGCGCCTTCGAACTGCAGGACGTCGGAAAAACTCTGCCTGATCCACACTTAACAGCGGTCTGTCAATTCCCGGAGATCGACCCCCGTCACGTCGAGGAGGAGGCCATCAAAATCCTTGAATCCGTTGACGTGCAGGTTCTTACACCGCAGACCATCACCAACTTGTCGCGGGCTGAGGTAGGGCCGGTAGCAACCCGAGATGTCTGACGGGCTGAGAATCGTCGACAAAATATCTTGGATGGTGTGGCGTCGGGAGCGGCTGGAGAGAGCCGACTCAGATGCGAAAAGTCGGGCGCCCCGGTGCGACTTGAACGCGAGACCCCTTGCTTGAAGGCAGATTAACCGGCCACCCAGCCGTCACCGGCTTTCCAGCAGACCGCTCCGGCGGGTTGTGTCGCACTGCTCTAGCCTTGACCTGCTGTGCAGGACGAGCTTTCAGGGGATCTGAATCCTAGCCCGGATTCAGAAGGGGCCGCGCCGGATCAAGCGACATTGCTGGCCGAATACGCCGCCGCTAACGGTGACTTGGTTAACGGTCCCACGCGACTCTTGCAGGCCGCGGCTACAGTTGTCGCGGCGATGGTTTCCTCCGCGCTTGTCCTTAGCAGTGTTCTTCCGGACGACTACTTCCCAAGCGCGTTAAAAGTCGTATCAATCTGGCTAGCTGCAGGCGCCGTGCTGACAGCCATTGGCTTCAGCCTATTTATCCTCCACATGGAACGCATTGTCCGCGTTGCCGCGGTCGATCGCATGATCGAGATCGAATGGCGCCTCGGGATGCGCCGGCTTATCACGACATCCATACTAATGAGCTGGACGTGGCGGTCTGAACTCGTGCACTGGCAGAGACTAAGCCGGCCTGAGAAGGAACTATTGGAAGCTCGAGTTAAGGACGGCGAACTCATTCGTCGACCTGCCGGCGTTCCCCGGGTGGCGTATGCCTATGCCCGGCGTGACGGCCAGGAGCCAAGATTGTTGGCGGGTATCTTGACTGGCCTACTTACAGTGGCGCTGGCGAGTTACTTAACGGTTGTCGTTCTCTCTGAATAGACACGCTCCTAAGATGGCTGGGTTTCGCTGAGAACACTCGGAGAAGAGGCCGCCCCTTTCGGCTCGCCGCACCGGACGAGGAGCGGATGCTCAAAAGCGGGTGTGGCCCCAATCTCGGAGGACGCGCCGGCGGCTCGGGTCGACCACGCAAACGTCGGGCATGGCGATGCGCGCCCAGTCGGCGGCCCGTACGCGCAGGCCCAGGACGCGCGAGAGGTAGACGGAGAGGACGGTGCCGTGGGAGACGACGGCGATGTCGCCGGTGGTCATGGCCGTGATCTCGCCGATGGCGGCCGCGAAGCGGTTGGCGGCCTCGCTGATCGGCTCCCAGCCGGGTTGGGCGCCGCCCCTCAGGTAGTCGCCAAGGGCTTCTTCCAGCTGCCCGGGCGTCTCGGCCCAGGGGCGCTCGACCTCGCGCAGGCGGTCGTCGACCTCGAGCGGCCGCCGCCAGCGGGTGGCGATTGGCTCGGCGGTCTGCATGGCCTTGGGCTCGTTGCTCGAGGCGACCAGGGCGAGGCCCTTCCATTCGCTTAGCTCGGCCAGTCGCGCCGCGCCTGCGCGTCCACTCTCGGTCAGCTCCCACGTCGCCGGCGGGGTGCCGGCGTTGACCAGCGACTCAGCGTGGCGGACGAGGTAAACGAGGGCCAAGCTAGCGCGACCTCTCCCCCTGGCCCCCTCCCCTTGGCAAGGGGAGGGGGAACTCTGGGTCCACCGGGTCAAGGACTGCGAAAAGGTGGTCGAGGCTGGGGATGGTCAGGCAATCGAACTTGTGGTTATGGCTGTGCCGCTCGACCAGCACCGGCGTCAGGCCCGCTCCCCGCGCCCCCAGGACATCGGCGATGTAGGAGTCGCCGACGTAGACCGCCTCGTTGGCCTGCACGCCGGCCCGCTCAAGGGCGTAGTTGAAGATCTCGGGCGCCGGCTTGGCCCGGCCGACGATGGCCGAGACGACGACGAACTTGAAGTATTGCGTCAGGCCCAGGGTTGCCAGGGTGCCCAGGAGGTCGGTGCCCCAGTCCGAGACAACGCCCTGGATCAGGCCGCGCCGCCGCCCTTCCTCGAGGGCGATCCAGGCGTCGTCGAAGACCGTCCACTGCTCGGGTTGGCCGTACCAGTCGTTGAGGCGCAGGGCGAGGTCGCTGAGGACGTCGGCGTCGTGCTCGATGCCGGCGCGGCGGAAGGCCTCGAGGTAGTAGCCCCGCCAGAAGCTGCGCGCCCGCTCGTTCGAGTCATAGACGCCCAGGCCATCCTCTTCGCGCCGCAACTGGTAGAAGGCGCCGACATCGGGCATGGCGGCGCGCAGCTGCTCGGGCTCGATGTAGACCTCGAACTCATCGAAGGCGATGTCGCAGAGCTCGTCGATCGTCGGCCGTCCCTGCAGCAGGGTGTGGCCGGCGTCGTAGATCACCGCTTTGAAGGGGAGATTCACCGTCTGAGTTTAGGCGGGGAAGGCCCGCGGACAGCGCGCGAAAGTGGCCGCAAGGGATCGCCTGTGACCAAACTCACGCCGGCGCTGGACTTCACTTTGCCGACTTGCTATATGTTTCAAACACGAGAAACCGCCGTGCCGAACGAACAGCGCGCCTTCCTGCTCGGTTTGTTGGGTCCTGCGCTCTCATTGACCGGCCTGGTCTGGGAGTTTGGTAGGGCTGCGTTCGCGCCTTACAGCGGGACGGTGGGGCTGCACTACCTCGTCTTCAACGGACCCCTCCTCCTGATCGAAGCCGGCGTCTTCGTTTCCCTGGTTGCCATTCCGCTTGCCATCCAGGTGGCCCTGGCCCGGCCGGACGAGGTGTCGATCCCGGTGTTCGAGCCTGTCGAGGGCGAAGATGAGGTGCAGGACATGACGGGCCAGACGGCGAGGGCCTAGCGTGTCAGCCTATCTTCTTCATTTCCAAGAAGGTCTGTCTTTGCTCGGACTTCCCTTCCTCGTCCCGCGACCCGAGGAATCGCACCGTATCTTCGGCGCCTTTTTCCTCACCTTCGGGGCGTTGCTGGTGGTCGAAGCACTGGCCGGTGGCGTCTGGCACCGCAATCGTCTGCGCACGATGCTCTGGCCGGTAGGGGTCCTGTTTCTCGGCAGCGGCATGTTCATGGTGGCCGTAATGGACCCCGACGACCGTTTGGTCCACGCCACCGTGGGGTCTTTGCTGATGTTCGCCGGCTATATCGAGGGACGGCACAGGCTCTATCAGCTGCCCCGCTCGACGGCCGACCTCTTCATCGTGCCGGCGCTGCTGGCGGCAGCGTTGGAAATGGGCGTTATCCATGCCCGGGGCGAGGACATTGTGGTGGCCTCCCACATCACGCTCGGCCTGACGGGACTTGTGCTGGCCTCAGCCCGTATCTATCAGTCCTTCTCGCCGCAGTCGCTGGCGCGCGCCTCCGGCGTGGCCCTGGTCGTCATGCTGGTGGGCGCCCAACTCCTGCTGCACCCCGGCGCTTCCGCGGGCTGATCGTCTCCCGTCCTGTCCCCCCTCTCCCGGCCCGGAGAGGTCTCCAAGGGCGACTCTACGAGGGGCTGGGGGGAGAGGTTACCGACGGACTCGCTCCGCTACACCTCCCCGGGCCACCGCTCCAAACTCGGTTCCCCATCCGCGTATGTGATGGCAAACGCGCTTTCGACCAGCAGCTCGAAGCAAATCAGGGGCCCGTCCGGCTTCCAGCCCTTGCTCTCGACCGCCTTCCACGCGACAGCTGCCACCGCCTCGTCCTCGACCGCCGCCGCCCGGGCGCGAAGCGTGAACTCGCCCGCCCCGCCATCGTTATCGATGACGGTGTTGTGGACGACACAGCGGCCGTCATTCCGCAGGTCATGCACCTTCGGCGGGTGCCGATAGGTGAAGACAAAGAGGTGTCCCTCGGCGATGATCGGCTCGAAGGGGTGCAGCCGCGGCCAGCCGTCCTCGCGCACGGTCGCCAGCATCGATACCGGGATCTCGCGAAAGCGCTCGTGGCCGAAGGCGGCAAGCTCCGGGGCGGCGATTGCGAACTCACCCCATGTCGCCATATACCCTCAGCGAGAGATTACAACAGGGCAACCTGCTGTCGCCCCTAACCGACACCGGCTCAATAATCGTCCCACTGAGGTGAAGCCCATGAACAAACAGGTTTATCGCAGCGAGCTCACGCCGCTCAGCTTTCTACGCCGCAGTGCCTACGTCTTCCCCGAGAAGACGGCGGTGATCCACGCCAACCGCGAATACAGCTCCACCTACCGCGAGCTGGAGGAGCGGGTGAACAGGCTGGCCAACGGGCTGCGCGCCGGCGGCCTGCAGAAGGGCGACCGTGTTGCCTTCCTCTGCCCCAACAACCCGGCGATGATCGACGCCCATTTCGGCGTCCCGGCGGCCGGCGGGGTCCTGGTGGCCATCAACACCCGCCTCAACTCCGACGAGATCGGCTACATCCTCGAGCATTCGGGATCGAAGTGGCTGTTCGTCGACGACGAGCTCTGGAACCTCGTGGAGTCGCTGGACCTGAGCAAGATCGAGGTCATCCACGTCTCTGATTGCGGCGACCCCGACGACCTCTACGAGCAGTTCCTCGAGGCCGCCTCGCCGGAGGCTCCCGAGTCGTGGTTGGAGGACGAGGACGAGACGATCTCGATCAACTACACCTCGGGCACGACGGGCCGTCCCAAGGGCGTTATGTTCAGCCACCGCGGTTCGTATCTGAACGCCCTCGGCAACGCCATCGAGCTCGGTATGGGATTTGACACGGTCTACCTCTGGACGCTGCCCCTCTTTCACTGCAACGGCTGGTGCTTCTCCTGGGCGGTGGCGATGATCGGCGGCACTCACATCTGCCTGCGCAAGGTCGATAACCCCCTGATCTGGGACCTGTTCGACTCGCATGGGGTGACGCACTACTGCGGCGCCCCCACGGTGCAGATCGGGCTGGTCAACGACCCCAGGGCCCATCGCGTCGAGCGTCAGATCACCGTCGGCATCGCCGGCGCCCCGCCCTCGCCGACGCTCCTCGGCCAGCTGAAGGAGCTGAACCTGCGGCCGATGCACCTCTACGGCCTGACGGAAACCTACGGCCCGACGACGATCTGTGCCTGGCATGCCGAGTGGGATGAGCTGCCGCTCGCTGAGCAGGCGACGCTGCTGGCCCGACAGGGGCAGGGCCACGTCCTCGCCGACCTTGTCCGCGTCGTCGACGAGGAGATGAACGACGTGCCGCGCAACGGCGAGGTGCTGGGCGAGGTTGTCCTGCGCGGGAACACCACCGCCAAGGGCTACTACGAGCAGCCCGACGCCACCGCCGAGGCCTTCCGCGGCGGCTGGTTCCATTCCGGCGACATCGGCGTCTGGCACCCCGATGGCTATATCGAGCTGCGCGACCGCAAGAAGGACATCATCATCTCCGGCGGCGAGAACATCTCGACGATCGAGGTCGAGCAGACGGTGGCGCGGCACCCGGCCGTGCTCGAGTGCGCCGTGATCGCTGTCCCGGACGACAAATGGGGCGAGCGGCCCAAGGCCTTCGTCACCCTGAAGCCCGGCGCGCAGGCCAGCGAGGGCGAGATCATCGAGTTCTGCCGGGGAAGCCTGGCGCACTTCAAGTGCCCCGCCTCGGTGGAGTTTTCCGAGCTGCCCAAGACCTCGACCGGCAAGGTGCAGAAGTTCGTCCTGCGCGACAAGGAGTGGGCCGGCCGCGAGAAGCGAATCAACTAGTTAGCCGGCGCACCTTGACCGCCCGTCCGCGAGGATTAGCCAGATGACCATGCCTGAGACGCGCGAGGCCACGGAGATAACCGGCGGAGCGAGCGGGGTCTTCGCCATCCAGCAGCTGCGAGCAGCGGTGGCGGAAGGCTGGGTCGCTTCCGACAAGTACGTGATCCCGCGCGCCAACCTGCAGCCGGCCAGCCTCGACCTGCGCCTGGGCGAGCAAGCGCATCGGCTGCAGTGCAGCTTCATCCCCGGTGATGCCACGGTCGAGGAGAAGCTCCGGGACTACGTCATGGGTTCGCCCATCGACCTGCGCGACGGCGCCGTGCTCGAGAGGCAGCGGCCCTACCTCATCCCCCTGATGGAGGGGCTGCGGCTGCCGCCCAACGTGCGCGCGCGGACGAACCCCAAGAGCTCGACCGGGCGTGTCGACGTCTTCACCCGCGTGATCACGGACAGAGGGCACTATTTCGACGACATCGCGGATGGTTACGACGGCCGGCTCTACCTCGAGGTTTTCTCGCGGTCGTTCACGATCAGAGTCGAGACCGGTCTGTCGCTCAATCAGCTGCGGCTGGTGCGGGGCGACCCCACGCTCGACGACCAGGAGCTCGCCGGCGTCCACCAGCGGGAGCCGCTGTTGTTCAACGACGGCAGGCCGGCGGACCTCAAGGCATTGACGGCGGGCTCGGGGCTGCTGATGAGTGTGCGCCTGACCGGTGATGGTCCCGTGGCCTATCGGGCCCGCAAGAACAGCAAGCTGCTCGACCTCTCGCTGGAGCGGCACTACGAACTTGATGACTTCTGGGAGGAGGAACGGCCCAGCGGCAAGCAGCCCCGCCTCGTGCTGGAGCCGGAGGAGTTCTATCTTCTCGTCTCCAAGGAGCGGATACGGGTGCCGGCCGCGTACGCCGCCGAGATGGTCGCCTACGACCCGACGAGCGGAGAGCTGCGCACCCACTACGCGGGCTTCTTCGACCCGGGCTTTGGCGACCACCCGGAGATGGGCGAGCAGGGCAGCCGCGCCGTCCTCGAGGTCCGGGCTCACGACGTCCCCTTCGTGATCGAGGACGGACAGAAGGTATGCAAGCTAGCCTTCCAGCCCATGTCGGAGGTCCCCGAGGTCCTCTACGGCGCCGGCCTGGGCTCGCACTACCAGGGCCAGGACCTGAACCTGGGCAAGCAATTTCGGATGCCGGGAGCGAACCCTTAGGACGCTGGTTGCCGCGTCAGCGGCCGCCGATGGTGCCGTTGGCGAGGGCGCGCAGGGGCGCCTGCAGGTCGCTGTAGCCCATCAGGTAGCGGTCGACGGCCTGCGCAGCGCTGCGGCCCTCGGCGATGGCCCAGACGATCAGAGACTGGCCGCGGGTCATGTCACCGGCGGTAAAGACGCCGGGGACATTGGTCATCCAGTTCTCGTCCTTGCCCACATTGCCGCGGCCGTCCAGAGCCACCCCGAGCTGCGACAGCACGCCTTCCTTCTCCGGGCCCAGGAAGCCCATGGCGAGCAGCACGAGGTCGGCTTCGAGCTCCCACTGGCTCTCAGGGATTGGCTTGAAGGCCAGGCGGCCGTTGTCGGGGACGAGCTCGACCCTGTGCCCCTCCAGCCTCTCGACTCCCTTATCGCCAACGAAACACAGGGTTTCGACCTGGTACTCGCGCTCGCCGCCCTCCTCGTGCGCCGACGAGGTGCGGAAGATGTTGGGCCACTGGGGCCAGGGGTTGGCCGCGAGGTCGCGATGGTCGGGTGGCCGCGGCAGCAGCTCGAACTGGTGCACAGAGGCCGCACCCTGGCGGTGAACGGTGCCCAGGCAGTCGGCGCCCGTGTCGCCGCCGCCGATAATCACGACATTCTTGCCCTCGGCGGAGATGAAGTCCCTCTCTGAGACCTGATCGCCCTCGCAGCGGCGGTTTTGCAGGGTCAGGAAGTCCATGGCGAAGTGAACGCCATCGAGCTCCCGGCCGGGGATCGGGAGGTCACGCGGCAGGGTGGCGCCGCCGGCCAGGACGCTAGCGTCGAATTGCTTACGAAGGTCGCCGGCGTCGACGTTGACTCCGATGTTGGCGTTGGTCTTGAAGACGACGCCGGAGTCCTCCATGAGGCGCAGGCGACGGTCGAGGATGCGCTTCTCCATCTTGAATTCGGGGATGCCGTAGCGGAGAAGACCTCCGATGCGGTCGGCACGCTCAAAGACCGTGACCAGGTGGCCGGCGCGGTTGAGTTGTTCAGCGGCGGCCAGCCCGGCCGGCCCCGAGCCGACCACCGCCACCTTCTTTCCAGTGCGCACGGCGGGAGGCTGCGCCGTGACGAAGCCCGCGTCGAAGCCGTGGTCGATGATCGACACCTCGATCTGCTTGATCGTCACCGGGTCGCGGTTGATGCCGAGGACGCAGGCGCCTTCGCACGGGGCGGGGCAGAGCCGGCCTGTGAACTCCGGGAAGTTGTTGGTGGCGTGGAGGCGATCGAGCGCGTCCTGCCAGTGGCCGCGATAGACAAGGTCGTTCCACTCGGGGATCAGGTTGCCGAGCGGGCAACCCTGGTGGCAGAAGGGGACGCCACAGTCCATGCAGCGTGCGGCCTGGGCGTTGAGCCTGTCGGCAGGGAACTCCTGGTAGACCTCGACCCAGTCGTGGACCCGCTGCGTTATGGGCCGGCGCGTGGGCGTCTCCCGGGGCAGGGTCATGAAGCCGGTAAGCTTATTGGGCAGGCCGCCTTTGTGACCGTCGGTCTCAGCCATCGGGGCAATCCGTTGGGTCGGTGTGTCTGCGTCTGATCACTGGAGCTTTGCCGCCCTTTGGTAGAAGACGGCAACCGGAAGGTGCTTCCTCACCGTCGACAGCCTTTGTCGAGTGCCCTCTGCCAAGAGTCCTGTTATGAGGTGAGTCTCGGCCGAGGGCAAGTCGGCCATCCCGAGCAAAAGTCTCTCGGTGGCGTAAGCGGCACCAATATTCAGGCCCCAGCCAATTGACGCCGCAAGATCCAGCGCACCTGCGAACCGCGATAAGCTAAGGGCTTTGTCCAGGTCCCTGCCGAATTCGTGAATGTACTCCGGCTCCTCAACTAGCCGGGGGAGCCATTCGCCATGCAACTGTGGCCAGAGATGCTCCTTAGCGAGCTCCCGAAGCCGGAATAGTCTCTCCTTGTTGCGCGTCCAATCCGACCACAGCTGTTTGTTAATCGCCGAGTACGAGTTCGCGTGGGGCCTCAGCGCCTGGATGTAGGGAACGTACCCACGAGGCCCAGAATTGACACCAGTTCCCGACAGCAGATCCGTGATCAACGGGGCTTCAACCTCACTCTGGACCCTGGCCTGTCTAGCCCGGTCCTCGGACGACACTCGTGTGCCGGGTCGGGACAGGACCGTCAATCCCCTTTTTTGGACGGGCGCGGCTAGCTTTCCAACCACGGTGCTGAGCCACTCGGGATGTTGAACTAGCCGACGGTTTCTCGACCAAGCGTTGGTTCCGAGGCTGCTCGGCGAGACGTTGTTGAAGAAGGAATACTCCTCTGCGAGCGGTTGCAAGAGACGAATTTTTAGTACCTCTAGTGTTCCGGTGTGACGACGCTCAACCAACTCCCTGATGTCGAGCTGCCGGTCTTCTTTTCTTATTCGCTGATGTTCCTCTCGCAAGCGCGTTGCTGTGTGCGCCGGCAATTTTTGCCAGTCGATCGGGCGAATGATAGGGCCGTCCTTCGTGTCAGTTAGTTCATTGAATATTCGGCCGGTGGGCCAGCCCAACTCAGCGTACGCATACTCTTCGTTCTCAAGGGCTTCCTTCGTGCAGTACACGTGTTCAAAGAGCCAGAAGTGCGCTGCACCGTTCCAAAGTACGTCCCCTGGTAAAGCCGAGTTTCTCGGTTCGGTGGGGTCGTTCTGTAAGAGCCGGTTGTATTCCCAGCCAGACAGGTATACGGAGGATATAGATGACCTTGAGCTACCCATGCGCACCGGCCATGACCGCTTCTTCGACCGGGATGCCCGCCTCTTCGGCCTTCTTCATCGCCCCGAGGATGCGCTTGTAGTCCTTCGGCATGACCTTGACGAAAAGCCGCTGGGCCTTCTCCCAGTCCGCCAGCAGACGGGCGGCTACCGAGCTTTCGGTGTAACGGGCGTGGCGAGAAAGCAGGTCCTGGACCAGAAGGATGTCCTCGCCTTCTTCGAGGGCTTCGAGGTGGACCATGTCTTTGTTGCAGCGGCGCTCGAAGTCGCCGCGCTCGTCGAGCACATACGCGACACCGCCCGACATGCCGGCGGCGAAGTTGCGCCCGGTTGAGCCAATGATCACTACCCGGCCACCGGTCATGTACTCGCAGCCGTGGTCGCCAACGCCCTCCACGACAGCGTGGCCGCCGCTGTTGCGCACGCAGAAGCGCTCGCCGGCGACGCCGCGGAAGAAAGCCTCGCCGCCCGTGGCGCCGTAGAGGGCGACGTTGCCGACGAGGATGTTCTCCTGTGGCACAAACGTCGACTCGCGCGGCGGGAAGACGACGAGCCGGCCACCCGACAGACCCTTGCCGATGTAGTCGTTGGAGTCGCCCTCCAGCGTGAGGGCGATCCCCCTTGGCAAGAACGCGCCAAAGCTCTGCCCCGCCGAGCCGCGGAAGTAAAGGTCGATGGTGCCGTCGGGCAGGCCCTCGGCGCCAAAGCGGCGCGTCACCTCGGAGCCAAGGATGGTGCCGACCGTGCGGTTGGTGTTGCGGATCGGCAACTCGGCTTTCACGGGTTTTCCGTCTTCGAGCGCCGGCTTACAGAGGGGAACGAGGGTGGTCACGTCCAGCGAAGCGTCGATGCCGTGGTCTTGCTCGACGACGCGGCGGATGGCCACGCCGGGCCCCGCCTCGGGCTTGTGCAAGATCGTCGAGAAGTCGAGCCCGCGCGCCTTCCAGTGATCCACCGCCTGGTGGACGTCGAGCATCTCGACGCGGCCGATCATCTCGTCCATGGTGCGGAAGCCTAGCTCGGCCATGTACTCGCGCACCTCCTCGGCGATGTACTCGAAGAAGGTCTCGACGAACTCCGGCTTGCCGCTGAATTCCTTGCGCAGCTCCGGGTCCTGGGTGGCGATGCCAACCGGGCAGGTGTTGAGGTGACAGACACGCATCATGATGCAACCCATGACGACCAGGGGGGCCGTTGAGAAACCGTACTCCTCAGCGCCGAGGAGGGCGGCGATGACGATGTCGCGCCCGGTCTTGAGCTGGCCGTCGACCTGGACGACGATGCGGTCGCGCAGCTTATTCATGACCAGCACCTGCTGGGTCTCGGCCAGGCCCAGCTCCCAGGGGATGCCCCCGTGCTTGATTGAGGTCAGCGGGGAAGAGCCCGTCCCGCCGTCGTGGCCCGAGATGAGGACGACGTCGGAATGGGCCTTGGCTACGCCGGCGGCCACAGTGCCCACGCCGACCTCGGCGACGAGCTTGACGCTGATCCGCGCCCGCGGGTTCGAGTTCTTGAGGTCGTGGATCAACTGCGCCAGGTCCTCGATCGAGTAGATGTCGTGGTGCGGCGGCGGCGAGATCAGGCCCACGCCCGGCGTGGAGTGGCGGACCTTGGCGATCCAGGGGTATACCTTGTGGCCAGGGAGCTGGCCACCCTCGCCGGGCTTGGCGCCCTGCGCCATCTTGATCTGCAGCTCGTCGGCGCTGACGAGATACTCGCTGGTCACGCCGAAGCGTCCCGAGGCAACCTGCTTGATCGCGCTGCGGCGCGAGTCGCCGTTGGGGTCCAGTACGTAGCGGGCTGAGTCCTCGCCGCCCTCGCCGGTGTTGGACTTCCCACCGAGGCGGTTCATGGCGATGGCCAGTGTCTCGTGCGCCTCGAGGCTGATCGACCCGTAAGACATCGCTCCGGTGCAGAAGCGCTTGACGATGTCCACGATAGGCTCGACCTCGTCCAGGGGCACCGGCTCGCGCTCGCTCTTGAAGCGGAAGAGGCCGCGCAGGGTGGCGAGGTGCTCGTCCTGGTTGTTCACCATGGACGTGTATTCCTTGAAGATCTCGTAGCGGCGGGCGCGAGTCCCGTGCTGCAGCTTATAGACGGTGTCGGGGTTGAAGAGGTGGTACTCCCCGTCGCGCCGCCACTGGTACTCGCCGCCCTCGGGCAGGTCCGGCTTGCCGGCTGGCCGATCGGGGTAGGCCCGGTGGTGACGCACGAGGACTTCCTCGGCGATCACATCGAGGCCGGCGCCGGCGATACGCGAGGCGGTGTGGGTGAAATAGCGGTCGATCAGGTCCTTGCTAAGGCCGATAGCCTCGAAGATCTGGGCGCCGGTGTAGGACTGCACCGTCGAGATGCCCATCTTCGACATGACCTTGAGGATTCCTTTGTTTAGGGCCTTGGTGTAGTTCTTAACAGCGCCGGCATAGTCAAGACCGGGCAGGTAGCCCTCTTTGATCAGGTCGTCCAGCGACTCATAGGCGACGTAGGGGTTGATCGCGCCGGCGCCGTAGCCGATCAAGAGGCTCATGTGGTGGACCTCGCGGGGCTCGCCGCTCTCGATGATCAGCCCGACGCGCGTCCGCGTTCCCTCCTGCACCAAATGGTGGTGGACGCCCGATGTGGCCAGGAGGGCGGGTATGGGGGCCAGGTTCTTGTCCAGGCCGCGGTCGGAGAGGATGAGAATCGAGAAGCCATCGTCGATGGCCTTGCTGGCCCGCCGGCAGAGCTCGTCCATGGCCTTTTCAAGGCCCGCGGCGCCTTCGGCTGCCGGGAAGAGCATCGATAGCGTGATCGCGCGCAGGCCGGGCATGTTACCGAAGCGGATGCGCGCCAGCTCTTCATTGTTGAGGATCGAGGAGTCGATCTTGATCTGACGGCAGGCGTCGGGGCCCGGCTCCAGCAGGTTGCCCTCGGGGCCGATCGTCGAGCTTACCTGCGTGACCAACGCCTCGAAGTTGGCGTCGAGCGGCGGGTTCGTTACCTGGGCGAAGAGCTGCTTGAAGTAGTCGTAGAGAGGCCGCGCCTTGTTCGAGAGCACAGCCAACGCCGTGTCGGTGCCCATCGATCCCAATGGCTCGGCGCCACCCTGGGCCATCGGTGTGAGGAGGAGGCGCAGGTCCTCCTGGGTGTAGCCGTAGGCCAGTTGGCGCTGCATGACGGTATCGTGGTCGGGCTTGTAGACGAGCTTTGGCTCGGGCAAGTCGTTCAGGGCGATGCTGTAGGTGTTGAGCCACTCACGGTAGGGGTGCTCGGCGGCAAGCTGGGCCTTGAGCTCGCTGTCGTCGACGATCCGCCCTTGCGCCGTGTCGACAAGGAAGATGCGGCCGGGATGCAGCCGTTCCTTGAGCAGCACGTTCTCCGGCGGGATGTCGAGTACGCCGACTTCGGAGGCCATGACGACCAGGCCGTCCTTGGTCACGTAGTAGCGCGAGGGGCGGAGGCCGTTGCGGTCCAGGACGGCGCCGATCAGGGTGCCGTCGCTGAAGGCGATCGAGGCCGGGCCGTCCCAGGGCTCCATGAGGGCCGCGTGCCATTCGTAGAAGGCCTTGAGGTCGTCGCTCATCGCCTCGTGCCCGGCCCAGGCCTCGGGGATCATCATCAGGATCGCGTGGGGCAACGGCCGGCCGGCCATAACCAAGAACTCAAGAACGTTGTCGAAGGTCGCGGTGTCGCTGTTGCCCTCGAGGACGATGGGCAGGATCTTCTGCAGGTCATCGCCCAGCAGGCTCGACTTGCAGAGCGCCTCGCGGGCACGCATCCAGTTGCGGTTACCGCGCAGGGTGTTGATCTCGCCGTTGTGGGCGACGTAGCGATAGGGGTGGGCGAGGGGCCAGGAGGGGAATGTGTTCGTCGAGAAGCGCTGGTGGACCAGCGAGAGCGCCGACTCGACGAACGGGTCGACGAGGTCGGGGAAGACGATGTCCAACTGATCGGCGGTCAGCATCCCTTTGTAGACGAGGGTCCGGCACGACAGGCTGGGGATGTAGAACCACTCGCGGCCCGGGATGTCCCGCGAAGTGACCTCATGCTCGGCACGCTTGCGGATCACGTAGAGCTTGCGCTCGAAGGCCATCTCGCCGACAAGGTCCCGCCCGGCGCCAACGAAGATCTGCTTGAAGACCGGCCGCACCGCCCTGGCCGAGGGGCCGACGGGCGAATCATCGGCGGGCACCTCGCGCCAGCCGAGGACGATTTGCCCCTCCTCGCGGACCACACGCTCAAGGGTTTCCTGCAGCATCCGCGCCTGCCCCTCATCGTGGGGCAGGAAGACCATGCCGGCGCCGTAATCTCCGGGCTCGGGGAGGACGATGCCCAGGCGGCGACACTCGCGCGCCAGGAAGTTGTGGGGCATCTGGAGCAGAATTCCTGCTCCGTCGCCCGTGTTGACCTCGCAGCCGCAGGCCCCGCGATGCTGCAGGTTCTTCAGGACTTCGAGGGACTGGGCGACGATGCGGTGCGAGCGCCGGCCCTTGATGTCGACGACGAAGCCGACGCCGCACGAGTCATGCTCGTGGGTGGGGTCATACAGCCCCTGTGCGGGAGGTAGTCCAGGAGTATTCAAAACTGCTCGCTCTCAGGGTATGGAACTAGAGGGTCGGCCCGCTTTCGGAGTTCTCATCTTGCTCAATTGAGAAAAATTTCGCAAACGCCGGGGCGCCGGGCGGGGGGGCGCAGCCGGCAGAAGAACCGACTTGTGACACGTAGGGCGTGGACCGCCGGCCTGAAACTGTGTTTTCACGTGCCCGTGTGGCTATCAGCCGACCAATCGGCCGTTACGATAGCTTCAGCGCTGTCGCCATCTACCTCCTCGGCTTAAACGACGGCCTCCGCCTTCCACCACGAACGCCAGCTATTTAATTATGAACTCGCGCCGCGCCACCTACCGCGTCCAGCTCCATGCCGGCTTCACGTTCGCTGACGCCGCCGACATCGCCGGCTACCTGGCCGAGCTCGGCGTCAGCGACCTCTATACGTCGCCCTGCTTTACGGCCTCGCCCGGCAGCACGCACGGTTATGACGTGCTGGATCCCGCCTCGCTCAACCCCGAGCTCGGCGGCCAAGAAGGCCACCGCCAGCTGACGCAAGCCTTGAGGGCCGCCGGCCTGGGCCGGCTGCTCGACATCGTCCCCAACCACATGGCGATCAATAGCCCGCGGAACAGGTGGTGGTGGGACGTGCTGGAGAACGGCCCTTCCAGCCTCTATGCCTCCTACTTCGATGTCGACTGGAACTCGCCGGACGCGCGACTGCAAAACGTGGTCCTCCTGCCGATCCTTGGCGACCACTACGGGCGGGCCCTCGAAAGCGGGCAAATCCAGCTGGGACGCGAGGGCGCCGGGTTTCTCGTCCGCTACTTCGACCAGGTTATGCCGGTGGCGTCTGAGTCACTGGAGGGCCTGCTCGCCGCCGCGGCGGAAAGAAGCGGCTCCCAGGAGCTGGCAGGCATCGCCCGCTCGCACGGCAGGCTGCCTCTAGCCATCCCGGGCGACCGCCCGGCCGCCCGCGCCCGGCAGCAGCGGGTCCGCACTCTGCGCCGGCAGCTGGGCCGCCTGCTGGCAAGCCCGCGATTGGCAGGTAGCCCGACGCAGGGAGGACGCCCCCCCGCCGGCCCCACCCCGACCTCACCCCCTGGCCCCCTCTCCGTACACGGAGAGGGGGAAGCGGAGGGCGGATACGAAACAACAGTAGCGGCGGCCCTTGACGCCGTTGTGGATTCAATCAACGCCGACGCGGACGCCCTCGATCGCCTGCTGGAACGCCAGAACTATCGGCTCGCCTACTGGCGGGCGGCCGGCGAGGAGCTCGATTACCGCCGCTTCTTCGACGTGTCGACGCTGGCCGGGCTGCGCGCTGAGGACCCGGCGGTATTCGAGGGAACCCACGAGCTGATCCTGCGCCTGCGCCGCGAGGGCGCGGTTGACGGCCTGCGGGTCGACCACGTGGACGGCCTGCGCGAGCCGGAGGAGTACCTTCGCCGGCTGCGGGCCGCGTCGCGCACGCCGTGGATCGTTGTCGAGAAGATCACGGGCCGCGGTGAAGGGCTGCCGCCGACCTGGCCCGTCGCCGGCACCACCGGCTACGACTTCCTCAATCTAGTTCTTGGCCTCTTTCTCGATCCCTCTTCCGAGGTCAGGCTGACCGAGTTCTACGCCGGCTTCACGGGCGAGAGTGTCGATTGGCCGGAGATCGTCCGCGCGAAGAAGATTCAGGTCCTGCAGGACATCCTGGCTGCGGACGTGAACCGCCTGACGGCGATTTTCGCCGAGGTCTGCCGGCGACACCGGCGCTTCCGCGACTATACACAGACAGAGCTGAAGCAGGCGCTGCTGGCGGCGCTCGCCTGCTTCCCCGTCTATCGCACCTACGTCAGCGCCCATGACGACGCCGTGAGCGATCAGGACGTCGTTTACGTCCAGCAAGCCCTGGGCGAGGCCGCGGAGCGCGAGCCGGGCGTGGACAAGGAGTTGTTCGAGTTCCTTGGCGAAATCCTGCTCCTGCGCCACCGCGGCGGCCCTGAGGACGAGCTGGCCATGCGCGTCCAGCAGTTGAGCGGGCCCGTTATGGCCAAAGGGGTCGAAGATACCGCGTTCTACAACTTCAACCGCTTCATCGCGCTGAACGAAGTCGGGGGCGACCCCGGTAGCTTCGGCATAGCGCCCGGCGAGTTCCACGAAGCGAACCGGCGGACACTGGAGCGCTGGCCTGAGACCCTGCTGGCGACCTCGACCCACGACACCAAGCGCAGCGAGGACGTGAGGGCGCGCCTGGCGGTGTTCAGTGAGATCCCTGAGCGCTGGACAGCCGCGGTCAGCAGTTGGTCTGAAATGAATGAGCGGTTTCGCTGCGACCCGTGGCCCGATCGCAACGTCGAGTACCACTTCTACCAGACGCTGGCCGGCGCCTGGCCTTTGACGGCCGAGCGCGCCGTGCAATACATGGAAAAGGCCGCGCGCGAGGCCAAGGTGCACACCTCCTGGTTGAATCCGAACGAAGGCTATGAGGCCGCTCTTCAGAATTTTGTCGAGGGTGCCCTGGCCAGCCGGCCGTTTACGGACGAGCTAGAGGCATTGGTGGCCGAGATGGCGCCCTACGGCCTGGTCAACTCCCTCGCCCAGACCTTGCTGAAGCTGACCGCGCCGGGCCTGCCAGACATCTACCAGGGGACGGAGCTCTGGGACTTCAGTCTGGTCGACCCCGACAACCGGCGTCCGGTTGACTATGAGCTGCGCCGGGAGCTGCTTCGGGACGCGAGGGGCGCAACGCCCGAACAAGCGTTGACGCGCACAGAGGACGGCCTGACCAAGATCTGGCTGATCCGGAATGTGCTCGGCTTCCGCCGTGCCAATCCGGCACTCTTCAGCGGCGATGCCGGCTACGAGCCGCTGGCGGCCAGCGGGAAAGGGGCCGACCACGTAGTTGCCTTCGTACGCGCGGGGACAGTGGCCGTGGTCGTCCCCCGATTCCTCCTCAGTCTTGGTGGTGACTGGGGAGATACAGCGCTCGACCTCCCGGCGGGACGCTGGCGAAGCGTACTTACCGGCGATGCAATTGCCAGCCCGGCCGCTGTCGCTGAGGTGCTGGGCCGCTTTCCCGTCGCCCTACTCCAGCGCGAATGTGACGCCGAATGAGCCTCTTCGAGGTCTGGGCGCCCAACGCTGCCGGGGTGCAACTCGTGCTGGGCGAGGACAAGCTGCCAATGAAGCCGGCGCCGGACGGCTGGCACCGCCTGGAGGCAGGGAGCGCCCCGGGCATCGACTACGCCTTTCTGCTGGACGGCGAGGGGCCATCCCCGGACCCGCGCTCGCCGCACCAGCCCCAGGGCGTGCACGGCCCATCGCGGGCGGTTGACCACGCGGCGTTCACCTGGACCGACCAGGGTTGGAGTGCGCCGCCACTGTCAGAGGCTCTGATCTATGAGCTGCACGTCGGCACCTTCAGCCCCGAGGGCACGTTCGATGGTGTGATCGGCAAGCTCGACCACCTGCTGGGGCTTGGCGTCACCCACATCGAGCTGATGCCGGTGGCCGAATTCCCGGGGCGCTGGGGCTGGGGCTACGACGGCGTTGACCTCTTCGCGGTGCGCGACGCCTATGGCGGCCCCGAGGGCTTCAAGCGGTTGGTCGACGCCAGCCACAGCAGGGGGATCGCCGTGATCCTCGACGTGGTCTACAACCACCTGGGGCCTTCGGGCAACTACCTGGGCCGTTTCGGGCCTTACTTCACCGACCGCTACGTCACCCCCTGGGGCAAGGCCGTCAACCTCGACGGTTTTAATAGCGATGAAGTCAGGCGGTTCCTGATCGACAACGCCCTGATGTGGCTGCGTGACTACCACATGGACGGTCTGCGGCTCGACGCCGTGCAGGCGATCATCGACACCTCCGCGTTGCACTTCCTGGAGGACCTGGCGCTCGAGGTTGAACGCCTGGAGAAGCAGAGCGAGCGCCGGCTTGTCTTGATCGCCGAGAGCGACCTCAACGACCCGCGGGTCGTCACGCCGCGCGGCCGCGGCGGCTATGGCCTGCACGCGCAATGGAACGATGACCTCCACCACGCTCTGCACACGGCGGTCAGCAGCGAGAGACAAGGTTATTACTCCGACTTCGGCGGCCTCGGACGCCTGGCCAAGGCCCTGCAGAAGGTCTTCGTCTACGATGGCTGCTACTCCAGCTTTCGCCGGCGACGGCACGGGCGCCGCCCGGAGGGGCTACAGGGCGACGCCTTTCTTGGCCACATCCAAAACCACGATCAGATCGGTAACCGGCCTGGTGGCGAGCGTATCTCGCACATCGTCGGCGTCGGGAGGGCTCGTATCGCCGCTGCCCTGGTCCTGACCTCCCCATTCGTGCCGCTGCTCTTCCAGGGGGAGGAGTGGGCAGCGACTACCCCCTTCCTGTACTTCACGGACCACGAGGATCAGGCACTCGCGGAAGCCGTGAGCGAGGGGCGGCGGAACGAGTCCGCAGCCATTGGCTGGAGGCCCGAGGACGTGCGAGACCCCCAGTCGCCGGAGTCGTTCACGAAATCCCGGCTCGACTGGTCGGAGCCGGGGCTGGAGCCCCACCGCGAGATGCTGGATTGGTATCGCGCCCTGGCGCGGCTCAGGCGCGAGAACAGCGACCTGCGCAATGGCCGCCTCGACCTGGTGGAGACGGCGTTCGACGAGGACGCCGGGTGGCTGACGGTCCGCCGCGGCTCGATCCTCTTGGCATGCAACCTGGGCCATGAACAGGATATTCCCGCACCCGGAGCCCGTGAAATACTGCTCCGCTCGCCACACGATCTGCGACTTTCTGACGGTGGGTTTTTGCTGCCCGGGGACGCTGTCGCCATCCTGCGGCTGGCCGGCCCCGAAGGTTCGGCGGGGTGAAGCCGATATACTCAGGGCGAATCTGAATGCAGTGTTACGCGTGTGAAAAAGAGCCGGAGCAGCAGTGTCGCCGCTGCGGCCGCTCGTATTGCGAAGACCACGGCGACAACCTCTGCGGCGAGTGCCTGAACCCGGCCAGCGCCGTGCCTTCACCGACCATCTACAGGGGCTCCCTGCTGGCCCTGGTGGTCGGCACGGCGATCGTTATCTGGCTCCTGGTCGCCCCGCCGGCGCTGCCCGGCGACTCCGTCGCCGTCGACGGCGCGCCGCGGGTCGCGGAGGCTGATGCGGCTGCGGATGGCCCTCAACCAGCCAACCCGTCGGCACCGGCGCCGACGCCGACGGCCGCCACACCTACGCCGACAGCCCCGCCGCTCGAGTGTCCGGAGGGGACCACACAACAGGCGCCCGGCTGCGTCTACGTGGTCGCCGCGGGCGACACCATAAGCACGATCGCCGAGCGCTTCGGCATTGGCGCACAGGCGCTGCTGGACGCCAACGGATTGCCGGATGAGTCCCTGCAGGTGGGCCAGCAACTGGTGCTGCCCCCGACATGACGCCCCGCCGCTCGCTGCTGATCGGCGCGCTTTTCTTTACGCCGCTGGCTATCGGCGGCATCGTGCTGACCCTGTACCTGCTGCGCGAGGCGGTCTCCGCCGAGGCGGAGGGCGGCGACTACTTTCTGCTCGGGCTGGTTGCTTTCTTCAGCCTCCTGCTGATTTTCCAGGCAATGACAGCCCTACTCGACCTGCGGGCGGAGCCGGTCAAGACGGAGGGCATCATCGTCCATAAGTGGTCGCGCAACGACCTCGTGTTGTTCGGCGAGTCCTCGTTCCTGAGGGTGCTCGACGAGGAGACCGAGCGGCAGGGGATCTTCAAGATCGACAAGTTCAACTGGCTGCAGCTCAAGAACGGCGACCGGGTGCTGATCGAGCACTATCCGCACACACAGGCCGTCGAGTCGATCCAGAAGCTGGTAGCGGACGGCCCGGGATAGAATGGGCGGCGTGACGCCGCGGGTCATCGCCATCGACTGGTCGGGGGCCCTTAAGGGCGCGGCCAAGCACATCTGGCTGGCCGAGGCAGTTGACGGCGCGCTGACTTCGCTGCAGTCCGGTTTCAGCCGAGAGCAGGTCGCCGACTACCTCATCACCGCGAGGCAACAAAGCGACGACCTGATCGTAGGCTTCGACTTCGCGTTCTCTACCCCTGCCTGGTTCGTAAAGGGGGAGGGGTGCCAGTCAGCGCCAGAGTTCTGGGAACGCGTCGCCGGCGAAGGCGAAAAATGGCTGGCTGAGTGCGAGTCGCCGTTTTGGGGAAGGCCTGGCAGGAAGAGGCCGCGCGACATTGAACAGTACCGATTGAGCGAGCCGGCGGGACCCTCGCGTCCCAAGTCGGTCTTTCAGGTCGGCGGAGCCGGAGCAGTGGGCACCGGGTCCCTGCGCGGGATGCCCATCCTGCTGAGACTTAAAGCGGCGGGCTTCAATATCTGGCCGTTCGATGCAGCGGAGATACCCCTAGTCATCGAGATATACCCGCGCCTGATGACCGGCGCGGTCAAGACTAGCAGCCACGATGCGCGCGAGGAACTCCTTGAGAGGCGCTACCCACATTGGGAGCAGGCCTATCTACGCAGCGCCGCCCGCAGCGAAGACGCCTTCGACGCTGCCGTCTCGGCTGCGGAGATGTCACTGCGCGTCGACGAGCTCCTGAGCCTACCCCCACCGGACGACCCGCAGGTGCTCCTTGAGGGCCAGATCTGGCGGCCATCAAGCCTGCAAGCAGACACGGCGGTTGCTCCAGCCCCGCTCCGCGGCCGCAAGCGAACCCAGGTTCGCGAAGGCGCGCCCAATCCCTACAGCGTCCGCATCGCCGACCTTCCCCAGCAGCAACGGCCCCGCGAACGACTGCAGACCTACGGTCCCGGCGCGCTGTCCACGGCCGAGCTCATGGCCATCGTGCTAGGTAAGGGGACTCACGGGGCAAGTGCCCTCGACGTCGCCACCCGCCTCCTGGCCGAGAAGGGCAGCCTCGGCGCAATTCAGCAGGCGACGATGGAGGAGCTCTGCGAGGTGAAGGCCGTCGGCCCGGCCAAGGCCACGCAGATCAAGGCCGCGCTGGAGCTGGGGCGCCGCCTGACAGTAGAGCGGCCGGAGAACACCCGTTTAACCGTGCGCAGCCCGCTCGACATCGCCATGCTGATGCTCTCGGAGCTCAGTTTGCTGGAGCAGGAGGAGTTGCGCGTGGTCCTGCTCAACACCCGCAACGAGGTTTTGAAGACCGAGACGATCTATCGGGGCAGCGTGAGCAGCGCGCAGATCCGCGTGGCCGAGGTAATGAAGCTGGCGATCAGGGCCAACGCACCGGCTGTTGTTGCCGTGCACAACCACCCCTCCGGGGACCCCACACCATCTCCCGACGACGTCGCCGTAACACGCAACCTCGATGAAGCGGGGAAGCTGTTGGGCATCGACCTGCTCGACCACATCGTGATCGGTGGCGGGAGGTTCGTCAGCATGCGCCAGCAAAAGCTGGGCTTCCCAGACTAGGGATCCGGGCTAATGAGCCCTGGCACCTTTGTAGAAGAGGAAACTGATTGGTCAGGCGCCAAAGGCGGCGATGACGTCGTCGTAGAGGGTGTCCAACTCCGCAGCGAAAAGGCCCATCGAGACAATGGCGACGATTGAGACCATCGTGAGGATCAGGGCGTATTCGACGAGCCCCTGACCGGCCTGCCGTCGCAGAATGCGTAGCGCTTTCGCAAGCATCACTAAAACAATCGGCAGATCTGCGGCGAAAACCAGCCTGCCGCAGCGTAGATTCTCACCGTCTGACATCCGCCATCCGCACAAGCCGATCCCCTCTCCGCTGGCGGAGAGGGCTAGGGTGAGGTGGCCGGTGGCTGGGTGACACAGACTCCCGCCACGAACGTAGCACCTAGGTTCCGCGCCTGCAGCGGGGCGGTAACTCCGCGGGTTTGCCTTTGTACGAGCTGTTTTCGTATCCGAGGCCCGATCACCCTCACCCTATCCCTCTCCCTCAAGTGAGATGGGAGCTCCGAGCGAGCTCGGCTGCATCGGTGACCTTACATCAGGCCGGCGGCCTCGCGCTGGACGAGCGCCATCACGTCCTGCAGCGGGAGATCCCTCTCCTCCGCCAGACGCCGGCAGTCCTCGAATTCCGGTGAAACGCGCGGCGGCCGACCGGGCAGGCGCTTGACCTTGACGCGGACAGGGCCCAGCGACGTTTCCACGGTGACGAGTTCGCGCTCCGCCTCGTGACGGCTAACGCGCTGGACACGCAGGCCGAGGGTCGTCGTCTCGGCCAGGATGATCCCTGCTATTGCGTCCTCGAGGTCCTCGGAGCAGAGGGCGGAGAGCATCACCGCCGGCCGTCCCTTCTTCATCTGGATGGGTGTGAACCAGGCATCGGCGGCGCCGGCGGACAGCAGCTTCTCCATGGCGTAGGCGATCTGCTCGGCCGGCATGTCGTCGATGTTGGTCTCGAGCAGGAGCATGGTTGGCCGGAGCGGCTGCTCCGCGACCTGGCCGAGCCAGACGCGCACGACGTTGGGATGTGTACCAGGGTCGCGGCTGCCGGCGCCATAGCCCACACGCTCCACGGTCATCGGCGAGCGCTCGAAGGTCGCCAGCGTGGCCAGGATGGCCAGCCCTGTCGGGGTGCTCAGCTCTCCTCCCGCAGGCGTCGGGTCGGGCGCCGTAGGGATCGAATTCTGGCTGACCAGGGCCAGGGCCGCCGGGACAGGTACAGGAAGGATCCCGTGAGCGCTCTTGACGGTCCCGCTGCCCAGGGGGACCGGCGACGCGAAGACGCGTTCGACGCCGAGCAGCCGCAGTCCAACTACGGCTCCGACGATGTCGACGATGGCGTCGACGGCGCCGACCTCGTGGAAGTGCACATCCGAGGTTATCGCACCATGGACTTCGGCCTCTGCTTCGGCCAGCCGGGAAAACACGGCCATCGCCTGTTGTTTGTCTGAGTCGAGAAGAACCGAAGCGTCGATAACATCTTTGATATCAGCGAGGGTGCGTCTCGCTGGGCCTCCATCGGCGGCCTTGACGACTGCCCTGGTCGCCGCGATCCCGCAGCGACTCGCCTCTTCGCTTGACAGCTCGTAAGTAAGCTCAAGCGTCTCCAGCTCGTGCCTTAGTTCCTCGATTTTCAGGCCGGCTGAGAGCAGCGCCCCGAGGAGCATGTCGCCGGAGACGCCGGCGAAGCAGTCGAAGTAGGCCGCGCGCGTCAACGCTAATCGGGGCGCGCGGCCAGACGGTTGATACTGGCAGCGAGGTAGCCGGCGCCGAAGCCGTTGTCGATGTTGACCACCGCCACGCCATTGGCGCAGCTGTTGAGCATCGTCAGCAGGGGCGCCACGCCCCCAAAGCTGGCGCCGTAGCCGACCGAGGTCGGCACGGCGATGACCGGGACGCCAACCAGCCCGGCGACGACGCTGGGCAACGCCCCCTCCATGCCGGCCACGGCGACGATCACGTTGGCCTTGCGGATTCTCTCCAGATGCTCCAGCAGCCTGTGAATGCCGGCGACGCCAACGTCATAGATGCGGTCCGGAGGCGAGCCGAGGACGCGCGCGGTCAGCGCCGCCTCCTCCGCCACGGGCAGGTCGGCTGTCCCGCCGGCCAGCACGGTAACGCCCTCGAGGCGCGGGCTGTCGGCGGGCTCGACGTAGGCAGCCCTGGCCACGTCGTCGTACTCAAGCGCTGGCAGCTCATAGAGCAGCCGCGTGTAGACATCCTTGTCGAGCCGGGTGATGAGCAGGCTGCCCGAGCGCTCCAGCAACCGTCGGGCGATGACGATCAGCTGCTCCACGCTCTTGCCCGGGGCGTAGATGACCTCGGGCCAGCCCGAGCGCAGGGCGCGGTGGTGGTCAAGCTTCGCGAAGCCGAGATCCTCGAAGGGCAGCAGGCGCAGCTCTTCGATGGCGGACTCGACCGGCACGGTTCCCTGTTGGACCCGCTCCAAAATCTGCCTCAGGCGCGCCTCTTCCACGTTGTTCTAAGGGTAGCCGCCGGCCTCGCAGTTGACGGCGGTGTCGATGGGCGGCGGGGGCACAAAAGGCCCGCCTAATATGTGCACCTGCCGTCGTGGAGCAGGTTCGATGCCTCGTCGGGCAGATTACGGGCTTAACTAAGGCGGCGCTTGTCTCCGTTCAAAATCTGCCGCCACAAAAGGGCTTGCCGTCGTGGAGCAGGTCGATGCCCCGCGGCGTATACGTCACGGGATGCTGTCCTCGCAGTTGGTCAGTACGTCCTGCTGGCCCACAGGGTTGGTATTCCCGCGGCACTTGTCCCCCGGGTTGGTCGAGGGGCCGCCGCCGTCGATCGTGTCTTTGCCGCCTTTGCCAATGATCGTGTCGTTGCCGCCGGCGCCGTTCAGCGTGTCACCACCCCGGCCGCCGTTGATCAGGTTGGCGCCGGCGTTGCCGGTGATCGTGTCAGCGAACCGCGAGCCATTGACGTTCTCCATCTGCGACACTGTGTCGCCGGCGTTGTTGGCGCCGCCCAGCGTGATCGTCACCGCCGGCTGGCTGGCGTAGCTCACCGTGTCGACCCCTGGGCCGCCGTTCAGCGTGTCGCCGCCGCCGCCGCCGCTGATCGTGTCGTTGCCGCTGCCGCCGAGCAGAACGTCGTCGCCGGCGCCGCCCTTGAGGTTGTCGTTGCCACCGAGCCCTTCGATGCGGTTGGCTGTCCTGGTTCCGGTGATGCGGTCGTCGGCGGCCGTACCCTTCGCGTTCTCGAAGCCGCTGAGGGTGTCGCCCTGGTTGTTCGCCCTCGTGGCCAGGTTCAGGGTCAGGGGGCCGGCCGCTGTCGCGTAGCTGATTGTGTCGATGCCGCCCTCGCCCTTCAGCGTGTCGGCGCCGGGGCCACCGGTCACCGTGTCGTTGCCCTCGCCGGCACAGATCTGGTCGTCGCCATCGCCGCCATTGATGATGTTGACGCCGCCGTCGCCGACCAGGATGTCGTTGCCGGCTGTGCCGGTGATCGTGCCCGTGTGGTCGAGGACCGTCGCCGGCTGGCCGTTGCAGGTCGGCCGGCCGTCGACGCCGTCGCAGACGTCCCCGCGCCGTCGCCGTCGGCATCGGCCTGGTTGGTATTGGCTGCCAGGGGGCAGTTATCAGTTTCGTCGAGCACGGTATCGTTGTCGTCGTCGCCGTCGCAGGCATTGCCGCCATCGTCCGCACCGTCCGTGTTCAGCTGGTCGGCGTTTGCGAGATCAGGGCAGTTGTCCGTGCTGTCGAAGTAGCCATCGAAGTCCGGGTCGTCACAGGCGTCGCCCGGGGTTCCCGGATGGACGCTGTCCTCCTGGCCGGCGTTTGCCTTGATTGGACAGTTGTCGCTGTCGTTGGGGACACCATCCGCATCGCTGTCAACGACCGGCGTCCCGCCGACGGCCAGCGAGTGGAAGCCACCGGCGCCGATAGCCGCGACATCGGGGTCGGCCGGGACGGCGAAGCCGCTCACCGCCACCGGCGTCGGCTGGTCGCTGTTGCTCCCGCCGTCGCCGAGCTGGCCGGATTCGTCGTTGCCCCAGGCGCGCATTGTGCCGTCGGCGAGCAGGGCCAGGGAATGGGTGCCACCGGCGGCGATGGCCAGGACATCGGGGTCAGAGGCGAGCGCAAAGCCGCCGACCGGCACCGGGGTCGGCTGGTTGGTGTTGGTCCCGCCGTCGCCGAGTTGGCCGTCGCCGTCGTTGCCCCAGGCGCGCAGCGTGCCGTCGGCCGGCAGGGCCAGCGAATGGGAATCGCCGGCAGCGATGGCCACAACATCGGGGTCTGCGGGCACAGCGAAGCCGCTGACGGGGACAGGCGTGCCCATGCTGGTGTTCGTACCGCCGTCGCCCAGCTCGCCGTTGCCATCGTATCCCCAGGCGCGCAGCGTGCCGTCGGCCAGCAGGGCCAGGGAGTGGTAGAAACCGGCGGCGATGGCCAGGACATCGGGGTCAGAAGGAAGCGCAAAGCCGCTCACCGCCACCGGCGTCGTCTGGTCGGCAAAGGTCGCGTCGTCGCCGAGCTCGCCGAAGTCGTCGGAGCCCCAGGCGAGCACTGTGCCGTCGGCCAGCAGAGCCAGGGAGTGGTTGCCGGCGGCGGCGATGGCTACAACATCGGGGTCAGAGGGAAGCAAAGCCGCTGACCGGCACCGGCGTCGAATGGCTGCGGTTGGTCCCGCCGTCGCCGAGCTGGCCGGAGAAATCGTAGCCCCAGGCGCGCAGGGTGCCGTCGGCCAGCAACGCCAGCGAGTGGGCGTAACCGGCGGCGATGGCCACGACATCGGGGTCAGAAGGCAGCGCAAAGCCGCTGACCGCCACCGGGGTCGGCTGGTTGCCGGTAGTTGCGCCGTTCCCCAGCTGGCCATCAGAGTCGGAGCCCCAGGCGCGCAGGGTGCCGTCGGCCAGCAACGCCAGCGAGTGGTTGCCGCCGCCCGCCACGGCGACGACGCCGGTCAGTGCATCGACCTGGTCGGGTACGTTTGAGCCGCCGTCGGCGCCGTTGCCCAGCTGGCCGAAGCCGTCGCTGCCCCAGGCGCAGGCGGTCTCGGATTGCAGGTCGCAGGGTGGGGGGACGCCTGCGCGGGCCTCCTGGCTGAACGCGGCGATGAACGAAGTTACGAGAGCCGCCAGCAGCGGTAGGAGGACATTGCGCGCCAGCGGAGCCCAGGGCGATCGACCCTGCCTGATCAAGCCCCCATTGGGGGCCGGGATTGCTGCGCGGGGAGGCATCCAGGCCTTCTTCGGTGAGGCCGCTAGCGGTCGGCGACACGCTGGCTGTCCCGCAACGCGGGGGACTCTTGTGGACGGTATGGTACACTCGACCCGGTGCGCTGTCGCCGGGGGGCATGGGGCGGGGCGGCCTCTCGCCTGGACATGATGCCGGTGGGGAGGCCCTGGTCGGGCGGGTCCTGGGCTATTGACCACGCATCATGGCGGGCTGGTCGATCTTTCCGGACATGCACGCTTTGTCGCGGATGCCACGGGTGGTCTCCGCAGGCGACTCTTCGAGGGCAGGTTGCGACGCGGATACGGAGGATCTCGGCTGATAACCTCTGCAACCAGCCCCTACGCCGTGATCCAGGTGCCGGTTCGGCGGGGAGATGTCCGATCCGGCAGCGCGGGGGTTCGGCGACCCGGCTCTACGGGATGCCGAACGAGGTGTTCCGCAGAAAGCTGCTTGAGGCCCGCCGTATAATTCGCTCACGATGAGCGCTGTCTGCGGGCCGGGTTCTTGATCTGGGTCGACGCCCTGATCGTCGCTTCGCTGGTGGCGCTTACCTATACGGGCTACACGGCGGGCCTCCTGCGCGAGGCCATCGTCCTGCTCGCGGCGGTCCTTGGGGTAGTACTTGCCGGCGTGGCCTACGACAACTTGACCGACGACATCGACGTCTTCGTCGACGACCTCGAGAACTCGCAGCGTGTGGCGTTCCTGGCCCTGATCGGCGCGGTCGTCCTGGTAGGAATTATTATTTCATTCCTGATCAAGACGAACCTAGAGGTCTTCGACCTCGGCTCCTCTGACAGCCTGGGCGGCGCCTTCGCCGGCTTCCTGAAAGGCCTGATCCTCGTCGAGGCTGTGCTTTTCGCCTTCATCACCTTCCCCGCGCTGGGCCTGCCCGAGGCCACGAAGGATTCGATCATCGGCTCTTTCCTTGTCGAGGAGCTGCCGTTCGTCAAAGCTTTGCTGCCGGGGCTCTTCGACACGCGCGTCGATGCCTTGTGATTTGCACAGGTTTGCTATTCTGCGAGTGCCGACAGAAAGAGCGAGAGCCGGGTCATGCAAGACAGCGCAGTACTGGTCCTCAACCAGAATTACGAACCGCTTAACGTTTGCAACGCCAAACGCGCCTTCGTGCTTGTCGACCGCGGCAAGGCCGAGGTGCTGGAGAACGGGGCGGGCCTGCTGAAGAGCCCGTCGTACACCTTCCACCTGCCCTCCGTCATCCGCCTCATTTATTTCATCAAGCGGCCGCGCCCTCAGCTGCGGCTGAGCCGCCGGGATGTCCTGCAGCGCGATAACTTTACCTGCCAGTACTGTGGGGTGCAGGGGCGCGACCTGACCCTCGACCACGTCGTGCCGCGGCACCAGGGTGGCAAGCACGCCTGGGAGAACCTCGTGGCTGCCTGCAAGACGTGTAACCACCGCAAGGGCAACCGCACGCCAGAGGAGGCGCGGATGCACCTGCGACGCAACGCCTTCCGGCCCTACGTGCCGACGCACTACATCTTCAGGAACCACCTGGAGATGCGTGAGGGCTGGCGGAAGTTTGTCCTGGGCTGGGAGGGGCACGCGGCGGCCAGCTAAGGTTCAGTACATCGGCTGGCAGGTGCGGCAGAAGTTGGTGATGCGGTTGCCGGCCGTGATCTCGGAGATGCGGCCCCCACAGCGTGGGCAGGTCTGGCCGCCCTTGCGGTGCACCTTCAGGTGCCCCCGCCACTCGGTGTAGTCGAGGCCTTCCTTCATCTTCTCCGTGACGACCGGGATGCTTTCGAGCAGGACTTTGCGGGTGGCGTCGTACAGGCGGTCGATGCCCTCGGCGTCGATGCTGCTGCGCTTGCGATAAGGGTGGAAGCCGGCTTCCCAGAGGATCTCGTCGGAATAGGCGTTGCCGACGCCGGCGATGAACTTCTCGTTGGTCAGGACGTTCTTGACCATCCCGGTGTACTTGCGGATGCGCTCGCGGAATTCTTCCTTCGAGATGGCCAGGGCGTCGGGCCCCATATCGGCGAAGCGCGGTAGCTGCTTGAGGGTGGCCGGCGTCGCCAGGTAGAGCTTGCCCATCAACAGGTCATCGTAGTACCGGAGCTGCTTGCCGTCCTCGAAGTCGATGATGAAGCTGGTCTTCTTGTGCATCTTGTCGGCGGGGTCAAGGTACTGGAAGCGCCCGGTCAGCATGGGGTTGACCGCCGCCACGAGGTCGTGGTCGAGATCGAAGAGGAGGAACTTGCCGATGCGGCTGATGCCGCGGATGTGGTTGCCCTCGAGGGCGCCGGCGAAGTCCTCCTTGCTGGCGCGGACGACAACGGGGATGCGGACCGTCGCCGCTTTAATCGGCACCCCGACAATGCGCGGCTCAAGGAAAGTGCGGATTGCTTCGAGGTCGGGGATCTCCGGCATCAGTCGCCCCCGCTGTCTCCCAGGCGACTCTGCGAGCGCGGGTAGGAACCGAGGACCTTGAAGAACGACGATTGTCGCTCGACCGCGGCCAGCGCCGCCGCCACCAGGGGGTCTTCGCGGTGGCCCTGGCAGTCGACGAGGAAGATGTATTCGCCAAGGGAGTGGCGCGAGGGCCGCGACTCGATCTTCGTCAGGTTGATTGAGCGGCTGGAAAACGCCTGCAGGCTGGTCACGAGTGAGCCCGGGACATCTGCCGGCACCGAATAGCCGAGGGAGGTCTTGTCGTCGCCGCTGGGCGGCGCATCCTCGTGGCCGAGGGCGACGAAGCGGGTGACATTGGGCGAGACATCCTGGATACCGGCGGCCAATACATCCGCTCCATAAAGGTCGGCCGCGCGCCGCGAGGCAATGGCCGCAGCGCCGTCGACGCTGACCGCCTGCGCCGCGGCCAGGGCGTTGGAGTAGGTGGGCTCGAGCCGCGCCTTTTCGTAGTGCTTTTCGAGGAACAGCCGGCACTGCGCCAACGCCTGCGGATGCGAATAGATGACCTGGACGTCGCCCGGCTCGGTGCCGGCGCGCGCCATCAGACAGTGCTCGATCGGGACTAGAACCTCGCCGCAGATCTTCAACCTGGAGCCGTGGAGCAAGACATCGAGCGTGTCGGTGACGGAGCCCTCGATAGAGTTCTCGATGGCCGCCACCCCGGCTTGCGCCAGCCCCTTTTCGATGGCCTGCGACACTTTGGCTACCGTGGGGAAGGCAACCAGGCGCGCTTCGGGATAAGCCAGCCTTGCCGCCTCCTCGCTGAACGTCCCCGGAGGGCCGAGGTAGGCGACCCGCTGCTCGTTCACGCCCCGCGCGATGCCGGCGCGTTGGTCAGGACCGCGCGCAGCTGCCCTTCGCTCTCCATCTTGGTCACGGCGATGACCTCGTCTTCGGCCTCGATGACGCTATCGCTATTCGGCACCCGAGGCACGCCCTCGGTGTCGATGATCAGCGAGATCAGCGACTGCTGGGGCAGCATGATGTCGCGCAGGCGCTGTCCGACGACTGCGGCGCCGGCGGGAATCTTGACCTCGACGATCTCGAAGCCGCCGCCGCGCAATTTCATCAGCGGGATCAGGGCGTGACTGGGCAGCTCCTGTTCGATCTGGGCCAGGATCGCCGAGGTTGCCGACACAGTGGTGGCGATGCCCAGCTTGCGGAAAATGTCCTCGTTCTTGGGGTTGTTGATGCGAGCGACCGTCCGCGGCACGTTGAAGCGCCTGTTGGCGACCTGGCAGACGACCAGGTTGTCTTCGTCGTCGCCGGTCACGGCCAGCACCATGTCGGCGCGGTCCATGCCGGCCTGCATCAGCGTCGCAACCTCGCAGCCGTCGCCGCGCACGGCGACGTCCTGGCCCAGCTCGTCGGTCAGCTGCTGGACGCGGGCGACATCCTTATCGATGACCAGCACCTCGTGGCCGCCCTCGATCAGCTCGCGGCTCAGGTAGTAGCCGACCTTACCGCCGCCGACGATCACGATAAACATCAGTCAGCCTTCTCTTCAGAGCCAGCCGTCTCTTCGGGCTGTGCAGCAATTGCGGCCGGGCCGGACTTCTCCAGCGCCTCGCGCAGCAGGGCTGTCCCGACGCGCGGCGGGCTGACTGTGGAGATGCCGAGGGACCTGTAGATGTCCTCGCGCAAAGGGTCGTAGATGCGGCAGACGACCCGCGGTACGTTGAAGACGTACTTTGCTATCTGCGCGGCCATGATGTTGCGGTTGTCGCCCTGGGTCACGGCGATGAAGGCGTCGCTGTTCTCGATTCCCGCCGCCAGCAGCTTTTCCGTGTCGATGCCGTTACCGATCATCTTGCGGCCGCGGAAGGTGGGTGGGAGCCGGCGAAAGGCGTAGGGCTCGATGTCGAGGACGGTGACATCGTGCCCGTCGTCCTCGAGGCTCGCCGCCAGGGCGGCCCCGACCCGCCCGCAGCCCATGATCAGGGCCCTCATCCCGACACCCCCTGGGCGCCGCGCAGCAGCCAGACCTGGCAGGGCGCGTTCTTTAAAAGGTATTGAGTTGTTCGTCCCATCTGAAACTCACCGTAGGGCGCGGTGAAGTCTACGCCAAGAATGATGCCGTCTACCCCACGCTCTACCGCCTCGTCGGCGAGGGCGCTGCCGGCCTCGCGCGATTGCAGAAGCTCGGCCTGGACCTTGAAGTCCATCTCCTCGGCGACGCGCTCGCCGGTGGAAAGGATTGCCTCGCCGGCCTGAACCTCGGTCGCCAGCTCGGCGTCGAGAGGCAGGGAGCGGCGGACCTCGATGACGTGCGCGATGTAGACGGTCCCTTTATTGCGCTTGGCTATCGAGCAGGCGAGCCCAAGCGCCCCGTAGCTCGCCGTTTTGCCGTCGAGTGGCACCAGGATGTTGCGCAGGTCCGCCAGCGGCGGTGCGCTGTCTTCGGGGCGGGGCCTTGAGCTTCGCTTAAACATTCAGAGAGCGGCCCTGCCACCTGGTGGCGGGCCGCTATAAGCCTAATCCTGCGGAGTCTAGGGGCGAGGCATCCTGCCCCTAGTGAAATCTCAAATAGGACCAACCTCCGTCGTCGGGCCCGCCGTCGGACCGGGCCCGCCGGGGGGCCGCGAGCGCTGCTGCAAGCGGAGGACGAACAACGCCAGGACCCCAACCGGTATCAGCCAGAGGGCATAGATGCCGACGGCGATGCCTGCCGCGGCCAGCCACTTTGCAGCGGCCAGCGAGTTCTCCAGGGCGGCTTCGGCCGGGGCGAAGGCGTTCCAGCCATCGGACGTGGTCTTCTCTTCGGCCACGATCAGCGGAGGCGAGAGGAAGACTTCGATCGTGGCCAGCTCGCCGAGGTCGTCCAGGACGTTCAGGCGTCCCTGGATCTGCTCGATCTCCAGGCGGACCTGGTTGAGCCGGTCCTGCACGGTCAGAATGTCGTTGATCGTCGTCGCCTGGCCGAGCAGCTGAGCGTATTGGCCCTCGACGGCCTCGAGGTTGCGCAGGCGGGACTGCAGGTCCGTGTATTCCTCAGTTACGTCGCTGGCGTTCGAACCCTCGGATACCACCTCACCAAGGCCGCGCACCTCTTCCAGCGTTTCGGTGTAACGGTCCGCGGGCACGCGGATCGTGATCGTGGCGAAGCGCTGTTCGTCCTCGCTGTAGACGTTGGAGCCGGCGACGAATCCGCCGGCCTGCGTGGCGAGGCGGCTGATCGTGCTGAAGGAACGCAGCACATCGCCGACCTCGACCTCGATGGTCGCGGTCTGGATGATCTTGCGGTCGAGGGCACCGACGCCCAGCGCGTTGTTGCCTTCGCCGCCACCGTCCGTGGCAGGTGGGGCCTCTTCGAGGGCTTCGTCACTCGATTCATCGAAGTCGGCGGACCCAGAATCGTCGTCTCCGAACTCCTCCCGCATTACGGGCTCGTCGGAGCGTTGACTTCCCACACCGCCCTGTGAAGCGGTGCCGGGATTGTCGTTCGACGAGTTAAGAGAGTCTTCGCCATCGCCGTCCGACGATGAGCCGCCACAGCCCATGGTCAGGCTCGCCAGGGCCACGAGCGCCATGAAAAGACTGGCGATCAAGACTTTCCGTTTCATTTTCCCCCTCCTTGCTTGTGCTCAATGGACGCCTCGCGTTACCGATTTGTTCCCCCGGCGCCTAAAGGTAGAGCCCGCGGCGGTCGATATAGCAAGTGAGGCCTCGCAGAAGCGAGAGCAACAAAACAGGAAGAGTAATGGCTGGCTCCCCAAATCCGTCTTACGCCAACGCAACCCTGGAGAACGTCCGCGTGGTCTGGCCCACCAAGGCTGAACCGGCGGCAACCCTCGACACCGAGTCCGCGCTCAAGCTGTTCCATCGCATGCGCCGCGAGCTGCAGGTTTATGACCGCAGCAGCGAGCGAGAGCGCCGGCGCGGGCGCCTGAGCATCGCCGGCCTCGCGGCAGTCCTTGCCGTGACCGGCATCCCGACCGCAACGGTGGTCGGTGGCGCCCACGCGGCGGCGGCCCTCGATGTCGGTGCACGCAGCGAGGCATCGGCTATCGCTTCCGTGCAAACGCCGGGCATCACGCTCGAGGAAATCTCAGCTCTAACGCCGGAATACAGCCTTTCAGCGCCTCTCGAGCAGGAAGGGCTCCAGCAGGAAAGACCGCGTCTACAGCCGCCACTTGCGGTCGAGTTCACCAGGGCCGTCGTATACGCGCAGGGCTCTCAGAGCCCGGCGTTGGAAGAGACTGAAAGCGCAGGGCCTTCGAGCCCGTCCGCGAAGCGCGACGCCCCTGCTCCCGACAGCGTCGAAGCACCCGCGGCTGACGTCACCCTCGACGGCATCGATGGCAACGGCATCACTTTCAACAGCGAGCGCCACCGCGCCGAGGAGTATGTTGCGCCGCCGCGGCCTGTGGTCAGGACGGGGGGCGTCAGCTCATCGTATCGCGGCTATGTGGTCGACCTGATCCACCGCTATTTCCCCTCCAGCCAGGCGGACTTCGCCGTCCGCGTCGCCTTCTGCGAGAGCGGCTTCAACCCAAACGCCGTCGGCGACCAGGGACGCGCCCGCGGCATCTTCCAGTTCTGGCGGGCTACCTTCCTCGAGACGAGGGTGGGCGCCGCCGCCGGCTGGGACGCGGCGTTCGACGCCGAGACCAACATCCGGGCCGCCGCCGAGAAGGTGAACCGCGATGGCTGGCAGGCCTGGACCTGCGCCCGCAAGGTCTGAGCAACCCCCTTCGTCCGACTCGCTCTCTCGCGCACTCTTTCTAAGCGGCCGTTCGAGATAGAATCGGCTTCTCGGAGGAGCGATGAGAACAAAAGACCAAAAGATCGAGCGTTTAGGGTCGATCCACCTCTTTGCGCGAGCCAACGATTCGCAGCTCGAGAGCCTTGCCTCTATCGCCGACGAAGCTTCGGTCCCGGCGGGGACGCCACTGGCTAAGGAGGGCGAGCGCGGAATGGACTTTTTCGTCATCGAGAGCGGCTCGGCCGAGGTCACCGCGGGCGGTCAAAAGCTAGGAGACCTAAAGCAGGGCGACTTCTTCGGCGAGATCGCCCTCCTTGAGGGCGGCCTGCGCATGGCGACCGTCACCGCGACCGAAGATTCGGTCCTGCTCATTGTGCGCAAGCCGGCCTTCGACAAGCTGCAGGAAACGGTGCCGGGCCTGGGACAGGTCTTACGCGAAGCTGTCGAACAGCGCCGCAAGCAAAACGCGCAGTAAAAGCGGGTCGCGTCCTCCCGTGCCCCGTATGTACGACGACCTTGCCAAGTGGTGGCCGCTCTTGTCGCCGCCCTCCCACTACGTCGAGGAGGCTGCCGACCTCCTGGCGCGTTTGAAGCCGGACACTGGATCGGCAAAGCCGACCCTGCTGGAGTTGGGCAGTGGCGGGGGCAGCCTCGCCTATCACCTCAAGCAGCACTACCAGTGCACGTTGACCGACATCGCGCCGGGGATGCTGGAGATCAACAAGGCGGTCAACCCGGAGTGCGAGCACCTGCCGGGGGACATGCGGACGCTGCGCCTGGACCGCCAGTTCGACGTTGTCCTGATCCACGACGCCGTCATGTACCTCACAACGCCGGAAGAAGTGCAAGCCGCCCTGCAAACGGCTGCCGTCCATTGCAGGCCCGGGGGAACCGTCTCCGTCCTTCCCGACTACGTCCGTGAAATCTGGAAGCCGGACACCGACCACGGTGGCGAGGACAGTGACGACGGGCGCGGTCTGCGCTACCTGGAGTGGACCTGGGATCCAGACCCTGCCGACGACACCTATCTCGTGGACTACGCCTTTTTGCTGCGCGAAGCCGACGGCAGCGTAACCGTCGAGCACGACCGCCACGTGGAGGGCCTCTTCCCCCGCGACAGCTGGTTGGAGTGGTTCGAGGGCGCCGGGCTGACGCCCGAGTGGTCGGTTGACCCCTGGGAACGCGTGATCTTCATCGCCAAGCCCGTCGAGCCGGCTTAGCTGCCTCAGTGAGGCCGGGCTCGCCGGGGAGAGCAAGACCGCGTAAGCCGCGGCTTTGGGCTACCGGGGGTCAGTCGCGGGCAGTCTCGGTCTCCCTCCCTTGCCCCCGCCAAGATGGGCCGTTAGCGACTTCAGACAAGCCTTGCGTCGCAGAGACAGCTTTATTGCGTTTGGTTCGACGCGGTTGTTTCGTCCGCTAAATTGACTCCTAACGAGTCGAAAAACTCCGCTGCCACTTGCTCGAGCAAAGGGTGTTTCTTGCTGAGCTGCTTCTTAGCAGCGTACTCCTCAACAAAGTCCATGACGCCGTGAGTTGGGAACCCGGAGGTCGTGGTCACCGGGTACCTGGCGCTGAGATCGAGAAGCTCCTTCATCGGTGTTACGACGTTCCACGCGACTAGGGTCTCGAAGTCAGTAATGTCCAGGAGCTGATACTCCTCGAAGGGCGTCTCATCGGCGGCGTTGTAATGGTCCATAACGAAGGTCCGGTATGCGGAGCCCCAGAATAAACGGTCATAGAGCAGGATGAGCGAGCGGTAATTCGTCACTCCGCTGGTATCGATTCCTGTTGCTCCAGATCGAAGATCTTGGATCTTCCGAGGGATCCTCCTAACGGTTTCGAAGATCATGCGATGAATGTCGTCGGCGAGCTCTTCCACCTCGCCACGGATGCGAGTTTCCAAACGTAACCTCGAAGTCCGACACTTGATCAGAATCGCGGAATCGCCATCAATGACGACCCAATCTGGCCCTCGCCTCTCTGGCTGGCCGTATACGGGCTCTGGAAAGACATTGTCCGGCGCAAACGATTGCTTTAGCAAGCGACCGACGTAGGCTTCAAAAAGCGCCCCAAAGTACTAGCGGAAAGCATTTCGTTTCGTGCCCGCGGATAAGTTCATCAAGTCATGAATCACGCCCTCCGTCATCCGATGGAGAACTAGGCGAGGCACCGGGCACAGGAGTTGCTTGCCGCGCACGACGAGTGGGCGCTCCAAGAGAGCATTGAACTCGGTTTTCGCATAGAGGCTGTCGTGTACCCGCGCGCCAGACAGCGTCCGGAACTCGTCGTAGTCGGCCGCTGAGTGGGCGAGAAACAGCTCGCATTGATTTTGAGAGATCTGTCCTTCGAATATCCCCAAGGTTGGCGTGAGTCGGTCAACCGCTGGGTACGCTAGGAAGGCGCTGTAATAGGCAAATCCAATTTTGACAAACGTGTCAAGGGTCAGGCCGGTCGCGTTTTCAAACTCCTTCTCTAAATCCATCGGCCTGTCCGCTGCGCCCCGGTTCCCCTCGACGAGCAAGAGTAATGTCCGAGGAATCATCCGTGATAGTGTGCCCTGGTAATCGAATTGCTCCCACGCAATGCGTATGAGCTGCGCGTAAGCCTTTTTCGGATCAGGCTCTCTCCTTTGCCTCTCTTCCGAGTAGATGTCCTTGAGGTTTACGTGCATCGAGACGAGACCCAAGAAGTCCTCGTCTGTAAGAGTGCCGTGGCGCATATCGGAAGAGTGGAGAATTGAGGCCTTCGCCAGGAACATGATTGCCCACGGAGTCAGATAAACATGCGTGTCGCGTGGTGTTCTGTATTTTCGGTTGGCCCGTAAGGGAATCTTCGCCTCGGAAACGGGCCGGTCATCCAGCCAGGCGCAAAAGCGGTTGCACACCCGTAGGAAGTGCTCTACCGGAAAGGGCTTAAGGCGCGTGACCAGTTCGTCATATGCCACATCTGGAGGCCGTGAGGAGTCTTGGATTAAGAGTTCCACGAGCAAGGACCCCCTCTAGCGGGTTGATCCGAGTCAACTATTCATTGGAGTCTACGGCTCATTCAGACTCTCGCTCGGTGTTGGGCAACTTCGTCAAGGATCTGGTGTTAACCGGTAAGAGCGCTGAGGAGAGGAAAGCCTTCTTCGAGCAGCGCTTCGGGTCGGAGTGGCCGCCGAGATGATAGCCGCATGACACCTCACCCTTCACTTACTCAAGTATCTACCCCAGCGTTTGCCGGGCGATTCGTCGCGAACCTAGAATCAGCTTGCCCACCCCTTTCCGATTCCAGGGAGTTTTACCAATGGTTGTTGAACAGGGAACCCGCACCCTCAACGAGGGCCTCGCCCGCATGCTCAAGGGCGGCGTCATCATGGATGTCGTCACACCCGAGCAGGCCAAGGTCGCCGAAGAGGCCGGCGCCGTCGCCGTCATGGCCCTCGAGCGCGTACCCTCCGACATCCGCAAAGACGGCGGCGTCGCCCGCATGTCCGACCCTGACCTGATCACCGGCATTGTCAACGCCGTCTCGATCCCGATCATGGCCAAGTGCCGCATCGGCCACTTCGTCGAGGCCCAGATACTTGAGGCCCTCGGCGTTGACTACATCGACGAGTCCGAGGTCCTGACGCCGGCCGACGAGCAGTTCCACATCGACAAGACCCAGTTCAGGGTGCCCTTCGTCTGCGGCTGCCGCGACCTCGGCGAGGCGCTACGCCGGATCAATGAGGGCGCCGCCATGATCCGCACCAAAGGCGAGGCCGGCACCGGCAACATCGTCGAGGCTGTGCGCCACATTCGCGCCGTCACCGAGGGCATCGCCCGGCTGCAGGACATGACCGAGGAGGAGCTGAGCACCGCCGCTCTCGAGTACCGCGTCCCGCTCGATCTGGTCCGCCGCGTGAAGGAGGAGGGACGCCTGCCCGTCGTCAACTTCGCCGCCGGGGGCGTTGCCACGCCAGCCGACGCCGCGCTGATGATGCAGCTGGGCGTCGAGGGCGTCTTCGTCGGCTCTGGCATCTTCAAGGCCGAGCACCCCGACGTCACGGCCCGCGCCATCGTCAGGGCCACGACTCACTACAACGACCCTGACGTCCTCAAGGAGGTCTCGCGTGGGCTGGGTGAAGCGATGCGCGGCATCGAGCTCGGCACCATCCCCGAGGCCGAGCGCCTCGCTGCCAGGGGCTGGTAAGCGACGACAACCCCACAGGCGTCCGGCTTCGATCGACGGGCCAGTGCTGTGCCCAACATAGGCATCCTCGCCCTCCAGGGAGACTTTGCCGAGCACGCCGACATGCTCGAAAGCGTGGGGGCGCGGGCCTACCAGGTGCGCAAGGCCGAGCAGCTGAACGATATCGACGGCTTAATAATTCCGGGCGGAGAAAGCACGACAATCTGCCGATTGATGGCGGCGTTCGATCTGCTCAAGCCCCTACGAGCCTTCGCGGCCACAACTCCGGTCTGGGGCACCTGCGCGGGGATGATCGTCCTGGCCAGGCGAGCCAGCGACCTCAACCTGCCCTCTATCGGCGTCCTCGACATCGGCGTGCGGCGCAACGCCTTCGGCCGCCAGCTGGACAGCTTCGAGACCGACATCTCAGTCCCACTGATTGGCAGCGAGCCTCTGCACGCCGTCTTCATCAGGGCGCCGGTGGTTGAAGAGGTAGGCCCGGACGTGGATGTCCTGTCCCGCTTGGATGACGGCCGTGTCGTGGCCGTCCAGGAGGGACACCTGCTGGCCACGGCCTTCCACCCCGAGCTGACCGCAGACGACCGCCTGCACCGCCATTTCCTGTCGATGACGGCGAGACCACCCGAGGTCGGCGCCAAGTGAGTACGGCCCACCCCCCACGCCCCTTTGACGTCGTCGCCCTCACGGCGCTGCTTGCCGGCCGCAGCCCGAACGAGGCCGTCAACTGGCTGCTGCCCCCGGGCGCCGTGGCCACACAGGAGCTAATGGAGCGTTTCGTCGGCTTACACCTGCCGCTTGCGCGAACGAGGTCTGCCATTGCCCTCGTGACAGAAAAGGCCAGGATCCGCGCACTCGCCGCGGGCCGCAGCCGGGCGACCAACGCAGGCTGGGAGGTAGACACCCTTTTCGCGCCGGAACCCGCGGCCGCCGGCGACGCCCTCGATTGCCTCGCCGGGCTGGCGGCGAGCAAGGGGGCGCGACGCATCTTCTTGCGGCTCTCCATGGAAAGCCGCGTGCTCGAAGCGGCGCGCACCGCGGGCTTCATACCCTACGCCACCGAGAACCTCATGATGTCGCCGGCCGCCGCCGCGCCGGGCGACCGTCCGCAGCTTCAGCTGCGAGTGGCCTCGGGGGCCGATGCGCACGGTCTCTTCCGGCTCTACAACCGGGCGGTGCCACAGAATGTCCGGGCGGTCGAAGCGCTAACATTGGAGGAGTGGGCCGCCACTCAAAATCCCATCGGTGCGCGCAGCCCCGCCCAGTTTGTCGCCGAAGCCGACGGTGAGATCGTCGCCTGGGTCCGCAGCGCGCAGCGTGGCTCAGCCGCCACCTTCGACGCCCTCGTCGACCCTGCCGCTGCCGGCCTCGTCGCCGACCTCGCATCCGCGGTCTCGGCCCTGCTTCGTGGTGGAGCGGTAAGGGCGTTCGTCCCGAGTTACATGGAGACTTTCGCTATGGAGCTGGAACGGCGCGGCTTCGAGCGCGGCGCCGAGTTCGTGCTCCTGGCGAGGCAGCTGGCGCGACCAATTGGTGAGCTGAGCCGGGTCAAAGTTGCAGAGGAGGCGGCATGGATAACGTGAGCGACCTCAAAGAGATGAAGAACACCTACCAACGACTGATCACCGACGACCTGGACGCGATGCTTCACGCCTTGCCTCCGCACGTCGCCGCGCCCGTGCGCACCGCCGAGAACCGCCGCGAGCTGCTCGAGGTCGTGATGGACCTGGGCCGCGTGCCCGAAGCCCGCTACCCCGGCCGCGAGATGGTGCTCGACGAAGCTGAAGTAAGCGAGGCCGACATCGACTATGTGATCTCGCGGATCGGCGAGTTCGGCCTCGACAATCGCGCCGGCATCGAGCGCACCCTGCACCGCATCTCCTGCATCCGCAACCGCCGCGGCAAGGTGGTGGGGCTGACCTGCCGCGTCGGGCGCGCCGTTTTCGGCACGATCCGCATGATTGAGGACCTCGTCGAGTCCGGCAAGAGCATCCTCCTCCTGGGCCGCCCAGGCGTCGGCAAGACGACGATGCTGCGCGAGGTGGCGCGTGTCCTGGCCGACGACTTCAACAAGCGGGTCATCATTGTCGACACCTCCAACGAAATAGCCGGCGACGGCGACATCCCGCACCCCGCTATCGGTACGGCCCGGCGCATGCAGGTGCCCTCGCCGGCCCAGCAGCACGCCGTGATGATCGAGGCCGTCGAGAACCACATGCCGGAGGCCATCGTCATCGACGAGATCGGCACGGAGCTGGAGGCCGCGGCGGCGAGGACAATCGCCGAGCGCGGAGTGCAGCTCGTCGCCACAGCCCACGGCAACAGCCTCGAGAACCTGATGATGAACCCCACTCTCTCCGACCTGATCGGTGGCATCCAGTCCGTGACCCTGGGCGACGAGGAGGCGAGGCGCCGGGGCACCCAAAAGTCGGTTTTGGAGAGGCGGGCGCCGCCAACCTTTGACGTCCTGGTCGAGATCCAGACCTGGGAGAAGGTGCTCGTCCACCTTGATGTGGCCGAGACCGTCGATTCGGCCCTGCGCGGCTTCGACGTCCATCCCGAGCTGCGCCAGGTCGATGACGAGGGCAACGTGCAGAAGGCGGCCGCGCGGACAGTGCCCTGGGAGCGCAACGGCAACGGGCGTGGCGGCAGGCCAACGGCAATCCCTGAGGAGGACCGCTTCGAGGAAGACACTGCGCCGCGGCCGCTCTTCCGGTCGGGGGCACCGAGGCACATCTACCCTTTTGGCGTGAGCAAGCAAAAGCTCCAGCAGGCCATAACCGAGCTCGGGGCGCCCGCCGAAATCGCCGACGGCCTCGATGAGGCCGACACCGTGATGACCCTGCGCACCTACTACCGGCGCAAGCCGCAGGTCCTGCGCGACGCGGAGAGCCGCGGCATCCCGATCTACGTCCTCAAGAACAACACTGTCTACCAGATGCAGCAATCGATGCTGCAGACGATGACGATGGGCGACAGCCGCGGACCGACGCCGCGGGACCTGACCACGGACGCCATGGAGGAGGCTGAGGAGGCCATCGGCGAGGTCATGAGCCGCGACCGCACGGTCGAGCTTACGCCCCAGAACGCCTACATCCGGCGTCTTCAGCACGAACTGGCCCAGCGCTACAACCTGCTGTCGGAGAGCCGCGGCCGCGAGCCCTACCGGCGAGTGCGCATCTCGCCCGGCAGCGAGGCGCAGGTGCGCTTCTGAGCCGGCTCGCGGTCTGACCTCGCGCCTTGTTCATCACATTTGAGGGCGGAGAGGGCTCCGGCAAGAGCACGCAGGCTAGCCTCCTCGCCGCCGCGCTTGAGTCGCAGGGCCACTCCGTCACGCTGACGCAGGAGCCGCGGGGGACAGACTTTGGGCTACTGGTCTGGGAGCTCCTGGCCCGTGGAGTCGCGCCGGCGTCCGAGCTTTTCCTTTTCGCCGCCGCCCGGGCCCATCACGTTCGCACGGTCATCCGGCCGGCGCTCGAGAGGGGCGACATTGTCGTTTGCGACCGCTTCAGCGACTCCACCATCGCCTACCAGGAGTACGGCCGCCGGCTCGACCGCGAATTGGTACGGCGAGCCTGCCGTTATGCCGAGGGTGGGGTCTCGCCGACCCTGACGTTCCTGCTCGACGTCGCCCCGGAGGAGGGCTTGAAGCGCAAGGACGGGGCCGTCGAGGACGACGCGATCAGCGCGGAAACCCTCGATTTCCACCGGCGGGTCCGCGCCGGCTACCTCGAGCTCGCGCGGGACGACCCGCGTTTCCATGTATTGGACGGGACGAAACAGACAGACGAGCTACGCGAGACCATAGCGCAGACCCTTGTGGAGGCGCTCAAAGCGGCGAAGCCGCTCTGAACGAAACACCCACGCTTGTCCTGGTCTCGGGCGCTCCCGCCTCGGGCAAGACGGCTCTGTCCAGGCGGCTCGCCCAGGAGCTGGGTTTGCCGTGCCTCCACAAAGACGCGATCAAGGAGAGCCTTTGGGAGTCGCTCGGCCCAACGGACATCGAGAGCTCGCGGCGGCTTGGCTACGCGGCCATCCAGCTACTGAACGTCCTGGCCGGCGAGCTGCTCAGCGCCGGCTCCTCGGTGGTTGTTGAGGCCAACTTCAGGGCCGGCCTGTCCGAAGGGTTGCTCTTGCCCCTGGTTGCGAAGTCGCGAGCTTTCCTCATCCACTGCCACGTTCCCGCTCCACTTGCGCTCCAACGCTATCGAGATCGTGTGGGATCGGCTGATAGGCACCCCGCACATCACGATCTTGAAGTGCTGGAAACCCTCGCCGCGGTCCTCCCTGAGTACGTCGAACCCCTCAGGCTGCCAATTCCCGTCCTAGCGGTTGATACGAGCGACGGCTATCGCCCGAGCCTCGCGGAGATCGTGGCCTTCGCGCACAATGCGCCGGCGCTTCAAGCCTCTAACCCCTCCCGACCCTAGGATCGGCCTGTCATGGGCGTCTCCTCCGTCACGCTGCGCTTGCCCGCGACAAGCGCTAACCTGGGGCCCGGCTTCGATACTCTCGGCCTCGCCCTGGAGCTCTTTTCCGAGGTGGAGATAAGCCTCGGCGAGGCAGAAGACGCCGCCGGTCCGGCAGAGCGCAGCGTCGTCCTCGCCGCGCAGGCGGCCTGCCGTTTCGTCGAGCGCGAGTGTCCGCCGCTACATGTGCGTTTCCTCAGCCGGGTTCCCCACTCGCGCGGCCTCGGCCACAGCGCGATCTGCCGTGCCGCCGGGATGCTGGCCGCCGAAGCTCTCTGCGACGTCTACCTCCAGGACCACGAGCTTCTGGCCCTCGGCACCGAGCTGGAAGGGCACGCCGACAACATCGCCGCGTGCCTCTTCGGGGGCCTCCAGGTCGTCGCCCGCTCGGGCCTCAAGGTCTACCGCGCCGGGCTCCCTGTTCCCGCAGACTACAGCGCCGTGCTCTTCATCCCGGAGATGGAGATGTCCACCGAGGCGGGCCGCCGGCTGCTGCCTAGGGAACTGAGCCGCGAGGACGCCGTCTTCAATATCAGCCGGACCGCGCTGCTGGTAGCCGCCCTGGTCGAGGGGTTCAGCGACCTGATCAACGAGGCGACCCAGGACCGCTTGCACCAGCCGGCGCGAACACAGCTTTTCCCCGAAATGCCGCTGCTCTTCACCGCCGCGCGCGAGGCCGGCGCCCTTGGGGTCTTCCTCTCCGGCGGCGGCTCGACAGTCCTCGCCCTGGCCAAGGACAAGGAAGACGAGATCGCCGAGGCCATGGCGAGCGCCGCGCGCGCCAACTCCCTGGCCGGTAGAACCCTGGTGACCCGGCTCAGCAACAGCGGAGCGGCCGTCGTTGACCAGGCCCCGGCCAACGCCTGATGGCGATCATCGTCCAGAAGTATGGCGGCACCTCGGTCGGCGACCTCGACAAGCTGCGTTATGTGGCGCGCCGTATAGCGGCCCGCCGCGACGCCGGCGATAGCCCCGTCGTCTGCGTCTCGGCGATGGGGCAGACAACCGACGAGCTGATCGACATGGCCAGGCAGGTCAACGCGGCGCCCTCGCAGCGCGAGCTCGACATGCTGATGGTCACCGGTGAGCACGTCTCGGCCTCGTTGCTGGCGATGACGCTGCAGGGCATGGGCTACGACGCGGTCGCCCTCGGCGGCCACCAGGCCGGCTTTCGCACCGACCGCGCCTTCGGCAAGGCCCGCATCATGAACCTGGAGCCAGAGAGGCTGCTGCGCGAGGTGCGCGCGGGCAAGATCGTCATCGTCGCCGGCTTCCACGGCGCAACCGACGATGGTGACACGGCCACCTTCGGGCGCGGCGGCTCCGATACCACGGCCGTAGCGCTGGCCGCCGGGCTGGGCGCCCGCGTCTGCGAGATTTACACCGACGTGGAAGGCGTGCTGACGGCGGATCCGCGAATCGTCCCGGACGCCAGGAAGCTCGAAGAGATCAGCTACGACGAGATGCTGGAGCTGGCGAGCTATGGCGCCCGCGTCATGCACAACCGCGCGGTCGAGCTGGCCGCCATCTACCGCGTGCCGATCATGGTCGCCTCAACCTTCGGCGAGGGGCCGGGTACTCTCATTCATGGAGGGCCGAGCGTGGAACAGAGAAGTAAAGTCCGCGGCGTGGCCTACGACGTCGACGTGGCCAAGGTGACGCTGCTGGGAGTCCCGGACCGCCCCGGTATCGCCGCCACGATCTTCGAGCCCCTGGCCGCCGCCAGCATCAGCGTCGACACGATCGTTCAGAACGTCAGTCACGAGAACCTGACGGACCTTACCTTCACGCTGGCTCGCGGCGAGCTGGAGCAGGCGCGCGTCCTGCTCGACGGCCTGGTCAAGGAGGTGGGGGCGCGGGGCCTCGAGACATCGGACTCCGTGGCCAAGGTCAGCATCGTCGGCACCGGGATGCAGAACGCGCCCGGTTATGCGTCGCGGATGTTCCGCGCCCTGGCCGACGCCGGGATCAACATCCAGATGATCAGCACCTCGGAGATCCGTATCACCTGCATCGTCGACAACGAGCAGGTGACGGACGCCGTAAGGGTCCTGCACGAGGCCTTCGCCCTGTCCTCGATCCCCGGCTGAACTCGTAGGATGAATTCGTGGCTCCCGAAGTACGCGACGCACTTCAGACGGCCTTCGACGAGGGCCTGCCCGTCGTCCTGGCTACGGTCGCCCGCACCAAGGGCTCCACTCCCCGCAAGGCCGGCGCCAAGATGGTCGTCCGCGCCGACGGCTCATTCTGTGGCACAATCGGCGGCGGATGCGGCGAGTCTGAAGTCTGGGCCGAGGCCATGGCCGCACTCGGCGACGGCCGGGCGCGCCTCGTCCGCGTCGACCTGACCAACCCCACCGACGGCGAAGACAAGATATGCGGCGGCACCATGGACGTTTTCGTCGAGCCCTTCTCGCCTGCCTGACTAACTGGGCCAGCTGGTTCTTCGTCCCTGCATCTGCCTCGCCTTGACGCGCCCTTAACCGACCGCACTGTCCCTCTCCCCTTGCCAAGGGGAGAGGGCTAGGGAGAGAGGTCGCCCTATCCCCTAACGCCTGAAACCGAGAAGCTTCCTGCCTATGGACGTGGCTGGGACCACCTCGATAGTCACCGGCGGCGGCTCGGGCATCGGGCGTGCAGCAGCGCTCCTCCTCGCCGAAAAGGGCAGCTCGGTCTTTCTTATCGACGTCGATGGGCCGGGGATGGCCGAGACCGAGGCGCTGATCGCGGCCGCCGGTGGCAAGTCCGCCGCTGCTGAGGCCGATGTCAGCGATCCGGAGGCCCTCCGCGGCGCTCTCGAAGCGGGTCGCGATTGGGCGGGTTTTGTCTCCGTCCTGGTCAACAACGCCGGCATCGCCACGCCCCGCCCGGGCTGGCTTGAGGTCCCGCCCGAGGACTGGAGCAAGGTCATCGACGTTGACCTCTCGGCGGTGATCCACGGGACCCAGATTGCCGCGGAGCTGATGCGCGATACCGGCGGCGTGGTTATCAACACGGCTTCGATGGCGGGGCTATACGCCTGGCCCGGCGACCCGGTCTACTCAGCAGCCAAGGCCGGCGTCGTCTTCTTCACCCGCGCAGCCGCCGAATGGATGGAGCCCCTGCGGATTCGTGTCAACTGCGTCTGTCCGGGCGTGGTCGATACACCGCTGGTGCGCAGGGGAGTCGAGTCTTCCGAGGATGACGAGATCCGGCGGCGCTTCGAAACAATCACACTGATCCAGCCCCGGCAGGTAGCCGAGGGGATGCTCACGCTGATCGAAGACGACACGCTGACCGGGCAAGCGATGACAATCCTGTTCGAAGGTAACGAGATCGCGCAGGTGCCGGGCATCGCGACAGCGCAGCTGTTCGGGTCGACGAGTGAGTAACTCCAGGAGGGCTTTATGGACATAGCAGGCAAGGTCGCGCTGGTAACCGGCGCCGGCTCAGGTATCGGCCGCAGCGTGGCCGTCAACCTCGCCAAGCGCGGGGCCAACGTGCTGCTGGTCGACCTCCAGGAGGAGGGCCTGCAGGAAACCGAGAAAACAATCAAAGACACCGGCGGCAAGTGCTCCTACGTCACGGCCGACGTCACGCTCGACGAGGAACTCGAGCGCGCCTTTGCCATGGCCAAGGAGGCGGGCCCCTTGCAGATCGTCGTCAACAACGCCGGCGTGACGACGGGGCGGCCGCGTTTCCCCGACAAGGCCTCGCGCTGGCGGCGCACGGTCGACGTCGACCTGGGCGCTGTGATCGCCGGCAACCAGCTGGCAATCCTGGCCATGCGCGATCACGGGCAGGGCGGAGCAATCGTCAACACTGCCTCGATGGCGGGGTTGGAGCCCTTCCCGGCCGATGTGGTCTACTCGGCCGCCAAAGGCGGCGTGGTCTTTCTCACTCGGTCCCTGGCCCCGCTGGCCGAGGAGGGGATCAGGGTTAACTGCGTTTGCCCGGGCATGGTGGACACGGCGATGGTGCGCCAGGGCCGCGAGGAGTCGGCCGACGACCCGATCGACCCCGAGATGCGGCAGATCATCGAGTCGCTGCCGCTGATCCCGCCGCAGCAGGTGGCTGACGCCATGATGGAGCTGATCGAGAACGACGAACACGCCGGGCGGGCCATGCGGGTCGCGATCAAGGGCAACAAGCTGGTGGAGTTCCCGCACCTGGCGCCGATGGCCGTAGGCGGCCGCTCCGTGGTGGAGTAGCTTTCACAGTGGATAGTTAGTCAGCGAGCGGTGCGGCGGGATCCTCTTCAGGAAGGCTCGCCGGGATCTCCGCGACTCTGTCGCCGTAGGAAATCGATGCGATCGGTTCCGCGGTCTGCGACCCTTCGAAGAGGCGAGCCGCCTGTTCGTAGCATTGGCGTATGGGCGAGTCGTCTTCCGGCTCCACACCTATCACCCAAATAGGCAGTGTTAGCGACATCTTGGCCCAGGGCAATTCACGCTGCACCCTTTCGAAGTAAGCCACGTTCTCATCGATCACATTGGCGAATCGTTGAGTCGGAACCACCAGAACTCCGGCATCGATTTCGTCCAGTGAATACGACAACTGGAACTTAAACACATCGGTATACCAGCGAGCCATATTTCCGAACTGCACCTCAACGTGAAGCCGCCCTTTCTTAAAGTCGCCTCTCAGTCCCGTCCCAGGCCCTCCGCTCCGGCCAGGCGGAACGATCGGCGGTTTCGTTGCCCAACCCTTAACCACAAAGGCCGCTTCAAGATCCCGATTGAGTTGCTTCTGGTCAACCGGCAAATAGAAGTACCGCTTAGTTGTGTCTCCCGCTAGGGCACGACGTTCGCGACGCTTCACGCCGCCGCGTCTAGCATCCAATTGCGTACAGTCGAGTAGCGGCACGCTCGCTTCTTGCAAGACCGATACGATCTCGCCTTTGGCGCCCTCGAATCTAGGGTCGTCAAGGACGGCCTCGGCAAACCGGTAGTCAAGGAAAATGGTTTTCACTGTGACCAGTCGTGCGGCGGTCTAACCATTGTCACCGATGGCGCTGTAGGAGCCTGCCTGTTCGAGAAGTCGTACCGGATGGCTTGGAATGGCCTGACTTGGCGGTTCATAGATCGCTCTGTCCATGGGCCGGGTTCGGAGCAAACCGGCCGCGGCTAGGGCGGCTCTTTCAGACGCGATGGCGATGTACCTCTGTTCTAGGTCAGCGCCCGCTGAGCGCCGACCATGAAGAAGCGAGGCGGACGTTGTCGTTCCGACCCCCACGTAGGGATCGAGCACTAAGTCGTCCTTGTGAGTGAGGGCAAGCACAAGCCTCTCCACCAGTTCTACCGGAAACTGACAAGGATGAATCGTCTTTTCGACATGGTTGTGCTTAACGTTGGGAATCGACCACAGATCGCCTGGATTCTTGCCCAGCGGGTTTCCGGATAACTTTCCAATGTTTGGACCCTTGTAGTGTTTCTTACCGGGATACTTTTGAGGCACCCGAATAGGGTCAAGATTGAAGACATAATCGTCTGATTTCGTGAACCAGAGGATGGTTTCATAGCGGCCGGAGAGACGCCGCGAGCAGTGCAGTCCATGTTCGAAGTGCCAGACAATGCGGTTCCGAAGTTTAAGGCCCTGCGCCTTGAAAAAGTCATATAAGACGATGTCCAGCGGGACGACCTCGTTGCCAGACACGTGGTTGCCCACCTGCCAGCAAATGCTTCCGCTGGGCTTAAGCACTCGGACGCATTCCTCGATTACCGCCCGCTGATCGTCGAGATAGGCGATGAGTGAGCGCTTCTTCTCGTAGCTCTTGCCGATGTTGTACGGCGGCGACGTCACAACCAGCTGGGCGCATTCGTCGGGCATGGAACGGAGGAGGTCAAGGCATTCGCCGCCGTAGAGCGTGACCTTGTTTCCGATGTTGAAGTCGCTGTGCACCAGCGGCTCCTCCGCGAATAGCGCGGCCGCTGAACCGTTTCCCGCGCCGTTAGAGGTCACGGAGGAGACGCTCCGGTATTCCACGTGTCGCTACAACTTCTCTGGCGCTCGACCTGTCTCCGTTGCAACTGATCATGCGCGGGGCTTGCAGGAACAGGAGCTGATAGCCCAACTGCTCGTAGAGTTCCACGATGCGGGGCGTCGCCTGATTGGACAGCACAACCGGGCCCGGGTGCTGCGCCAACTGCTCTGCCAGACGCACCTGGTCCTGCCAATCGAATCCCTTGGCAGAGTACTGGGTGAACTGGACGTCGTAAGGCGGGTCGGCGTAGACGAAGTCATCGTCGCGGAGCTTCACCTGGGCGAAATCGCCGCAGGTGAAGCGCCACCTGCGCATCGTCGGCCGGTACTCCTGGAACTGGTCCTGGTAGGCCACGCTACGGTGTTTCCCAAACGGGACGTTGAACTCGCCGCGAGAGTTGAACCTGCACAGCCCGTTGTAGCCGGTGCGGTTCAGGTAGTAGAACAGCGAGCTCGCCTCGACCGTCTGGCCCTCACCCTCACGCAGCAGCTCGTTGAACCTGACACGATGGTCGTCATACACCTGACGTTCGTTGGCCATGTTGATCTCAATCTGCAGACCAGCCTGCAGCGACCTGTAGAACTGGACAACGTGCTCGTTGATATCGTTCAGCAGAGCCCGTTTGGGCCGTAGTCCCAGGGCCACTGCCAGGCCGCCGCAAAATGGCTCGACGAGCCGACGATCACGGTACGGCTCCCAAAGGCTCAGGAGCCGCGGGAGTAGCCAGCGCTTGCCGCCGGCCCACTTGAGAGGGGGGCGCAGGGGAGCCCGCAGCGCTTGCATGTTAGAACATATGTTAGATCTTTCGGTTGGCCGCCGCAATGGCAGTATCAATAAACCTGACGGAGGACGTGAAGAAAGCGCTGGGTCCCGTACTCCTCAATGAGCCAAACTTCTTCTTCATTGACGGTTCGAACAACCGCCTCCAAGAAGAGCCGAAAGAAAAGGAAACGCACCTCCTCGAGCTCCCGTGGCCCGGCGAAGGGGAGAGAGGCAAGGCCCTGTGCCGACGGATTGAAGTCGCGTCCATGATTGATCCGGCTCCCCGTCGCTTTGACTATGAAGCGCACGACTGCGGTGGTCTCGTCAACCAGGTACCGTCTATGCTTCAGAAGCAACTCGGCAGCTTCGTTTCGGGCGAGCAGGTCGCCTGCCCGGTAACGACCACTAACCTGGCCAATTGAATAACCGCCGAATCGCTCGCCAATGAAGTCCAACAGGCGGTTAATGTAGGCATCATCAGTCTCCGAGTGGTGTCGCGGTATTTCTTTGGCGATGTTCGGAAGCCCTATTTCGCTAATCCTCTGACGAAGGCTGTCTGTGTAAAACAGGTCGTCCAGCGCGGCCCGCAGCTTGGCTTCTTGAGTCAGCGGCAGGAGCAACTCGTACTGAGCATAGGCAGAGTAAGTGTGCCTCTCGTATCGGCGGAAGACGAACTGCCTCTGGCGAGCTACCTCAAGGAAATCGTCCTCGCCGATGCCCAAAATCTCCTGGAGAACGGTATAGATTCCTCCGCCCTCGTCGCGAATCAATTCCTTCCAGTGTTTGTCGATGTGTGTTTTGGCAGTTCGCGGTTTCCAGCCCGTCGCAGTGCCGAGCTCATCCACGCCGAACTTCCCGCCCGCCAGCGCTCGCGCTTTAAAGAACTCGAAAGCGGTCTTTGCTCGTTGCTGCCTGTCCTGTTTCCGCGCCACTTTCTCTTCCCACCTGGTCTGGTCGAAGCCTAAAGAATCAGGTGGAGGTTCGCGGTCCGCGCGCGAACGAACCTAGCGAAGCTCCGGGGTGTCGTCGCCAATCTTTGAGCAGATTTGGATTTGGGCATCGAACGGGGGCACCCCAAGGGGGG
>JBBDXC010000014.1:259147-321539 GCA_040902555.1 Dehalococcoidia bacterium
CCCCCTTCTCGTTGATCGTCCGTCGTTGGGCTAGGCGAGCTCTACGGTGGCGCCGGCGTCGGAGAGCTTGACGCGGATGGTCTCCGCCTCTTCCTTGTTGATGCCTTCCTTGACGGCGGCCGGGGCCGACTCGACAAGGTCCTTGGCCTCCTTGAGGCCCAGGGTGGGAACCTCGCGGACCGCCTTGATGACCGCGATCTTGTTGGCGCCGATCTCCTTGAGCATGACGTTGAACTCCGTCTGCTCCTCCTCAGGGGCCGCGGCGGCCGCACCACCGCCGCCCGGGGCCGCGGCCATGGCCACTGGAGCCGCGGCGGTGAGCTCCCACCTCAACGGGTGGGAGCACATGCTCGTGCACAAGCCGGCCCTGTGTGGGAAGAGATCGAGACGGTTGTCGCCGGGGTCCACGCTGAGTCCTGCCGGACGAAGGAGTCCAAAGAGCGACGGACGATGGGGACGATGTTGTACAGCCCGGTCGCTATGAACGCCGAGTTCAAACGCCTGCTATCAAACTCCGCGTGGCATCAATCCATAACTAGTTACTGGGTTACATCAGACCGCGATCTCATTCGCAGGACCATGAACATGCCCAGTGATGAGCAACGCGATGAGATAAGGGCGGTCGGCAAGGAGCCGATTTATTCGTATAACCAGACAGACTTCGTGAAGGAACGGATAGCAGTCGAGGTTCAGCCTGGACACCGGGCCTGCGATAACCAGACTCGGTAGAATAGAAGTGCTCACCTCCGCGCGGAACCGCCGGATCGCTCCATGCGTATGGAGTGATGGAGGTAGAGAGAAGGAACCTAGATGTTCACAATGAACAACCTCAAGACCCTGGTGCTGATGGGGCTGCTGACGGGCATCATCCTCTTCGTCGGCCAGGCCTTTGGCGGCACCGGCGGTCTGATCATTGCCCTCGTCGTCGTCGGCATCATGAACTTCGTCAGCTACTGGTTCTCGGACAAGATCGCGCTGGCCGCGATGCGCTCCCACGAGGTCACGGCCGAAGAGGAACCCGAGCTGCACGCCATCGTCGACCGCGTAGTGGCCTCCGCAGGCATCCCCAAGCCGAAGGTTTACATCAGCGACAACCCGTCGCCCAACGCCTTCGCCACGGGCCGCAACCCGGAGCACGCGGCGATCGCCGTTACTACCGGCATCCGCAACCTGCTCAGCCCGCGCGAGCTCGAAGCCGTGATTGGCCACGAGCTGGCACACGTACGCAACCGCGACACGCTCATCAGTACCGTGGCCGGGACGATGGCCGGCGTCATCACCTTCGCCGCGCGAATGATGATGTTCGCCTCGCTGTTCGGCGGCCGCCGCGACAGCGGCAACGCCTTCGCTCAGCTCGCGCTGATCCTGCTGGCCCCTATAGCGGCGATGTTGATCCAGATGGCGATCAGCCGCTCGCGCGAGTACCAGGCCGACAAGACCGGCTCGGAGATCACGCGCGACCCGCTGGCCCTGGCCTCGGCCCTGGCCAAGCTGGAGGGTGGTAACAAGCAGCTGAAGGAAGCCGGCGTCCTCAACTCGACGAACGAAAACCCGGCGATGGCCCACCTGTTCATCGTCAACCCGCTGTCAGGGGGTTTCTCCGGGCTCTTCAGCACCCACCCGCCGATCAGCGAGCGCATCGAGCGCCTGCAGGCGATGGCCCAGGACATGGGCATCGGCGGCTACCGGACCATGTAACCATTTCGGGGGTTAAAGAAGGGGAGGTCCGAAACGGCCTCCCCTTCTTGCGTTTGGTGGGCTAGAGAAGAATGGGCAGCAGCCTTACGGCGAGAATCGCGGCAAGCAGTATGACTGCAGCCAGGACGAACGTGAGACTGAGGTTCTCGTCTGCTATTTCCTGCTGGCGTTGTGGAGTTGAGTTAATCACTTGAGCACCTCCTCTAGGCTTCCTGATCGTATCCAGCGGGCCACCTCCGGACGTTTCAGTGCGGTTGCCTGGGTGCTGCAAAACCCTAACAATCGCTTTTCGGTCTAACGTCGCGGCCTTCGGGCTGGTTCCCGAGGAACCATAGAAGTGGCTCAGGTACACTGGCGAGGCCTGCCAGTCCCACCCTCGAACGCAAAGTGGAGTTGCCTTGGCCGCCGAATACCGCAAGCCAATACCGTCGCCCAGCCCCGACGCCGCCCCCTACTGGGAGGGCACGCGCCGGCGCAAGCTCGTCCTGCCCTATTGCCCCGCCTGCGCGCAGTTCTTCTGGTTTCCGCGCCCCTTCTGCCCATGCTGCTTCTCATGGCAGATTGAGTGGCACGAGACCAGCGGGCGCGGGCGCGTTTACACCTACGCCATTCAATGGCGGCCGCAGATGCCGGGCTTCGATACCGAGCTCCCGTACGTGACAGCCATTGTCGAGCTCGATGAGGGCCCGCGGCTGATGACCAACCTCGTGGAGGTCGAGGCTGACCCCGCGGTTATCCGCTGCGACATGCCAGTCGAGGTCGTGTTCGAGGAAATCAACGACGAGATCACCCTCCCCAAGTTCCGGCCCGCTGGGGGCGGCTCATGACCTGGCGCGACCGGGTAGCGCTCGTCGGGGCGGCGGAGTGTGACGAGATCGGGATCGTACCCAACAAGGCGCCGATCCAGTTACACGCGGAGGCGGCGCGCAACGCCCTCGCCGATGCCGGGATTGACCGGTCCGAGGTGGACGCTGTCCTGACCTGCGGGCTGGGGGGCATGCCCTCGATCCAGATCGCCGAGTACCTTGGCATCTTTCCCCGCTACACCGACAGTACGCAGGTCGGCGGCTCGTCCTTCGAGATGCACGTCGAGCACGCCGCGGCGGCGATCAGCGCCGGGCTGTGCTCTGTTGCCCTGATCACGCATGGCGAGACCGGATTCTCCGGCCGCGGGCGGAGGGGTGCCGGGCCAGGCTTTGACCCCTGGGCGCCCAACGCCCAATTTGAGATGCCCTATGGCGTCGGCGGCCCGGCGAGCCTCTACTCGATGGCGGCAATGCGCCACATGCACCAGTACGGTACGACCTCGGAGCAACTCGCTGAGATCGCCGTGGCCACGCGCAAGTGGGCCCAGCTCAACCCCAAGGCGATGATGCGCGACCCTCTGTCGATCGACGACGTGCTCAGCGCGCGCTGGATCGCCTACCCCTTCCACATCTATGACTGCTGCCTGGTCACAGACGCCGGCGGGGCTGTTGTGGTGACCAGCGCCGAGCGCGCGCGGGAGCTGCCGAAGAAGCCGGTCTGGGTGCTGGGCAGCGGCGAAGCGACGACCCACACCGGCCTGACCTCGATGCCCGACCTCACTGAGACGCCGGCCCGCCACTCCGGAAAGCGCGCCTTCGAGATGGCCGGCGTGAGCCACGACGAGATCGACCTGACGTTGGTCTACGACTCCTTCACCTACACCGTCCTGGTGACGCTCGAGGAGCTCGGCTTCTGTAAGAAGGGCGAGGGCGGCGACTTTGTCTCGGGCCAGCGTACTGCGCCCGGCGGCGACTTCCCGCTCAACACCAACGGTGGCGGCCTCTCCTACACCCACCCCGGGATGTACGGCATGTTCCTGTTGATCGAGGCCGTCCGTCAGCTCCGCGGAGAGTGCGGCGAGCGCCAGGTTGAAGGAGCCAAGATCTGCTGCGTCAACGGCACAGGAGGAATCCTCTCGTCGGCCTCAACGCTGATCCTCGCCGTCGACTGACTGGTAACGATTCGGGATGGTAGAGAGCCGTGTCTGGCTCTCGCGCCAAATTACAAGGGCATTTTCTTGCTCGGATTCCCTCACCCTCAACCTGGCTGTCTCCCTTAAGGGAGGACGAGGTCCCTTTTCTCGAGAGGGCGCCCGGGACCTGCTGCGACCGTCCTACATAGCTCTCCCTCTCCCTTTGAGGGAGAGGATCAAGGTGAGGGTGACAGGCTCTCAGCCAGGACGAAGGTCCCTTTCACGGGAGGGCGCCCGGGACCTGCTGCGACCGTCCTACATAGCTCTCCCCTCTCCCTTTGAGGGAGAGGATCAAGGTGAGGGTGACAGGCTCTCGGCCAGGACGAAGGTCCCTTTCACGAGAGGGCCCGGGATCTGCTGCGTCCGTCCTTGGCAGCCCCTTGTTCTAGTACATGTGTTCTGTTACCGTAGTATCCCATGCTTCCGCTTCAACGCCAACGCGGCGCCCAACCCGGCAACCTCAATGCCCCTCAAGCACGGCAGCACCTCTCGCGCCATCCGCGCGCCCCTCCCCACGCTGGAGGTCGCCCTCCAATCCGCCATAGCGGCCCTCGAGGAGTGGCAACTGCTCTCCTCCGCCCTCGATGACCCCGTCCTCATCGACACCACTGGCCTAAACCCCGAGCGCGACTTACCCATCCTCCGGCGCCAGCTTGCCTCGTTGGCTACGGCCAAAGGTGAAAACGAAGCCTTAGTTCGAATAGAAAAGCAAAACGAATCGGCGCTAGCTTTGGCGACCCCACAGGAACCGCCAAACGAATCAGAAAACTCAAAATCGAATAACTTATACCGCCCCACAACGGGCTTGTTGGGTACCGGTCCTTGAGCCGCTGCCCTCTCTAACAACAGAAGATCAAGCCGTGGTAAAGAGGACGTCGAGCTTGCGCCGCACTTCGGCGACCGAGTCGCCCGCCCCCAGGTAGGGGCCGTCAGGGCCGCCCAGGCGGACCTCGAAGTGCAGGTGCAGGTCCATGTCGGTGCCGGCGGCGCCGTTGCTCGTGCCCGAGTTGCCAACACCGGCCAGGTGAGTGCCGACCTCCACACTGTCGCCCTCGCTTACGCCGGCGACGCTGTTGAGGTGACAATAGCGCGTGGTGTTGCCATCGCCGTGCTCGACCCAAACCTGGCGGCCACGCAGGCGGTCAAGAATGTTGGGGTCAGCGCCACCCTGGGCGCAGATGGTTGCTAGGTCAGAGTTGCGCTGCTCAGTCGAATACTCGCTGAAGTCGTGGTCGGCTCGAATCACAGTGCCTGCCTTGGCGGCCAGCACCGGCTCGCCGCGGGGGAAATATGGCCCGGAGTCATAGGGGTAGAAGTCCAACCCTTCGTGGAAACCACAGCGGTAGTCACGCGCCGCGTTCGGCAGTTGCGAGTCCTTGTCGGGGACATGGACGCCGGCGACCGGGTAGAAGTAGCCGGTCGGCTCGCCCGATGAGACCTCTGTTGGCTCAGCGGTAGGCGTTTCGGTCGACGAGGGGCTGTCCTCCGTGGGCGAGGCGCCGGGTTCCTGGGTTGGGTCGGGGGTTGATTCTCCTCCGCCGACGGTCGGGACCGTGCCGGGGGTTTCGCTCCCGTCGCCGCTGCCGGGCGAGAGCGTCAGGCCGCCATCGTCCTCCGGCGGGTTAGCGTCGTCGCAGGCGGCGCCCAGCCAGGCAGCCCCGGCCGAGGCGCCCAGAAGGAAGAGGAATTTGCGGCGGGAAAGCGGGGGCACTACTTCAATTACAACCAAACCGGCCCGCCCCGGCCACCGAAGGCCCCACGCCGCCCCTTGTCCGATACTCGGACGAGGCAGATGGACGACCCAAACGAGCCGGGGCTGGCCGACCTACACATCCATACGTCCGACGGCGACGGCATGGCCTCAATCGAGGAGATCCTCGACTCGGTTGGTGGGGCAGGGGAGCTCAGCGTCATCGCCATCACGGAGCACGACGACATCACCCCGGCCCTCAAGGCGCGCGAGCGCTGGGCGAGAGGGAGCCACGGCTTCGATCTGGTCACAGGTATGGAGGTTACGACGCGCTCCGGCCACATCATTGCCCTCTTCGTCGATCGGCCCATTCGCAGCTTCCTCACGCCCGACGAGACGATCGCGGCGATCCACGAGGCGGGCGGCATGGCGCTGATCCCCCACCCGTTGAGCTGGCTTACGCGCAGCGTCGGCGAGCGCGCCATGAACCGCCTGCTGGCCGACCCGGAGACCACCCCTGACGGTCTGGAGATAAGCCCATCGCCGGCGGCCCGGATCACGGCAGCGCGGGCCCGGCGGCTCAACGAGCGCTGGGGTCTCCCAGAATACGGCAGCAGCGACGCGCACTTTCTCGAAGCTGTGGGCAGCGCCGTAACCCACTTCCCCGGCCGCTCGGCCGACGACCTGCGGCGCGCTCTGGAGGCCGGCGCGACGCGAGCCGAGATCAGGCGGCTGGTTGGGCCGGCGCAGCTGGGTTGGAGGAAGGTTGTTCGCCAGCAGTGGCGTGGGCTCTGCGTGACCCCGCGCAAGATCGTCGGACCGCGAGTCAGGCAACTGCTGGGGCGAGCCAGGGCCGGCCCGTGAAGATCTGCCTTGTTTCGCCCTATGACTTCGCCAATCCTGGGGGCGTCGGCAACCACATCACCCAGCTCTCACAGCAGTACAGCCTCTTCGGTCACGACGTGTCGATTGCCGCGCCATCGAGCAAGGGCGACATAGACCTGCCCTACGCCCGCTTCATTCCCGTTGGGCGTCCCGTGGGGATTCCGGCCGGTGGCTCCGTGGCCCGCATCTCGGTGTCCTTCAGGGTCGGAGGCGAGGTCAGGGATCTGCTGCGCAGCGAGAACTTCGACGTCGTCCACGTGCATGAGCCGATGATGCCGCTCTTGCCGGTGCAGTTCCTGCGCTACTCGAACAGCCTGACCGTGGGCACGTTCCACGCCGCCCAGGAAGACGGCAACCTGATGTACCGGCTGAGCAAACCCGTGATGAAGCGCTGGTACGGCCACCTCGACGGCAAGATCGCCGTTTCCCCAGCGGCGGCGCGGCTGATTGCCCGCTATTTCCCCGGCTACTACAACGTCATCCCCAACGGTATCGACATTAAGCGCTTCCACCCCGATGTCGAACCCATCCACGAGCTAATGGACGGGAAGATCAACATCCTCTTCCTCGGCCGGCCCGAGAAGCGCAAGGGCCTGCGTCATCTCCTCCGCGCCTTCGCGCAGGTAAGGCAGGAGGTCGGCAACGTGCGGCTTGTCGTCGCCGGCCAGCACAGCAAGCTGACCCGCGGCTACATGGACTGGGTACAGCGCAAGCATGTCGAGGACGTGCTCTTCACCGGCTACGTCTCCGACGCTGACGTCCCGCGCTATTACCGCACCGCGGACATCTACTGCGCGCCGAACATCGGCAACGAGAGCTTCGGTCTTGTCCTGATCGAGGCGATGGCCTGCGGGACGCCGATCGTAGCCTCCAACATCGAAGGCTTCGCCGACGTCGTTACGCACGGCGTCGAGGGTCTGCTGACCACGCCTGAGGACCAGGACGCCCTGGCGGCGGCGCTTTTGCAGTTGATCAAAAGCCCGGATGTGCGCGAGGAGATGGCCAAAAGGGGCCGCGAGCGCGCCCAACAGTACGGCTGGGAGCGGATCGGGCGGACGATCATCTCCTACTACGAGCGACTGGCCTATGAGAAAGGCGGAGGGAAGCCGATTCCTGAGCCGGCCGAAGACAGCGAGCCGTGAAGCTGAGGCAGCTTCTCCCCCACACCGCGCCGAGCCGCCTAACCCTGCCGGTCGCCCGCGGGTTGGCCGTGCTGGGTGTCACCCCGAACATGGTTTCGGCCATTGGCTTCCTGGGCAATTGCGGAGCGGCCGCCCTGGTGGCCACGGGACATTTCTGGCAGGCCGGCGTCGCCATGCTGTTCTTCAGTCTGCTCGACGTTTTCGATGGGGCGCTGGCTCGTCTGACCGGGACGGCCTCGCCTTTCGGCGCCGTTTTCGACGCCGTGCTCGATCGCGCCTCCGAGGCGGCCCTGCTCCTCGGGGTAGTCATCTATTACGCCAACCGTGGCGACGAGCTGGAGGTTGTGCTGGCCTACGCCGCGGTCGCCGGCTCGATCATGGTCAGCTACGTCAGGGCGCGCGGGGAAGGGAGCGGGATCATGATCAAGGAGGGCCTCTTCACGCGGGCCGAGCGCGTGGTGATCCTCGGCGCCGGTTTGATCCTGGGGCTGGTCTTGCCGGTGCTGGCCATCCTCGCTGTGCTGGCCAACCTGACGGCGGTGCAGCGGCTCCTCGCCGTGCGCCGGGCGGCGGCCTTAGACGACGCGTAGGTCAACATCTCCAGACAAGGGAGATATCCAATCGACGCCAGCGCCGGGTGCTACATCGCCCCCGCGGCGGCAGCCTCAAGCGACCGGATGGGAGGGTTGCGCTCTCCGGGGGCCGTCATTTCTGATGATCTGCGCAACCCTCCCCTGCCTCGAGACTCATGGGTGAGCAGATCCACCGCGGGGCGCCTGGCCTAAAATCACGCCCGGATCGGTGGATAACCGGGTGTCAAGTGGGCGGCAAACGCCTACCCTGAACCCAATGGATGACAAGTGCGAGAGGTGCGGGCTGCATCCGGCCGCCTTCATCGCCGTCAGCACGGACTACAAGCGCAAGCTTGAGGTCTGTGACGAATGCTTTATCCCGCTCTCCGAGGAGGGCGGCTGGTTCTTCGCGCCCGCCACGCCGGAGGTCAGTGAGCGCACTGACTCCGCAGCGCTGCGTCACAGCGCCTGACCCCGAATCCGCCCGCCAGCTACGATCCATCCATGTTGACAGGGCCCTCTCGTGCGGGTTGATTACCTGCTCGTGGCCGATTCGGCGCAGATAGCCAACAACCGGCTTTACCTTCTCGGCGGGGGCTGGAATCACCAGCGCGTCAAGGCCTTCCCCGCCGATGTCAGCCTGGGCATGGCCGTCGGCGTCCGCGTCGATTGGAACGAGACCAACGTCAAGCGCCGCCTCGAGCTTCTCGTCCAGGACGGCGATGGGAACCAGCTGATGAAGGTCGAGGCGCAGTTCGAGACGGGCCGGCCGGCCGGTATCCCCCAGGGGGCCAGCCAGCTGGTCCAGATCGCCGCCAACGGCAGGGTTAAGGTCCCAGAAGCCGGCAGCTACCAGATCGTCTGCAATGTCGACGGCGAGGAGCTGCAGCGCGTCCCCTTCTACGTCAGCTCCGCAGCACGCCCTTCCTGAGCCAACTGGCTCAGCGCCAGACCAAGAACATGGGCGGCCAGCGCCGGCCCGTGCGCCCGTGAGGGTGGGAGACCTCCAAGCGCAGTTTCAATCTTTTCGCGGTCGATGGAGGCAGCTTCTTCGACAGCGAGCCCCTGAACCAGCTCCGTGGTAATCGAGCCGGCGGCGACGGCGGCCACGCAGCCTTCCGCCTCGAAGGAAGCCTTCTCAATACGTCCGTCACGAAGGCTCAGGAAGAGCCGTAGCGTGTCGCCACAGACCGGGTTGAGGGAGAAGGCGACGGCGTCCGGCTGCGTCGTCGAACCGCGATTGCGAGGAGCCTCGTAGTGATCGAGCGTGGTCTCGCTGTATCCTGCTTCCACTCCGCCAGACTACCCCGCAGACAAAGAGAGAGGGAGGGAAATCCCTCCCTCTCGGGATGCATGCAGCGCTAGCCGGCGTGCTCGGGCACGGTCTTCCCCTGCGCCGCGAGGGCGTCGCGCACCTGGTCGTCGGTCACAGCGCCCATCTCAACCAGTACCTCGCCGATCAAGGGCGGAGCCTGGGCGGGCTCGGTCATCGCCTGCCGCTCGAGTGCTGCCTGCACGCGGTCCTCGGTCGTGTAGCCAAGGTCACAGAGGATCTGGCCGAGGAGCTTTCTGTCCGTGGAAACCATGGTTTCCTCCTTACTCGCGGAACTCCAAGGTTAATTCTACCGCCGTCGGGGTGGGGGAGCGGGGGGCCAGCATCAAAGATGCAGGTGGGTTACGCATCGTCCTTTATGCTGCTAGCGGTGGCAGAACAGGTCGGGCGGTCGGAGAGAATCGAGGATCTCGAGACCGGATTTGCCGGTGGCTTCCTCTTCGGCATTCCCCTGATTTACACCATGGAAGCCTGGGACGTCGGCGCGTCGATCGAGCCCTGGCTGCTGGCGATCTTTTTCATCGCCGTGCTCGCCGTCAACATCGTCCTCATCCGGATCAGCGGGTTCAAGGACGAGAAAGCCAGGCGCTTCCCGTTGGCCGAGGCCATCGAGGCGATGGCAATCGGCATCGTGGGCTGCGCCGTCGTCCTTCTAATCATCGATCGGGTGAACTTCTCAACCTCGCCGGACGTCTGGGTCGGTCGGGTATTAATCGAGAGCATTCCGTTCAGCCTCGGCGTGTGCATCTCCAACCTCCTGCTCAAGCACCGCGGCGACACACGGCTTGGCGAGAGGGATGACGGAGGGCAGACCGAGACCCAGGCCCTCTTGAGTGACGTCGGCGCCACGATGGTGGGCGCCGCCTTCGTCTCCTACGCCATATCCCCTACGGACGAGATCGACCTCCTGGCCAGCGCGCTGGGGCCGTTGCATATGATGTGGCTGGTGGTCTTCTCGCTGGTTGCCTCGTTCGTGATCGTGTTCCAGTCCGAGTTCAGCAACGCGCAGGGGCGCCGCTCCCAGCCGGGCGCCTTTCAGCAGCCGATCACAGAAACGGTCCTCGCCTATGTGGTCTCTCTCCTGATCGCCACGTTTCTGCTGCTCGCCTTCAACCAGATCGAAGCGTCCAACCACTGGCGAGTGACCCTCGATCACGTCCTCGTCCTCGGCTTGCCGGCGGCGATCGGCGGGGCGGCTGGGAGGCTGGCGGTGTGACGCAGAAGAGCCGCGGAGCTGGCAAAGAGAAAGCCTCGACGAGGGGGCCGGCAGAGTGGGTGACGCTGGCGATCAGCGTAGCCATAGTCGCCGGCATCCTCGGCGTGCTGGCGTTTCAGCAGTTTGAGGGAGGCTCCGAAAAGCCCGTCCTGACGGCACGGATCGAGCTGAGTGAGACGAGGGAGGCCGAAGGCCACTTCTACCTCCCAATAACCGTAGCGAACTCAGGCCACGGCACCGCCGGAAGCGTGGCCGTGGAGCTGCTGCAGGGCGACGACCCGGAACCCCTCGCCGAGTTTGACATCATCGAGCTGCCCGGTGAATCGGAAGAGAAACTGGTGGCCATCCTGGACGAGGAGCCAGGCGACGACCTCAAGGCCGTCGTCGTTTCCTACCAAGAGCCCTGAGGGCCGCAAGCCCTCTTTGACGGATAATCTCGCCTGATGGCTGTGGACGAGCGGCAGCGCCGGCGCGAGGAGCGTGTCGCCGCCCTGGGCGACCAGGGGACGCGCATCCGCGCCATCGAGAAGCGCGAGCGGCCGGGAATCTTCTCGCTGCTGCTCTCCGACCTGCTGCGCAACGTTTACCAGACGCGCTGGCGGCGGCTGGCCACCTTCCCGGCGTGGGAGAGGCCGTGGGTCATCCTGACGCTGATCCTGCGCTTCGACACGCTCTGGGCCTGCTGGGCCTACCGCTGGAAGCGCTTCTATTTGAACTGGCACATTCCGATCCTGCCCCGCGTTATCGACCGCTTCCTCGCGGTCATGTACCAGGTCCAGATCGGCGACCACGTCTATATCGGGCCGGGGCTATACCTGCCCCACGGCTTTGTCGTCATGGACGGCTTCGTCGAGATCGGGCGAAACCCTGTGATCTCGCCCTACGTGACCTTCGGCCTGCGCAACAGCCAGGCCGGCGGCTTCAGCTTCATCGGCCCCTGCGCCGGAGACGCGCTCTGGGTAGGCACGCATGCCACGCTGATCGGCGACATCCAGCTCGGGGACCACGTCTCAATAGGGGCCAACTCACTCCTGATCGAGAGCCTTCCCTCCTACTGCACGGCGGCCGGTTCGCCGGCACGGATCATCCGCCAGTTCAACAGGGAAGAAATCGAAGAGCTGATGCTGATCCAGGAGATCGGCTACCAGGGCGACTGAGCGTGGGCATCCTGTATGTCGTGCCCACGTCACTGGGCAACCCTGCCGACATTACCCGCCGTGCGGTGGAAGTCCTGGGCGCGGTGCCGGTGATTGCCTGCGAGGACACCCGCACCACGCGTCGCTTGCTCAATACCTTGGGCATCGCGGCGCCACGGCTGGTCTCCTACACGGATCACAACAAGGCGGGCCGCACACCGCAGCTCGTCGGGCAGCTGGCGGACGGCGACGTCGCGCTGGTTTCCGAGGCGGGGATGCCGGGAATCAGCGACCCCGGTCAGGAGCTGGTCGCCGCCGCTATCGTCGCGGGCTACCGGGTTGTACCCTTGCCCGGCCCATCGGCGGCCCTGGCGGCACTCGCCGGCTCCGGCCTGCCGACACGGCGCTTCCTCTTCCTCGGCTTTCTGCCGCGGACGGGCGGAGGACGGCGCAAGGCACTGCGTGAAGTGGCCTCGCTCGATTGCACACTTGTCGTTTACGAGTCGCCACGCCGGGTCCGGGCGACGCTGGGAGACGTCCTGGCCGTCCTCGGCGAGAGGCGGGTCGTGGCCGCGCGAGAGATCAGCAAGACCTACGAGGAGTTCATTCGTGGCACGGCGAGCGAGATCCTGGCCCGGCTGGACGAGCCGCTCGGGGAATTCACGCTGGTGATCGAGGGCGCAGGACAAAAGGAAGGCGGCGAGGATCTTGAAGTCGCGGGCGCCAAGCTGGCGGCTCGACTGGCCGCTGAAGGCCGCAGCGGCAAGGACATCGTTGAGCAGCTTATCAGCGAGCTCGGTCTGCCCCGCCGGCAAGCCTATGCATTGGCAAACTCGGCGCGGGCGGCCGCCGCAGGCGGCAGCTAGCGCTCAAGCCGGGCGAGCTCCTTCTCCGCCTTCTGCACTTCCATTCTCAGTGAGCGTTCGTCCCGGAGTACCTGCTCCTGCTCGGCGATGGTCGCCATGGCCGCTGGCGTGTCCTCGCTCGCCCGGCGCTCCTGAAGCTCCCCGCCCTTCTCGACCAGGTCTTCGATCTCGCGGGTTGCTTTAGCGATGCGCGTCTTCAATCGTTGTGTCTCGGCCCGCCGGGCGTCAACGACGGTGGCCTTGCTCTCGGGCTCGGATTTACGCTTCGCCGGTCGGTCAGGGACCTGGCCGGCCGCCCACTCCATCTGGGCGGTCATGGCGTCCTCGCTGGCCGGCCGATAGTCGGTGCGCAGCGAGCCGGCGCAGGCTGGTGAGCCGCCGCGACCGATGTTGTGCTCGGGCAACTCTTCTCCCCAGGTATCGATATAGAAGATGCGGTTGCAGACGGCGCAATTAACGCGAAGGCCTCTTCGCTTTGCCAATCGTTCTCGCTTTCTGTCCGGCGCCGGCGCCGTCATAAACTAGCAGGGTGGACAGCGACGACACGAGCCAGCCGGCAGCCTACGGGGCTGGCGCCCCGCTGTCCTACAACAAGTATCTCCGCGTGGCGGACCTCATCCAGCTCCAGGGGACCCTCTCCGACCCTGTCCACCACGACGAGCTCCTCTTCATCACGATCCACCAGACCTACGAGCTGTGGTTCAAGCAGATCCTGCACGAGTTGGACGCCTGCATCACGCAGATGAACGAGGAGCGCCTGGTCGCCGCCGGACGCTCCCTGGCGCGGGTGGTCGAGATCGAGAAGGTCCTCTACCGCCAGATCCACGTGCTGGAAACGATGACGCCGCTTAACTTCCTGCAGTTTCGGGACAAGCTCAACCCGGCCAGCGGCTTCCAGTCGATGCAATTCCGGGAGATCGAGTTCGTCTCGGGGCTTAAGGACGAATCCATCGCGAGCGCATTCGCCGACGACCAGTTTGCCAGCGGCCGGCTGCGGGCGCGCCTGGGCGGCGACACCCTGGCCGATGCCTTCTACCGCCTGCTGGCCCGCCGCGGCTTTGAGGTTTCCGGCGAGGCCGGAAAGGATGACGTTGGGTATGAGGGCAGGGTGAGGGCGATTGTCGAGATCCTCAGCCACTTCGAGGAGCGCGCGCAGGAGTTCGAGCTGACTGAGAAGCTGCTCGAACACGACGAGTATTTCTCCCTCTGGCGGGCCCACCACATCAAGATGGTTGAGCGCATGGTCGGCTCGAAGCGAGGGACAGGGGGGAGCGAGGGAATCGGCTACCTGCGCACCACCCTGAGCAAGAAGTTCTTCCCGGAACTGTGGGAAGCGCGCACCCACCTCGACAGCGCCCACGGCGGAGCCGGCTGCCCCTTCGGCGGCGCGGAGGCCGAGCTGAGCTAGGCCGCTTCGGGGCCGCGGGCGGGAATCGCGGCCAGGAGGTCCAGGCGGTTACTGATGATGCCGTCGACGCCCCAACTGAGCAGCTCAAGGGCCCGCGCCGGCGAGTCAATCGTCCAGGTCAGGATTCTCAACCCGCGGGCATGGAAGGCTTCGATGAGGGCCGGGCTCACCAGCCCGTGACGGATCGCAGTGCCGTTGACCTCGGGATACTCGTCGAGGTGGTCGAAGAATGGTTCCAGGTGGCGCCGGGCGATCACGGTGTAGTACGAGGACACCTCGGGGGCCATAGCCTCGATGTGGCGCAAGGCGTGCCAGTGAGGGGAGGTAATCGCCGTCCGAGCCGTGAGGCCGAATCGCTGGACGATCTCGACTATGTGGCGCAGGTAGCGGTGGTTGTCGCTCTTCAGGTCGAGATAGAGCCCGGCCCGGCCACCAACGGTTTCGGCGACCTCCTGGAGGGTGATCGGGCGAATCTCCGGCCGCACGTACCACTTGTCGAAGACAAGGGGCAGAGCGATGACGCCGCGTTCGTGGCGGGCGACGACGTGGTTCCAGCGCGGCCAGACGTCGGCCTCGATGAGGTCGACGCCCTGCTCGACCGCCGCCCGCATCGGCGCGCGGTAGTTGGCGGCGGAGTGGGCGACACGGATGGCGGCGTACTTCGCAAGCTCGCCGGCGACGGCGCTGATGTCGGCGGCGACCTGGCCACGCCGGGCGATCACCTGATGTCTATCTCGTGCCTGGCAGTCAGTCGACGCCGCTGCGCTCGGCCAGTGGCCTGAGCATCTGGATGCTGCGCTTCACACGGTCGGAGTCAGGGGCGTCGGGGTAGCTCGTGACGTATGTTTCCAGGTCGGCGAGGGCGGCGCCAAACGAGCGCAACTGGTAGTTGATCATGCCGCGGTCGCGGATCTCCGTCATCGACCAGGGGTAGATCGCCAGCATCATCTCGACGACGGCGAGCGCTTTCGCGTACTGCCCGCCGTTGTAGTAGATGCCCTTGAGGTTGGTGAGAAGGCGGGCCAGGATCTGACGCTTCGTCAGTGGCTCGAGGTACTGGTTCATGTTCTCGGGCTTGACCGAAGCCTCGCGCAGGCGGAAGCGCACGTCTTCGAGCAAAAGCAGCTCGCCGCGGTTGTAGGGGTCCACCCATACAGGGCCGGTCTTGTCGTCGATCTTGACGATGAAGTGGCCAGGAAGGCCGAGGCCTTCGACGTCGAAGCCAGCCCGGCGGGCGACCTCCATGTAGACGAGGGAGAGCGTAACGGGGATGCCCACCCGCCGTTCGAGCACGTCGTTCAGGAAGCTATTACGCGGGTCGTAGTAGTCCTTCTCGTTGCTGACGAAGCCCTCCTCCTCGAAGAGCAGCGTGTTTAGTTCCTTGACGAGGCGGAAGGGATTCTCAGAGCCGGCGAGGCGCCGGGCGAGCGTGCGGGCGTAGCGGTCGAGGATCTGGATGTTCTTGACGACGGCCACGCGTGGGTACTCGATGCGGGCGATTTCCAGCGCGGCGAGGGCAACATCGATGTCCTCGTTGGCCTTCCGAACTTGTTCTCCGAAAGACTCTCGCAGCTGCAGGCGTCTCTGATCGTCCATAAAGGGAGGGCGGCCGGAGCCGCCCCTCGATCTTACCATCGTGCCCTTGCGGGCTGCCGTTAGTAGCCCGAAGGAGTAACCGGGGTTTCGCCGTCGGCGGCCGGCGCACTCGCGCCCTCACCGACGGTAATCGTCCCCATCATTCCGCCGTGGATGTTGCAGTGATAGGCGAACGAGCCCGCCTCCTCGAAGGTGAACTCGAAGGTCTCGCTGCCCGGCAGCGATCCGCTGTCGAAGATTCCCTCATCGTCGCTTGTCACTGTGTGCCCGGCCGAGTCGCCGTTGGTCCAGGTCACGGTGTCGCCGACGTTGACCTGGAGGGCCGCGGGGTCGAAGGCGAAGTCGACGATAGCGACGTTCGTCCCGTTGGCACGTTGCTCCTCTTCCTCTGAAGTTGCTTCACCGGCGCCTTCGTCGGCAGGCTCCTCAGTGCTTTCGGCGTCGTCGAATCCCTCTGCGGCAGCGTCATCATCGTCGTCGCCGCCGCAGGCCACGAGCGCCAGGCTGAGAACTCCAGCGAGCAATAAGCCCACCCATCCCGCTGTCAGTTTTGGCATTTTTCGCCCCCTACCAATGCTGCTGGTACGGGGAAGAGCCCCTTGTGGTTCTCTAAGAGCGCTCAGAGCGGCTGGCGACCGGCGAAACCGGCATCGAGCTCGTGCCAGTATTGGATGTCTTCTTCGTCGTAGAGCCAGCAGAGGTAAACCACGCGGTCGTCGCGCCGGCTTGGGAAATCCACCAAGCCGCGGACCAGGTCCTTCATCTCGATGCCCAGCTGGTTGAGTTCCTGCAGCACTTCATTGATGGTTTCCGCCAGCTGCTCGAGCCGGCGGCGACGGGCGGCGACGTCGTCGTCAACCACGTGTCCATTGCCAGCGGTCGCGCGCTGAATCGCAGCCATTTGTTCGCGCAGGGGCTCGGCCTCGCGGACGGCGTCCATGAGCCCAGGCAGGATCTCGCGGAGCTTCGGGAGGTGACTGCGCGCCTCGTCGAGGGTGAAGAGCCGGCGCTCCATCGCGCCAGTCTAGGGCCGCGCGACGCTAGGCAGAATGCCCGGGGACCCAGTGGGCCGGCCGGCTAGCTGCGGTCTCCAGCAGGCCCTCCTTGAGGGGCACGGCACTGAAGCGGCCATGACGCAGCTCCTCGATGAACTCGGCAACGTCGGCCACGGTGCGGCTGAGCTCGGTGGCGCAGGCCGCGATGTCGCGCTTGGCGTGAGAGTCGGTGCCGGCGCTGCCGGGGAGTCCCATGCGCCGGGCAAGCTCGCTGGAGAAGGCATTCTCCTTGGCCGAGCCCCGACCGTTGATGATCTCGAGGCCGGCGACGACGCCGTAGGCCTTGTTGCGGGAGGCGCGGTCGAGCGCCTCCTCCCAGTGGTTCTCGTCCTGCACGTACCAGGGCATCTGGCGACGGTAGGGGTGGGCGGCGATCATGATGCCGCCGGCCTCCTGGATCATGCGCGCAAGCTCCAGGGAGCGGTGCATGCCGTAGACGTAGCGGTGGACGCCATAGGCCAGGATGTGACCGTCCTCGGTGTTGACCTCGATGCCGGGGAGGATGACGAAGTTATGTCGCTTCTCGAGGGCGTGCACTTCGTCCTTGTTCCAGCCGTAGTCATGCTCGGTCAAGCAGAGCCCGTGCAGGCCCTCGGCCTTCGCCTGTTCGATGAGGTCGTCGGGCTTGAGAAGGCTGTCGTCGGAGAGGGGCCAGGTGTGGCAGTGGAGGTCGATCAGCATGGCGATAAAGAGAAAGCGCGCCCGCGAGCGCGCCAATCTCAGGCTAACAGCGTGCCTGCCGGCCTGTCAGTCGCCGGGCAACGCCTTCACGATCTGTGAAGCCCGGCGGCCTGACCGAAACGGCGGGGTGAATCCTGCTACGCTACCGCCGTGAGCCAGCTGAACATCCAGATCGGCCGCGAAGCACTCGCTGAATTCTGCAAGCGCAACCACATCCGCAAGCTTTCGCTCTTCGGCTCTGTGCTCCGCGCCGACTTTCACAATGGCAGCGACGTGGACTTCCTGGTCGAGTTCGAGGCGGGGTACCCCGTGGGATACTTTGACCTCGCTGGGATGGAGATCGAGCTGAGCGAGATCCTGGGGCGGAAGGCTGATCTCCGAACCCCAGGCGAGCTCAGCGAGTACTTCAGGAACGAGGTTCTGGCCGCCGCCCAACCGCAATATGTTTCTCGACGACGAAGCTCGCCTGCATCACATCAAAAAGCCGCCCAGAAGATTCGTCGCTTTGTCGGCGACCGCAGCAAAGCCGACGTGTATGAGGACGAAGTTCTTGCTCATGCCGTTGTCAATCTTCTCCAGGTAATCGGCGAAGCTGCGAACCACATTTCAGAAGAGAGGAAGCTGAGGCTGCCGGATATTCCCTGGGCAAAACTGATCGGCACCCCGACATCGTCTGATACACGCGTATCACCAAATCGACCTCGACGTCGTCTGGGACACAGCCTTCCAGAACATCCCTCCATTGCTCGCGACTTTGGAGAACGACTCAAGCGACGACTAACCGCGCGCCCGGGTCCGCCGTTTATGGGTGCGTGAGCACGCCGGGACTCTGCCATCCGGCTCCGCGATCGGCTTGCCGCCGCCCATCTCGCCGATGGCCGCGGCCAGGCCCTGCAACTCCTCGTACGCCCCATCCGCGTCATCCCTCGGCGCGGTGAGCGAGCCGATCAGCAGTGTCCGACCCGACTCCTTTAGTGCCTTGAGCTGCCACTGCACGAACTCCTCGGTAGGCCCGCGCTCGCCCTCCGCGAGGTCCTCGATCTGCAGCTCCTTGATCTTCCAGAAGGGAGCCACCTCCCGGGTGCCGACGCCCAGGCCGAGCACCCCCTGCTGCACGACCAGCGATTGCTTGCCACGGTCGATGACGATTTGGGCGCCGGCAATGGTATAGACCAGGCTCATGCCGGCGAAGGGCAGGGTGAGCAGCGCCCCCAGGAGGAATATGACTAAAAGCCACGTCGGCGCGTCGTCGCGCCCGAAGTATATCCCCGTCGCACATGCCAGCCCGAAGATGACACCCAGCAACGGCGCCACCATGAGTACTTTGTCGGGGCGGATTTCGATGCGGTCGGGGCGGATCACGGCGACCGCGCGGTTGAGGAGGATGACGCGCTTCTCCGGCGCGCTGTCGGAGCTCATAGGGGATGTGGCGATTATAGAAGCGCTGGTCGGCGCCACGAGGGCTTAGCGCGCATAGACCAGGGTCCGCGGTGCCAGCCGCTCGCCGAGAAGCCTCTCTGCCTGCTCATTGAGCCTGCGATAGCCCCGGTCGCTGCAGCTCGCCAGCTCACGAGGCTACGGGCACACCTGGCGGTGCCCCGCAGCCGCATTGCGAGGTAAATCGCCGTAGCGATGTCAAGCGTCAACGCTTAGGCGGATTAAAAAACTCTAATGATTTCGTCATCGAGCGCTAATGCCGTTTCTCCAGACTTACTCCAACAACCCAGAGGAGGCTGAGATGGGACAACGAGGATTGGAACACCAGGAACCCTGGACGGGCTGGAAAGGGCCTACGCACGCTGCATTGTTCGCCATTGGGGCTGGGCTCGCTTCCCTGCTCCTTATCGGCTGCCTGGGAGACGATGACAGCCCAGCGGACGCCGGCTTGGGAAGTCCTACCGCGGACGCCGCCGAGGAGCCGGATGCGCTCCCGACAAGGCCGGAGAGCGAACGCGTCGACACAGAAGAGCCGTCGTTCTCGAACCCGACTGACGTTACTAACCCGCTTTTCCCGATCAGTGATCTTCACTCGGTCGTGCTGCTGGGAAACGTCGATGGGCATTTGCTGAGGGTCGAAACGACGTTTCTACCCGGCACCAAGATCATCGATCTGGATGGGACAGAAGTCGAAACACTCGAGTCCCAATACGTCGCCTTCCTCGATGGACGCATCGAAGAGGTGGCGCTCGACTGGTATGCCCAGGCCGATGATGGCGCCGTCTGGTACCTCGGCGAAGACGTGTTCAACTACGAGGACGGTGCCGTCGCCGATACGGAGGGAACCTGGCTCGCCGGCCGAGACGGACCGGCGGCGATGATCATGCCAGCCGACCCACAGGCTGGCGACGTTTACCGCCCTGAGAACATCCCGGACATCGTCTTCGAAGAGGTCACCGTCATGTCCATTGGCGACACCGTTGACGGGCCTCAGGGCTCCGTTGAGGGCGCGATCGTCGCCGAGGAACTCCACATGGATGGCTCGTATGAGGAGAAGATCTTCGCGCCCGGCTATGGCGAGTTCTCCAGCGGCATTGGCGGTGACCTCGAGGCGCTTGCCATCGCAGTGCCGACCGACGCGCTCTCCGAGCCGACGCCGGCCGAGCTCGAAACCTTGTTCAGCGGCGCCATCGCGATCTTTGAAGCTGCCCTTGCCGACGATACCGAGAGCGTTTCGGCGACGCTTGACGAGATGGAAGCAGCCTGGGCTGACTTCCGCGACGCCGGCGATGTGCCGGAATTGCTGGCCGTGCAAATGGACCACGCCCTTGCCGCGCTGCGCGGCGACGCCATCTTCCCAGCGGCCGAGGCCAACAACGCCAGTGGCGCCGCCAAGGCCGCCATAGACGTGGCGATGGCGACCCTCGATCTTCAGCTCCGCCACCGACTCCCGGCAGAGATCGACCTGGCCCGCTTCGACCTCTGGACTCGCCAGGTCATCATCGACGCGACAGGCGATGAGCCGAGCCACATCGCCGGCGACGTCACCGTGCTGGAGTGGATCTGGGACCGGTTTGCGCACACGGTCGATGACGCCGCGGCGGCGGACATCGAGGCGCACCTGGAAGAGCTCAGGACGGCGGCCGATGACGAGGACGTCGAGGCAGCCGCTGAAGCCGCCGCCGGCCTCCGTGAAACGCTTGCCGAGCTGGAGGAATAGCGGCAACCAGCGAGCGGCTGCCAGCGTGTTTCAGGCAAAGAAAAGGGCGGGTCGCCTTTCGGAGACCCGCCCCTTTGGCTTGCCTGATACCTCAGATGGCGAGTAGGTCGGCGACCTTCTCGAGAGGGTAGTGGCGCGGGCGGGGGATCCGATCCTCTATACAAGGGGTGAAATGAACGCGCCTGACCTGGGACGACTTGAGCGCGTTGAGTTGAGAAGCCAGTGGGCCGATGAGGCGCGCCACTTCACGCCGTGGCTTGCACAAATGGACAACGTCAACCTCTTGGGTGAGGCACTCGGCCTAGCGCTAGAAGTCGAGAGCGTGGAAAGGCCGGTTGGGCCCTTCAGCGCCGATATTGTCTGTAGAACGGCCCAAGAAGGTCACTACGTGCTGATAGAGAACCAGCTTGAACGGACCGACCACACCCATCTCGGTCAACTATTGACCCATGCAGCAGGGCTAAGCAGCGATCACATCACGGTTGTCTGGATCGCGCGCCGGTTCACCGAGGAGCACCGATCCGCACTCGACTGGTTGAACAACATGACGCCCAGTGAGGTGAACTTCTTTGGCATCGAAATTGAACTTTGGAAAATAGGCGACTCTCCTGCCGCGCCGCGATTCAGTATCGTGTCAAAGCCCAATGACTGGAGCAAGACGATCAGGCAAAGCGTCCAGGGCGGGGGCCATAACGAAGTTCAGCAGCTGTACTTGGAGTACTGGGCAGCGTTCCGCGAGTGGGCAGAGCAGAAAAGTTTGCCCTTAGCGCTTGGGAAACCCTCCACTGACGGTTCGATAGGTGCCGGTACACTGCGGTCCGGTATCTGGGAAAACGCTGTGGCCAGCAAGGATAAGGCCGAGATCCGCGTTCAGATCTGGACCCATACAGAGCAATTCTTCCGCGAATGGGAACAAAACAAGGATGTCATCGACGCTGCGCTTCCTCTCCCTGAACTGGCACATATCACCCAAGGGCAAGGAATTCAGAGTCCACTTGCGCCGCGATGCCGACGTTAAAGACCGCAAGCAGTGGCCCGACCAACACCAATGGCTCGCCGATGGTCTTGTGCGGATGAGAAAGGCTTTCTCAGACGTAGGCCCCGCGCGCGACTGAAGAGCCTCGTCATAGCGAAGCCTAGTCGCGGTCCGCTCGCCCTTGCTCCGATTCTTCGGGGCTAAATGGCGAGTAGGTCGGCGACCTTCTCGCGGTGGAAGTCGGCGTCGCCCCAGAAGAGCTCCGCGCGCTTCTGCCGACGGAAGAAGAGCTGGATCTTGTACTCCTTGGTGAAGCCGATGCCGCCGTGGATCTGCTGGCCGTGCGCCACGACGCGGCGCGTCGCCTCGCTGGTCCAGGCCTTGGCCATGTGCACCATCATGTCGGCGTCCGCTTCCTTTTCCGCAACCGACCAGGCCGCCTTGTAGGTGATAAAGCGCGCGCCGTCGACATCGGTCACCATGTCGGCCGCCTTGTGCTGGATGGCCTGGAAGGAGCCGATGGGCCGGCCGAACTGCACGCGCTCCTTGGCGTAGTTGACGCTGATCTCAAAGTCCTGTTGGGCCAGTCCTACGAGGTAGGCGCACTCCGCAACCGTTGCGCGCCGGATGATCTCCTTGAGGGCGTCCTCGGCGCCGCCTTCGCTGCCGAGAAGGTTGGCCTTGGGCACGCTGACGTTCTCGAAGACGACTTCGCATTGCTTGTCATCGGCGATCGTCTTGAGGACGGTAGTCGAGATGCCCTGGCTCTTGCCGTCGACGATGAACATCGACAATGCGCCGTTTACGCGCGCCACGACGACCATGAAGTCGGCGACGTGGGCGTCGGGCACGAACAGCTTGGTGCCGTTGAGCACGTAGCCGTCGCCCTCAGCCCGGGCCTCCATCTCGACTGACTCAGGGTCGAAGCGCCCGCTGGGCTCCGTGTAGGCCATCGTCCAGATGGCGTCGCCCGAGGCGATCTGCGGCAGGTATTGCTTCTTCTGTTCGTCGCTGCCGGCCTCCGTCAGGGGTATGGCGCCCAGGACGACGGTGGGGATGAAGGGTCCAGGGACGAGGGCGCGGCCGAACTCCTCGATCAGGACCATCAGGTCCATGAAGCTGAAGCCTGCGCCGCCATACTCCTCGGGGATGAGCAGGCCCTGCCAGCCCTGGTCGGCCATCTTCTTCCAGAGGTCGGGCGAATAGCCCTTCTCGTCCTCTTCCATGGCCCGGACGAGTGACTCCGGGCACTCCTTTTCGAGGAAATCGCGGGCGTTCTGCTGCAGCAGCTGTTGCTCTTCGCTGAGACCGAGATCCATGTGAAGGCCTTTCTGTGGGCGTGCCGCTCGCTGTGGATGCGGCCGCTATGGGTGGGGTTGGCGTCCCCAATGGACGCGGTAAGCGGAGACAGAAAACGGGAGGTGGATACCTCCCGCGGTAACGCTATTGGAAGCTGTCCCGTGGGTCAACTAGTTCCGTGAAGTCCTGCAATCTCGAAAGCGAGGCCCGAAGGGAGGCGGTAGACCGAGAAATCGCGACGATCGCTCGTTATGACCCTCTGCAGGGATCGCTGGCCTGCGAGATCAACGAGCGTGGCGTCCGCAAAATCCATCGGAAGGTCACCGTATTTCTCCATCAGGGACTCGATCTCCCGGAGTCTTGTGGTCAAGCACACAACCTCGACCTGCAACCTGCGCAGCAAGGCAAATACGCGTCGGTAGCCGCGTACCATGCCGCGCGTCTTGAGGATGTGAATCGCCTCAGTAACACAAGCCTCGGACGTCAGGAGGACCGAAGGCTCACTTTCGATGAGCCTTCGGAAGTGCCTATGCCCGGAGTCGCGGGTATGGACAGCAGCGATGATGGCTCCCGAGTCAAGGAGTGTGGGCATTTTCGAGCGCCTCCAAGAAATCCTTCATGTCCGCCTCGTGCTTCGCCAGTAGCACCTCTCCCCAGTCTGTCCCGCTGACGTTGGGAATTTCACCGGCGTCGATAGCGTCGATTTCCGCCCAGATCGCTGAGGCATCTCTCTTCTCAGCGAGCACCTCCTCGGTCTTCTCCTTGAGGCAACGCCTCATGAACTCCGACTTTGACAGACCGGACTTACGGGCGGCTCTCGCCAGGCGCTTTTCGGAATCTGGATCTAATCGCAGGCTTGCCATAGCAGGAGTGTATTACATCGGGGCTGCGTGTAGTACATCAATCACGTGCTTCCCGATCGGCATGCTCCACGACTAATTTCGCCAGCCAGGAGCGGTCCCCGACGAAGTGCTTCTGGTAGATATGCCGAGACCTTTCATCCAGATCCTGAATCCAAGCGCTCTCGGCCTTCAAGTCGGCTCGCAGTCGCACGGATCCGAGCACCGGCCAGAGATGGGGCCTCAGGCTTTCATCGGCAAGCACTTGTTCGGCCCTTTCCTCGGCGGCAGACCGTACAAATTCGCTTGTGCTCTGCCCGAGCATTCGCGCCGCATCGTCCAAGGCCTGCTGGCTGATGCCTTCGACGGAACGCTCGGACTCGAGCATATCGAAGGCTTTGCCGTCGGCCGCCAGCTCGATGAACCGCTTGGTGTCAACTCGCGAGACGTGGGCAGCCTTGGCTATCTTCTGACGGGCTCCTGTGGGGAAGCGAAGCGCGACTATGCTGTCATCGTAAAAGTTTCAGCCCCGCGGCAGCCCCAGGCCGCGGCCGGCGATGATCCCACGCTGGATCTCCGAGGTGCCGGCGGCGATCACTCCACCGAGGCTCGTCATATAGGAGAGCGTGAACTCCCCTTGTAGCTGCGTATGTCTCGACTCGGGGCGAAGTCCGCCGTGCATGCCGAGGACCTGCGTACCCAAGCGGGCGAGCCGCACACCCACTTCCGAGTGGTAGAGCTTGGCCATCGAGGCTTCGTAGTTGGGGATGCCACCGCTGTTCTGGATCGATGCCACGCGGTAGGACATGCCCCGGCCCACCTCGATCTCAATCGCCATGTCGGCCAGGCGGTGGCGGAGCTGCTCGCTGACGCGGTGTCCGTTGCTGCCGATGTGGCCCAGCAGTGATTCGAAGTCGCGCCGCGCAGAGGCGGCGCCGCTGATGTTGGACCGCTCGAAGTCGAGCAGGGTCACGCCCACATACCATCCACGGTTCTCCTCGCCCACCAGGTTTTCCTTGGGCACGCGCACGTTGTCGAAGAAGACCTCGTTGAAGCCGTGCTGCCCCGCCAGGTTGACCAGAGGACGGACCTCCACGCCGGGCGAAGCCATGTCCATCAGGAAGAAGCTGATGCCTTTGTGTTTGGGCGCCTCGGGGTCGGTGCGGGCCAGCAGAAACATCCACTGCGAGCGGTGGGCATTGGTCGTCCAGATCTTCTGGCCGTTGATCACGTAGTCGTCGCCGTCGCGGACGGCCCGCGTCTGCAGCGAGGCCAGGTCGGAGCCGGCCTGCGGCTCGCTGTAGCCCTGCGACCAGATGACCTCGGCGCTAGTGATGCCGCCGAGGTGCTGCTTCTTCTGCTCGTCGCTGCCGTAGAGGATCAGCGTCGGCCCGACCATATTGGTGCCCGACTGGTTGACCAGGGGAGCCCGCCGGTAGGCCAGCTCCTCGTTGTAGATGAGCTGCTCCATGATCGTGGCGCCCTTGCCGCCGTACTCTTTCGGCCAGTGCATGGCTATCCAGCCGCGGCCGGCCAGCTTGCGCATGAAGCCCTGGGCGTTCTGCCACATCTCCTCGGAGCGGATGTCGAAGGGCTCGCTCTCGTCCTCGGGGCGGAGCTCGCGGTCGAGGAAGGTGCGCACCTCGGTACGGAAGTCTTCTTCTTCGTCTGTAAAACGAAAGTCCATGGCAGTTCTCCTCGGGCGGGTTAGCCCAGTATCTCCGGCGCCGGGGGGTTGGACAATCTGGGGCCGACGGAAACTGACGCGTGAAACGGCTACTCTGGCCTCCTCTAGTAGGAGAGAAGTTTGGCTTACGCGCACTCGGCTAAGGACGGCGGAAAGACGCATATCTCCGACCACCTGGTGGCGGCGCCGGACGCCTCTCACCGCGGAGGGACGGCGGTGAGCAGCCCACAGCATGTTTCCTTCTCTCAGGCGAAGGAGTGGCTACCCGGAGTTCTGTGCCTTTCCGAGAACGACTCCGCGTTCCCATGGCAAGAAGACCTGCTATCTCGTCTCAGTCGGGGCCAAGTCGACGGCCTCGTTGATATTCCAACTGGTTTGGGAAAGACTGCCGTCATGGCCATCTGGCTCTTGGCCCGGGCGTGTGGTGCAGCCTTGCCCCGGCGGCTGGTCTATGTAGTTGACCGCCGTGCTGTGGTAGACCAAGCCACCGAGGTGGCCATCCAGATCCGGGAGTACGTGGGACGCACACCTGATCTGCGTTTGGCGCTCGGTCTAGGCGACCGACCGCTGCCCATCTCCACGCTTCGAGGCCGGCATGTGGACAACAGAGAATGGCTTGAGGATCCGGCCTCCCCCGCAATCATCGTCGGCACGATTGACATGATCGGTTCGCGCCTTCTCTTCGAGGGGTACGGGGTGAGCCGCCGGATGCGGCCTTACCACGCGGGCCTCCTGGGAACAGATGCCATTGTGGTGCTGGACGAAGCACACCTCGTGCCGCCTTTCGAAAGCCTGGTCGATGCAATTGCGAACGGATCTGCACAGTTCGGAGCGCGCGAGGAACCGGCGATTGAGGTCCTCCCGCCGCTGAAGCTGATGTCCCTCTCCGCCACCAGCAGAGAATCCAGCGCGAAGCCTTTTAGCCTGACCGACGCCGACGAGCATCATAGCGCTGTTAAAAAGCGGCTCGATGCGCCGAAACGGCTGACACTGGTCGACCTCGGTCATGACCGCGAGCTGCCTGAGGCTCTGGCGCGCCACGCATGGGAACTCGCTGATCGGGGCAAAAAACCGATCCGGTGTGTCGTTTTCTGCGACAAGCGTGAGGACGCCGTGAAAGCCAAGCGAGCAATTGAGGAGCTCACAAGGGATGGCGCATCAACTGAGCTCCTCCTTGGCGGGCGTCGCGTCTTCGAACGACAGAACGCGGCAAAACGTCTTAAGGAGCTCGGCTTCCTCGCCGGAGCCGATATCCCGAGAGAGAACCCGGCATTTCTATTCGCCACGTCCGCCGGCGAAGTAGGAATCGACCTCGATGCTGATCACATGGTGTCCGACCTCGTTGCTTGGGAGCGTATGGTCCAGCGTCTCGGCCGTGTCAACCGGCGGGGCGAAGGAAATGCCGATGTCACTGTCGTCATCGACGCTGACCCAAAGCGCACGGACCAAGAACGAGAGATGCTCGAGGCTTGCCAGCGCTCATTGCGCAGCTTTGCATTTGGCGACGCCAGCCCCCGGGCGATCCGAGACCTCAAGCACAAGGCCGAGGTTGACTCCGATCTTAGGAATACGCTGAGGGCTGCTACCACGCCGCCGCCCCTACGCCCGGCGCTTACGCGTGCCGTCGTCGATGCCTGGTCCATGACATCGCTGAAGGAGCATACGGGGCGGCCGCACGTCGGCCCATGGCTCCGCGGCTGGCTGCCTGAGGACGCTCAGACCACCGTGGTGTGGAGGACCAACCTGCCTGCCCGCGAAGGAGCTACCCGCGACCTCGAGGAGTTCTTCGAAGCCGCGCCGCCGCATATGAGCGAGATGCTGGAGACGGAAACCCACCGCGTGGTCAGATGGCTGAATGCACGGGGGAAGGCGTTACTGGGGAATACAGGGAATGCGCCTCCCAGCGAAGGCGAGATGGCGGCAATAGTCCTGAGTGACGCAGGAGACCTTAGGGAAGTGTTGTCATTTGATCACCTAGCGAATGCCAAGCAAAAGCAGATTCCTCCCGGCGCATGCGTGATAGTCGATGCGCGGGTTGCAGGGCTGAAGGAAGGTCTTCTGGACGACAAAGCCGACGATCTACCGCGAACGGTTGACGATGGCGAAGAGTGGCTTCCGGACGTAGACGGAGCCCCTGTGATCCGCTTCCGGGTGATGGACGACAGCGCGTCTCCCCCTAACCTCCCGTGGCGCGAGCGATTTAGGCTAGCCGCCGACGGGACCAACGAGGGGCAGGAAATTCGGGCGCTTGTGGTCTACAAATGGCGGCATGATGGAGCCATCGAGGACGACCGCTCCACCGGCCCGCCACAGCTGCTAGACGTCCACCAGGAATGGGCGGCGCGGCGAGCCCGCGACCTGGCGGCGCGCCTGACATTGTTGGGGCCATATGTGGAGATGTTGGCTGTCGCCGCCCGACTACACGACGAAGGCAAACGAGCGGCGCGCTGGCAACATGCAGCGAGAGCGCCCGATGATGCGATCTACGGCAAAACCAGCGGTCCTATGAACCCGGCATTGTTGGATGGCTATCGCCACGAACTGGGGTCGTTCTTGATCGCTAAGGATCATTCGCTTCTCGCTAGTCTCTCACCAGACCTTAGAGATCTGGCGCTCCATCTGATCACAGCGCACCACGGGTCCGGACGCCCGACGATTTGCCTGGATGGGTGCGACAAAGGACCACCATCCGTTCTGGAGGAGGAGGCACGGGAGATCGCGCTGCGCTTCGCCCGGCTACAGAAGCGGTGGGGACCGTGGGGACTGGCTTGGTGGGAGGCGCTGCTGCGGGCCGCGGACCAGCAGTCGTCGCGCGAGAACGGCGAGCAGGGTGTGCCCATCGGGAAGGCGAACTGTTGATGGCCGAGACATCCATACCCGTGGATCTGCACAATCCCGGCCAGGTGTTCGCCAGCCTGGGCTTCCTCGAAGCTGCCGATATTCTCTGCGGAGACGCCGAGGGCGGCTTCGACTGGGGCGATGAAGCTGACGTGAAGTTCAGGTTGCACGCGTCTGGCACAGAGAACCCGTTCGCGATCGTGTTGGGATTCCTTGCCGAAGCTGAGATTCAGAGCTGCGGACCTGTCGGATATGACGCAAGGAAGGCGGCAGCACCAATGATCTTTTCGGAGACCTTCCCCTGCTTGAATGCCGATCAGATGGCGTTGCCGATTGTAATGTCCCGATCGGGCACCGAGATTGGACTGGGACACTGGACGGACGGCTCAAGCCGTAAACCATTCAAGCTCTATGCGGGGAATAGGTCAGCCGAGAAGATCGCCCGCGATATGGTCGACGGGGCAAAAGGAGGCATAGCTGCTTTGTGGAGTAAAGAACAGCACAGGATGGTGGAACGACCCTTTGATGTGCTCAGTGCCATGCGGGGCAGCTTCAACTTCGATCCGCGGGGCGGCTGGGTGGCGCTTGATGCGGGGTACTCGCCGAATGAGCACAAGGATCATCAAGTGCAGGCATCCCCGACGCTCGAACTGCTCGCAGCCTGGGGCTTGGAGCATGCACGTCCCGAGTACGATACGCGCCGGGTCCGGTATGGAGCATGGGGTGACATCCTCCCTCCACTGCTGGCAAGGGCGGTTCTTGGCGGTGCAAACACAGGGGTGCCGGCGAGGGTGTTCCAGTTTGAGCTTGCCCTTTCGGGGAAGAATAAAATCGTTACTCCTGCAAGAGAGGTGAGGACACGGTGACAACGATAATGAAGGTGGGCCAAGACATTCTGGATACCTGGGCAACCGATCCCGGAGGGCCTGTTGCCCTACATCTGAAGCAGGAGCTTCTACCGGTGGGGTCTGTTGGCGATGTGAACCGGGTCGTGTTCCCGCCAACCTACGCAGACATCGGCTACAACATCGACACTCTGTCAGACGGAAGCGCGGTCGCGACTGTCGATAGCGTGGGATCTCAGGCTAACCGGATCGAGCCGATCTTCAAGGCTGCCGCGGACAAGCGGCAAGACTGGCTCGTGCCCCAACTTGAGATAGAGATCCACGACGGCGAGCGACTCTCGATCCTCGACCTGGCCCACCGGGCCGGCGATGCGGTGGTGCGGGCGTCAAACCTGGCACCCGACATCGAGAAAGCATTCCAGGAGTTACGGAAGACTGGAGATGTCGGCCCCCTCTGCAAGATCGCGCCGACCTCACTGCTATTCGGTGTCTGGGACTCTCGCGGGACACATGAGAAACGGCCCCGGCTTGTGCGGGCACTCATTCGCGCGTGGGACGTAGAACCGCTGCACTCCACTGCTCAGTTCACTTCGGCATGGAAGGCGCTCGACGAAGCTCAGCGAACTGAGCTCGAGAATGAGGCCAAAGCCAGGAAGGTCAAACTTTCCGAGAAGGGCTTCGCAGACGCCCCGGCGGTCTTCCGCAAAACGCCACCGCAAGTGCTTCGATATCGCGATGGCGCGGCTAACCCGGCAGCCCGCGTGCTCGGCGGGGTGTTGGTGCGCGGCCGGATTGAGCGCGAGGTCACCGTCAACCTGATCGCGCTCCGTGGTCTGCGCGGCAACAATGACGAGGAGACAGGGCACATCCACAAGTACTTGCTGGGACTCTCGCTCGTGGCGGCGACGGCGGACATAGACCTGTACCTGCGGGAAGGCTGCCATCTTCACTACGCCGGAGAGGATGAGTGGTGCGCGGTTCCCCGGCGTGGCGAACCGCGGCAAGTGGATCTGAGCTCAGCTGATGCGCGAGCGCTCATCCAGGACTACGCGCGGAACGCGTCCGGTCACTTCAGGAACATGTGGCCAGCGGAGACCGTCTTTAAGTTCGACATCAAGAAGGCGAAACTGCTGCTTGCAAACAAGGAAGATGACGAGACGGGAGAGTGAGGCGTGAGTGATGCACTCGTTCTTCTCATCACCATCCATCTTCACGACGGCCGTTACCATGGCATCGGTGACGGCATCGGCGACTATCCGCCCGCGCCCGCGCGTCTGTTCCAGGCGCTCGTTGCCGGCGCCGGACTGAGCGGGCCGCATGTGCTGGAGGAGCATGCGGCGGCCCTGCAGTGGCTGGAGGCACTTCATCCGCCAGTCATCGCTGCTCCCCGTGAAGCGGTTGGTCAGGAATTCAGGAATTACGTACCGCAGAACGACCTTGACGCGTATCGCGGCGACCCTCGCAGGATCCACAGTATCCGCGCTGCCAAGACCATTCGGCCACACCTGTTTCATTCGGACTTGCCGTTGCTATACGCGTGGAGATTCAACGGCGACGCGGATGATGGGAAGCAGGCGGATGTCGTCTGCAAGCTGGCAGAGCGGCTCTATCAGTTCGGCCGGGGCGAGGACTTGGCTTGGGCTTGGGGTGAAGTCCTTGGCGAGGCTGAACTTGAGGATCGGTTGTCCGGCCACTCCGGCGTCGTCTATCGTCCCTCAAAAGGTGGCACTGGCGTCGCTCTCCTGTGTCCAGGGCGTGGAACACTTGAAAGCCTCAGTGAACGTTATCAGGCCAGCGGAAGACGTTTCAGGACCAGCGGGGAGGGGCGACGGAAGGCGACTATCTTCGCGCAACCACCGAGGCCGTCGTTCCTTCACTTTGCCTATAACAGCCCTCCTGAGAGGCTCGTCTACACGCTTCGAGACAACGCCGGTGCGTTTCGGTCGTGGCCACTGATACGAGCTTTGAAGCTTACACAGGCGGTGCGCGACGCAGCCGCCATCCGCTTGCGGCAGGCCCTGCCTGCCCGCACCGCTGAAATTGAGCGGATTTTCATCGGGCGAAAAGCCAACGGTAATGATGACGGCGCCGTCGCGGAACGAGTGAGAATCATACCGCTGCCCACAAGCGGACATGACTTCGCGGATCGCGGCATCCGGCGGGTGCTTGTGGAAGTGCCGAGGGAGTGCCCACTTCGCGCGGATGATGTGGCCTGGGCACTTTCTGGACTTAGGCTCGCTGATAGCGACACCGGCGAGGTATTGGACTCAGTCCTCACCCGCGCTCTGAAGGACACGATGCCTACCCGCTACGGAGTGGATGCTGAATTCCGAACGTGGCGCACGGTGACGCCAGCAGCACTTCCAGGGTGGATATGGCGAGGAATCAAAGCCGTCCCGGGGACGCCAGGGCCGAACAATGCCAGGCGCATCGTGCTCGAGCGCGCGGCAGAGGCCGTCATGAAGACCCTCCGCTTTTCGAACGTGATGGCCCGCGTTGAGTCGGTCCGCGTTCAGCGTGAGCCGTTCGACGCGAGAGGGAAGCCGGCAACGGCTTTCGAGGTTGGCACACGGTTTGACGAGCGGAGGCTCTGGCATGTGGAAATCTCCTTCGAGTCCCCGGTCGTGGGGCCACTTGTGATCGGTGATGGCCGGTTCCTTGGGATGGGGCTAATGGAACCAGTCACAGGTGAGCCTAAGTCGCGCAATGGTGGCGCCGGCACCGCTTTCATCACCCCGCATGCGGTTCACCAATTCCAAGAACGCATCGAACGGCTGCCTTACAGCCAAGCGCTAACTGCCATCATCCACAGTCTCGACACGGCTGAGGCTCCACGCGCCACGGCGAACGGGATGGCCGTCTATGTGCGAACGCGATCCCCCCACCGCTTTCGCGCAATTCTGCGACCGCCCGATCAAGGTCGTAAGCTGCCGTCTGTCGTCACGATCCTCAAAGGGTGACGTGGTGTTGGCGTCGTGTTGGCGTCGTGATGCGCCACACAGGATGATTGGCTGCCGCGGCGTGTATAGAAACCAGGCGACGGAAGCCGGGGAGTCCTCGCCTGAAGTGCTGGCGTCCTACAGCGTCCTCGCTGAAGACGCCGTCGAAGTGCCCATCTCGGCGTTGGAGCACTACAGCTACTGCCCCCGGCAGTGTGCTCTGATCCACGTCGAGCAGACCTTCGACGAGAACCTCTTCACGATTCGAGGCCGCCATGTCCACGAAAGGGTCGACGCGGGCGACGGCGGCATCGCCCACGGAGTGCGTACCCTCCGTGGGTTGCCGCTGTGGTCGGATGCGCTGGGGTTGCGAGGCAAGGCCGACCTCGTGGAGCTGCGTGCGGACGGACCCTATCCCGTGGAGTACAAGTCCGGCCGCCGTCATGGGCGGCACGCAGATCTCCAGCTCTGCGCGCAGGCGCTTTGCCTCGAGGAGATGATGGCGCGTCCCGTCGAGCGGGGCGCGATCTTCTACGCAGCCGACCGCACACGCTTCGAGGTGGATTTCGACGGCGAGCTTAGGGCGCGGACGCTGGAGGCCGTGGAGGGCGTGCGCACCATACTCCGACAGCAGGCGCTGCCGCCGGCACCCAACGACGCCCGCTGCCCCAATTGCTCCCTGATCAACGCCTGTTTGCCTTCGGTGGTCGCCGAGACCGCCCGTTTGCGGGGGCTCCAGGGCTCGTTGTTTCGTCCGTTCACTGTGGGTGAGGACACCGTGGACGACGATGCTTGAGCTGCTCAATGTCCTCTATGTCCTGACCCAGGGCTCGCACCTGCGGCTCGACCACGACGCCGTAGCGGTCGACGTCGAGGGCGATATGGTGTTGCGCTCGCCTCTCCTGCGGCTGAACGCGATCGTCGTGTTTGGGCAGGTCAGCATTACGCCTTTCTTGATCCAGCGTTGTGCCGAGGACGGGCGAAGCCTCGTCTGGCTGGACCGCCGCGGCCGTTTCAAAGCTCGAATCGAGGGCCAGACCCGCGGCAACGTCCTTTTGAGGCGGGCCCAGCATCTTGCGCTCTCCGATCCCGACGCCCCCTGGCAAATCGCCCGCCAGATCGTCGCTGCGAAGATACAGAACAGCCGACAGGTGCTCCTTCGTGCGGCACGGGAGAGCGGAGTCGCCGCTGAGAAGGCAGAGCTCGACGCGGCGTCGGAGCGCCTGGCGGGTATCCTCGGCAGGCTTAAGTCGCTGGCGAACCTGGACATGATCCGCGGGGCTGAGGGTGAGGCGGCCCGCACGTATTTCGGCGTCTTTGGCTGGATGGTGAGGGCGGAGCGCGGCCTCTTGAGCCCTGGGGGTAGGTCGCGGAGGCCGCCACGCGACCGTGCCAACGCGCTGCTCTCCTTTCTCTACGCGTTGCTCCGCAGCGAGTGTTCGGCAGCGCTGGAGGGCGTCGGGTTGGACCCGCAGATAGGCTATCTGCACGCGCTGCGACCGGGACGGCCGGCGCTGGCCCTTGACTTGATGGAGGAGTTCAGGCCGGTCCTGGCCGACAGGCTTGCTCTACGCCTGGTCAACAGGCGCCAGTTGGGCGTGGCGGATTTCGAGGAGACGCCGGGTGGGGCCTTCCAGTTGACAGAATCCGGCCGCAGGGCCGTCCTGAGCGCATATCAAAAGCGTAAGGAGCAGTCGCTCGAGCATCGGCTGCTCAAGCAGAAAGTCCCGGTCGGCCTCATCCCTCACATCCAGGCCCGGCTTCTGGCCCGCCACCTGCGGGGCGACCTGCCCGATTATCCGCCGTTTCTCTACCGCTAGGAGGATGCAATGGAGTTTCTTGTCGCATATGACGTATCGACGGAGAGCCTGGAGGGTCAGCGCCGCCTGCGTCGGGTGGCAAAGATTTGCGAGGGCCACGGCCAGCGCGTGCAGAAGTCCGTCTTTGAGTGCTCGCTGACGGAAATGCAACTGGAGCAGCTGAGGCACCAGCTCTTGCACGTGATCAAGACGAGCGAGGACAGCCTGCGCATCTATCGCCTGCGAGAGCCGCGGCGACGCTACATGGAGGTGCTTGGCGTGCAACCGTGGTTCGACATTCACGACCCGCTGGTGGTCTGACGCGGATCAGTGGTGATCGGTGGCGACGAACGGGGTCCGCGCAGGAAAACGCTGGCCTGGAGGTCGAATCGTCCCGCCTAAGAGCCTCTCGGGCGGGCGCGGCAGCGCGAAACCAGCCATTGTAGTGAGATTCAGGCGCCGCGGCGCCAGAAAGGGGGTGGTTGAAGGCGAAATGGCGGCGATTATGCCGCTGCACCCGGCCTAACCGCCGGGTGAGGATTGAAACCTCTAGTCTCGGCCCGCTCCGCCCTCCTGGGCGCGCTGCACCCGGCCTAACCGCCGGGTGAGGATTGAAACTTCACGCGCCGCCTGATCGTCGGAACGCTGAACATGCTGCACCCGGCCTAACCGCCGGGTGAGGATTGAAACATGCTGACCATCATGCGAGACGACCCTCGCGACGGCTGCACCCGGCCTAACCGCCGGGTGAGGATTGAAACTCGCTCGGCGACGATGATGTGACCCTGCCCTTGAGGCTGCACCCGGCCTAACCGCCGGGTGAGGATTGAAACAGCGCCGCACGCGCAATCGGACACCACATCAGGTCAGGCTGCACCCGGCCTAACCGCCGGGTGAGGATTGAAACATATTCCACGTCGCCGTGAAAGAGGAAGGGGAGGAGGAGGCTGCACCCGGCCTAACCGCCGGGTGAGGATTGAAACTCCTCATCCTGGTAGGCCTTGTACATCTCTTCGAGGGGCTGCACCCGGCCTAACCGCCGGGTGAGGATTGAAACTCCATTGCTTATGGCACAGTGCGCTTCCTTGAGAGGCTGCACCCGGCCTAACCGCCGGGTGAGGATTGAAACGCGACTGAGCTGATCGAGGCCCCGGAGGAGCTCGAGGGCTGCACCCGGCCTAACCGCCGGGTGAGGATTGAAACTTGAAGAAGTTTGGTTTGATGTTGCGGGCCCTCATGGCTGCACCCGGCCTAACCGCCGGGTGAGGATTGAAACTCGTATGGCCAGGGCTCCGCGCTCCTGACCGAAAGGCTGCACCCGGCCTAACCGCCGGGTGAGGATTGAAACACTCTGGCCTGCACGATGCTCGACGGCACGACCTACGCTGCACCCGGCCTAACCGCCGGGTGAGGATTGAAACACCCTGACCACCTTCATCACCGGCCCCCTGGCCAGGGCTGCACCCGGCCTAACCGCCGGGTGAGGATTGAAACTAGCTGGGAACGTGCGACGGTCCGGCGCGATCCTGCTGCACCCGGCCTAACCGCCGGGTGAGGATTGAAACCACACAATCTTGGCCGTGGCCTTGCGCTCCCTGACGGCTGCACCCGGCCTAACCGCCGGGTGAGGATTGAAACGGCGTAGGAGTACCAGTATTGTTGGGGACAGGCGGCTGCACCCGGCCTAACCGCCGGGTGAGGATTGAAACGAGCGGGGATCCAACACATTCTCAGACAGAGGAGGAGGCTGCACCCGGCCTAACCGCCGGGTGAGGATTGAAACGACGAGGGACGGGGCGGCCACTAGTCGCCCCGCCAGTTGCACCCGGCCTAACCGCCGGGTGAGGATTGAAACTACGCACGCTCCTCCAAAAAGCGGTCGAAACCGGCTGCACCCGGCCTAACCGCCGGGTGAGGATTGAAACGCTGCAGGGTGTCGACCTCGATGTCCAGCGCGGGGAGGCTGCACCCGGCCTAACCGCCGGGTGAGGATTGAAACTGACAGGTGTCGCACTCGCTGCCTTCCCACATCAGCGCTGCACCCGGCCTAACCGCCGGGTGAGGATTGAAACAGGACGTGAACACCGAGCTACTCGACCAGCTGAAGGGCTGCACCCGGCCTAACCGCCGGGTGAGGATTGAAACAGCCCACCGGTCTAAACCTTCCAGCCACTGGTCTAGAGGCTGCACCCGGCCTAACCGCCGGGTGAGGATTGAAACTGCAGAAGGGGCTCCAGTTCGAGGCGCAGGGCTACCCCGGCTGCACCCGGCCTAACCGCCGGGTGAGGATTGAAACAAGGCGATGTACATCTCGACCTCATCGCCGCGAAGCTGCACCCGGCCTAACCGCCGGGTGAGGATTGAAACAAGCTCTGGTCGCCCCCGGCCACCGAGATCTTGCCGCTGCACCCGGCCTAACCGCCGGGTGAGGATTGAAACATCGCCAACGCGGCCGCGGACGGCAGCGGGGCGGACAAGCTGCACCCGGCCTAACCGCCGGGTGAGGATTGAAACACGTACTCGAACATCGCCTTGTGCACCTGGATCGTGGCGCTGCACCCGGCCTGACCGCCGGGTGAGGATTGAAACACGTACTCGAACATCGCCTTGTGCACCTGGATCGTGGCGCTGCACCCGGCCTGACCGCCGGGTGAGGATTGAAACAAGCGCTGGCTCGAGGAACGGGGCCAGGCCGCGCCGGGCAGCACCCGGCCTAACCGCCGGGTGCTGCTTGCCTATCCCCCGGCGCCGGCATCACATGCAGGTCCTCCCGGCGCAGGCCCAGCCACCACTCCTTCTGGTTGGCCACGTCGAGGACCTCGTAGGGGCGCACCGGGAGCTCCGCCTCGATCTGCATGTCCGTCCCCTCGATGGCGAAGCGCAGGGTGTACGAGGAGCCGTGCGCCGATTCATCCACGATCCGGCCCCGCACGTGCGTGTTCTGAGGGCCAGCACCGCGGTCCGAGCGGACGAGCAGGACATAGTCCGGCCGAATGCAGACGTCCACCGGCTGGCCCGGCTGCAAGCCCGTCGCCAGCGTCTTCAGCGAGAGGCCTTGAGCCGCGACGATTGTACCCCCACCCTCTCCGGGCTCAGCCACCCCGCTGAAGATGTTGGTGAACTCCAGCAGCTGGGCCACCCGGCGGCTCGTGGGCGCGGCGTAGACCCGGCGGCGCGGGCCTTCGTCGATCGTCGAGCCCTCGTCGTAGACGACGAGGCGGTCGGCCAGGTTGTAGGCCTCGGACAGGTCGTGGGTTACGAAGAGGATGGTCAGGTCGAGCCGCTCGCGCAGCGCGATCAGCTCGCGGCGCAGCGTCCGGCGGATGCTGGCGTCGAGCGCTGAGAAGGGCTCATCCAAGAGCAGGAGGCTGGGGTTCGGCGCCAGCGCCCGCGCCAGAGCGACGCGCTGCTGCTGGCCGCCGGAGAGCTTGTGAGGCGGTCGGTCGAGCAGCCCTTCTAGCCCGAGCATCTCCGCCAGCTCCGCCACTCGACGCTCTCGGGCCACCCGTGGATGATGCCCAAGCCCGTAACCGATGTTGTGCGCCGCCGAGAGGTGGGGAAAGAGAGCCAGTTGTTGCGGGACGTAGCCGACCATCCGGGACTGCGGTGGCAGGGAGATGCCATTCTCCGAGTCAAAGACCATCTGGCCATCAATCACAACGCGCCCCTCGTCAGGCGCCATCAGACCGGCCACCGCCACCAGCGTCAGGCTCTTGCCGGAGCCGGAGTGGCCGAACAGCACGACGGTCTCATCGCCGGCCCTGAAGGACACGTCGAGCTGGAAGTCTCCCAGCCGCTTGCGGAGCTGAACCTCGATCACGCCAGGTACATGTCGCGCGAGCGCAAGACGAAGCGTAGCGCGAGCAGCAGGGCAAAGGCCACGCCCAACAGGATCACTGACAGCGCCAGCGCCCCGGCGAGCCCACGGCTCGACTCGAAGGCGGTGATGATGGCCAACGGCATTGTTTGTGTGCGGCCACTGAAGTTGCCGGCGAAGATCAGAGTCGCCCCCAGCTCGCTGATCGCCCGCGCCCAGCAGAGGATCGAGCCGCCAATCAGGGCCGGCCGGGCCAGCGGCAGGGAAACCCTAAAGAAAGTGCGCAGCGGCGAAACGCCCAACGTCGCTGAGACCTGTTCATACGTCGGGTCGATGCTTTCGAAGCCCGCCTTTAGCGAGCGGATGAGGAAGGGCGTGGCAACGAAAAGCTGAGCCAGGATCACCGCCGCCGTCGTGAAGGGAAGCGTGACGCCCGCATCATCCAGGTACTCCCCGAAGACCCCACGCCTCCCGAAGGCCACCAGCAGCGCCACGCCGGCGACGGTCGGCGGCAGGACGATAGGCAGGTCGACCAGGACGTCGACGATCCGCTTGCCCGGGAAGCTACCCCGCGCCAGCAGGTAAGCCAGGGGGGTACCCAGGAGGAGCGCTATGCCCAGCGTGAGCGTGCTCGTCCAGAGCGAGAGCCAGAGGGCGTCCAGCGTGAACTCGTCGTCAAGGCGGGCCGTGAATCCCTCTGCCGTCAGGGCGCGATAGATGAGCGCCCCGAGCGCCAGGCAGATAAACGCCGCGAAAAGCGCCGCCGGCGCGGAGAACACTGCTGCAACCGGCAGCTGGCGGCTGCCGCTGCCGGTGTCGGCACGTGTCTCAGGATGCCGGCTGGAAGCCATATTCAACGAGGATCGCCTGTCCAACGTCAGAGAGCACGAATTCGACGAAGGCCGCCGCGGCCTCTCCGTTGTCGCCGTCCTCGACGACTGCTATAGGGTACTCCGCGATCACGTTGCTCTCCTCGGGAAACTCGATGGTCCGCACCTTGTCCCCGGAGACCGCGGCGTCGCTGATGTAGACGATGCCGGCGTCGGCCTCTCCAAGCTCAACCTTGGCGAGCACAGCCCTCACGTCTGACTCGTTGGAAACCACGTTGTCGAGGACGGCGTCGTCGTAGTCGTCTCCATACTCCGGATCCTGGCTGAGGTTGGTGATCACCTGCCTGGAGTAGGTGCCAATCGGCACGTCTTCGGCGGCGAGGACCAGTTTGACTCCACCGTTGGCCAGGTCGGCGGGGCTTTCGATGCCGGCCGGGTTGTCGGCCGGCACAACGATAACTGGCACGTTGAGGGCAAAGACCTCGGGGGTCGTAACCAGCCCCTCCTCCACAGCCGTATCTACCGGGTTCGGGGCGGCCGCCGCGTAAACATCGGCCGGTGCGCCCTCCTGGATCTGCGTGAGCAGGGAATTAGAGGAAGCGAAGTTGAATTCGATGTCCAGTTCAGGGTTGTTCGCCTCGAGAACGGAGCCCATTTCGCCGAAGGCGTCTGTCAGCGACGCTGCGGCAAAGACCGTCAGGTCGCCCTCGATCCGGAAAGCGTCGCCGCCGTCTGCCGCCTCATCCGTTTCGCCGACCCCGTCGCCATCGCAGGCCGCGAGCAGCAGGAGGCAAAGCAACGGAGCAAGCAGAAGATGAGAGATCAAGGGCGTCACAAGGGGTTCCCGCAGCCTCGACCGGCAGTTGAATCGAGGGCTGCACACATTGATCCATCTTGCAGGAGCAACGTGCGCGGTGCCTGTCCGCGCCAGGGGAAGCATCGTATGCTGGCGGCAGGGGTGCGGGAGGTCCGAATGTGGCCTGATCGCCTGGCCGTTGCTACTACCCTGCTCGTGCTGCTCTCGTGGTCCTGCGGCGGCGGCGACGATGATGATGCCGATCAAGAAGGGGCCGCGGACGAAGCTCTCCTGGCCGTGGCCGCCGGCATCGATAGCCCGACACTGGATTCGTACCTTGCCATACCCGGCGAGGAGGCTTTTCGTCCTGCCGGCCGGCTCGTACTACATTGTCGCGGTGGACGAGCAAGGGCGCGACCGTTCGCCAGGGGAGGTCGCTGGCCGCGGGCGAGGCCGTCGATTTCCCCGCTGCCGGAGACGAGCTCGATGACGGAACAGCGGATGCTCTGCGTTCTGTCGCTCGTCTAACCCTGCTCGCTGACCTGTCCGACCTGATAGCCGTCGAGATTCTCTCCGCCGGCTACACGGCGCCTCCCCTCGATGCCTCGGCCCAGCCCTCATCGGAGCTCGTGGATGAGTTCTACGACCTCTCGGAGCAGATCGCCGCTAGCGAGGACGAGGTCGGTAACGCGCTGGAGCTTCTAGGAGAGAGCGCAGCCGGCATCTCCCTGCCGTCGGTCAGCCTGGGACCGACGGCAGGCACCCCCTTCCAGCAGATCGATCAGGAGCTTGTCGGCTTCTGGGACTTCCACAAGTCCCGGACCGAGGAGGCACGCGAGGCAGTAGGCGACCCGCCCGATCCCTCGGCGGCGCACACGGAGGCTATCGCCTCCCTGGCCGCCGGCGAAAAGGTGAAGGTCGCTGCGGCGGATGAGCTATCGGCTTTCCTGCCCGGCTTCGAGGAGGTGCAGGCCAGCCGCGACGAGCGCCTGGCGAGACTGCGGGCGCAGGCGGCGAACATTTACGGGCTGAGCCCGGAGGAGCTGTTGCGGATGAGCCCCGACGAACTCCGCCAGGACATCCGTGACCGGGTCCGTGCGGCGGTCGAAGCCTGCTGCCCCCGCGACTTCACTCCGGAAGACGTTGAGCGGGCGGCCGCGGTCGTTGCGAATACACTCATCCTATCTGGGGCCGGCAGGGGCCAAACCCAGGGGACGGAAGACGCGGACACGGCGGAGGAGCCGGCAGACGCTGCGGCCGTGCAACTGACCGCGCTATTCACGTACACGGGTCCCACCGGCGATCCCTGTACTCTCCTCTTCATCCCCCAGCAGGGCACGGTTGACCTTTCCGTCGACTTCGAAACGGGGATCGCGAGTGGCGTGCTGGTGTACTCGGACCGGATAGACGTGCCCGTAAGCTGCACCTTGCTGGATTCGACCGGTAGCGACGAACTGGCCTACGTGCTGGACGCCTCGGCGACGGGCGAGCTTAGCGGCGTGGCCGACGCGGAGACGGGAGAGATCGTACTGACCGGCAGCGTCACCTTGAGCGTCGAATGCGTCTCGGGAGAGTGCGACGTGGACGACTTCTCATTCCCGCTGCCGCTCGAGATGACGGGGACGGTCGACCCGAGCAGCGGGGAAGGTGCGGGCACGATCGCGGTCGATGCCTCCGCGCTCGCGGGCGAGGAGGAGGAAGGACTCGACCTGACCTGGAGCTGGGAGTCTCAGTAGCGCGTTAGCGGCATGCCTGCCGCCGTCCGGATGGGTCGAATCGCGGCCGCCAAAGCGGTCTCACATAGCCGGATTACAAAGCTGGTTGTCCTTGCTATACTCGTGCGGGCGCACAGGCCCTATTCAGTGACCCCCGGAGGGGGTTTTTCTATGCCAGCGATTGTCCTCATCGGCGGCCAGTGGGGTGACGAGGGGAAGGGACGCATCGTCGACCTTCTCTCTGAAAAGGCACACATCGTCACCCGCTACTCTGCCGGCAATAACGCAGGCCACACGGTCATCAACGAGCGGGGCACCTTCAAGCTGAGGCTTGTCCCCGCCGGCATCTGTTACCCCGGAAAGATTTGCATCGTCGGCAACGGCATGGCGGTCAACCCCCGCGCCCTGCTGGAGGAGATCGACGACCTCGAAGCACGCGGCGTCAGCACCAGTCACCTCTACGTCAGCGACCGCGCCCAGGTGGTCATGCCTTATCACGCGATCATCGACCGCCTCGACGAGAAGCTGCGCGGCGCCTCGGCTGTCGGCACGACCGGCAACGGCATCGGCCCGGCCTTCGTCGACAAGGTGGGGCGCATCGGCATCCGCATGGGCGACCTCTGCGACCCCGGCGTCTTCAAGGAGCGCCTGCGCTACGTCCTCGAGTACAAGAACCGCGTCTTGACCAAGCTGTACGAGACCGACGCCCTCGACCTCGAGGAGGTCTATGAGGAATACCGTGCCTACGGGCAGCGCCTCGCGCCCTATGTCCGCGAAACCTCGCAGATCGTGCAGGAAGCCCTCGCTGCCGGCGAGACGGTCCTGCTCGAGGGCGCGCAGGGCAGCCTGCTGGACCTCGATGCCGGGACCTACGAATACGTCAGCTCCTCCGTCCCCTCGTCGCTGGCGGCCGGCGCTTGCATCGGCATCGGTATCGGCCCCACGCAGATTGACCGTGTCCTCGGCGTCTACAAGGCCTATATGACGCGCGTCGGCGCCGGCCCGATGCCCAGTGAGCTGCTCGACGACACTGGCCAGCGCATCCGCGACATGGGCCAGGAGTATGGCACCGCCACCGGTCGGCCCCGCCGCTGCGGCTGGTTCGACGCCGTGGCCTCGCGCTACACGGCGCGCATCAACGGGCTCTCCGCGCTCGTCCTGACCCGACTCGACGTCCTCGACACCTTCGACACGATCGGCATCTGCACTGCTTACGAGATCGACGGGAAGAGGGGCACCGACTTCCCAGCCTCGATCGGCGCCCTCCAGCGGGCGAAGCCGATCTTCGAGCCCTTCCCCGGCTGGAACTGCTCGACCAAGGACGTGCGGAGCTGGGAGGACCTGCCGGTGGCGGCCCAGGCCTACGTCAAGAAGATCGAGGAGCTGATGGGCGTCCCTGTAGGCCTCGTTTCCGTCGGCCCCGAGCGCGAGTCCTTCCTGGCCCTCGACTCGATAATCTAAGGGCTTTGCCGACCATCGATTACCTGCGCCCCGGCCTCGACCTCGTCTTTGTCGGGATCAATCCCGGCATGGCCTCTGAGGCCGCCGGCCGCCACTACGCAGGCCCCGGCAACCACTTCTGGCCGCTCCTCCATGAGTCGGGCATAGTCCCCGAGCTCCTCACCTACCGAAACGACGAGCGGGTACTCGATTTCAACATCGGCATGACCAACATGGTCATGCGGGCGTCGCGCGGCCTTGACGACCTGACGCTGGAGGAGCTCAAGGCCGGCGCCGAGATCCTGCGCGAGAAACTCAGGCTCTATGCGCCGAAAGTCGTCTGCTTCAATGGAAAGAGGATTTTTGAGATTTACGCCGGGCGGCGCGCCTCGCTGGGAATCCAGCCACGGGAGCCAGGCGAGCCTATCTACTTCGTCATGCCTTCAACCAGCCCCCGCGGCGCCAGCTATCAAAGGGCGGACAAGCTCGTCTTCTTCCGCCAGCTCAAGGAACTGCTCGATCTGGAGCGCGGCGAAAGCACGTAGACCGTACACCAAGAACAATTCATTCTCATCCCACCATGATCCCGACCTACCCGTGCCGGGACGATGTCGGGGATCTAATCGTGCTCCATCTCACTGGTTCTTACCGCGAGATGGGGCGTCAGCAGGTCGACCTGCTGGGCGAGACGGCATTCGCCGTCGCCGCGCTCAACCGGGAGGCGTGGGGGCGGCTGATCAAAAGTTATGGACCGTTGGCCAAGGCCGCCGATCTCTTGCTGCCGGCCTTTTGGATGGGCCCATATCGCCGGTTCGAAGGCAGCGCGCTCTACGAGGAAATCGCCGGTATCGCGGATGGCCTCGGCGTCTCCGGCACCGCCGGGTGGCGGTCGGCCTTTGGTTTCCTGGGGAGCGGTTCGACGATGTTCTTTGCCCGAGGCAAGGCTACCGCCGACGGCCAGCCGATCGTTGGCAAGAACAGCGACTGGGCCGACGCCGATGGGGTCCGCCGGCCCGTTGTGACTGTCTACCACCCGGCGGGCGGAGGCCTTGAGTACATCACCGCTGGCTGGCCTTTGCTCCCGGCCACAGCGATCACCCTCAACGCTGCCGGCGTCTCTATCTGCATGAACTTCTTCAACGCTGATAGCGTTCTCGGCCTGGGCCTGGTGCAATGGCCCTGGCGGAGGGCCGTGCAGACAGCCAGGTCGACGGCGGATGTGATCGCGTTATTCAAAGCCGCGCGGCATGGCGGGATGTCCGGCTTCTTTGGCATCTCCGATGCCGCCGGCGACATCGCGCTGATCGAGACAACCCCGAAGCGCATGGCCGTCTATCGTCCGGATGGGGATTGGTTTGGCCAGGCAAATCACGCTCGTACAGCTGAGATGATTCCCCACGATCGCGGACGGTCGCTGGACTCCTCCATGCGCGGCGCGGCCATCGACCACGCGGTCGCTGAGAGAGTGGGCCGCATCTCGCCCACCACGGCCTCGGAGATAATGCGCGACAGGTCCAACACGGCCTACGCGGCCGACTCCTCCGTTGGCAACCCCGCGGTCCTCAACTCAGCGGTCATCCAGCCGGCGTCTCGTATTCTCTGGCACTCGACTAGCAAACAGCCCTTGGCGCCATTTGGTGAGATGGTTGGTTTCTCCCTCGCTGGAGACCAGCCCAGTCCATTGCCAGCCGATCCGGGGTTCCTCAACGGCGGATTCGAGGTCGAGCGCTCAGTCCTCGAGGAAGCGCGTGGTGCGAGCCGATTGTTTACCGCAGGCCAATACGATGGCGCCCTCGCAGCCTTCGATAGGCTCCGGGAGACCGGCATGGTACTTGATCCGCGGCGGCTGCAATGGTCACGCGCCCGTTGCCTCTGGGCGGTTGGTCGCCTGCATGAGGCGCTGGAGCTCCTGGAGGCCCTTGGTGGTGAGGGTTCGCCGTTTGATGTGAGAGCCAATGCCACAGTCGCCTCCGCAGTCGTCTGCGATCGTCTTGGACTGCGCGCCGAAGCGCTGGCGCGATATGAAAAAGGGCAACAGGTGCTGGCGGAGCACACGGAATTTAACGATGGCCTTATCGCGCCGCTTGGCCGCCGAATCTCGAGTGGCCTCCAAGCGCCTCACAATGCAGATGCCTGGGAATTCCCTGGGCTGCAACGGATTGCAGTCTGACGGACGACACCGGGCTTCTCGGCCTGAGTCTGCTTGAATAGGGCGGGAGGGCTGAGGCTAATTTGAGCCTGCTCGAATGGATCGCGGTCGTCGCCCTGGCCCTCGCGGCCCTGGGCATCCTCCTCTACATGCTCTACCGGCGCTTCCGCGTGCACCCCGTTCTTCGTCGCATCAAGGACCTGACATGGCAGCAGCGCCTCAGGTTGGCGGGGCGCCTGGTCAGCGATCAAGACATCCCGCTGGTGGCGCGGGCCATTCTCGTACTCGTTGTCCTGTATCTCGCGCTCCCTATCGACTTCATCCCGGACTTCATACCGGTGCTCGGGCAGATCGACGACGTCATCATCCTTGGCGGCGGGCTGCTCCTCTTCGCCCGCCTGGTCCCGCGTGAGGCTCTGGACGGCCACATCGCCGCTGTTTCAGCCGCCGAGCTAGAGGTGATTGAGGCTGAGGCGCGGCCGGTGGACCAAAAGGCGCTCGAGTAGGCATTAGGTCGTCCAATTGCAATCCTTATATTCGGGGGCGAGCGCGGCCGTCAGGCTGTGATGATCGCGGCGCTGGCGATAGGCGGCCTGTAGGGGCGGGTCCCGTTTGCCGAGGATATTCGAGCTGTTAACGTCGTGCGGGACCCGCCCCTACAGGGGTTGACGCTGATGGTTCGGCTGTCATTTGCACCGCGTGGATCACGCGTTTCAGCTTCAGACCCCGAGGCGGAACCCTATAATCAGGCCAGCCCATCCACTTCGAAAGGACACTATGAGCACGGCCAAAATGCACACCAACCACGGGGTCATCTCCCTCGAGCTGTTCGACCAGGACGCCCCGAAGACCGTTGACAACTTCAAGAAACTCGCCGCCAAGGGCTTCTACGACGGCGTCATCTTCCACCGCGTGATTAAGGACTTTATGGTCCAGGGCGGTGACCCCACCGGCACCGGCAGCGGTGGCCCCGGCTACAGCTTTGCCGACGAGTTCAACAAGAACAAGATCGTTCGCGGCGCCCTGGCCATGGCCAACGCCGGCCCCAACACCAACGACAGTCAGTTCTTCATAGTCACCACGCAGGCCGCGCCCTGGCTGGACGGCAAGCACACCGTCTTCGGCAAGGTCACCGGCGGCATGGACGCCGTCGACAAGATCGAAGCCAGCCGCACCGACGCCCGTGACAAGCCGATCGAGGAAGCACGCATCGAGAAGATCGAGCTCGAGGCCTGAGCCAACCCTCCTCCTGCTGCCTCGATAAGATCAGCGAGTGAGCGACCCCGAAGCCGCCCCATTGTTCTCTCCCCGGCTCGAGAACCTGGCTGTGGAGATTTACCGTGGCCGCGAACCGAACGCGGGGCGCTTCTGCGGCAACTGCTACAACCCGCTTGTCGGTGAGCTCGATTCGTGCAGCCATTGCGGCCGCGACCTTGCCGTAGTCGGCACCGTCGAAAAAGTGCCGATCGATGTCCTGCGCCTGATCAAGCGCAAGCACGGCCGCGAGGCGCGCATCGTCCGCACGTTCGCCTACGGCGGCCTGCTCCTCGTCATCATCGGCGCCTGCGCCGGGCTGCTCCTGATCTCGGGGAACTGGGGGATCGCAGCCTTCATCCTGATCCTCGTCGGGGGATACTTCGTGTCGGCACTGCTGGCCAACTCAGTCGGCGACGCCTGGGGCTACCGCTATGGTCTCAAGGGCCTCGATGAGGACTGGCAGGCGTTTGTGCGCCGGCGCGAGTCCGAGGCGCAAGAGCCGGCCGCGAGCAGGGCGCCTGCTGGTGGCTGACTCGGCAGCCCAGGAGCAGGCAAAGGACGCCCTGATCCGCACCCACCTGGCCAATGAGCGCACCTTCCTGGCCTGGCTGCGGACGGCCGTCGTGATCATTGGCGCGGGGATGGCCGCGGCGGTCCTGACTGAGACCGAGGGCGACGAACGCACAGTAGCCCTCGCCATAGCCGTCCTCTCGGTCATCGCTGGTGGGTTGATGGTGGCCTTCGGCTACCTGAACTATCGTCACGCGTTGGGCGGGATAACTCGCGGCACCTACTCGCCCGGAGGCCGTCTGCCCCTGCTGGCCACGGGCCTCACGGTGCTGGTGGCGCTTGGAGGGCTGCTGTTCGTCATCCTCGAGTGGTCGGTCGACTCATGAGCGACGAGGGGAGCGCAGTCGCCTATACCGACGGCTCCGCTATCGCCAACCCTGGGCCGGGTGGCTGGGGCGTCCACGTCGAGTTTCCCGACGGCCGCGTGCTGGAGCTGGGCGGCGGTGAATCGCCGGTGACGAACAACCAGATGGAGTTGCGCGCCGCCATCGAGGCCCTGCGCGCTACCGCGGGCAGCCCCTCCGTCGTCCTTTATACCGACAGCACCTACGTCCGCAAAGGGATCACGGAGTGGATCCACAAGTGGAAGCGCAACGACTGGCGCACCGGCGCCAAAGAGGAAGTCAAGAACGCCGATCTCTGGCGAGAGCTGGATGCCCTCAACCGCAAGGAAGTCCGCTGGGAGTACGTCCGCGCCCACGTTGGCATCGCCGGCAACGAGCGCGCCGACGCCATCGCCCTCTGGTTCGCCCAGAGCGTGGCGATGCTCAGCAGCGAGCGCGTCAGGCCCTCTCGCCCGCGGGCCACCCCCACCAAATCGGGCACAACGTACCTGAGCCTTGTCGACGGGGTTCTCGAGAGGCACCACAGCTGGGCCGACTGCGAACGACGCGTCCGCGGACGCCGTGGCGCACGCTACAAAAAGACCAACGGCCGTGAGGAAGAGCTGGCGACGATCCTGGCCTGGGGTCTGAGCCCCGAAGAGCTGGCGACGCTAGACCTGCTGGAAGGTCGCCGCTAGGGGCTTCTGCCTACGCGCTTTGGTCGCGGACTTCGAAGTTCTCCAGCTGGCGCGTGGCCAGCCAGGTCGCGGCCACCGTAACGATCGTGGCGGCGATGATCGCCGTCACGGCGCCCATCCGGGCGTCAAACACATCTTCGGGCTGGTCCGCTATCCAATCAGCAATTCCCCTCGTGTACTGGCGCACGCTGAGGTAACGGGCCCCGCGGAAGATCTCGCTGATCACGCCCTCCCAGAGAAAGATGTAGAGCAGCCCGGCGATGAAGGCGCGGCCGGTCAGCAGGCTGAGGAAAACGAACCACGCGCAGTAGATCAGCGACCCCGCCACGCCGGCCACGACGAAGGCCACGACAATCCGCGGCGCTATGTCCTCAGAGGACATGATCAGGCCCGTCCCGATGGTCGACGCGATGACGAAAATGGCCGTCAGGATGGTCGCCACCAGCAGCTTGCTGAGCACAATCACACTTCGCTTCAGCGGCTTCAGAAGAATGTAGGAGAGCGTCCCGTCCTGGACGTCGTTGCCGAGGACGCCCGTCCCGATAAGCAAGGCGATGATCGGCAGCACGCCGAGGATCACTACCCGGTCCAGCAGCCCGGCGACGAACTCATCCGGGTTGTCCCCTGAATTCGCAAGCACAAAGGCCACGGCAACCGGCAGGGGAAGCAGCGCCAGCAGGACGAGCAGGATGACCTTGCCCGTGCTCAACTGCTGACGGAGGGTGATCCCGGCGATGATGCCGATCACCGGCGGTCCACCAGGTAGCTGAAGACGCTCTCCAGCGAGAGGTCGAGCGGGACGACCTCGTAGAGCCGGAGCCCCTCAGCCTGGGCGACCCTCGGCAGCAAGCGCGCGCAGCTATTGAGGTCGTTCGTCTTGACCAGCAGTCGCTCGGCCGCCAGCTCGACGCCGGAAACGGTGGCGTTTTGGACGAGGTGGGCAGCGAGGCGGCGATCATCGCTGCTGCTGACGCGGATCGTGTGCGGCCGTGTGGTCATCAGCTTGCGGATTTCGCGGTAGTTGCCCGAGGCCGCCAGCCGCCCCGCCACCAGCACCAGGACCGAATTGGCGACCTGCGCGACCTCCTCGAGGATGTGCGATGAGAAGAGGATTGCCACGCCTCCGGCCGCCATCTTCTCCAGCACCTGCATGAGCTGCAGGCGCTGACGCGGGTCGGTGCCCGTGAACGGCTCATCGAGGATCAAAAGGTCAGGCTTGTGGACGATGCCTGCCGCGATCTTTGCCCTCTGCCGCATCCCCTTCGAAAACTCGCCAAGGCGGCGGTGCTGAGCCTCGCGGAGGCCCACGATCCCGATCGCTTCGTCGGCCGCGGAGTCTGGATCCGGAAGCGCCTGCAGCCTGGCCATCGCCCGCACGAAGTCGCGCGCGGAAAGGAAGTCGTAGACGGCCTCGCGCTCGCTGACGAAGCCCAGCCGCTTGTAGATGGCCTCATTCCTCCGTGCGGATTCGCCGAAGAGCCGTACCTCGCCCTCCGATGGCTCGAGCAGGCCAACCAGCATGTTGAGGATGGTGCTCTTGCCGGCGCCGTTGGGGCCGAGCAGGCCGGTGATACCGCCACCGACACGCAGGCTGACGTCGTTGACGGCGACCACGTCGCCGTACCAGCGGCTGACTTTGGTCAGCTCGATCGGCGGCGCGACGGCGACGGCCTCCTCGCTGGTCACAGCGGCATCCGCAGGTAGCGCCTCACGGTCAGGGCGATCGCCGCGGCGGAAACAGCCAGCAGCGAGACCAGGTAGTAGCCCCGCTCGAATTCGGCACGGTCGCGGTCGGTCCCCGGCTCGATCGGGGAGGAAAATATGAACTCGGTGGAGCCCTCCAGGACATCCAACACGCCTCCGAGAAGCACATAGACCCAGTCGCCGCCATCCCCGGCCTCGAAGAGGATGTTGGTGATCGCTGTCGAGAGTACGACCAGGGCGACGAAGCCGCCGGTGGCGTAGGCGCGGTTCGTCGTCTGCGCTGCGAAAGCCACCGCCAACGACCCCAGCAGGAGCCCAATAACGAGCGCCGAAGCGATGATCCGCGGAATCGCCTCGATGTTGTCGGTGACGTACGTGAATGTGTTGCGCGCGGCGAGGGCGTTGCCCAGGAAGAGCATCGCCTGCGGGATCAACGAGAAGAGCAGCGTCGCCGAGATCAGCGCTGCGATCTTGATCGCGATGTAGTCGAGGCGGCTGATGCCCCGCGACACGTAAAGGGCCAGCGTGCGGTTGCGCACATCGCGCCCGACGAGGTCGGGGGCCACGACTGCGCAGAAGAGGGCGATGGTGAGCGCCACGATCCCGTAGTAGTTGTCATAGCGGTAGGGCTCGATCTCGTCGCCGATCACCGAGGCGATACCCAGGGCGATCGCCGCCGGCACAACCGCGATCAACAGCAGGGTCAACGGCGCGACCTTGTAGACGAAGCGCCGGCCCAGTCCAAAGGCGATGCGCACCGATTCGACATAGAGGGTGAACAGACTCGCGGAATAGGCTAGGCGGCCACCCTGGTAGTGGCTGTAGCCCAGGTCATAGATCGCGGCGTTGTCAGCCAACCTCTTGCTCCTCTGCCGTAAACAGGTCGACCAGAGAGCGCCGCCGCCTCTCGAGGCGGATCAGGGGAAGCCCAAGCTCCACGACCGTGGCCAGGGTCGTGTCGTAGACACCCTCGTTTGCCAGGTCTACAAGGAGCGTTGAGCCCTCGATCTGAGCGCCAACCGAGCGCAGCTCCAGGGCAGCCGCCAGCTCCGGCTCGCCGCCGTCGGTTTCGATGATCAGCACCTGGCTCTCTTCGGTGAACTCGCTCATGGCGCCGGCGCGCACGAGCCGCCCCTTGTCGATCAGGATGATGTAGTCGCAGACACGCTCGACATCGTCCAAGAGGTGAGAGGAGAGGACGATAGAGATCCCAAGCTCGTGGCCGGTGCGCCGGATCAGCTCGAGCATCTCGTTGCGTCCGGCGGGGTCGAGGCCGTTGGTCGGTTCGTCGAGGAGGAGCAGTGGCGGGTCGTGGACGAGGGCCTGCGCCAGCTTGGCGCGCTGCTTCATCCCGGTGGAGTACGTGCCCAGCTCGCGGTAGCGCTCCTCGAGCAAACCGACGTGACGCATGACCTCCGAGGTGCGCTCGCGCGCCGCGGCGTAGGGCAGGCCGCTGATCTGGGCCAGGTGGGTGATCATCGTCGCCGCCGGCACCTCCGCCGGGAAGCAGTCATGCTCCGGCATGTAGCCGACGAGGGTGCGCAGCTCGTGGTGCCCCATAACCTCCCGCTCCAGCACCACGGCCCGCCCGGCCGTCGGCTCGATCAGCCCGAGAAGAATCTTGAAGAGCGTGCTCTTGCCGGCGCCGTTGGGCCCCAGTAAGCCAATCACCCCCGGCGGTATCTCGACGCTGAGGGCGTCGAGGGCAACGGCGCTGGCATAGCGTTTGGTCAGGCTCTCCGTCGTTATCAACATCTCGTCCCCTTCAACCTCTAGGCTGCGAGCCCGCGGCGCAAATGTTCGACTCGGAACACCCGGTGGGATGAGACCGCCGGTCGTGGTCGCGCTCGGGGGCGGTTACCAGGTGGGTGGCTTTTGGAAGGAACCTTGCGCGTCTACCAATCGAGCCGGAAACTGACAGGCCCTCAATTGCGCACTCCGTATTTTGCGGACTTCACTGGCAGCAGAAACTAGCGAGTTGTGGGGAAAGCGGACAGGGCTCAAGAGGACAACTGGCAAGCCAAGCTCCGAGCCAACCAGCGCCAGCGGCAGGGTCAAATCCGAATCATTGGAGAGAACCGCAGCGATCTCGAAGTCATGGCGGTGGGCGTCGTGCACAAGCAGGGAAGCAAGGTTGACGTCCGATCCCTTCTCTTCCGTCTTATGCACCTGGACCATGCCCTGGCCGTCCGCTCGCGGCGCCCATGCCTTAGATGTCAGGAAGTTTCCGTACGTGATCGTGAGATGAGGGATAGTCTCAAGCGCTCTTAGGTACAGGTCTTGGCGCTGCGATTCTTGGGGATTGTTGGGGCGGGCAGAAATCCGAGCGGTGAAATAGTGAATCCTGTGAACTGTGTGTTCGGGTAGCATTCGGCGGCACACGGCGTCGAGGTCCAGCCACTTAAAGTGGGTTCGCCGAAGTGCCCTGTAGTAGAGGTTGAACCCGTCGACATAGATGTTCGCTTGCATAGCAAAAAGATGGAGGCCCCCGCGCTAACGAGGGCCTCCTACCCATCGGCCGAAGCCTTTGGGGGGGTAACAAGATACCTGAATAACCTAGGCGGAATACGTGTCGCTCGTCAATAGAGATTTCTATTCGAATCGGCCAGCGGTGACCGGTCGGGCTGGGTTCGGTACCAATCGCATCTCGCTGGCCCCACCTTCACTTTGGCGTATCGCGGCTAGAGACGGACGCCAGTCCGGCCCAGCGCCCGTGCAGCCCCAAAAAACCCGCTCGATCGGGCGGGGCCTAAGGCGGGGGGAATCTGTAGAATCAGCTTGGGCTCGCCCTGGGGCGAGTCCTTTTGGTACGAATGCAACAACAGACACGCAAAGACCTCTACGAAGTCCTGGGCATCGAGCGCGCGGCCTCATCCGACGAGATCAAGAAGGCCTTCCGCCGGCTCGCCATGGAGTACCACCCCGACCGCAACGGCGAACCCGAGGCCGAGGCGCGCTTTAAGGAGGTCAACGAGGCCTACGAGATCCTCTCCGACCCCGAGAAGCGCCAGATGTACGACCGCTTCGGCACGGTCGGCGACCGCGGCTACGACCCCTTCAGCGGCTTCGGTGGCCTCGGCGACATCTTCGATTCCTTCTTCGGCGGGACCTTCAACCAGCAGAAGCGTGGCCCCCAGCGCGGGGCGGACCTGCGGTACGCCATGGCAATCGAGTTCGAAGAGGCCGTCTTCGGCTGCGAGAAGGAGGTCGAGATCACGCGGCTCGAGATGTGCCAGCAGTGCCGCGGCATCGGCGCCGCGCCGGGCACCGAGCCCCAGCGCTGCGACACCTGCAACGGCTCCGGCCAGGTCCGGCGCGTCCAGCAGAGCGTCTTCGGGCAGTTCGTCAACATCGCCACGTGCGATCGCTGCCGCGGGGAGGGCCGCGTGATCAGCGACCCCTGCCGGGTTTGCAAAGGCAGTGGGCGCGAACGCCGGACGCGCACCCTGATGGTCAAGATCCCCGCCGGCGTCGACGATGGCTCGCAGCTGCGACTCACCGGCGAAGGCGAGGCGGGTAACCGCGGGGGCTCGTCAGGCAACCTCTATGTCTCTCTCCGCGTCCGCGAGCACGAGTTTTTCAGCCGCGAGGAAGACAACATCATCCAGGTCTTCGACGTCAACGTGGCGCAGGCCGCCCTCGGCGCCCGCATCACCGTCCCGACGATGCAAGAAGCGGAGGAGGTGGAGCTCAAGCCCGGGACACAGACCGGCGACGTCATCAGGCTGAAGGGCCGCGGCGCGCCGCGCCTACGCGCCGGAGGCCGCGGTGACATGCTCGTCCACCTCAACGTCGAAGTGCCGACCAACCTGAGCAACGACCAGAAGAAGCTCCTGCGCGAGCTCGCCGACTCCTTCGGCACCCCCGTCCACGAGGACCGGGGCCTCTTCGAGAAAATCAAGGACACGGTAGCCGGCAGCTGAGCCGGCCCAGGGGTTCCCGCTGGACTGGGTAGAGCTCAACGTGCGCGTGGCGCCGCACCTCGAGGCGCGCGTCGTGGCCGCCCTCAACGAGCTCGCCTCCGGGGTTGCCACCGAGCACGCCGGCGGCTTCATAGCCGAGGCCGGCGAGCCCAATGACGTAGACTCGGCGGCCAGCGTGCTCGTCAAGGCCTACTTCTCGTCCGAGGAGGACGCCATGGGTGGCGCCGAGGTCGCTCGCGAGCTAACCGGGCTGCCGCAGCCCAGCGAAGACCTTTTCCTGCGCCTGCTGCCGGAGGAGGACTGGGCGGGGCTCTGGAAGCGCTACTTCGGCGTCCAGCGTATCTCGCCGACGCTGGTCGTCGTGCCGACCTGGAAGAAGTACGGAGCGAAGCCGGGCGAGAAAGTCATCACCCTCGACCCCGGCATGGCCTTCGGCACCGGCCAGCATCCGACCACCCGCCTCTGCCTGGCGGCCATCGAGCGGCTGGTGCAGCCGGGTGACCGTGTGCTCGACGTGGGCGCCGGCTCGGGGATCCTCTCGGTCTGCGCCGTGCTTTGCGGTGCCGGCGAGGTCTTCGGCATCGATGTCGATGAGCCGACAGTGGCAGCCGCGGTGGCCAACGCCGAGCTGAACGGCGTCAGCGCGCTAACTCATTTCGAGCACGGAACGCTCGGCGAGCGCTGGCCAAACGGGTGGCCGACCGCTCAGGACTTCGACCTGGTCGTCGCCAACATCAGCGCGCGCGCCGTCATCGCCCTATCCCCGCTTTTCGCGGCCGCCCTGCGCAACGGCGGGCACGTCCTGACCAGCGGCTTCCTCGAAGACTCGGTCAAGGAGATATCAGCCGTACTCGAAGGGGCGGGGTTCCAAAAGCTGAGAACCCGGCGCCGCGGCGAGTGGCGCTCGATAGAAGGCACGCTGCGTTGAGGGTTCCCCGCTTCTACACAGCCTCGGACCTGCGCAAGGACGAAGTGACGCTGGAGCCCGACACCACGAGACGCCTGCGGACGGTCTTGCGCCTCCGTCCCGGCGATCTTGTGCGCCTCTTCGACGGGGCCGGACGGGAGGCCAAAGGACGGCTGCTGGAGGGCGGCGCAATCGCCGTGTATTCACGCGGCAAGGCCCACGAGCAGGGGCCTGAAGTGCACCTCTTCCCAGCACTATTCAAGGCCAACCGCTTCGACTGGCTGGTTGAGAAGGCCGTGGAGCTTGGCGCCACGGCGATACACCCGGTGGTCTGCGAGCGCTCCATCCTCGACGAGCGCTCCCGCCGTGCCGCCCGCTGGCGCCGGATAGCCGTCGAGGCGGCCGAGCAGAGCGAGCGCCGCGTCATCCCACCTGTTCATGAAGCAGTGTCATTTCAGCGGGGCCTCGAAGAAGCGCCGGGCCTGAAGGTCTTCGCGTGGGAGGGCGAGCCCTCGCGTCGGATCGACGTCGCCACACTAGGCGAGGGAGCGCCGGTGTCTATCTTTACGGGTCCGGAGGGCGGCTACACCGACGCCGAGGTCGAGATGGCGCGGGCGGCCGGCGCGTTGATCGTCACCCTCGGTCAGTTCACCCTGCGCGCTGAGACTGCCGCGGTCGTCGCCCTTGGCGCTGTTGTCACTGGCTTGCCTGAGAATGCGGGCAACGCCAAACTGACTTGATGCCTGACGACGAGAGCACAAGCTTCGATCCTGTCGCGGAGTTCTACGACCAGAGCTCGGCGGACATGTTCGCTGACGCAGTGGTCACTCCAACGGTTGACCTGCTGGCCGAGCTGGCCGGCTCGGGAAGGGCGCTGGAGCTGGGCATCGGCACCGGCCGCATCGCCCTCCCCCTGGCCGCACGGGGAGTGGCGGTCAGCGGGATCGACGCATCGCAGGCGATGGTCGCGAAGCTGCGCGAGAAGCCGGGTAGCAGCGAGATCCCCGTAGCAATCGGCGACTACTCGACCGCTTCAGTCGAAGGCTCGTTCTCGCTGGCCTACCTCGTCTTCAACGGGCTCTGGAATCTGAGGACGCAGGAAAAGCAGGTGGCCTGTTTCCAGAACGTTGCCGGCCACCTCGAAGCCGGGGGGTATTTCCTCATTGAGCTGTTCGTCCCAGACCTGCAGCAGATCTCACCGGGCAACAACATCAAGGCGTTCCGCGCCGATTCTCACGGGATGTCATTCGACGTTTATGACGTTGTCAGTCAGCGGCTGACCAGTATGCACTACGAGTTCGGCGGGCGAGGCGTCCGCTCGTTCGCGTCAGACGGGCGCTATGCCTGGCCAGCGGAGATCGACCTCATGGCCCGGCTGGCGGGGATGAGGCTGCGAGACCGCTGGGCCGGCTGGAAGCAGGAGCCCTTCACGGACACCAGTCGCTCGCACGTGTCGGTCTACGAGAAACCCTGACTAGGGCAGCCTCATCGTCTGCCATGTCCACTGGTGCGGATTCACAGCTACGTCCCCGACATACATCGACCAGTGCAGGTGGGCGCCGGTTACGATCCCCGTCGCACCAACCTCGCCGATGATGTCACCCTTCTCCACCCGCTGACCCTCTACGACCAGAAGTCGCGATTGGTGCGAGTACTGGCTGAAGATGCCAAAGCCGTGATGAATGAAGACACAGTTGCCCGATAGGGGCAGCTCTTCGGCCAGGACGACGACGCCGCTGTTGGCTGCGCGAATCGGATAGCCCTCGGGCGCCCCGAAGTCGACGCCGCGGTGCCAGCTGCTGACCGGCCCGCCGTTGTAGCTGCGAGCGTCGCCGTACTCAGCGGTGATGTAGGTGTGGAGCGGATAGATGAAGCTACCCTCCCAGTAGGCCTCAGGCTCGAAGTGCGCCCGCGCTTCGGCTACCCGCTCTCTCTCGTAAGCAGCGTTGTCGGGGGTCAACAATCCGCTGCTCGTTTCGGTCAGGGTGATGTAATCGATGGGGTAGCCGGCGTCGATCACCTCGACGTACTGGTCAAACAGCAGTCCGCTCTCCAATTCGACATGGAGATTTGCGCCGCCCAGCGCCGCGTCCGGCCCGACCCCAACAAGTCCCCACGTATGGCCGTTGACGGCGGAGAGACGAAAATCCCGCTCCAACAGGGTCGCGGTCCCGGCGGCATTGGCGTCATTGATCGTCACTTCGACGACGCTGCCAGGAGCAATCCAGGTCGTGTTGACCTGCAGACTGGGCGCCTGCGCCGGCGTCTCGACCGGCGTTGGTGTGGCTTCAGTCGTGGGCGCGGGCGCGACCGTTGCGGTGGCTGTGGCCACGGGGATCTCCGCCGTAGGGGTGGAGGTGGGGGCGGCGACGAGAAAGCCGCCGTCGTCGTCGGCCGACGAGCAGGCCGCGCAGCCGATTAGCGCGGCGGAGGCGATGAGAAGGTGGGGCAGTCGCATCGCAGCGTAATCCGTTTCAACCCTCACCGACCCTTGTGGAGGGTCGGTGCAGCCCGATTCTAGGGGTTGAAGTAGGCGTAGACGATCCGTGATACCTCGGCGATGGTTTCATGGGCCGAGCCGCGCCCGGTCATGACCACCACCAGGTAGGCGCCGCTGGGCCCATAGACGATGCCGGCGTCGTGGGTCACGTTGTCCCAGCTCCCGGTCTTGTTGGCGACGCGCGTCCCGGCTGGGAGGTACTTCGGGATGCGGTCGCGGATCTGCTGGCGCGAGAGCAGGTTGAGCATCTCGTTGCTGGCATCCGCATCAACGCCGGCCCCGGCGTAGAGGACCTCCAGGAAGTGTGCGACGTCGGCGGCCGTGCTCGTCAGCTCGCCGCCGCCCAGAACGGTCGAGCTCAGACCCAGGCCCGCCATCGACGAGCGTATGTTGTCCCAGCCGGCGCGGTCGGCCAGAATGTTGGCCGTCACGTTGTCCGAGAGCGTGATCATCGCCTCCAGCGCCTCGCTGATGCTGACGACCTGCCCCGGCGTCGTGTAGACGCTATCGCCCAGCGAGAGGTCGATCCACTCTTGCGTCACCTCAAGCTCCTCGTCGAACGAGAGGTTGCCCAGGGCGCGCTGGTTGAAGACCTCATACATGACAAAGATCTTGAAGAGACTGGCGGTGTAGTACGCCTGCCCGGCGTTCAGGGCGACGCCGCGCCCATCGCCGAGGTTCTTGACCACAACAGAGACGCCAGAGTCGCCGCCCAGGTAGCTCTCGATCTCTGTCGCCAACCCATCGTCGCTGACAAACTCGGGGACTCCCGCGGGGGCCGTCAACAGTACGGAGGGCGGCGGCTCGGCGCTAGGCGCCGGTGTCGCGGCCGGGGTGGCGGTCGCCTCATGAGTTGCTGATTCGGGCGAAGGTGTCTCAGCAATCTCGACCGGCGGCTCAGTAGCTGTGTCCGCGGGCTCCGTAGCGGGTGCGATTTGCAGGCCGCGCTCGGATGGCTCGTTCTCTGCGCTGCTGCAGGACGCGGCAAAGAGAGCGACGAGAAGAAGAACGGAGAACCGGGCGGGACGGGACATCGGCTCGATTATAGGAACGGCCGGTCTTGCACCAGTCCGTGCCATCCCCCTCTCCCGGCCGGGAGAGGGGCCAGGGGAGAGGTTATCTCAGCGCGGGTTGAGCCAAACAACCGTAGGCAGTCCCAGACCTCGGATGCCTGCGTCTTCTAGGGCATCCCCAGCTTGGTCTCGCAGGTCGAGCTGAAGGTATCCGTGCCCGCGCCGCCGTCGCAGGTGTCGGTGCCGACGCCGCCGCTCAGGTACGGGTCGTTGCCCGTCCCGCCCAGCAAGTAGTCGTCGCCGCCGGAACCCCTGATGTTGTCATCGCCGGGCCCGCCATCGAGGCGGTTGGGGCCGCCGCTGCCGCGCAGCTGGTCGTTGCCATCGGAGCCGATGACGTTCTCGATTCCAGAGAGGGTGTCGCTGCCCTGGCCAGTCGCCACGCCCGAGCCCACCTCGACATCAACCGGCGGCCAGCCGGCGAAGCTCGCCGTGTCGGTGCCCGCGCCACCGTTGAGCTCGTCGTTGCCGGCGCGGCCCCAGAGGGTGTCATTACCGGCGCCGCCGAAGAGGCGGTCGTTGCCGGCGCCGCCCGTGAGGACGTCGTTGCCGTCGTCGCCGCAGATGATGTCGTTGCCGCCGTTGCCGTTGATCGTGTCGTCGCCACCGAGGCCGGCGATGACGTCGGCGCCGGTCGTGCCGTTGATTGTGTTGGCGCCGGCAGTGCCGACGATCGTCGCCGTCTGGCCCGCGCACTTGGCGGTCACCGGAGCGCCACCTTCGACGATGAGCTGCGGCTGGGTGCCCCCGCCCTCGCTGCTGGTGAAGGCCGTCCAGGTTGTGCCGGTCGTCGTTAGGGCGAAGCTGACGAGGCCGTTGCCCTGCACGAGGCTCGTCACGTTGAGCTCGATCCATCCGACCGGGGCGCCGCCCGAGGTCACTGCCGGCGCGGCGGTGAACGCCGGCCGCGTGTTCCAGTTGATCGATTCTGCCCAGGTGTTGTTACTCATGGCGTGCACGCGGACGCCGGTTGGCGCGCTGGTGTTGGTGTAAATGCGCAGGGTTGCCTTGGTGGCCCCGCCGCTCAAGCCCTGGACGTTGAAGCGCAGGTATGAGTAGCGCAGCCAGTCGCCGTCGCCGTCTTCGCCCTGGGGGTCGCCATCGACTGCGAATATGAACTCCTCGCCGTGGGCATTGGGTTTCTCTTTTTCGCTGACATAGGTGTCGGCGACCGGGTTAAAAGTCACGCCGCGAATATCGTTGAAAAAGGCCGTCAGGGTCAGCGTCGGCGTCGACACCGTGATATTGTGCGCCGCTGCGCCGCCGTCCGACCAGTGCGAGAAGACGTAGTTGCCCTGGGGCGAGAGGGCCGCCACCGAAGTGGAAGCGCCCAGGATCACGGTCCCCGTCAGAGGGGCCGCGCCGCCATCGGGCCCGAGCGAAACGTTGAGACCGGCGGGGCTGGTCTGCAGCGTCACGGCCGCAGTCTTCGGGAACAGAGACACGATCTTGGTCGCCGTCAAGCTGCTGGAGTCCGTCACCGTCAGTTGGAGCTCGAGGTGCGCCGGGTATTCATGGCCAAGCCCCGTGAATTGGCCTGTCCTGGCGCCGTTGTTGGTGTGAACCGGCGGATGCCCGTGGCAGTTTCCACCGGGGCAGTGCCGCCAGAGGACGGTCCAGGCGAAGGCCGAAGCCGGCAGGGTACCGTCCTGCTCGTCCGTGGCCGTCCCCGTGTAGCCGATCTGGTCGCCGACCTTCCATGAAGCGGCACAGGCCAGCGAGCCGTCGGGCTCGTTGCTGCAGCTTATGGGCGTGCCGTTGACGGTGATCTGCGTCACGTTGGCGGTGGGCGGCGTGTTGCTGACCGAAATCAGCTGTGTATCCACGTCGGAGAGGTTGTCCTGGTCGGTTACCCGGAGCCTCACCGTGTAGTTGCCGGGGTCGTTGTAGGTAAAGTCCGGCTCGGCGAGGTTGGAGTCGCCGTAGGTGTTGTCGCCGTTGAGGTCCCAGTCATAGGTCAGCGTGTCGCCCGCGTCCGGGTCGGTGGACCCGGTGCCGTCGAAGCTGACGTCCAGCGGCGCCGGGCCGCTTGTCGGCGTGGCGTCGATCAGCGCGGTTGGCCGCTCGTTGGCGGCGAAGTATTCGATGCGCTTGATCTCGCCGGTGCCGATGTCGACGAAGAAGAGGTCTCCCTCGGGACCGATCTCTAGCTCCACGGGGAACGAACCGTTCACCTCCTCGTGAAAGACCTGCCGCGTCGCCGGGTCGGGCTGGGCGCCATTGAGCGACATGGTGTAGATCGTGTTCCGCGCGTAGTCGGCGAAGAAAAGGTCGCCGTTGTAGCTGGCCGGGTAGTCGCCGCCGGCGTAGAAGGCGATGCCCGAAACCGAGGAGCTGACCGGCCAACTGCTATTGGCTTCACAGCTTGGGATGGGCGACACGGCCGGGTCGACGCAATGGCTGTACTCGAATACGGGGCCGTTGTCTGCCGCCGGCTGGGCATAGAGATTTTCGCAGATGGTCAGGTTGGCGCTGTCATAACCCGGGTGGGGGTTGGTGCCCTCGTAACAGGGCCAGCCGAAGTTCTCGACCGTGGCGTCGCCGATGTTGGGGATGCGGTTGATCTCTTCCCAGCGCGTCCAGCCGACATCGCCGACCCAGAGCTCGTCCGGGCCGCGGAAGTTGAAGCGGAAGGGATTGCGCAGGCCGTAGGCGATGATCTTGTCGGCCACGTCCGGTCCCTGCTCGATGGCGGGGGTTTCGGCGAGATCGTTTAACGTCGCCCGCGGCAGGCGGATGATCGTGCCATCGAGGCCCAGCGGGTCGCCGGTCGTGCGCTTGTCCTGGCTGCGCAGAGCGCCGCCCTCGGCATTGGGCGGCGAAAGCAGGGTAGAGGCGCCGCCACCGGGAGGGTCGCCACAGCCGTTGCCCTCCTGTCCATAGTCTGAAAAGTCGAAGCTGGCGCCCTCGCCACCGCCGACGTAGAGCGCCCCATCCGGCCCGAACTCGACCGTGCCGATGGTGTGACTGGAGTACTGGTTGCACCAGTCCTCGATCAAGACCTTTTCCGAGCCGGGCACCATGATGTAGCCATTGGGCTTGCCTGTCACCGTCAGACGCGTCAGCCGGGCGGCTACGTGGCAGCCGTCTGCTGTCTGGTTTGGCTGGCGCCGGTCGGCCACGAAGCATTGGTCGCGCTGGGCGGGTGGCACGACGGGACCGCCAATTATTCCGTCGTAGGCGTAGAGGGCGTAGATGTAGGGTTGTCCCTCCTGGAACAGCGGGTCGATGGCCAGCCCCAGCAGCCCGCGGTCTGAGTAGTTGTGGACCTCCGCGCTCAGGTCGGCGAAGGTGACCGCCGTAAAGTCGGTCAGACTGCTGAAGACCTTGATCACCCCGCTCTTCTCGGCGACGAAGACGTGAGTCTGCCAGCTCAGGCATCCACCGACGCTGCAGGGCTCAAATTCGACCGCCGTCGGAGCCGTCAAGCCGTCGAAGACAACGGTCTCCTGGAAGCCGGCAGGCAGCGTCGGCGCCGCCTGGGCGTGGTCGCTGTTGAAGAGAGAAGGCGCGAGCAGGATGGCGCCGAGAAACGCGGCAGCAACGAGCAGCGTCGTCCGCTTCAGGGGGCGAAAGCTACTCATCGCGTGGGACAGGGAGGTCAGCAGGTGCGTATGTCCTTCCGGGGCCAGGGAAGGTGATGCAGCGAGGATAGCGACAGCGTTGATAACTGGTCAACAACTTGTAACCCTTTGGTAACGATAGAGCGCGCCGGGACGGTTTCCCTCGCACTCTATAAGAATCGGCAAAATCTCCACGCGCGCGAGGGCGGACGCGGCGTCGGCGGCAGCGGCGCCGATAGCTGCAGCGGCGGCCCGGGCAATACAGCGGATGGACCTGCGAGGCGACCTGCAGCGTGCCCTAGCAGGCCCGAACTGCTAGACTCGCGCCACCTTTGGGAGGTCTGAGATGCCGCTACGTCCCATTGCCGGCGCCTTGATCCTGCTGGCCGCGACGGCCGGCCTGCAGCTCGCCGGGGCAGCGGAACAGGCGCCGGCACCGCGAGCCGAAACGGCCGTGGGGGCGCTGGCGCCGGCCGGCGTCGCCCGCTCCTGGGGCGAAGACTCTGGGGGGCAGCTGGGCAACGGCGTTCCACTTGCCGACGAGGACTCGCCGGTGGCGGTCGGCGGGTTGACCAACGTCGTCCAGCTGGCAGGCGGCGACGATTTCTCCCTTGCCCTGCTCAGCGACGGCACGGTCATGTCCTGGGGCGACGACGACTTAGGTCAGCTGGGCAACGGGGCGACGACGGGCGACCAGCCCTCGCCGGGGGCGGTCAGCGGCCTCAGCGCGGTCAAGGCGGTTGCCGCCGGTGGCAATCACGCGCTGGCCCTGCTCAGCAACGGCACGGTGCGGGCCTGGGGTTTCGACGTCTCCGGCCAACTGGGCGACGGCGGCGCGAACGCGGACCAGACCTCGCCGGTGGCGGTCAGCGGCCTCAGCGGGGTCAAGGCGATAGCCGCGGGTCGCCAGCATTCACTCGCCCTGCGCAGCAACGGTACAGTCAGGTCCTGGGGTAGTGACTTTAACGGCCGGCTGGGCGACGGCGGCGCGAACACGAACCAGCCGGCGCCGGTGGCGGTCAGCGGCCTGAGTGGGGTGGCGGCGATCGCTGGCGGCGAAGCGCACTCCCTGGCCCTGCTCAGCGGCGGCACGGTCATGTCCTGGGGCGGCGACTCCAGCGGCCAGCTGGGCAACGGGGCGACGACGGGCGACCAGGCATCGCCGGTGGATGTTGAAGACCTCAGCGGGGTCCTGGCGGTTGTCGCCGGTGGGTTTCACTCGCTGGCCCTGCTCAGCGATGGCACGGTCATGTCCTGGGGCAGCGACGGCAGCGGCCAGCTGGGCAATGGGGCGACGACGGGTAACCAGGCGTCGCCGGTGGCAGTAGAAGACCTTAGCGGGGTCGCGGCGATCGCCAGTGGTGCTATTCACTCGCTGGCCCTGCTCAGCGATGGCACGGTCATGTCCTGGGGCCTCGACGGCAGCGGCCAGCTGGGCAATGGGGCGACGACGGGTAACCAGGCGTCGCCG